>JAJPKP010000042.1 GCA_021323675.1 Pseudomonadota bacterium | reverse complement strand
ATCGAACCCGATGTGCCGCGCCTCCTGCACGGCGACCCCGATCGCCTGGGCCAGGTGCTCAGAAACCTGTTCAGCAACGCGGTGAAGTTCACCGAACACGGCGAGATCGCGGTCAAGATAAGCAAGCTCAGTGAGTCGCCGGCGGACACGACGCTGAGGTTCGAGGTGCGCGACACCGGAATCGGGATTCCCGCGAAGGCACAGACGCGGTTGTTCGTCGCATTTAGCCAGGTCGAAGGAACCGCTCTCAACTACGGTGGCGCCGGGCTGGGGCTGGCGATTGTGAAACAACTGGTGGAAGCGATGGAGGGCGTTGTCGGCGTAACCAGCACACCCGGAGCCGGCTCCACTTTCTGGTTCACTGCCAGGCTTTCCCGCCAGTCCGCCAGTCGCGAGCAACCGCATCGCGCCCCGAGGAACCTCGAAGGGATTCGCGCATTGCTCGTAGACGACAACCGGTCCAGTCGCGAGGCGGTGGTGGCACAGCTCCGGTCATGGAAAATGGTTCCCGATGCCGTCGCCGGCCCGCGCGAAGGACTGGAAAACATGCGCTCGCAGGCCCAGCAGAGACAGCGCTACGCGATCGCTTTGCTGGACATGGAGATGCCCGAGATGACCGGTATCGAGTTGGCGCGACAAGTGCGCCAGACGCCCGAGATCGCGGACACTCCGCTGGTGATTCTCTCTTCCGCCGCGACCACGTCCGACGCGTCCCATCAGCAGCTCTCCGAGCTTGGGGTCAAGTCGCTGCTGATCAAACCGGTCAAAGAATCGCAACTGCGGGATTGCCTGGCCGCAACCCTGGGGGGGGTGGGGCCGGATCCTGCGCAATCGCCAGAAGCAGCCGAACAATCGCAAGCGCCTGCTCCAGCGCCGATCAGCGGGCCGCAGGGAACGCCGCTGCGTGTGCTGGTCGCGGAGGACAACGCCACCAATCGGGAAGTCGCCCTTTGGCAACTGCGAAAATTGGGCTGCCTCGCGGACACGGTGGCAGACGGGCGGGAAGCGCTCGAAGCCGCGACCAAAAAAAACTACGATGTAGTCCTGATGGATTGCCGAATGCCGGCGATGGACGGTTACGAGGCGACCCGCCGCCTCCGCCAGCACGAAGGCGCTTCGAGGCACACCAAAGTTATCGCCTTGACCGCGCACGCTCTGATCGGTGACCGCGAAAGGTGTCTGGATGCGGGTATGGATGATTACCTGAGCAAGCCGGTTACGCTGGAAACCCTCGCTGCGGCTCTGGGCCGCGTGTTGAGCGCCGGTGCTGAGGTGGCGCCTGCGACCGCGGCCAGTTCCGGTGATGGGTCCAAGCCGGCAGAGTCGCCGGTGGTGGACCCCGCCACGATGGCGTCACTGCGCGCCGCTCCCGGACTGCTGCCGGGGCTGATTGACACCGCTCTCGGCGAGATTTCTGAACGGCTAAAGCAGCTCGCCGAGACATTGGCCGCCGGCAAGCACGCCGACGCTGCAATTGCGGCTCACGCCCTTAAAGGCACTGCGAAGGTCTTCGGTGCGGAGCGTATGGCTGAGGCAGCCAAACGCGTCGAGCAGGCGGCGGACGAAAAGGCTACCGCCAAGGCCGAGGCCGAGTTGGAAAATCTGCGGGCTGAATGCCAGCATTTGTGCGAAGAGCTGAAGGTGGAAGGTAACAACCAGCCTTCCAAATGATGCGGCGTCAGCCGCATCGCGGTCACACTCCGCCCAAAACGGGGCCGCGACTCCATTTTCCGCAGGAGTAGCTTTCGGAGTCGAAGCGCGCGCCCGGATAAAGGTTCCAATACCGGTGCCTGCGACTCCTCCGCCGTCTCCGTACACGCGAAACCGGCAGGCCCATCTCACAAAGCGCGTACAACTCGCGCCTGCAACGCTCCGGTCGTCGAGACGGCTACGCCGCCAGAGGTTCCGGGTTCAGCTCCTTCAGCGCCGGCATCACCTCTTTCGCGAACAGGCGCATGCTCTTCTCCGCCACCTCTATCGGCATCGAGCCGTACTTGAAGATGAACATGATCTCGTCGGTGCCGAACGCCTTGGCGAGCTCTTTGGCGCGCTCGATGGTCTTCTGCGGGGTGCCCCACGGATGGCTCTTGAAAAAGCCCATCCTGAACGGCGTCGGGTCGTTTCGCAGCGCGTCCGACTGCGCGCCGTAGGACTCATAACCCTTGATGTTGCGGAGATGGGTGCCGAGGAGCTCGTAATGGCGAAGCGCGGAATCGGCGTATTCGACCATGTACCGCCGCGCGCCCGCTTCGGCCTCGCTCTCCGTTTCCGCGACGAACGTCCACAGCGCGAGCTTCGTGTGACTCGGCTTGTAGCCCGCCGTGCGCCGAAGCTCCGCATAGCGCTTCATGTTGGCGAGCGCGAGGTCGAGGCTGGTGGTCGGAATCGTGAGCGGCCGAACGCCGTGCTTCGCGATTATCTGCACGGTTTCGGAGGTTCCGCCCGCGCACCACAGGTTCGCGCTCAGGTCGCGTTCCGGCTGAGGGCGAAGCCGCAGGCCGTGAATTTTGTAGTACTCGCCGTCGAAATCGCACTTTCCCGTCGCCAGCAGCCCGTTGAGAACCTGCAGCGACTCGTCGAACCGCCCGCGCGCTTCGTTCTGATCGATTCCGAGCCCGCAGTACTCGCGCCGTCCGAGCCCGCGGCCGACGCCGCAGATGATGTTGCGGCGGGGGCCCAGGAACGAATCGAGCATGTTGACGTCTTCGGCCACGCGCACCGGGTTGTGCCACGGCAGAACCACGACCATCGTCCCAAGGTCCACGCGCTTGGTTATGCCGGCGATATAGGTCAGATACTGCAGCGGATTCGTCACCATCGTGTACGGCGTGAAATGGTGCTCGATCGTCCACACCGAATCGAAGCCGCTCTCATCCGCGATTCGCGCGATATTTATCTCTTCCCGGAAGATCTCGCGGTCCGAACGCACCGCCCGCCCTGAAACCGTTTCACCGCGCTCTTCGGCCTCGTACCGGTCCCAGTCCTTGTAGTTCTGATTGAAGATGGTTGCTCCAATGCGCATTTCATTCACCTCGCGCTGATGCCGTCACGTCAGTCTCCCGATCGGACAGCTTATATCGATTCTCATCGGGCGGTCCGCCGCCGGACTCGATCCCCGGGTTGCCTTTATCGTTCTCCTGCCTGCCACAACCGGCGCTCGAAAGATAAAGCACTTCTCCGCGGTTTTTCCACCATCCAAACGCCCCGCACGAGCACGTTCCGAGCGGCTCGGCGATGCCCGCGTGGCGCGCAATACCAGCGCCGGACGCTTTCAGCCCACGACAGGCATCAACCGCTTGGCCAGATTCGCACGCGCGGTTGATTTTCCATACCGATCGTTCAAGAGTCAGGCGTACACTCAATTGATAGTTGTGTCAATTGAACCAACAAAAGACCACCGCGAAGGACGGCCTTCATCGCCCAGGGCCGGGCGACGACAGATGTCGGCGCCTGCCTCGCTGAAAGACTTTCAGAATCTTGAAGGTGGAGTTTGGTCGGGGTGGCCGGATTTGAACCGGCGACCACACGCACCCCAACTCAAGTACTTTTCCCTTTCCACCTCAACTCGTTCGCTTCGCGCTTTCCGAGGCAGACAAATTGACAACTGCGGATTCGGCGCACAAAACGAGGTCTCACAGGACCAACGCGCCCTGGGCAGGCAGCCCAGCTCCGAGTGCGTCAATCACTCAGCCAGACCTCAGAGATCTGATCGTTCCTTGAGTCCCAGTAGATAAGTCGACTGGGGCCCTCCTGTTTAAAGAATTCGATTCCGTCATTTGTGAGTGTAACGGATTTCTTCTCGTCCGGCCCACAGCTGTAGCCTTTGCCACAAGCGGTAACATAAGTGCCAGGACTCACCAGCTTTAGCCCCTCGGTCGGGAGCTCTCGTCCGGGATTCGTGGCTTCCGCCTGAAACAGCTGCGGTGCGCCCGCACCCTTTGTTGTCAAACGAACGAAGGGGGCGAAACCAGACCCGTCCGAGCGGACCAGAAGAAACGCTTCACCCTCGTTTCCGCTTCCGTCGAAATTGCCTCTGACCACAACGTACCGATTGGGGTCCTGAAGCCGCCATTGCTGATTTATCTCGCTAGGCTCAGGAAGACGCCAGCCTGACGGTAGAGCCCCCGTGACCGTGGCAGAAGCGCTCAGATTGAGCGGGATGGCTAGGAAAACAGCATAAACCAGCGCTTGAGTAGAACTGCTCTTTCTCATAGTCAATGAAGCCCCGGAGCGAAACCGACAGATCTCGCGTGTAGTTGAAAGTCTCGGTGTGCTGCGCGTTGCTCGAATTTCGGACGTCTTGGGTGATGTACCCCTTGGCGTCGACCGTGAACTTGCGATGCGACCCGTCCGCGAAGGTGACGTTGAAGTTAGTCACCTTCTGGTTCGAGATCGTGTAGGCGTACTGCACACCGATGGTCACATCGGTCCCGGTGCCGGGATAAACCGCCCTGAGACGATGGATCGTGGTGCTCGTGTCGTAGGCGGGGTTGATGTAGTTGGTCACCACCGAACCGCCGGGCTTGCTCACGTTGACCGCGATGAGTCCTAGCAGGTTCGGATGGCTCGCGCTCCAGCTGTAAGTAATCTTCGCGTTCTGATTGGTAGGGTCCAGATTCGGGTAGTTGACCGTCTTGAGCTGCTTGGAGCTGGTATAGGCGTACTGGATGTTCCGGTTCTGCGGATCTCCCTGCCCAGAGGCGCCAAAGCCGGTAATGCAGCAATTGCTCGGCGAGCCGCCGTAGTAGAGCTGTAGAGAGCGGCCATTGGACGCGGTGATAGTGGTGACATTGCCCCGCTGCACGCTGCCGTCAGTTCCGGCGCGAGTCAGCGTAATCGAATTGCTGTAGCGATCGATGATCTTCTGCAGCGGCGCGCCCCACCCGAATTTGTAATGCATTCCGTCTTGTAACAACCGGGTCAGCTCAAGATTGTCAAGACGAAGGATTGACAGGCCTCCGTGTTACGTGGCGCTTCCCCTCTTTCGCGGCAATCTCCTTCAGCGGCATTTCGACCGTCGCCTTCATGAATTCGGTCGGGCAATCGTGCAATGCACGACGAATCAGCCAGCGGGCTTGAGAATATTTTCTGCGGGCGACTAGTATATCAATGAGTGTAGCGTAGGAAGAATCTAGAAGTTCGTCCTCGCGCTGCTCGGACAAACTAAGGGCCTTGCGCGCAAAACGCTCGGCCTCCCCCGGCCTTTTCAGGTCATGCATTAATAGGCCCGCCTTGTCTTGATAGGCGTCTGGGGAATACGGGCACCGGGCAATCGCTTTCTCAAAATACTGCAAGGCGCGCGTGGTTGATGGCGCATCATCGAATTCCGCAGAAATCCGACCTGCCAGCAAGAGTCCGTGATAATTGTTAGGCTCCAGGAGTAAGAATTTTCTGATACTCGCCATAGCTTCGCGCAGTGCGTGTCGGCCACGCTCCGTTTTGCTGTCGTTGGCGAGATAGAGCGCTTGAGCCCTCTCAGCCAATTGCTCCGCTCTGATCTTCAACTGTCGCTTGCGATCGACGCTTTTCTTGTTTGCTCTGATCATAGTGCAGAGGCACCCAGCTCCAAAAGCTCGAGAAGCTCAGGAAGCTCAGCCCCCCCTGCCCCCAACGGGGCTTCAGGGATTATGGGAATAATGCTCAGCTTCGAACTGCCCTTGTTTTTGTCCGCTCCATGCGCCTGTTTCGAGGGTCTCCTTCGCAACTCTTGGAGCTTTCGCAGCTTCCTTGTCCTTTCTTTGCCGCTCGGCAGATTTTGCACTTCCTGCTCCAGTTCACGGATTCTCGCTTCCCGCTGTGGACCCTCCAACTTAAAGTCCGGGTCGTCTCCTCCGATCGTACTCGACTGAACCAACTTGATTCCACCGAGCTCATCGGTACTGAGTCTCAGATTTTGGCCGCTCTGTCCCAGAACTAGGACATTGTCCGACAGGCCGACGCTCTCGTTGAATCTCCCGAAAGCAATTTCGTTCTGGAAGCGCTGGTAGTTCGGAGCGGGATTTCCGCCGCTGCCGCCGCCGAAGATATCCTGAAGGATGCTGGCCACCAGACCGATGAGTCCGCAAGAGTCGCAGGGAGCGTTCTCTTGCCCGCCACCACCCCCTCCAGCGCAGTCGCCCAGGGGACAATCGTCCCCTTGCAACCCTGAAATGTCGCTCCCGGTTATGGGGTTGTTTCCCGCATACGAGTACATGTTGGCCTTGCCGCGGATTGGATCCTCGGACAAGAATCGCTGCAGCGTCGGGCTGTAGTAGCGCGGTCCTGCATGATAGAGCCCGGTCGGGTCGTATTCGATTCCCGCCATCCCGTACACCTGCCCGTATCCGGACGGCGGGGTCCCGCTGGTAGTGAAGCCACCGAACGGATCATAGGTGTTTTGAAATGCTAGCGCCCCGTTCGAGTTCACCCCACCCAGCACTGTCCCTAGCGCGTCGCGGATCGGAACAACACCGTTGAGGTTGAAGATTTCATTGGAATCGGGGAGCGCCGCGATGTTTATCCCCGTCCCCGTCGATATCCAAGCCGGAGTCTGCCCATCGTACAAGTAGCTGACGCCGCCGGCGATTTCTCTTCTCCCGCCCGCATCGTAGGTGTATTGATCGCTCCCCGCCTGCCAGATCTCGTCGCGTGCGGAGTACTTATAAGACATCGCAGTAGCAGGATCCTTCGTAATTCCCTCATTGGCGTCGACGCTGGGCGACACGTTGTTGGTCCACGTTTGAATTTGATTCGTGCTTGCGTATGTGGCCGCCTGTGGCGAAACCGGCGGCAGGTTGACGTTGGCGAGGGTTCCACCCTTGGTGATGACCCGGCCGTCGGCGTCATAAGTGTAGGTCAGGGTGCCCAGTGCCGGGTTCTGGGTGGAAGCGAAGTTCAGGAGCGTGAGCCGCTGGGAAAGTGCATCGTAGGTGTAGGTCGTTGTTACCGTAGTATTTGTGTTGGTGACCCCAAGGATCGAACGTTGCCCGTCCGGGGCGTAGTTCAGCGTCGCGTTGGTCATCGCGGTGAGTTCATTGGCGTCATCCCAAGTGTACGAGTAGTTGGCGCCCTGGTGGCCGATCGGAGGCTGCACACTCATCGAAAGGCGCCGGCCGATGTTGTCGAAGCTGTTGACGGTCTTGCCCTCCGGACTGCAGGCGACCGTGATGTCGTCGAGGACGTCGTACTGGAAGGCGTCCGCGTAGGAGTTGCCGTCGCTGCCGGCGCATGGCGTCCCGCTTGCTCCATGTGTCACGCCCAGCAGCCGATCGGCCGCATCATACACGAACGCATCGTGGTAAGTACCCTGCCCGAGCAGGTTGTTGACGTCGTAATTCGCGCCAATCAACCGCCCCAAGTTGTCATAGTTGAATTTGTTCACCACCCCGCGTTTGTCGGTGTATTGGCTGAGTTGCCCCGAGAGACCGGCGATCAGATAAAAGGCACAATTTCCCTTGGGGTCGCATTCCTTGACGTTCCAGGTGTTTTCAGTGCCGGGCGGGGACCAGTTCCATGTGGTGGTGTTCTGGCGGGCATCAACAAGCCTTTGCAAATCCCCGTTCCAGTCGTAGGTGTAGATGGTCGTGTTGCCGCGCCCATCCATGTCAGTGGTTATTTCGTCCTTGTCGTCGTAGGTGAAGTTGCGGGTCTCGTTCAGGGGCGAGGTAATCTCCCTGAGCCGTCCGACCAGATCGTAGCTGAACGTCGTAGTTTCGGAGTCGGACGCGCGATGAGTCGCCGAGGCGAGATCGAGGGTTGAATTGTAGGTGAAGCTCTCGAGGGCGGTGGCGCAGCTCGTCGCCGGGTCGCTGATTGAAGTGAGCAGACCGGCAGAGTTGTAGCCGGCGCACCAGGTCCGTCCAATAGGGTCCGTCACTGACGTGGCGTTGCCGCTGCTATCGAGACCGATGTTCCAGGTCTTGTTAATTGCATTGGTGAACTGCTTGAGCTGGTCGAACTTGGCGTAATCGTACGCGTAAGAATTGGTAAATGTTCGATTGATCGAATCCTTAAGGGTTTCGCTCACGATATTTCCATCGGAGTCGTAGGAGAAGCTGGTGGATCGGCCCTGTGGATCTCTCTGCCGTAACGAGGTCCGGAGGCAACCATGAATCAAGCATCGAGTCGAACGCGAAGAAACGATTCGCCAGCTCGCCGGCCACATCAGTTCGCGGATGCTAGCGCGCTACGGCCATATACGGATGCAGGCGCGGCGAGAGGCGATTGCGACACTGGAGCACGCACAGGCGACTGCTCTTACGGATTCTGAGGCATGGTCCCCACAAAATTCCCCGCAGTCGGGCAACCGAGACGATCTTGCACTCAACTAGAAACGTGCATAACTCATTGATTTTGCGGGAGAAGTTGTTTGGTCGGGGTGGCCGGATTTGAACCGGCGACCACACGCACCCCAAGCGTGTGCGCTACCAGGCTGCGCTACACCCCGACCTTGCGGCCTACTGAGCCTCCGCGAAAAAACTTCGCGGCGGAAACGCACATTATAATGACCGCGGACGCGAAACTACAGCCGCGTCACGGGGTGCAGGTTGTCGCAGTGACCGAGGGCAGAAAGCGCCTTTCGAACTCGCCCGGCGACATGTTCGCGCAATCCGCGAGCCTGGACAGCCGGGGCTCCTGAAAATCCGATGGCTCCAGGCGAATCATGTACGATCGCGCCACCTCGAATGATTCCGTCGCCACATCCACCATCCGCACCCCGATGCGCCCGGTGTGCGGGTCCTTTAGGGCGTCGAGGCTTACCGGTGTAACCCGTCCTCCCGTGATCGCGATCAGCGCGCCCGATCCGCCGCCCAGCAAATAGCGCACGGCTCCGTAGCCGAGCGTGCGCGTGTATTCCACGTCGAACGGGACCGGCTTCGCGCATCGCAGCTCGTAGCCGATATCCTTGGCGACCACCGTAGTTTTGATGTTCAGCTTCTCGAGCGCCACCCTGATCCGATCGCGCAGAATCCATCCAAGCGGGATGTCGGCGAGGTTCAGATGCCCGTACGCATCGACCGACGTATTCGCCAGCGATTTCAGCGTCTGCGGACTGAGCCGCTCCGCGATACCTTCGGCGACCAGTGCGACGCCGTCGTCGCGTCCGTATGCCGCGCGCTTGATGATCGACCCGACGATGATATCGACGGCCATGTCGAGGTCGATATACTCGCCGCTGAATTCTTCGGGGATAACCGCGAGCGTGGCGCCCGCCGACTTGCACATCCCAAGCGCAAGCGATCCCGACTTCCGGCCCATCGTCACCACCAGGTACCATCGCCCCGTCGTCCGCGCATCTTCCATCAGCGATTCCACGATTGCGGTGCCGGTGGCTCGCGCCGTCTCAAATCCGAACGTCGGCGCGTTTTCCGGGAGGGGCAGGTCGTTGTCGATGGTCTTGGGCACGGTGGCGACGCCGACTCTCCCGCGGCATCGCTCCGCGATCTTCGCCGCGCCGTAGGTCGTGTCGTCGCCTCCGATGCATACGAGATAGCGCACGCCCATCCGGATGAGGGTTTCCGCGGCGCGGTTGAGGCTTTCTTCGTCGCGGGCGGGATTGGTGCGCGAGGTGCGCAGGATCGATCCGCCGGTAAAGTGGATTCGGCTCACGTCGCGGATGCGCAGCTCGATGGCGTGAGAAGAATCGCCTTGCACGAGCCACTTGAAGCCGTCATTCAGGCCGATCACCCGCAGGCCGCTGTTGATCGCTTCGATCGCCGCCGATGCGATTACGCCGTTGATTCCGGGCGCGGGTCCGCCGCCGACGAGGATCGCGAGTTGGTCGTGGTTTGAACTTCCGCCTGGTTCCATCCAGCCGCACGCCTCCTGAATAAAATTGGCAACGGGGGACGAGGAATCCCTTGAAGCGGTCGATAGAGGGCGAGGGGACTGCGCTCAGGGACCATCTTCCCCCGCCCGCAAGGAAAAGAATTCCAGAAATTCGCGCGTCAGACCATGTCTGACGCGCGAAGGAAGGGCAAATTACGCGGAATTCATAATTCGAAAATCCCGCGCAAACTTCGAAGGCCCGCTTATCTCAGGCTTTCTTCTTTGCGGCCACCCGCGGACGCCATTGCACGTACGATCGCAGATCGACCCCAAACGTCCACGAGCTCTTCGGCTGATTAATCAGATGCACGATCTCGCTGCAGATCGCTTCCGGCGAGACGAAGTGCGACGGATCGGTGTCCGGCATCGCCTCGCGCACTCGCGGACTGTCCACCGCTCCATCCACGTCCAGAGTGGCGGCGTGGACCCCGCGATGCATGAATTCGTAGGCGACCGATTCCGCGATTGCGCGCTGCGCCACCTTGGATGCCGTATAGGCGGAGTATTGCGCGGGACCGCCGCGGGTTTCGGACCCGAGCACGAAGATGATCGTGCCGCCGCCCCGTTCAGCCATCCTGCCCACCACCGCCTGAGTGCAGAAGAAGGGCCCGTAAGTGTTGACCTTGAGCTGAAAATCAAACTCGTCCTCGGTGATCTCGGTCAGCGGCTTTTTCAGATATGCGCCCGCATTGTTGATCAGCACCGAGATGGGGCCGAGTTCCTTTTCCACTTTGTCGACAGCCGCCAGCACCTGCTCGCGCTTCGACACGTCGGTCGGAGTAACGAGGGCTTTGCCTCCCGCCTTGCGGATCAACTCGGCGGTTTCTTCTAGCTGAGACTGAGTCCGGGCAATCAGCCCGACCGCGAAACCCTCGCGGGCAAGACGTTCTGCGATATCGCGGCCGATTCCACGGCCGGCTCCTGTAACCAGTGCAATCTTCGCCATAGCGCCCGAATCTTAGCGGGAGCGGGCGCTCCTGAAAACCTTGGCGGCCGGAATCGAAAGCTTTGCTCTTGGCCGCAGGATGAACTGGTGGTAGCGTCGAGTCAGGTGACGCGGGAATGAGGTTGATCTCGCAAGCGCTTGGCCGCACCATCACCGCGGTCGCGCTGTCAGCATTGCTGGCAGCCGCTTGCGCCGCATGGGCCGGCGAGGCTATCGAGGTCGATTCGCCTCCTCCGGACGACACTTCGAACCAGGTTCTGGAACTTCCCCAACATTGCGAAGATGCCGACATGGCGGCCGCCTGCGATCAAGCGAATGCCGATCCGGATGCGGATACGCCCGATGCACAGGCATCCGCGGACAACAACGGCCAGGCCGCCGCGAATCCCGCGGCGGCTGGCGGCGACTACGCCGACCAGGCCGCAAACCAGGACTGGGGCACGCTGCAGCAGTATCGCGATCAGGGCACGGAGAGCGCGCTTGCTTCTTCGGTCGTTCAGTTCGGGTCGGGCGCGATGGTCAGCGAGGTCTATGTAGCGCGTCCGATTCTGGTGCCCGCTCCGAGACCTTTTATGCCATATGTTCCGGCGACCGGACCTTTTGTTGCGAGAGTGATGCCCGCGCCCGGGCCGATTATCGGCGTGAATCCCGCCTGGACGATGCCCGCCGGGCCAATTGCTCCGATAATACCTCTCACGACCGTTCATCCGATGATGCCGGCCGGGATGGCGCGCGGGTTCAGGTTGCGCTGAGCACGAAGCCGGACGCCTTTCGCGTCCCGTGAAAGACACGGCTATTATCTTTGCTCCCAATACGTGCCGCGGCCACGCGCACTTCGGGGAGTTATTCAATGCTCATCACGATTGATGTCGGAAACAGCCACACCGTCATCGGAATTTACGAAGGCGAGAAACTCGCCCATCATTGGCGCATCCAGACCGTGCCGGAACGAACCACCGACGAGCATGGTGCGTTGCTGAATACGCTGCTGGCCGCCGCGGGCATCGAGCCGGGGTTCAAGCCCGAGGGCGTCATCGTCGCGTGCGTGGTGCCTCCGCTGAATCAATCGATCGAACAACTGGCGGAGCGCTACTTCCGATGTACGCCGCTGATGGTTGGCCCGGGAATCAAGACCGGGATGCCGATTCTCTACGAGAACCCGAAAGAGGTCGGCGCCGACCGAATCGTGAATGCGGTCGCCGCGTACGAGCGCTATTCGAGCGCGTGCATCGTGGTCGATTTCGGCACCGCCACGACTTTCGATTACGTAACCGCGCGCGGCGAGTACGCGGGCGGTGCGATTTCGCCCGGGCTGGGCGTCTCGATGGACGCGCTTATCGCGCGCGCCGCCAAGCTCTATCGAGTTGAGCTGGTCCGCCCGCGCGAGGCGGTCGGCCGCACGACGATCGCATCCATCCAGTCGGGTCTCATTTTCGGCTACACGGCGCTGGTCGATGGTTTGGTGCATCGCATCCGCAAGGAGCGGGGTGAGCGCGCGCGGGTTATCGCGACCGGCGGACTGGCGGACCTGATTGCGCCCGAATCGGAGACCATCGAGGAGGTTGACGAGTTTCTGACCCTGAAGGGACTGCGATTGATATTTGAGCGCAATCGTCGATAAAAGAATCTCTATGGAAAAGCCCGTGCGGATCGTTACCGATTCGATGATCGGAATGAAGCTGCCGGACTATGCGCGCCTGTCGCCGCTGGTCGTTACGGTGCTGGGCCATAATCCGAGCGCTTTCACCGGTCCCGGCACCAACACCTACCTGATTGGCTCGGGCGACAGGCCGATACTGCTCGATACCGGCCAGGGAGTTCCGATTTGGGCCGATATGCTGGTTGTGGCGCTCAAGGACGTCTGCAACGCGTCCGGTCTGGATCGGATCGTGCTTACTCATGCCCATGTGGACCACATCGGCGGAGTTTCGCAGGTGCGCGAACGTTTCGGCAGGGTGGAAGTGTTGAAGATGCCATGGCCGGGCCACGATGCGCCCGCCGGCAAGCCGATGAGTTCGCTCGGCGACGGCTCGGTCGTAAAAGGGCAGGGTGTCACCCTTCGCGCCATCCATACTCCGGGCCATGCTCCGGACCATTTGTGTTACTACCTGGAGGAAGAACGGGCGCTGTTCACCGGTGACGTGGTGCTGGGAGCGGGCACGACGGTGATTCCCGACGATACGGGCGATCTCGGCGAATACATGAATTCGCTTCGGCGGCTGCTCGAGCTCGAGCTCGATACGATCTATCCGGCGCACGGCCCCGTGATTCGCAATCCGCGCGAGAAGATCCGCGAATACATTGCGCATCGGGAATTGCGGGAGCGCCAGGTGCTGGACGCCCTGTCCGACGGCCCGCTCGAAGTGATGGCAATCGTGAAGAGGATTTATGTCGACGTGCCGGAATATCTGCACCCGGCCGCCGCCAGTTCAGTTCGGTCTCATCTCAAGAAACTCGGCAAGGAAGGCCGGGTGGCGGAGCATGAGCGGCATTGGAGCATCAACTAGGGGCGCGCGCATCGCTTGCGGGCTCGGATGCGCGGTCGTGCTGATCGCGGGAGTTCTCGCGATGCTGCCTCGCAGGGCGGATGCTGAAGAATCAGCCACCGCCGAAATATGGTCCAAGGCGATGAGCGAACCGTCGGCGGTCGCGTCCATCGCGCCATCCTCGGCCGCGTCGCCAACTCCCGCTGCTTCCGCTTCGCCCATAGCCGATACTGCCGCGCCTGCCACGGGCTATTCCCTGCCGATGACGATAACCGCGCCGGAAACGGGCGAGCTGCGCGTGAAGGCATCGGAGCCGTCCGCCCCTTCGAATTTGACCGCCAATGTCCCGGACGAAAATACCGGAACTCTCCCGACCACCGAGGAGATTCCCGCAGTTGCGTCTCGTCCTGCCCCGACCGAACAGGCATCGCCAACTCCGCAGGACGTTCCGGCCGCAACCGTGCAGGATCACGATCTCGACAGCCCCGACGTTGCGCGCTACGAGCGTGACCAATTGGGGATAATCGATCCGAAGCAGTATCACGACCTGCGCAGCCTGATGGACGAAGGAGCGTTCACATCGCCAATCGGACTCGAACTGCGGGAAGCGCGCCGCAGGCTTTCAGACGGTGAAGAGGCTGATGGCTTGCTGGTGGTCGATGTGGCCAAAGGCAGTCCCGCCTACAACGCGGGTCTGCACGCGTACAAAAACACCGCCCACAACGTTGTGACGGGAGCGGCGCTGGTCGCGGCGATGGTTTTTCCGCCCGCAATCTTCGCCGTGCCGCTGATCGACTACGCGCAGGTCGGTGAGAGTTACGACATGATCATCGGGGTCGATGGCGCCCGGGTGACCAACTATCTCGACTTCGAGGATCGCCTGCACGATTTGCGCCCGGGCGAGATCGTGTACCTGAGCGTCGTCCGCGACGGCAAGCGCCAGCAGATCAAGGTCTTCCTGCCGCCCACCAGCACTCTCACCTGGTAGCGGCTCGCCCTCCACAAGATAGCTACATCACCGGTCCTGTCGTTCCAGAGCAGATTCCGGGGCATCCTCCGCCGCTGCTGAAGCAGGTGCTCGGACATGGCGAATTGGTAGCCATCGGAGTCGCCATCGCGCCCACCGGAACTTGCGTTCCTACCGGCGTGCCCTGCTCGAACCGCTGCAGCGTATAGGTATCCGGCGGGATACAGAAACTGTAGCCGGCGGCTGGCGATGGCGCCGGAGTCGGAGGTCCGACCGAGGATTGGGTAAGCGCGACGCCGTTCTTCAGCAACTCGATGGTGGTGCCGCTGTCCGGTTTGGACGGACTGTTTCCCACCGTTCCCGCGATGCTGCCGTGGCCCACGCAATCCATCGTCTCCGTGAAGATCCCTGGAGTTGCGGTCGCGCACGCGGTTGCAGGCCCGGAGACATTAGGCTGAACGATGATCGTGTGGCCCGGGAAGGGATCCGGTCCGCCCTGATAGAGATCCTCCGCCTCCGCGAAGATGTCGAAGTTCTGAGGCTGCGATGGATTGTTGAAAGCGTGCGTCGGCACGTTCAGCGTGAATCCGAGCGAGGTCGAGCCGCCCTGTATATTGAGCGGCGTGGGCAGCATGCTGGCCAGTTCGTTGGTTCCCGCATTCTCCGCGAAGATCTGCACGGTTGTCTTCGCTCCCGGGGGCTGGGCGGCGGTCAGGTTGACCGCTCCCTGAATGTACGCCGTCGTGAGCGAAAAGCTGCAGGTTCCCAGCGCGGGGGTGGCGGTGCTGGTTGGACTTGCCACCGGGGTCGAGCATCTGCCTGCCGCCTGTCCGCTGCCGGCATTCGCGGTCGCCGTTCCGTCCATGAACAATGTGTCATATCCGGGCGCGCTTATTTGCAGCGTGTACGAGATGGTTGGAGATCCGATCGGAATTCGCGTGAAATCCGGCGGATTGAAGCTGTTGCCCGGCAGTGGATAGCCGCCGCTGGAATCGGTGGTGGCGGTCGCAACGCTGATGCAGCTCTGCGGATCGGCGCTGCAACTGGTCGTGCTGCCGGCCTGAGGCACGAGCACCTGGAGCGTGGCGCCGGAAATGGGAAGGTTGGTGCATCCGTCGGTTACCTGCCCGCTGAATCCGCCGGTCGTTTGGCCACCTTTAACGGTGAAGTTCACCGCGTTGGTTGTATTCGGGAAGACCGGTTGTCCATTGATGCCCCGGACCGCGGAAATAGTCGCGGTGCCTCCGAAGATGTAGAAATCGTAAAGAGTACCGATGTCCGCGGCGGCCGGTATGAACAACGAGTATTTCCCGTTGAAAACGTCAGAGCTTGCCACGACCGTGTTGGTCCCCTCGAGCTCCGCCGTCACCCGCAGATGCGAATGCTGGCCGACCGTGTTGCCTTGCGCGCCGGTTACTGAACCGCTGACAGTGCTCGCGAACGCGCTTGCGTTGTTGGCGGGTTGCGCGGCCGTCAGGCTAACGATGTACGGCTGTCCGGGTCCGCTCGGAGTGCTCACCACGTTCGCGTTGAGCTGAATAGGCAGCGCAACGGTACTATGCTGAACGGTTTGGAGTTGCGGATTCTGCTGAAAACTGATTGGAGTGTTCGGATTTTGAAGCTGAATCGGAAACCGGGTGCATCCTTCCAGATTTCCTCCGGCGCACAGCGGCACGATGAAGCCCGGGTTGGTCGTATCGAGCACGACTTCGATGGTCGTGAACTTTCCGCTCTTTGTCCCGAAAGTGTTGAATTCCTGCAGTTGACTCTCGCCCGCGACCACGTCGATCGGCACATCGCCCGGGATGCTTCCGGTTGAGGTGGCGGTCGGCACTGGGATGACAACCCATTTGCCGCTGGTCTCGGACGGCGTCGCCGTATTCTTCGAGTTTGGCAGCGGATTCATCCGGACGCCCGCGACGTTCAGGATGAAGCTCTGGATGGCGGAGGGCGAAATGCCGGTGAGGGTGGTCACAAAGCCGACCTGAACGTTGGCCGCCGTTGGCGACGGCAGCGGAGCGCCGCCCCCGCCTCCGCCGCCACATCCTGCCGGACCAAAAAACAACGCGGAAAAGATCAGAACCGGAGCAAGCAGCGAGAGAGCTGCCCACGAAAATCGGAACTTATTCACTTCAAGTCCATGGGTAAGAGAATTTCCTGCACAGACTTGCGTATCCGAATCTGAACGAGAGGGCAACCAATTCTCGGCGCCTTTGGTCCCGGCCGTATCCGCCGGTCGTCCCGGGTAATTGATGGCGGCTCTTTACCGCGCATGCACTTATGTAATACTTGACCAGTGTAGCCCGTCGAGGCGCGTCGCGCCCGGCGAGGCGGGTGAGAAAACGGGGCGTTCGGGAACGAACGCCGATGAATTGACAGCTTGGGCTCGCGCCTGGATCCGGAACACCGGACCGGGACTCCGAGACGGGACTTGAGCGCTCCCTGAGTGAGTACTCTGCCTTGCGGGGTTGCCGGTGTTTGCGGCGGCCCCGCTGTTTTTTTGGAGTGCTCCCGATGGGACAGGAAAAGGTTCGCGTTCCCGACCTTGCGCGAATGAAGGCGCAGCAGCATCGCATCACGATGCTGACCGCGTACGATTACGCTTTCGCGCGCATCTTCGACCACGCCGGCATCGATCTGATCCTCGTCGGCGACAGCCTTGCCACCGCTGTTCGCGGCGAAGACACCACGCTCGCGGTGACGGTCGATGAGGTCATCTATCACACCCGCGCCGTGGTTCGGGGACGAACTCGCGCGCTCGTGGTCGCCGACATGCCCTTCCTTTCCTACCAGGTGTGCGCCGAGGACGCCCTGCGCAACGCCGGAAAGCTCATCAAGGAAGGATGCGCGGAAGCCGTGAAGCTCGAGGGCGGAGTGGCGCTTGCCGAGACGGTTAGGCGCATCGCCGCAATAGATATTCCCGTGATGGGCCATATCGGGCTCACACCGCAGTCGGTCCATCGGATGGGCGGTCATCGGGTCCAGGGGCGCAAAACCGGCCATCGCGCGGGATGCCGCGAACGGCTCATCGAGGATGCGCTCGCGATTGAGGCGGCCGGCGCATTCGCGATCGTGATCGAAGGAGTGCCGCCGTCGCTGGCGCGCGAAATCACGCAGCGGCTCAGCATCCCCACCATCGGAATCGGCGCCGGTCCGGACTGCGACGGACAGGTGCTGGTGATGCACGACATGCTGGGGCTCAGCGAATCGTTTCGGCCCCGCTTTGTGAAGCCGTTCGCGAACCTGTGGCGCGAAGTATCGGCCGCCACCGAAGCCTATATCCGCGAGGTCCGCGAAGGGGTCTTTCCGGGCCCCGATCATTGCTACGCGGAAGCCAGGGGGAACTGAAGATGGACGTAATACGCACTCCGGACGAGATGCAGCAGTGGTCCGACAGCGTGCGCTCGCTCGGCGAGAAAATCGCTTTCGTTCCGACGATGGGTTTTCTGCACGAAGGGCATCTCACCCTGATGCGCGAGGGACGCCGGCGGGCAGGAGTGCTCGTCGCCTCGATTTTCGTGAATCCGACGCAGTTCGGGCCGGCTGAAGACTTCGCCTGCTATCCGCGGGACTTCGAGCGCGACTGCGCGATGATGGAGGCGGTGGGGGTGGATGCGGTTTTCGCGCCCGAGCCGTCCGCGATGTACGCGCCCGATTCGCAGACCTGGGTCGAGGTCACCGGCGTCACGAAAGGATTGTGCGGGCCGTTGCGGCCGGGCCACTTTCGCGGCGTTACGACCGTCGTGGCCAAGCTGTTCAACATCGTGAAGCCCCATATCGCACTCTTCGGAGAGAAGGATTTTCAACAACTCCGCGCGATCCAGCGGATGGTTGCCGACCTGAACTTCGATATCGAAATTGTTCCCGTGCCGATCGTGCGCGAGAAGGACGGCCTCGCGATGAGTTCGCGAAACGCCTATCTGTCTCCCGATCAGCGCCAGCAGGCGTTGGCGCTGAGCCTGGCGCTCCGAGCCGCGCGCGACCGCTACCATGCGGGCCCTTGCTGCGTCGAGGAACTGGTGTCCGTGGCAAAGTGCGTGCTCAGGCGCACCCCTGGCGTCGAGATCGAATATATCGAGGCGGTCGATGCCGGCACGCTCGAGCGCACGTCGTCGCTCGATCATCCCATCCTGCTCGCTATCGCCGCGCGAGTCGGCAAAACGCGCCTGATCGATAACACGGTGCTCAAACCGTAGGCGGGGAGGGCAGCGGGATGCCGACACGAATGATGCTGCGGGCCAAGCTTCATCGCCTGCGCCTGACCGGAGCCAATCCGGATTACGAAGGGAGCGTCGCGATCGATTCCGCGCTGATGGACGCGGCCGGAATCGTCGAGTTCGAGCAGGTCCACGTGTGGAACGTCACCAACGGCGAACGCCTCATCACTTACGCAATCGCCGCGCCGCCCGGGACAGGCGAGGTATGCCTGAACGGGGCGGCCGCGCTGCGCGGCGCTCCCGGCGACATCGTGATAATCGCAACCTTCGCCGCGATGAACGATGAAGAAGCGCGCGTCCATCTTCCTCGCGTCGTGTACGTGAATGACGGCAATCGCATCCGGCGGCCTGACAGGCAGGCCGATGCGTCGTCGAAGGATCAGGGCTTGAATTAGCGAAAGCCGATGCTCTCATCGGCGCGCCGCATCGCCTGGTCCAAAACAAACGGCCGCGGGAATGCTGTTCCCGCGGCCGTCTTAGCGCCTGTCCCCGGCGGCTTAATAGTAATCGACCGGATCGATCTGCCGCTTTGCTCCGTACCAGAAGAGCATGTTCTCGGTGAGCCCCTGCCAGGTGAACTTGTTCGGGGGCAACAGCAGCCGCTTGAACATCGATTTGAACGAATAGAATTCCTTGGTGCACCGCCAGACGCCTTCTTCGACTTCCTGCGGTGACATGTTCTTGGGCACGAACATGCAGCGGAAGTTGTTGGTGTAAAGATCGGCGTCGGGGATGATCACGCGGCCTTCGTTTTCGAGCTGCGTGCGCATCGGCGTGCCGCGCCGCGGCGTGACCGTGTTGAAGAACGCCTCGGGCGCTTTTACTTCGTGCAGGAACTTCATCGTGGCATCGAAGATGCCGGGCTTGTCTTCCTCGAGTCCGAACAGGAAGTTCAGCGAATAGTAGATGCCGTAGTGTTCGAGCTTCTTGAGCAGCTTCTTGTACTGGTTGGCGTGGTTCTGAATCTTGTTCATCGACAGCAGGCTGTCCTGGCTGATCGATTCCACGCCGATATTGACGTGGAAGATTCCGGCCTTCGCCGCCAACTCCAGCAGTTCGTCGTCGTGATTGGAGTTGATGGTCCACAGGCACGAGAAGCGGATGTTGAGCGGTTCGAGCGCTTTGAACAGCTCGCGCGCGAACTTGTGCTTGCCCGTGATTTGATCATCGATAAACTGAAAGCGCCGGAATCCGGTAATCTTGATGATCTGCTTGATCTCTTCGACGATGTCTCCGACCGGGCGCGTACGATAGGCGCCGTCGTAAAAGACCGGAATTTCACAGAACGAACACCGGTAAGGGCATCCCCGGCTCGCCTGAACCGGGACTGCCTTGAACAGGTAGCGGTTCAGCTTCAGCAGTTCGTGGCGGGGACGGGGCAATCCTTTCAAGTCGTGCAGCTTGTTGGACTTGTAGACCTGCTTGAGCTTGCCGTCGCGCCAATCCTGCAGCAGCTCGGGCCATACGAGATCGGCCTCGCCCTGCACGACCGCATCGGAGTGCTTGAGCGCTTCTTCGGTCTGGAGCGTGGCGTGGAATCCGCCGAAAACCACCGGGATGCCCCGGCGGCGGAATTCATCGCCTAGCTGATAAGCGCGCAGCGAAGCGCCGATGGTCGTGGTCATTCCGACCAGGTCCCATCCGCCGTCGAAGTTGATGTCCTCGAGACGTTCGTCGCAGAGCGTGACGTCGTATTCCTCCGGCGTAAGCCCCGCCATCAGTGGGATCATCAGCCCCATGATGAGGCGCCATCGGGTCTTGTGCGGCGTGCCGTCGAGATGGACGGTCGTAGGTTGTACGAGAAGAATCCTGGGCTTCTTGTTCATGCTTCCTCCACCGTGGCGCGCTGGTTCTCGCGCGGCGGCTGCGCGCGATTCCAGCGCATCGTCAGCCACATCAGGGTAAGCGCAAAGACGTAAGTACCAAACGCTGTCCCCCAACAAAACCAGTCAATCGCGTTGAACAGGGCAAAGCCGAACAGCATGTAGGCGAAATCTCGCCCGCTCACCCGCTCGACTTTGTTTATGAAGGCCTGCGCCCGGTCTCCGCTCAGCTTGAAGGCGAGGTACGTCGCGAGGGCGCAGAGTGCAAATCCTCCCAACTGGATAGGCAGGAGCCACAAAAAAACCGAATTGGCGCTGGTGCGGTAGGCGCCGATGAAGACGCCCGCGAAGATCGCGACGTGAACGATGTTATCGGTGATCAAATCGAGCCGGCCGCCCCATTCGGTCTCGCTCATTTGCAACCGTGCCAGCTCGCCATCGACTCCGTCGATCGTGATCGAGACTAGAAACATGAGCGCCGCCGCAAGGCGCCATCCGTAGCTCGGAATCGTGAACATCCAGGCGCAGATCACGCCAAAGAAAGTGTTGGCGATGGTTACCTGGTTCGGTGTGATGCGGGTGCGCGCAAGCCTGAGGCTGATTCGCCACGAAATCTTGCGATCGAGCAGTCGCGCCATCGCGGCGTCTTTGTCCGCCGTTTCGTGACGCAGCGAGCGCGCCAGCCGGACTTCGGCTTCGTCGCGGTCTTCAGGGCGTCCATTCAGGGCGAACGGCAATTCTCCGGTAGCGCGGCGAAGGGGCTCGTTGCGTAGCCCGCCTTCCTCAAGCAGGCGGCGCATCGGGCCAACCGCAATTTCTCCGCCTCGGTCGGCGTCGCTGCTTGAGAACCGCAGCACGCGGTCGGGGTCGGTTGCCGCATCCGCCAGGACGCGCTTTAACTGGAGCCTCGAAAAGACCAGGTTGCCGGCAAAGGAAATGCACTGCGCGTTGGGATCAACACCGTCTTGAAGGCATTTGTCGAATTTATCGACCAGGGTGATTTTTGGATGGCTTCTGAAACTTCCGAGGGAAACCGCGACCTGGGAATGCTGATGCGCCGGCGCCTGAACGAAAAAGCGCCTGACTCCCGCACGCTCGCAGGCGAGAATCACCCGCTCGAGCAGATATCGCCCGAAAATGCGGTTGTCGGCGCGCGAAGGCGCTGAGATTAGAGCGGTTTCTATTGCCAAAGTTGCACTAAAACCGGGTTTTCAGAATTCACAATGATCCGCGCCAAGGTAACATGCCAGCAACCTCAGGGCTAGAAGGTCTGCTACTTTTTCGTCCTCCAACCAAGCAGCATTCCTTTACGAAGAAATGCGTCCTTTTACGCTGCCGGGCGCGACGCGCCTATTTGACCGAAGACGGACTGCCGGCCTGTGCCAGCCGCTTTTCCATCTGTGCAACCAGATCCTGGTATGAGCCGCTCTTCAGGGTGGCTTGAATTTGGGAGGTCACGCTGGCGGCGAGGCTTTGGCGGTCCAGGATGACGTCCTGAACTATCCATCGGCCGTTTTCCTGCCTGAGGATGTAATCAATCGAAACCGCGCCACCCTCGCTTCTGCTTACCGTAGTTCGGACGATGTGGTCCGCGCTATGCGTTTCTTCGCCGACGAAATTCACTTTGAAACCCGAGAAGAATTGCGCGGCATTCGGATAAGCGATTTTTTCCAGCAGGTGCTTTACTAAGCTTATGAAATGCCCGCGCTCGGACCTGTCGAGTTTGCTCCATTGCGCGCCAAGTGCCTGCTGGCTGAGCTTCTCGATCGCAAGCGATCCGTCGATCGATGCGTTCAGCTTGCTCCGCTGGGTTTCATCCGTGGTGGTACGCAGCTTGCCTATCGAAGCAAGAAGATTGCGGACGGTGGCGGTTGCGGGACCATCTCCAGCGCCGGCTGAGACTCGAATCAAGGCGAAAAAGAAAGCGAGGCTCGCGATGGTGCATATCGAAAGGCGAGAAAAACCTGACGACTCTGGCTGCAAAAGGGGAACTCCTGCGGAAGTCGGACCCGATGGGTTTAGAGCAGCCGCGGGGACGTGTCAAACGAAGGGGGTGAAAGGATTTCGCGACGGCGCGTCTTTTTCACTGCACGCTGGAGGCTGCACCCCGCGGCTGATAAACTCATAGGCTCGCGGAGATGGTTTCGGTTCTTTTTTTCGACTTCGGCGGTACGCTGGACGGACCGCTGCACTGGCTCGACCGGTTTGTCGCCCAATATCGCGCTATGGAGGTTGATATCTCGCGTGACGAGCTTGCCCCGGCATTTGATCATGCCACCTCGGCGGGCTACCGGGCCGAAAAGACGGTCCAGCGCTTCGGACTGGCCGATCTCGTTCGCTTTCACGCGGGCAATCAGATCGAATTCCTCGTCCGGCAGAGCGCCGAGCCTGTGCGAGCGAGGTTCGCGACGCTGGATTCAGCGCGCAAACATCGAATCGTCGAGGGAATTGCCGCCGGGTTCGTTCGCGCCACGCGGCAGGGGATGGAATCGAATCGCGGCGTTCTCGCCGCGCTCAAGGAGCGCTTCCGCATCGGAGTGATTTCCAATTTTTACGGGAACCTCGACCGAATCCTGGAAGAAGCGGGGATGAACCGGAGCCTGGACACAATAATCGACTCCAGCCGGGTCGGAATCTTCAAGCCCGACCATCGAATTTTCGAGAAGGCTTTGAGTGCAATCGGAGTGAAGGCGGTGGATGCGGCTATGATCGGAGATTCGCTGCGCAAGGACTGCGCGCCGGCGCATCGCCTCGGCCTGAAAACCGTATGGTATCGATCTCCCGAATCGGTTCATCCCGCGGCGAAGGACGAGGCGGCAGCCGATTTCATGGTCTCGTCGCTCGGCGAGGTTGCGAATCTGCGATGGTGATGGGGTTTCAAGGCGCGATCATCGCCGCCGGCCGGGGCGAACGTCTGCGCGCCTCCAGCGGCATCGCGATTCCCAAACCGCTGGTCGAGCTGGATGGGGTGCCGCTTCTCGCCAGGCAGGCGAGCGCGATGCTCGCATCGGGTGCGGAAGACGTCCTCGCGGTCGTCAATTCTGAAACCGCATCGATCGCCAGAGACAAGCCGTTTCCATCCGGGCTGAAGATCGTGGTGCGCGACACCGCGAGTTCGATGGAGTCGCTGTTCGCGCTGGGTGAGTCTTTGCGGCCGGGGCATTTTCTGCTCGCTACGGTCGATGCGGTTTTGCCCGCGGCCGAGTTCAGGCGTTTTGTAGAGCAGGCGCGCAAGCTGGCCGCGGACGGAGCCTGCGACGGAGTGCTGGCGGTCGTCAGATGGCGCGGCGATCATCGGCCGCTTTTCACGGAAGTAACCGATTCGGGGTTGATTACGTCACTAGGTCAACGCGAGACTTCGCTGGTCACCGCAGGGGTTTACTGGCTTCCGACCGGAATCTTTCGTCTTGTCGCGGCGGCGCGCGAGCGCCGGTTGGCCGCGATGCGCTCGTTTTTGCAGATGTTGGTTGAAGAGAAATTTCGTCTCGGCGCCGTTGAGGTTGAAGGTGCCATCGACATAGACGAAGCCTCCGACCTCGAGGCTGCGCGCCGGATGTTTGTGGGGCAGCAATGAGTTATCGAGCTATCGGAATCTATCGCGAACCGGAGTTTTCTCCCGGCAAGGTTCAGGCCGACGCCGCCATCCTGGATGCGTCGCTGGCCGAGCTTGCGCGTGAGGGAGTCGAGGTCGAGGCGCTGACTCCGAGCCAGTTTCTCGATCGGCCCGAGATAGGCGCCGACCTGGTGCTCGCGATGTGCCAAAGCGAGGCCGCGCTTCGCCGTCTGGCGGAGGTCGAGCGCGCCGGCGCGGTCGCGATCAACTCCGCGCTTGCAATCCGCAACTGCTACCGCGATCTGCTCGCGCCCGGGCTCGAACGCGCCGGCGTGCCGACTCCGGTCGGCGCGCTGATTCGCACCGACGAGCGTCTGGACCAGCGGGCATTGGGCGGCGTGGATCTTGACCAGCCGGTCTTTGTCAAGCGCGGCGATCTGCACGCGCTGGGCGCCGATGACGTTCAGCGCGCGGTGGGACGCGCGGACGTGGAAGACAAGCTGCGCGGTCTTGCGCGCAAGGGAGTGCGGCGCGCGTACGTGCAGCAGGAATATCGGGGCGCCGTGGTCAAATTCTATGGGGTGAGCGGCGGGTCGTACTTCACCGTGATTTCTTCCGACGGCGAATTGCCGGAAATCGCGATGCGCGAGCTGTCCGAAGCGGCGCACAAGGCATCGGCGGCGCTCGGGCTGGAAGCCTGGGGCGGTGATGCGGTGATCAACGAAGATTGCTTCGCGATCATCGACTTCAACGATTGGCCGAGCTTCAGCAAAGTGCGCCACGATGCCGCGCGAGCAATCGCACGCAGGGGCCTTTCGTTGCTTGCCCGCGCGCGCTAGCCTTTTGCGATTACCGCTGGAAGGACTACGCGTGAACTTCTGATGACGTCAAACGGCAAACTGCCCTCAGTTAAAACGGCAATTCCCGGACCAGAATCCCGCAAAATCTTCGACGAAGAGCAAAAATTCATCGCCCCCGGACGCCAGCGCGTCTCGCTGCTAGCCGGTATCGCCTTCGACCACGGCGACGGCGCCACGCTCACCGACGCCGACGGCAATACCTACATCGATCTCTACGCCGGAATAGCGGTCGCAAGCCTCGGCCATGCCCATCCGCGGGTCACCAAAGCGGTCTCCAAACAGGCCGGACGTCTCACGGTGGGTACCTTCGCGACCCGCGAGCGCGCGGAAGCCTTCCGCTTGATCTCCGAGGTTGCGCCGCCAAGCCTCAACCGATCGCATCTTTTCAGCGGCGGGGCGGAGGCGGTTGAAGCCGCGCTGCGCCTTGCGCGCTCGGCGACAAAGAAGCATGAGGTGGTGAGTTTCTGGGGTGGCTTTCACGGCAAGACCGGCGGCGTTCTTGGCTTAATCGGCGACGAATCGAAGAAGGGCTACGGTCCGCTGCCCGGCGGCCGCTACCAGGTTCCTTACGCCGACTGCTATCGATGTCCCTTCAAGCTGAAGCATCCGTCCTGCGGCCTGCTCTGCGTCGATTTCGCGCGCGATCAGATAAAGAATTCGTCGGCCGGTGAGGTGGCGGCGGTCCTGGTTGAACCGATGCAGGGAACTGCTGGCAATGTGATTCCTCCCGACGATTGGCTGCCGGCCATTCAGTCCGTTGCCAAAGAGATTAACGCCTTGCTCATCGCCGACGAGATGATCACCGGCTTCGGCCTCACGGGAAAGATGTGGGGGGTCGAGCACACCGGCGTCCAGCCCGATATCGTGACCGTCGGCAAAGGGATGGGCGCGGGATTCCCGGTGTCGGGCGTGTTGATGAGCGAAGAACTGGGCAAATCCGAGCCGTTCGGCAAACCGAGCGCGTCGTCGTCGAGCTACGGCGGAAACCCGCTCGCCGCGACCGCGGTGGCCGAGACAATCAAGACCATCCGCGACGAAAAGCTGGTCGAAAATTCCCGCAAGGTCGGCGGCCAGATGCTGCATCGGCTGACCGCCCTCAAGGAAAAGTACGAATTCATCGGCGACGTGCGCGGCAAGGGGCTTCTAATCGGAATCGACCTGGTGCGAGACCTGAAGACGCGCGAACCGCTCAGCCGCAAGGTCACCGAGCAGATCTTCATGGAAGCGCTGCGCCGCGGAATCGTGACGATGACCTATTTTCCGCGCGTCAGGATAAATCCGCCGCTGGTGATCACCGAGCAGCAGGCCGAGACCGGCATGGCGATCCTCGATGAGGTCTTCGCCCACGTCCGCGACCATATCGACTGGCGCGCCGCCTGATTCTTCCCGCAGCGTTTTTGTCCGATGGCTGATTCAACCGGAAATCGCGGGTTGTTCCTTGACCTGGGCGGCACGCTCGTGCGCCTCGACGATACGCGCGAATTGCCCGTCGATTCCCGCGGGAAAATCGTGATCGATCTTCTGCCCGGCGTCGCCGAAAAGCTTTCTCCGATTCGAGACCATCTGATCTTCATCGTGACCAATCAGTCGAAGATCAAACGCGGCCGCTTCACGGCGGAAACCGTTGAAGCCGCGCTCCGAGATCTCGACCACAAGCTCGGCGACATCCTTACCGCATGGCAGATCTGTCCGCACGACGACGCCGACCGATGCGGTTGCCGCAAGCCCCGGGGCGGAATGATCACCGAACTCGCCGAACTCTACGGCGTCGATTTGAAGACTTCCACGATGGTTGGCGATCAGGAGGTGGACGAGAAGGCCGCCCACGCCGCCGGCGTCGGACAGTTCATCTACGCGAAAGACTTCTTCGGCTGGAAATAGCGGGCGCCGACCGTCCAGACCTCAAGGCCTGCAAATCTCGGCGCTGAAGCTTCAAGGAGCGGGGCAAACGGCAGCGTATCGACGGCGGTGCCGCGCTCGGACTGCACCGCTATCTTTTTTTTTGCACCGGAAAATCCAATGTCTTCGCCCAATCTGGCGATGGCAAGTCTCTTGCTCTTTTACTTGCGGAAGCGGGCGGGCGTGATGCCAGCCGGTTTCGCGAGAGGGCGAGTGCGATGGTTGCTTCGATTTTGGTTGGTCTTGTCGCCGGATGGCTTGCCGGCAAACTCATTCGAGGACGCGGGTACGGAGTGCTTGCGGATATTCTGCTTGGCCTGGTCGGCGGAGTAATCGGCGGATGGATGTTCGCCGCGTTCGGCTACCATGCGCATCACCTCTTCAGCGCAATCATGGTCGCGACGCTTGGGGCGACCGCGCTCGTGATGGCGACGCGCGCGCTGAAAGGGGAGCTATAGTCGAAATTCGCACATGACCGATTCGCGGATGTCGCGGATGTCGCGCCTGCGCCAGGGCTCACGGGGGAGGTTGCATGAAAACTCTCAGAGGCATCGTCCTCACGGTCGGATTTCTCACGCTCCTGATGGCGGGGCTCGCCGGGATGATAATCGCCGGCGTCGGCCCGGGCAGCATGGAGCGCGCGCTTGCCTCTTTGGCATCGGCAGTGGCCGGCTCGGGGATGATGATCGCGGGGGCGATGCTTTCCCGATCCAGTTAGTCCGGGTTTTTCGTTAGCCACCGGGCTCCGATTCGCGCTAAAAAATACCTCGCCCGCACCTTTCTCGCGGAAGGAGGTTGCCAATGAAAATCGGAGTGCTGGCGTTTGTCGCGTCATTTACGGCTCATCCGGTCGCGGTCGCGCGCCGATGCGAGGCGCTTGGTTTTGAATCGTTCTGGCTGCCCGAGCACGCGATTATCCCCGTGCATCACAAGACTCCGTTCCCTCGCGGCGACGGCAAGATTCCCCTGGTTTACTCGCACATGATCGATCCCTTTGTCGGGCTGGCTTTGGCGGCCGGCGCGACCAACAGGATCAAGCTGGGGACCGGAATTTGTCTTGTGCCGGAGCGCGATCCTTTCAATCTCGCCAAGGAAGTCGCGACGCTCGACTATTATTCCGGCGGGCGCTTCCTGTTCGGAATCGGCGCGGGATGGCGGCGCGATGAGAGCGAGATCATGGGCGTGGATTTTCGCCGCCGATGGCCGATGACGCGCGAGTACATCCGCGCGATGAAGGAACTGTGGACCAGGGACGAAGCGAGCTTCGAAGGAGAGTTCGTCAAATTCCCGCCGGTCAGAAGCAATCCCAAACCCGCCCAGAAGCCTCATCCTCCCGTGCACATCGGGGCGGGCGGCGATCGTGCGCTGAGCAACACGGCCCTCATCGGCGACGGATGGGCGCCGATCGCGCTCAAGCCCGAGGAGTTGAAGGCGGAACTGGCCAAGCTGCGCAAGCTTTGCGATGAGGCCAACCGCGATTTTTCCCGAATCGAAATAACCGTGTTCGCTCCGGTGGGAGGCAGCGACACGCGTGCGGCGGTCGAAGCGTATCGCGCCGCCGGAGCCCATCGCCTCGTCCTGTTCCCTGCGACGCTCGCGCCCGACAAGTACGAAGCCGAGCTCGAGGAACTTGCCAAAGCCTGGATCGTCTGAGAATTGCATCAGCAAACGGAGAAGAGTGTGGCAACCAGAGAATTCGCTCAAAGCAAGGATGGTCTCAAACTTCGCTACGAAATTCGCGGAACGGGCTCGCCCGTCGCCATGATCATGGGATTCAGCGGCTCGGGCCGCGCGTGGAGCGAGAGATTTTTGAGCCTGCTCGACGGGCGCTTTCAGCTCATCGTTATTGACAATCGCGGCACCGGCGAGAGCGACAAGCCCGACGTCGCGTGGACGCTTCGGGACATGGCGGATGATATCGCGGCAGTCCTCGACCACGCGAAACTGCCGAAGACGCATGTTTTCGGAATTTCGATGGGCGGGATGATCGCGCAGGAGTACGCGCTGGCTTACCCGGGCCGGGTCGATCGGCTGATCCTCGGATGCACCAACTGCGGAATGTCGCACTCGATTCCCGGCAAACCCGAAGACCTTGCCAAATTGATGCCGCAACCCGGGATGTCCCCGGCCGAAGCCGCGAAGCTGGCGTTCTCGGCCGCCTGCGGAAAAGCCTTCATCGCATCGGCGGCGGGACAGAAATTTATCGACAATCAATTGGCCGAGATGGCGAAGTATCCGATCACGCCGCAGCACACCTTCGCCAGGCAGTTCGGCGCGATCAGCGGCTTCGACAGCTACGCGCGCCTCGGCGAAATAAAGGCGCCGACGCTGATAATTCACGGCGACGATGACGCGATCGTGCCCGTGCAGAATGCCGACGTTCTCAGCCAGGGCATCGCCGGCTCGCGCAAGCATATTCTCAAGGGCATCGGCCATATGTTTTTCTGGGAAGCTCCCGACGAAGCGGCGCGCGCCGCGAGCGATTTTCTCGCCGCGAAGTGATCCGGAGGTTATCGCGATGGCATCCTACGAAACCGTCATCTACGAAAAGGTCGAAGACAAGATTTACCGGCTGACCCTGAACCGCCCGGAAAAGCTCAACGCTCTTTCGCAGAAGCTTCTGCACGAGCTTGATCTCGTGATGGACGAAT
This sequence comes from Pseudomonadota bacterium, assembly GCA_021323675.1. Lineage (GTDB taxonomy): Bacteria > Desulfobacterota > Binatia > Binatales > Binataceae > JAFAHS01. The sequence continues at coordinate 39,813 of JAJPKP010000042.1, read as the reverse complement.
ACTCAGACAATCCTGAGGCGAGCGTCCTGATCATTCGCGGCGCCGGACGGGCTTTCTCGGCGGGCTACGACCTGCAGGGCACCCAGCATCCCGGCTCGGCATTCACCGTCACCAACGACCGGCTCGGGCTGCATCGGACGATCGAACGATGGCAGCGGCTGTGGACGCTGCCCAAGCCGACGATCGCGCAGGTCCACGGCTATTGCCTGGCGGGAGGCACCGAGTTCATCGGCCATTGCGACATCGTGTTCGCAAGCGAGGATGCCCTGTTCGGGCATCCCGCCGGGCGCGCGCTTGGAATTCTGCCGACGCTTTCGATGTGGCCGGTGCTGATGGGCCCGCGCAAGACCAAGGAGTACTTCTTCACCGGCGATTACATGTCGGCGAAGGAAGCGCTGGAGTGGCATCTGGTCAATCGGGTCTATCCGCGGGAGAAGCTCGAGGAGGAGACGCTGGCGTATGCGCGCAGGGTGGCGATGGTTCCGGCGGAGCTGCTGATGCTGCATAAGGCGGCCGTCAACCGCTACCTCGACATCCTCGGCATCCGCGCCGCCGAGCAGTCCTCCGCGGACATCGACGTGATCGCGCATCAGACCGACACCGTGAAGAACTGGATGAAGGCGAGCCGCGAAAAGGGGCTGAAGTCCGCGCTCACGGAGCGAGACCGTCCGTTCGCAAAGAAAGCGTAGCGCCTGACTGCCTGTTTTCGCGCTGACAGGCCCCCGCGGGGGCGCATGAAGACTCACGTCAGCGTACGCGTATGCGCTTGATCATGCGTCGGGGCATCAGCCGGTTCTCCGCCGTCAGGCGCTGACCGAAAAGCGCGATCGGGTAACTTGGTCGGTGCGCGCCGGCTGCTAACATTGAGACTGCATCGCGGCCGCGATGCATCGCGATGAGATGGCGACCGAAGCTGCTACACCCCGAATAGCGCCGTCCTCCGTGGCGGGCGAGTACCGCACTTCCGGCAAATGGCTGGTGGCAGGCTCCGTCATGATCGGAACCTTCCTGTCGGTGATGGACGCGACGGTCGTCAACGTCGCCATGCCGCACATGATGGGCAGCTTCGGCCAGGATCTTCTCACCATCACCTGGGTCTCCACCGCCTATTCGATTGCCGAGATAATCATGATCACGATGGCGGCGTGGTGGACGATGCTGCTGGGCCGCAAGCAGTTGTTCCTGTTGTCGATGCTGCTGTTCATCGTGGGGTCGGTGCTGGCCGGCACATCGAAGACCTTTGGCCAGCTCATCTTCTATCGCGTGCTGCAGGGGATCGGCGGCGGCAGCCTGATGCCGTGCTCGCAAGCCATCGCGCGCGAGACCTTCCCCCCCGCGGAGCAGGGCATGGCGATGGCGATTTACAGCATGGGAGTCGTGATCGCGCCCGCGGTCGGCCCCGTGGTGGGAGGATGGCTGGTCGACAACTACGGCTGGCAATGGGTCTTCTACATCAATGTGCCGGTTTGCATCCTCGGAATGGCGATGGTGAGCGCGTTTGTGCACGATCCTCCCTATCTGAAGCGGGGCGTTGCCGCGATCGATTGGGGCGGAATCGTGCTGCTGACCATCGGGCTCACCGCCGCTCAAATCGTGCTCGAACGCGGCGAGGAAGTGGACTGGTTCGCAAACAACTGGATCGTGTTTGGGACCGCGACTTCCGCGATCGCGCTGGCCGCGCTGGTCCTGTGGGAGTTGTTCCGCGCGCAGGAGCCGGTGGTCGATTTTCGCCTGTTCAAGAATGTCCCGCTCAGCGTCGGATGCGGTCTGGGCGTGGTGATCGGATTCGCCTTGTTCGGATCGAGCTTTCTCCTGCCGCAATTCACCCAGGATCTTCTGAACTATCCCGCCTACCAGGCCGGGCTGGTGCTGATGCCGCGCGCGCTGACGATGCTGATCGCGATGCCCGTGGTCGGCCGGCTCTACAACCTGGTGAGTCCCCGCGCGCTCATCGGTGCGGGAGTGCTGATCCTCGCCTACGCGTACTGGCGTCTCGGCCATTTCACGCTCTATGTCGGATTTTGGAGCTTCTTTCCCATCCTCGTGATGACCGGGATCGGGATGGGGGCTTCGATGGTAACGCTGTCCACCGTGTCGCTGAGCGCCATTCCCAGGCATGCGATGACCGCGGCATCAGGCCTGTACACGCTTACGCGCCGCGAGTCGGGAAATGTGGCATACGCGGCGCTCGCAACGCTGGTGGCGCGCCGCACGCAGTTCCATCGCTCGGATCTGGTCGATTCGATCGCCGCGACCAACCCGATATTTCGCGGCGCCGACAGCGAATTTCGCAGCCGGCTGATGCAGGCGGGCCTGTACAGCGCTCCCCGGCAGCGGCGCGATTTGGCCGTCGTCAACGCCGTCATCAACCGCCAGTCAACCATGATGGCGTACAACGACTGCTTCTGGCTGGTGGTCCCGATGTTCCTGATCGCATTGCCACTGCTCCTGCTGCTGCCCAAGGAGGGCGTTCCTTCGGAAGGCGCGGAACATGCGGAACTGGAGTGATTTTCACAACTTGCCTTTCCTCGAATCGGCCCGCCCGGAGATAAAAGGCGGGTGAAGCTCTTCCAGCAAAGCTCGGCTGTAACCTCGGCCTCCCAGCCGCCCGAAGCGGACGAATACCAGGGCGGGATGCTCGGAATCGCATGGCTGAACCCCGATCTGAGCTGGTTGTTTGTGATGCGCGTGCTGCGCAGCCTCGCGCAAGGCTACCTCGGCATCATTCTTCCGCTGTACCTCGCAATCCTAGGCTACAACGCGGTCGCGCTCGGCACGCTGCTGGCCGTATCGGCGATCGCGGCCGCGGTGGTTTCCACTCTGACCGGCGTTCTTGCCGATCGTTTCGGCCGCAAAACGTTCATCGTGATCATCTCGCTGATGTTCGCGGTCGGCGGCTTCGGCTTTGCTTTTGCCCGAACGTTTTTCTGGCTGACCGTATTTGCCGCCATCGGTTCGATCGGGCGGGGCGGCGCTCTGGCCGGCGGCGCATGGGGACCGTTCTACCCCGCGGTGCAGGCACTGGTCGCCGAACAAACCAGCCATTACAACCGCACCAGCGTGTTCGGCGCCTTCTCGTTCGTAGGCGTGGTGGCCGGCGCGATCGGCTCGCTGCTCGCCGGACTTCCCGCGGTCGCGAAGCATTCGATCGGACTGCCGGAGCTGCATACGTACCGGGCTCTTTTCATTTTCTCGGGGGTCTTGGCGGCTGCGATGGCGGTTGCGGTGATTCCGGTTCGCGAAAGGAGCGCCGCGCGAGACTCCGCAAACGCCGGCGGCGACAATATGCAGGGCGCGCAGGATCCGCCTGCTCCCGACGATCGGCGGCTCGGCCTCTCGGCGCAATCGTGGCGGCTGGTGATCCGTTTCATGATTACCAACGCCACCAACGGGCTTGCGATCGGAATGCTGGGACCGGTCGTGGTTTACTGGTTCTATCGCCGCTTCGGCGCGAGTTCGGCCGATCTTGCCGAGGTGTTCTTCATTATCAACTTCGCCTCCTCGATCCCGTATCTGGCCGCGGGAAGAATCGCCCTGACGTTCGGATCCGTCCGCTCGGTCGTGGTGACCCGGGCGATTTCGACCGGATTGCTGCTGGGGGTGGTGATGATGCCGACCTTTGGACTCGCGGCGGCGGTATACGGCATCCGTGCGCTGTTCAATATGTTATCGATCCCGGTGCGCCAATCTTATCTGATGGGGGTAATCGATCCGGCGGAGCGTTCGACCGCCTCGGGCTTCGCGAGTTTCCCTTCGCAGGTTACTTCTTCGGTCGGTCCGTACCTGGCCGGTTATTTTATGGAGCATCTCGCGCTGGCGCTTCCCCTGGAGTTCGCGGCCGTGATGCAGGGTCTCAACACGCTTCTGTATTGGATCTTCTTTCGGGACGTTTATCCTCCGGAAGAAACCGGGGATGGGGCCGGCAGATGAGATGCCGCGGATCACTATCGCTTTTTCGAGCTAATCACCGATCCCTTCTTTTGCCGCGGATACATCCAGACTTCCGTGATCGGCGCGTTTTGCCGTGACAGAGAAAACTGCGGGAACTGATCGGCGAACTTCGAGCGGCGCGTGGCTAGCCGCGTGGGGCGGTATCGCGTTCGTCACGCTCCTTGCGATGCATCGTCTGCGCGATTTTCCGTATCGCCTGTCATGGTCCGAAGCATGGTACGGCATCCGCCCGCTCATCGGAGAGACGCTATGGGCCGCCATCAAAGTCTGGATCTTCTGGGGATGGAGCGCGCTGGTAATCGCGGGAATCGCGCTGCGCATCGAACCGGAACTCGAACAGGCCGATGCTCTCCTGGTCGGCGCGAGCGGCGTCTGGGTGCTTGCGTACCTGCTGGGCAATCTGCTCGGGCCTGTCGGTCTCTTCAATGCCGCGACCGCCTGGGGACTTCTCCTGCTCGGTACGGCGTGGCTGTGGCGTCATCCCCCGCGTATCCAGCGGCGCAGTGCTTCCTCGGGCCAGCGGCTCGCGGCTCTGGCGTTTGTGCTGCTGGCGGTGTCGTACTTGCCGCTGCAGCTTGGTTCGCCGGTGGTTCCGTTCATGGATGTGCTGTCGTATCCATCGTCCGCCCAGCGCATCGTGACCTTCGGCGTTTATCAGCCGTTCAATAACGATCCCTACGGATGCTGGGGACCGTATGCGCAAACGCCGGCGCTCGAACTTTTCTACGCGCTGCTCGCGATGGGGAGTCATACCTATCGCGCCGCGCTGGCGGAAAGCGCCGCGATGCTGCCGATGGCGGCACTGATGATTTTTGCCACCTGGCGCCTCGGAAAGACCCTGTTCGATGACGCGGCTGGGGGAATGGCGGCGCTGTTTCTCTTCTTCACCTGCCTGTTTCGCCGCGCGCAGGGGATGCGCGGGACCGCGGTGGACTTCGCGCTCGTGGCATTGGCGATCGCATTCTTCATGGACCGCCGCAGCCGCCTCCTGTTCGCGGCGGGCGCGTTGATGCTCGGAACGTCGGTGGCATCCCATGCCATCGACGGCGGCTTTGCGATGATCGTCGCCGGCGCCGGGGCTGTCATGTGGATTGCGCAGCGCGACTATCGGCGCTTCGGTGCCAGCGCGATCGCCTTGGGCGGCGCGATGATGGTTGCGTTTCCCGAGTTTCTAATCGCGCTCAATCATCCCGCGCCATTTCCGCTTATCCCGATAGTGCAATCGGCCGGTGTGGCCCTGATCTTGTTCTCGGCTCGACTGCTTCCCGAGGCTCAGGATGCCGAGGGGCGATGGATGTTCACGGCGATCAATCGCGTGATGATAGCGGCTTTCGTCTTTGCCGTTCTCTATCGCCACGCGACCGAGCGCTTCACGCTGTTCCTGCAGATATCCAACAACCTGCCGATGCTTACATTGTTTTGCTTCGGCGGGCTGATCGCGGCAATGGCCGCTCCGCGCGATTTCGCGCGGCTCTGGTTTCCGGGGCTCGCCGCGATGGCGCTGCTGCTCGGTGTCGCGGGAGAGTATCTCGATCCGGTTCTGCGCGCGCTGTCGCACAACCCTTCAGCCGGAATGATGTCCTCCGATATCGGCATCAAGTTGTGGGACTACTGGTGTCCCTTCTTTCTCACGCTGCCCGCGGGATTTTTGTTCGCGCTTGCCTATGAACGATGGTCCCGGCCCGCGACTGTGTTTATCGTGCTGGCGCTCCTCATCTATCCGTGGCATCAGGCCGAAAATCCCGTGGATTACGACTCGGTGGAGCATTCGGTGACCGAGCAGTGGGCGTTCAATCTCCACACCGCCGCGATCGGCTACTGGGCGGGCCATGCCGACCGTCGATGGACGTTTACGCCGTCGGAGATGAATCTAATCAAGGTTCTCGATTCCGAAGTGGCGGCAGGCAGAATCACGTTTGCCACTCACGTCCTTCATCTCTGCCAGAGCATTTCGTCGTGGACGATGGTGCAATTTCCTGTGCTCACGGGGATTAACAATGACCCGATCGAGTACGAACACGATCCCAACAATCTCTGGGAAGGTGGCAGCAGGGTGCGCGGGATGAATGACCTGCCTTCGGCGCTCGCATCGAGGCCTCCCTATATCCTCGAGCAGGTGGCGCCGCCTCGTTTTGTCGGCGATCCTCCGGCCGGTTACGAGAAGATTTACGACTCAGGATGGGTACGACTCTACCGGCGTACCGATCTTGCCGGGGCCGTTCGAGGGCAAGGGGTTCCATACTGGTGGGTCGGGGGAGTGGCTGCGCTCCTGGCGGCAATTATACTGCTCGCAGGCCGGCGGCGAGTTCCTTCCGAAGCGGGAATTGCCCAATCTCCCGATTTGTCGCCGATCGCGCGTCGCGGAAACGGCCAGGCTCGCTAAACGAGGCAACGCGCCCGCAACATCCGCCCTCAACGGTGATTCGAAGGTCGCTTAGAGTTCAGCGCCGGATTGGATACACTGATAGGCTCTGGCATGCACGAAATCCTGAAACCCGAGCACATCACCGACTGGCTTGCGACCTGGGGCTATCTGGGCGTCTTCATATGCGTTTTCATCGGAAACCTTGGAATTCCCGTGCCCGAAGAAACGGTGATGCTGGCAGCGGGATTTCTGGCCGGCCGCGACATCCTGGACCTGCGATGGGTTTACGTCATCACGGTCGCGAGCGCGGTTACCGGCGACTGCGGAGGGTTCGTGCTGGGGCGCACCGGCGGGCAGCGCCTGATGAGCCGCCTGGCGGGAAGCTTTGCCTTCGCCCGCCATCGCTACGACCGCTTGCAGATCTTTTTTCAGACCCATGGCAGTAAGGCGGTGTTCATGGCCCGTTTCATCGCGGGGGTGCGCTTTATGGCGGGACCGATGGCTGGTGCGGCGGGGATGCCCTTCTGGCGCTTTTTCGGATGGAACGTGCTGGGCGCGCTGATCTGGTGCTTCATCGTCGTCACGGTCGGATACCTGGTCGGCGATGAATTGTTCCGGGTCGTGGAAGTCGTGCACGTCGCTGCGCGATGGGTTACGGTCGCGGTAGTCCTTCTGGCCGTCGCGATCGTGGTGTTCTGGTGGCGCGAACGCCATCAGGCTGTAAGCCGTCCTGAACCCTGATCTCGCGAATGACCACCGCAATCCGGCATCGAAGGAACGCCGATGTCTTCATCGCCGCCATCTTCCTGGCAATTGCCGTTCTCGCGGCGGGATGCGAACGCGAGCCCTCGCTTCGGCTTCATTACCTGCCCGGATTCGTTCCCGGCACCGAGCGCGTCCTTCATCGCAAGTCCATAGAAGTGGCGCCGGCGATTGGCTCGATGGCGTCAGGCAGGTTCAGGGTCGGCGCAATCTACAACGCCGACGGCTCCATAGCCGGTGACCTATATGTCAAAAATCTGGGGCCGGTAGTGACCGAGGCGGTGAGGCGCTGCCTGTCTGATGCGGGGTTGAGGGTTGCCACTGACGGCGACGATGCTTCGCTCAAGCTTGCGACGCAGATCGAATCCATTACGGTGGACAAGCGTTTCGGCAGCCAGCAGACAGTTCACGGCCAGTATTTTTTGATGAAGGCGGAGGTCAAGCTGCGATTTACGCTGTCGTCGCCATCCAATCCGGCGTTGTATTCGACCGTGACGATCGGAACCGAGGAGGAGCCGCCAGCTCCGGTTGGCGGCGAGGTCTTTCTTCCGCTGGAAACCGATCCAGCCGAATCGCTCTCGGTCGCGATGTCGCGCGCGGCGGGCGCGCTCGTGTTGCAGCCGGAATTTCGCCGCGCGATTGCCCAATCGAAGTAGACGCGGGCGAGCCGCTGGCCGCAAGCGATTTGCAATCGCTTGCCTTTCGATATTAGCGTCACCGCGTGAACGCGCACCTCGCAAACAGCAGGGGAGGGTACCTCGATGGCGTTGCTGCCGTATGTCGATGAAACCAAAGTGCCGGAAAAGACGCGCGAGATTCTCAACCGCGGACGCGTGAAGATGAACGTGGCCCGGATGATCGCCAACTCCGACGCCGCCTTCTATCCGTTCTCGATGCTTGGGAACTCGCTGCTTACGCGCTCAAAACTCGATCCGCGCCTGCGCGAACTGGCGATCCTGCGCACCGCCAAGGTGAGCAAATCTCTGTACGAGTGGACCCAACACGTGCCGATCGCGAAAAGCACCGGTGTGAGCGACGCGCAGGTCGATGCGATCGAAAATTGGGAAAGCGCGAGCTGCTTCAGCGATCTCGATCGCCTGGTGCTCAGGTTCACCGACGAGGTCGCCCGCAACGTTAAAGGCGGCCGCGACACTCTCGAGGCGCTGAAAAAACACATGGGCGCCGCCGAAATTGTCGAGCTGGTGCTGTCGATCGGCTTCTGGGGGATGGTCGCGCGATTGCTGGAGACCACCGAAGTCGACCTCGAGGATTTCGCCGGCAAAATCGACGTCCTGAAGAACTCGTTCACCAGGCGCTGAGCGTTGTCGCGAGCTGGCATTCATTGCTCGAACCACGCGCCCAGCGCGTAGTACGCGGTTTCCAGGGCGGGCAGGAAAAGCCAGTCGGGATGCGGAAAGCGCATCGCAAGGAAAAAGCCCCAGATGGAAAGGACCGCGCCGACGTACTGCGGATGGTCCAGCAGCGAGAAGGGGAATTTCCGGCACCAGTCCAGCTCGTGGCCAAAGCGGTTGCCGTAAAAGACACCGGTTGCGCCCAGGCGATAAAACACGCCCAGGTTCAACACCTGACCGACCGCTATCAGTGCCATCCCGGACGCGATCGGGAGCGCGCCTCGATTGGGCGACCAGATCGTTCCGTCGCCGAACACGTAACACCATCCGGCGAAGACCAGTATCTGGAGCGCCTTGAAGCCATAGAACAGCCGTTCCAGAGCGACCACCGGCTCTCCCAAAGAGATGGTGTCGCAGAGCGCGCGGAACGACTGCGGCCGCCGCCAGACCCATACGTAGGCAACCCGCTCGATCGCGAGCAGGACTGCCGCGACGATCGGCGCCAAGACTACGCGAGTTCCCTTTTCTCGGCGTGCGCCTGCGCGATCATCCGGTACGGACTGCTGTAATAGGCTCCGATATCGGTAAACGGGTCGGTGACCAGCTTGACAAACCAGATCATCGAAGTTCGCAGGTCAAATTTCCACACGAGAAAAATCACGTGGCCAACCACCACCGCGAGTGTCAACAGGAACCATCCCATTGCCAGCATCGGAGCCATCGCGACAAGCGTTTCCATCGAGAATGAACCGGCCTTGATCAGGAGAAAGACGGGGACGAGCAGGTAGCCGGCGACGACAAACGACTTGTCCCGCGTATTGAACCCGAGCAGCGCCTGCTCCTTGTCGTGGCAAGGCGGCTCCAGCACCGCGTGTCCGAATTGCCTGATGAACAGCGCCGCGAGGCCCAGGAACATCGCGCGCGTCAGATCGAAAAAGATCAGCGCGTAGCAAATGATAAAAGCGCTGGAACTCAGCAGATGCAGGAACTGGTTGATTACGTTGCTGTGCGAGGCGGCGTGATCGTCGTGTTTGCGGCGCATTATTTCGCCGCAGAAGTTTGCCACCGGCTGTGGAACCCCGATTAGACTTCGCGTCATTTCACCCACTAGTCTCCTTCTCATCAGTCTGTCTCTTTCAGACTGTTGTTGTTCCGAAAGCCACCACGCGTCGTTCTTCATCCGCCGCGCGGCATTTACGAGCTTTTCGCGCAACTCGAAGTAATGTTCCTCGCTGAAGTCAAGGCTGCTCATGCATCGGCCGGTCCCCACCCAGCTCAGCGATATGCCTTCCGCGCGAAGGTAGTACTGAAGCAGCCAGTTGTAGCGGCCGGGCTCCTTGAAGAGCACGGTCCATATCGTCGCGAGCTGCATCACGCGGATCGGCAGAGACGACTCCGCAAGCACTTGATTGGTCGCGCGCGCCCATTCGGCGCATCGCTGATTCGCGATTTCATACAACTGCGCCGCCGCCGGCTGGCTCAGCCATCGCAGGAACTCGTTCATGGCGCCCATCACGGCGGGATGGGCGGAAAAGGTCCCGATCACGTAGGCGATGCGCATCGGATGGCGGGGGTCGAATCGCTGCATCAGCTCCCTGCGCCCGCATACCACTCCGATCGGCAGCCCGCCCGCCACCGTCTTTCCATAAACCACCATGTCGGCCTGGATGCCGAAGAACTCCTGGGCTCCTCCGGGCGCGAGGCGAAAACCGGTGAAGACCTCGTCGAAGATGAGCGGAATTTCGTATCGCGTGCACACCTCGCGCAGCTTGCGAAGCCATGCGGCGTACTCGGAGGTCGAATCGCTCGTTTTGCGCACTGCGCTGGTCAAGAGGATCGTATCGCTCGGCGGAGGAGAATTGGGATGAAACGACTGGATTGGATTGACGAGCACGGCGGCAATCTCGCGCGCGCGCCAGCGAAGAACCTCTAGCGAAGCGGGATCCAGATCCTTGAGGGTCAGGCAGTCTTCGATCTTTCTCTCGCTTCCCAGTCCCGGCTGAACTCCATCCCACCATCCGTGATATGCGCCCGAAAAACAGACCACGAGCTTGCGCCGGGTGTTGAACCGCGCCAGGCGAACCGCCGCCATCACCGCCTCGGTGCCGCTCATATGAAACGACACTTCGTCGAGTCCGGAGATCGACTTGAGCAGTTCGATGTTCTCGGCGACGACGGGATGCAGCGGACCCAGCACGGGCCCCAGGTCTTTCACGCGGTCGAGCCCCGCTTGCATCCACTCCTTGTAGCGATCGAACCCGGCCACATTGAGGCCATAGGAACCGCTCACGTCGAGGCTCCAGTTGCCGTCGAGATCGCGCAGGCGCGGCCCGTCGGATGCGGTTACGACGGAGCAGACGCTGAACTTCTCGCGCATCAGCCTTACGAACGGGAACGGGACGCGGTTTGCATCGGTGAAACGCAAATCCGAAAAGCTTTCGCGGAGCTTGTTTCCCCACGCGATCGATTTCGCATAGCGAGCCTGCAGAAGAGCAGACAGGCGTTCGAGCGCCTGCCGCCGCATCTCGATCCATGGAGCCGCCGCGCCGTCGGCGGCCAGAAATTCGTCGGGAGAGTAGTCGGATGATTTTACCCATCGCGACAGGATGCGTGACAACGCGGGCGTCATCGCGGTCGCCCGCAGCGTCACCACCATCGCAAGGATTCTGCGCCCCGCAAGAAACGCGGCCGCCATCAGCACGAGACCCGCGATGAGCAATACCGGAGTCATTTCGTCGCGGGACATCACCCATCCCGCATTCAGCCCGAACGCGCTTGCGATCCTTTCGAACACCCCATCGGGCGTCATCTCTTATGTCCTCCCTCTGGCGGCCGCCGGAATCGGTCGCGCGGCGGCTGCGGCATTGAATGCGGATGGCAAATCGCGGGCTCGTCCCGTCAGGAGCATCTCGAATCGCTCGACCACGCGCTCCCATCCGATCGAAGCCGCGTATTCGCGCGCGCGCCGGCCAATTTCGCGAACCTGCTCAGGATCGCTGATGAGGCCGGCGGCCGCGTTGACGAACGCGTCCGAGTCCGCGTATGGAACCAGAATTCCGGTTTCGCCGCCGACGATGTGCCATCTGGCGGCGGCGTAATCGAACGCGACCACCGCCAGGCCGCTCGCCATCGCTTCGAGCGTGACGTTGCCAAACGTCTCGGTTTCGCTTGGAAAGAGGAATACGTCCGCCGAAGCGTAGTGGGCCGCGAGCGGCTCACCCGTGATCATTCCGCAGAAGATGACGTCGCGATGGCGCGCATGAAGTTCGGCATACAGCGGGCCGTCGCCGACGATTATGAATTTCGCCGAGCCGGCGAACTGTTTGACCCTGTGGTAAGCGTCGATTGCGAGCGGCAGATTCTTTTCGCGCGCGACTCTGCCCACATACAGGAGCGCAATCTCGCGCTCGCCGACGCCCCAATTTCGGCGTATCTCGGCGCTGCGCTTGCCCGGATCGAACAGGCGGCTGTCCACGCCGCGTCCGAGGTAGTTGACGTTCTTGAATCCGAGCGCCTGCAGTCGATCGCGCAGTTCGAGCCCGGGGACAATCGTGCCGGTGCTCTGATTGTGAAATCTGCGCAGGTACCAGAAAACGAAGCGGCACAGCCATCCGACACCGTAGTGGCGCGAGTAGCTGTGGAAGTTCGTATGGAAGCCGCTGAATGCCGGAATCGCCAGGCGGCGAGCAATCCGCACCGCCGACCACCCCAGCGGTCCTTCAGTTGCCACGTAAACGACATCCGGCCGCTGCCGCATCCAGAGTTGCTGCAGCAATCCACCCGAGGGCAGGCCGAATTGCAGCCCCTTGTAGCCCGGCAGTGGAAGTCCGCCGACGAGGGTGACTCCCGCGCCGGTCCGATCGGATGCGTGCTGGCGCGGACGGACGATCGATACGGCGTGGCCTCGCGCAAGCATCCCGCCGATCAGATGACCCAGAGTCAGAGCGACGCCGTTTACTTCAGGAGGATAAGTTTCGGTAACGATGCAGACGTGAAGAGATCGCCGGGAAGTCTCCGCGCCTTTGCCGCGGGCGCTTGCGTATCGGTGCAACTTGATCGAAGGATCTCCGTCGCTCAGCCGGTTCTTTTCCACGCAATTCCCTCATCAACCGCCGGACCGGTTTCCAGAGCAGGCGTGGATACAACTTAGACCGCGACGGTGACGTGAGAGATACGGCGGCTTGACGAACGCTTGAACATTCGAAGGAAACAGTATGACGCGCGCCGCCGGGGCGCTCGTCTTCGAAAGGCAAAATCAGATGCCGTACAGGCCGTTTAACGGCGTTTTCGTTCTTCTTCGCGCTTGCGCAGCTCGACCCGCCGGATTTTTCCGCTGACCGTCTTCGGCAGCTCGTCCAGGAATTCGATCTCCCGCGGATACTTGTATGGCGCGGTGATGCGCTTGACGTGATCCTGAAGTTCCCGCGCCGTTGCCGCTCCTTTTGAAACCCCGGGCTTGAGACGCACGAATGCCTTGACGATCGCGCCTCGGTCGGGGTCGGGGCTGGCGACCACCGCCGATTCCAGGACGTGCGGATGTTCGAGCAGGGCGCTTTCGACTTCGAACGGACCGATCCGGTACCCTGCCGATATGATTACATCGTCGGCTCGCCCGACGAACCACAGGTAGCCGTCGCTATCGCGGGTCGCGTGGTCACCGGTCAGATAGTAGTCGCCCTGGAAAACGGCTTTGGTCTCTTCGGGATTTTTCCAATATTCAAGGAACAGCGAGGGCGGGCGATGCGGTTTTACGCGCACCGCGATCTGGCCGACTTCGCCGTCTTTGGTCTCGTTCAGGTCTTCGTCCACGATGCGCACGTCGTGTCCCGCAAACGGCAGACCCATCGAGCCGGGCTTAACCTCCATCCCGGGCACGTTGGCTGCGAGGATGATCGTTTCGGTCTGGCCGTAACCGTCTCGAATCGTCAGGCCCAACTGTTCCTTCCACACCTGGATTACTTCCGGATTGAGCGGTTCGCCGGCTCCGGTGCAACTTCGCAGTTCCGGAAAACGGTGCTGCTTCAAGTCCTCCTTGATGAGCATCCGGTACTCGGTCGGCGGCGCGCAAAAGCTGGTGATCTTGTAACGCGCCAGCAACTCGAGTTCCTTCCTGGGCTCGAAGCGGCCGTTGTACATAAACGTGGTGACGCCGTTCATCCACGGCCCAAACAACACTCCGTACGCGGCTTTCGCCCATCCGGTGTCGGACGTGGTCCAGTGGAAGTCTCCTGGCTTGAGATCGAGCCAATCGCGCCCCGTGTACTGATGACTCCAGGTATAGGCGTGGCTGTGCAGGACGGCCTTGGGCTCCTTGGTGGTGCCGGACGTGTAGTAGCAGATCGCGGGCTCATCGGAACGCGTCTGCGCGGCGCGATATGACGGCGAAGCCTGCTGCATCATCTCCGGCAATCCAAGCCATCCGGTGCGGGCGCTGCCGGCGATAAGATAATGCGCGACGGTCGGGCATTGGCTGCGCAAGTCGCCGATCAGCGACGCGCTCTCGACTCCTGCGATTATCGCGCGCGCTCCCGAGTGGTTGGCGCGATACACCAGGTCCTTCTCGCGCAACATCGACGTGCACGGGATCACCAGCGCGCCGATCTTCAGCGCTCCGATATACGCCGCCTGCCAGAGCGAGATCCGCGGCAGTACCAGCATCACCGGGTCGCCGCGCTTGACGCGATGCGCCGTCAGCACATTTGCGATTCGGTTCGACTGCGCGCGCAGGTCGGCAAAAGTCAGGCGCGCCCGTCTGCCATCCTGATCTTCCCACACCAGCGCCACCCGGTTGGGGTCATCCGCGAAATGGTCGATGGTAGCGCCGAAGTTGAAATGCTCCGGCACTTTCCATTCGAAGTGCTGGTGTCTTGGATGAGTCATCTGGCGAATCCTCTGGCCGCTTTGCGCGGCGCCTGCGAGCGCTTCGCCGCCGCCTTGATGTATTTCACCGTGACCGGCGACAGGTCGTCACGCTCGACCTTGATATCAATAATCACGAAGCTCTGCGCCTTGTCCGCCTCGACCAGCGCGTTTCGCAGCTCTGAAAGCGTTCTTACCTCGAATCCTGTCCCGCCCCAATCGCGCGCCAGAGCCGCGTACGGCCAGGGCGGTATGTCCAGCAGCTCGCGGCGCTCGACCACCGGACGAAAGATGCCCCATCCACCATTGTTGATCAGCAGCACGATGGGATTCAGCTTGAGTATGGGGGCGTGGGAGATCTCGGGCCCCGTCATTTGAAAGCCGCCATCGCCGCAGAGAATCAGCGGGCGCATTCCCGATCCAATCTGCGCGCCAATAGCCGCGGGCACCGCAAACCCCATCGAAGCGTAAAACCCCTGCGCCAGATAGGTGCCATGATGGGGCACGCGCACGTCCAGTCCGCCGAACAACATGTCGCCCGACTCAGTTACCACCATGTAGCGGCGATGCGCCGAAAGAAATTCGTTGACCGCCAGAAGAATCTGGCCGACGCGAACCTGCTTGCCGTCGCGCGCGGGCACATCGCGCAGATTGTCCGCATAGGTCACGGTTTCCTTGTGCGCCCTGAGCTTTTGCTTGAGCAGCGCGCGCACGAAATCGCGCACGCCTACGTCCGTGTAGGTGTGATACTTGACGTCCACCTTGCGATCGACCGACCAGACTGTCTTGCCCTGAATGACCCGGGGCGGACGATTTCCGAAGTTCATGTCGGTCTTGAGGCAGCCCAGGTTCAGCACAAAATCCGCCCGATCCATGCGCTGGACGATGGGCGGCGGGCTGATCGGGCCGACGTGAACGCCCAGGTGCAGCGGATGGTCCATCGGAAACGCGCCCTTGCCAAGCACCGTCGTGCAGACCGGCGCGCCCATCTTCTCCGCCAGCGACACCAGCTCGTGCGATGCCTTGTAGCGATGAATCTCGATGCCGGTGATCGTGATCGGATGGCGGCTATGGTTGAACATCGCCGCCGTCTCGCGCGCCGCCTCCTCAACCTTGCGCGCATCCGATTCGTGCCAATGCAGGTGGCCGTCCCATTCGATCAGTTCATCGGGCACGTCGATTATCTGATCGACCATGTCGCGATGAATTTCTATGTATCCGGGGCGCTGCTCCGCCCAGATGGCGCTTACCACTTCGTGCAGTTCGCGCGCGGCGCGCAGCGGATCGGTCAGCACCCGCGATGCGCAGGTGACCTCCTGGAAGATGCGATGCTGCGATTCGATTTCGCGGGCCTGGTGATGAATGAGCGTGCCGAGCTTGCGTTCTTCTTCGCCCGGCCCGCCGGAAAAAATCAGAATCGGCACGCGCTCGGAGAAAGATCCGGCGACCGGATTCACCATATTGTGGCCGCCGGCGCCGTACGTAACACACGCAACTCCAATCTTGCCGGTTGCCCGCGCGTAACCATCCGCCGCGAAGCCGACCCCGGGCTCGTGGGAGAAGGTGATAATCTTCATGCCCTGGCGGCGTCCGAGAGCGAAGAACAGCTTCAGGGCGAGATCGCCCGGAATTCCGAAGATATGGTCGACTCCGATCTTGCGCAGATAGGCTACCAGGAAATCGCCGAGCGCCATGTGTCGTTTCAATCCCGAAATCCTCCTTCGCGTCGCCGCCGATTTTACCAGAAACGGGCAGCCCGGCCTGTTTTGGGGCCATGGCAAAATCCGGTGGACGGTGTGCTAGATTGGACTTTGGGGAGCGGTTGGCGATGTTCTGGCAATTCCTGCGCATGAATCTGCTGCCACCACTGCAGCTCAGCCGGCTGGTGGCCTATCTGCCGCAATTTGTCCGAGTCTTCTGGCGGCTGATGAAGGATGCGCGCGTGCCGATTCTGGCCAAGATGGTGCCGGTGCTCGCATTTCTGTTGATGCTCTCGCCGCCCGCTATCGAGCTCGACATGGTTCCGATCGTCGGCGAACTCGATTGGCTTCTGATCGCGATCGTCGCCCTCAAGGTCTTCATCTGGCTCAGTCCGCCCGACGTGGTGCGCGAGCACGTCAGCAGGATCGCACGGGGACAATAGCAGACGCCGATGCGGCCCCGGACAATTCTTCTGGCCCTTGCGGCGATCGCTATCCTGGCGGCGGGCCTGCTGCTCTCGATCACCGATCAGTTCTTCGTCGATCTGCTCTGGTTCCGGTCAATCGGTTACGAAGGCGTCTTCACGACCACCATCGCCGCCGAAGCCGGCATCTTCGCGGTGGTATGGACGATAGCGTTCGCCGCGATGGTGGCAAGCGGATTGATTGCGGTCGCTTCCAGCCGCGATCGCGAGCGCCTGCGGGTCGTGCGCAGACCCGGCGAAGCGCCCGAGATAAACCTGCCCGAGCTTATCCGCGCGATGGGCGATCGCGTGCCGTGGCGAACCATCGTGATCGTCGGATCCGCGCTGCTCGCGATTTTTGTCGCGCAAGGCGAGGCCGCAAACTGGGATACCTATCTGAAGGCGCTGTATCGCCTGCCGTTCGGCGTCAAGGAGAGCGCGTTCGGGCGTGATGTCGGCTTCTATGTCTTCGCGCTGCCGGTTCTGGAGGAACTGCGCGACCTGGCTCTGTTGATCATCTTTTTCGCGGCGGCGGTCGCGGCCGCGATTTACTGGGCGCGCGGATCGATCGATCTGCGCGAATCGCCGCCCCGGATTTCGCCGGCCGTCACGGCGCACGGCTCAGTGCTGCTGGGCCTGTTTTTCCTCGAGCGCGCGTTCGCGTTCTGGCTGGCCCGCTTCAATCTGCTCCTGCACACCAACGGAGTGGTATTCGGGCTTCGGTACGTCGATGAGATCCTGTGGCGGCCGGGCTTCTGGCTGCTCATCATCCTGGCGGTTATCGCGGCGGCGCTGTGCTTCGCCAACGTGACCGAGCGGGGACTCAGGCGGATTGTTATCGCGTTCGTCGTGTCGTTCGGTCCCGCGCTGATTCTCAACTTTATTCAGCCCGCGATCGAGCGACTATGGGTCAAGCCCGACGAACTACGCATCGAACGCCCCTATCTCGAGCGGAATATCGCGATGACGCGCCGGGCGTACAAGCTCGACGGGGTTGATGTAAAGCAATTCGGCGGGCAGGGAACGCTCACGATGGCGTCGATCGCCCAGGATGCGCCCACGATCAAGAACATCCGGTTGTGGGATCCGCGCCCGCTGATCGCGACCTATCGCCAACTTCAGGAAATCCGCCTCTACTACGACTTCAAGGACGTGGACATCGATCGCTACACGATCGACGGCGATTACACCGAGGTGCTGCTCTCGGCGCGCGAGTTGAATGTCGAGCAGCTTCCCGAGAACGCCCAGACCTGGGTCAACCAGCATCTGAAGTTCACTCACGGCACCGGCGTGACGATGAGCCCGGTGAATCAGAAGGATTCCGAGGGACTTCCGATTTTCTACATCAAGAATATCCCTCCCACCTCCAGCGTCGGCTTCAAGATCGGCCAGCCCGCGATCTATTTCGGCGAAGAGCCCGACAACTACGTGATTGTCGATTCGGCGACGCCCGAGTTCGATTATCCGCGCGGCGCCGACAACGTGTTCAGCTTTTACAAGGGCGAGGGTGGCGTGCCGGTCTCCGGCTTCATCCGCCGGCTCCTGTTCAGCATCTTCTACAAGGACATCAACCTGCTGGTGACCGAAAACATCGTGCCGAAAAGCCGGATCATGTTTCGGCGCAATATCCGCGACCGCATTTCCTACATCGCTCCTTTTCTTAACCTGGATCGCGATCCCTACCCGGTGATTCACGATGGGCGGCTGGCGTGGATCGTCGATGGCTACACGATCAGCGACCACTATCCTTACTCGCAGCGCAACGCCGACCAGATCAATTACATCCGCAACTCCGTCAAAGTGGTGGTGGATGCGTACTCGGGACAGACCGATTTTTACGTGGCCGATCCCGACGATCCCGTAATCCGCGTGTGGCAGCGGATCTTCCCGGAATTGTTCAAGCCGATGTCGGCGATGCCGGCCGGCCTGCACCAGCACATCCGCTACCCCGAGGACCTTTTCCTCATTCAGGCGGATATCTATCGGACCTACCACATGACCGACCCGCAGGTGTTCTACAATCGCGAGGATCTGTGGGGATTTCCGCGCGAAAACTTCGGCGACCAGACGATCGCGATGCAGCCGTATTACGTAATCATGCGGCTGCCGGGAGAGACGCGCGCGGAATATATCCTGATGCTGCCGATGGTGCCGCAGGGACGCGACAACATGATCTCGTGGCTCGCCGCGCGATGCGACGGCGAAGACTACGGGCATCTGTTCGAGTACGCCTTCTCCAAGGACCGTCTGTTCTACGGCCCGTATCAAATCCAGGCGCGCATCAATCAGAGTCCCGACATCTCGCGCCAGTTGTCACTGTGGAATCAGATGGGATCGAAGGTCCTGTTCGGAAACCTGCTCGTCATCCCGATCCAGGACTCGCTCCTCTATATCGAACCGCTCTACATTCGCGCCGAAAACGGCCAGCTTCCGGAACTGCAACGCGTAATCGCCGCTTACAGCGATCGCGTCGTGATGGGCGAAACGCTGGATTCAACCTTGCAAGCGCTGTTTGCCGGAGGTCCCGCCGCGCCGGCGCCCACTGTTGTCAAAACCGAAGTTGCTCCCGCGCCGGCCGCACCGCCGGCCGGCAACCTCAAAGCCGCCGCTGACCACTACAATCGCGCGCTGGATGCGCTCCGCTCGGGCGATTGGACCTCGTTCGGCAAGGAGATGCAGGCGCTCGGGCGCGAGCTCGGTGAACCTCAGCAGAGTCGCTGACCCGCCAATTTCATCCGCGCGCCACACGCTCGCGTGACTATCAGTTGCTCGATTCCGCTCCGGCGCCGAGCGATCCGTCGTTGCCCATCGTCAGAAAGTGCAACAGCGCCTCGTCAAACATCGTGGGGTCCTGCAGGAAGGCGAAATGGCTCGTCTCGGGCAGGATCAGCTCGCCCGCGCCGGGGATGGTTGACGCCATATGGTCGGTGTTTTCGCGCTTGATCGCTTCGTCGTGATCGCCGTCCACGATCCAGACCGGGACGGTGATGTTCCTCAGTTGGGCTTCGGTGAAGTGGGGCTGCGTTGCCCACATGTGCTCGATGTCGGCGAGAAATTCGTTGTATTGGCCAGGGGTGGGCGAAAGTTGCGCATACTCTTTGGCCGCGCGAGCGATAAACGCGCTAAACACGGGACTCTTATTGACATCTTTCACCCCCGACGGGTTCGAGTTCGCCGCGAAAGCAAACACCCGCTCGACCCGGTCGGGATGATTGATCGCGAGGTCGAGTCCCACGATCGCTCCATCGCTCCATCCGGCGATTGCCGCCTTGCCGACGTGCAGATAGTCCATCAGTCCGATAACGTCGGACGCCATCAGGTCGTAGCCGATCGGCGTGGCGGTGCGAGAACTGCGCCCATGCCCGCGGCTGTCGAGAACGATCACATGGTACTTTGGCTCAAGCGCGCGAACCTGCAGGCCCCAGTAGTTCGAGTTGGCGAGACCGCCGTGGAGCAGGACCACGGTCCGTCCGTGCCCGAATTCGGCATACCAGAGACGAATACCGTTAACCGGCGCCAAACCGGAGCGGTCGGCCTTGGGAAGCGCCGGGGTCGGCGGCAACACCATCCAGGGAAACGCCGCGTATCCCAGGCCGGCAAGCGTCAGGACGAGCGTCAGGATCGATAGCGGAAGAGCGAAGCGGCGCAACTCGAAGTCATCCCGATTGGGTTGCCCAGTTCCATCCGTCATGCCCCGGCGCGTAATTGATGTTGCTCTGCGCGGGATCGCGATTGACCAGCGGCCGCATATAAAGAGGATGGCGCATGCTGCGCACCTCGTGCTCGATGGTGAAGACCGCTTTGCCGCTTGCGGGATCCACGATGTCCTTGAACCGGTACTGATGCTGGTCGCTTTCCTCGGTGATGAGCGATCGCTCTTTTAGCCGCCGATAAGGCCCGGAAAAATCCGCGACATAAACCTGCACGTGATGGCCGTCGTAGGGCGGAACCGTGCGCTCCGTCTCGCGAAAAAGAAATTCCTGGCCGACGCCGACGGAAACACGCGCGACGCCGCCAGTTTCCACTGTCGCCTGCGCTCCGATTACTTCGCGGTAGAAGCGGGCGATTGTCTCCGCGCTCTTCGGCGGAACGTCGAACTCCACGTACGCGATTCCAAGGTTGATCGGACCGAAGCGCCGGTCAGGCTGATGCGCGCGAATGCGATTGCCCCACGGGCAAACCGTATCGATCCATCGATCGCCCCGCTGGAAGTCAAACCGCGTGCCGCTCAGCCGCTTGCCGGCGCGGGTAAGCCGCTTCTCCAGCGCATCCAGGTCCGGAACAACCAGACCGACGATTCCCCGCAAGACCTGGGGATTGCCGCCCGGCAGATGGAACTGTGTGCGCCCGGCGTTGATCCACATGTTCGTCACGGTCGTCATCAGATACGGATCGCGCGTCAGGCCCAGTGCTGAGACATAGAAGAGCGTGGCGATCTGCTGATCGGGAACGGTGACGTTGACGTGCTCGAGGGCCACGATATTGCCAAGGTCCTCAGCCGTGCGGTCGTAGGGGCATTCCATAGGAGCCTCCTTGCTCTTCCACGTACAGGCAGAGCGGGAGTGGGTCAATGGTTCGGCAGGATGGCGAAGCTCCGCTTTTCAATGCCCGACCGACGAGGCCGGACGGGAGACGGTCACTTGTTTCGGGATGCTTTCAGGCCGTTGATAAGCACGTCCAGGTGCGCTTCAGCGTAAGCATCGAAGTCGATCGGATGCTGCCTGGAGAAGAGCAAGTTCCAGATGATCGCCACGACCACGGGTGCGAACACCACCTGCGGAAAATCGATCGCGGCAGTCTTGCGGAACTCGCGCCGGGCGATTCCCAATTCCACGGTTCGTTTCAAGAGCGCGAGCCCGTGGGTGATGATCTCCCGGTAGTAGAAATCGACCAGTTCGGGAAATTGCGGTCCTTCCGCGATGATCAGGCGCAGGAGCTGGACCGCGCGGCGGTTCTTTACCAGCTTTGAATACACGGTGCGCAGATGCACGCGGATCAGCTTTTCCGCCGAACCATCGAAGTTCGCACCCAGCGACTCGATTTCGCTCAGCGCCGGCTCCAGCGAACTGCGCGCGGCCGCTTTGAACAACTCCTCCTTGTCCTTGAAATAGACGTAAATGGTGCCCTTGGTAACGCCCGCGCGTTCCGCGACGTCTTCAAGGCGGGTGGCCGCGAAGCCGCGGCGCGCGAATTCCAGGACCGCCGCCTCGATGATTTCGCCGGGGCGCTGCTCTTTGCGGCGCCGGCGGGCCGAGCGGCGCGCCGGACTGACACGCGCACCCGCCACTTCACTTGACATACGGTTCACCATATTATTGACTGACTCGTAAGTCAATAAAAACCCGCTCCGCGATGAATCTACAGACGAAACCGGCGCACAAAACCGCCGCTGGCGCCGAGCCTCAGCGTTCCTTCAAGACGCCGCTCCTGCTGTCGGGCGCCTTGCTCGCCATCGCCGCCGTCGCCGCCTTCATCTACTTTACGATCTACGACCGCGCCGGAACCGCCGATGGCCTGCTGGTCTCCGGCAATATCGAGGCGCATCAGAGCCTGGTGAGCTTCAAGGACGTCTCCTCGCGAATCGTCGAGTTGCCGTTCGACGAAGGTCAATGGGTGGAAAAAGGCCATCTTCTGGCCCAGGTTGACGATTCGAACTATCGGCAGCAGGTCGCGGTGGACCAAGCCGCTTTGCACGCCCGTGAAAAGGAGCTGGCTTCCGCGCGCGACAACCTGGTTGCGGCCGAGAACACCGTCGCGAACGATCAGGCCGACTTCGCGCAGAAAAGCACCGACTATCAACGCTTCGAGGAGCTCTGGAGGCAGGGTGCAACCTCGGCCCAGAGCCGCGATCAGGCCGCGACCGCGATGAAACAGAGCGAGGCGGCGCTCAAGCGCGACCAGGCGCTCGAACGGGTCGCCGCCGAAAATATCGCCACCGCCGAGGCCAACCTCAAGAACGCCGAAGAGACCCTGCGCCTCGCGAAAATCACTCTGGGTTACACCACGCTGCTGGCACCTTTTTCAGGAGTCATCCTGGTCAGGCAGGCGGAGCTTGGCGAGGTGGTCCAGCCGGGCACCCCAATCGTAACCCTTGCCGATCTGGGCCACGTGTGGCTGCGCGCCTACGTGAGCGAGACGGATTTGGGAAAGATTCGATGGGGCCAGCCGGCGACGATAACTACCGACACCTACCCGGACAGAAAGTATCCGGGCCGAATTTCGTTCATCTCTTCCAGCGCGGAGTTCACCCCCAAAAGCGTCGAGACCCACCAGGAGCGCGTCACGCTCGTGTATCGAATTAAAATCGACGTCGAAAACGATCGTCATGAGCTGAAGCCGGGGATGCCGGCCGATGCGACAATCGATCTGGCGCATCCGCTTTCGCAACAAGCTTCCGATGGACAACCGATCGTCGGACATTGAAGTCCGCGACCTGACCAAAAGCTTCGGCGGGTTGATTGCCGTCGATCGCCTGAGCTTTTCGGTGAATCGCGGGGAAATCTTCGGACTCGTCGGCCCCGACGGCGCGGGCAAGACCACCACGATGCGCATGCTGGCCGGAATCATGAAGCCTGACAGCGGCGCGATTACCGTCGCCGGATGCGATGTGAGGGCCGACCCGGAATCGGTGAAGAGCAGAATCAGCTACATGCCTCAGCGGTTCGGCCTGTACGAGGACCTGACCGTCGATGAGAATATCCGCTTTTACGCCGACCTCTTCGGCGTCACGCGCCGCAAGCGCGAAGATCGGGCTGGGCCGCTGCTGGCGGCGTGCGGAATGGCCGCGTTTCGCAAGCGCCTGGCGGGAAATCTCTCCGGCGGCATGAAGCAGAAACTCGGCCTGGTATGCGCCTTGATTCATACGCCGCGAGTGCTGCTGCTCGATGAGCCGACCAACGGGGTTGACCCGGTGTCGCGCCGGGAATTCTGGGCGATGCTCTATTCGCTGCTGGGGCAGGGCGTCACGATTCTCAACTCGACCGCCTACCTGGATGAAGCCGAGCGATGCAATCGGCTGGCTTTGCTGCATAACGGCCGCCTTCTGTTCTGCGACGAACCCGCAAGCCTGAAGGCCAGGATGCCCGGAGCGGTGCTCTCGATCGTTACGCCCGAGGGCCGCAGGCTGCGCGATGAGTTGCGCGGCGCGCCCGGAGTTACCGGTACGGTGCTGGTCGGCGATGCGATTCACGTGTTCGTGGACGAAGCCGAACGCCGCGAGCGCGAAATCAGGGAACGCCTGGATGCGGATCGGGTCGAATATGAAGAAATCGCCCAGGTTCCCCCTACCATCGAGGACTTGTTCGTGAACGCAACCACCGGCAATCGCGAGGCGGCATAGATGGAAAATTCCGTGGTGGTGCGCAATCTGGTCAAGCGCTTCGGCTCGTTCGTTGCCGTCGACGGGATCAGTTTCGAGACGCGGCCGGGCCAGATTTTCGGATTCCTGGGCCCAAACGGTTCCGGCAAGTCCACGACCATCCGCATCCTGTGCGGATTGCTCCATCCGACCTCAGGCTATGCCGAAGTGGCCGGTTTCGATGTGGTTCGCTCCCCGGAGCAGATTCGCCGGCGGATCGGCTACATGTCGCAGAAGTTCTCGCTCTACGACGACCTTACCGTCATCGAGAATCTCCGCTTTTATGGCGGGCTCTATAACGTCGTCGGACGCCAGCTCGACGATCGGATCGAGTGGGCGCTCGCGATGGCGGGACTGATGGGACGCGAAAACAGTCTGACCGGCACGCTTTCCGGAGGATGGAAGCAGAGGCTTGCGCTGGGCTGCGCGGTGCTCCATCGGCCGCCGATCATCTTTCTCGACGAGCCGACTTCGGGAGTCGATCCGGTCTCGCGCCGCCGCTTCTGGGAGCTGATCCAGGAGCTCAGCGCCGAAGGCGTGACCGTGTTCGTGACCACGCATTACATGGATGAGGCCGAATACTGCAATCAGCTCGCGCTCATCTACCAGGGACGGCTGGTCGCGCTGGGTTCTCCCACTGAGCTAAAGATGACCGCCGTAAGCGGAGAGCTGGTTGCGATCGAGGCCAGCCCCCTGGGGCGCGCGCTGGAAATAATCAAGCAGGCCGAAGGCGTCCGCGATGCCGCCGTGTTCGGCAACGCTATCCACGCGGTCTCATCCGACGCCGAAACCGCGATGCGCGAGGTGCGGCGCGTGATGGAATCGAGCGGCATCGCGATTCGCCGCATGGGCCGCATCCGGCCGAGCCTCGAAGACGCGTTCGTCGCGCTGACCGGCGGCGATCGCGAGGACCGTTCCGTTCCGGGTTGACAAATCGCCGTATGAAGCTCGCCAGGCTTGCCGCAATCACTCGCAAGGAGATCATCCAGATTCGCCGAGATCCGCGAAGCCTCGCCGTGGTGTTCCTGATGCCGGTGATGCTGATGGCGGTGATGGGCTACGGAATCAGCCTCGATCAGAAAAACGTGCCCGTGTGCGTTTTCGATCGCGAGGGCAGCCAGCAGAGCCAGGATCTTCTGAAACATTTTCAGGCCTCCCCCTATTTCCACATCGTGGCCGTGGCCGGCGACTACAAGACGATGGTCGATGCGATCGATGACAACCAATGCCGGCTCGGAGTGGTGATTCCCAACGATTTTTCCGAGCAGCTTCGCAAGGGCGGCATGGTCAACGTGCAGGGAATCGTCGATGCGACCGACGACAACACCGCCAACCTCATCTTCGGCTATGCCGACGCGGTGGTGGCGGGATACTCGGCCACCGTGCAGCTCCAGTATTTCCAGAACCACGGGAGGATGACGCTCAATCCGCCCGTGTCGGTCGAGGCGCGCACCTGGTTCAACGAAGACCTGGCAAGCAGCAACTTCATCGTGCCGGGCGTGATCGTTCTGGTGATGGCGGTGGTGGGAACGTTTCTGACCTCGCTTACGGTTGCCCGCGAATGGGAGCGGGGGACGATGGAACAGCTTGTATCGACTCCGGTAACGCCGCTGGAAGTGACCGCCGGCAAGCTGATCCCGTACTTTGCGCTTGGATTCATCGACACCGCCTTCTGCGAGCTGATCGCGGTGTTCTGGTTCCGGGTGCCGTTTCGCGGCACTTTCCTCGCGATGCTCCTGGCCTCGGGCCTGTTTCTGGCCGCGGTGCTTCTGCTCGGCTACTGGATTTCCGCCGCGACGAAATCGCAGCTCGGCGCGAGCCAGTTTTCGCTGGTGGTGACCTTTCTTCCCGCATTTCTGCTCTCCGGCTTTGCGTTTCCAATCGACCAGATGCCGGTAGCGGTGCAGGCAATTACCTATCTGACACCGTCCCGCTATTACCTGACGCTGGTAAAGACCATCTTTCTCAAGGGCGCCGGGCCGGCGCCGCTGGTGCCTCAACTGTTCGCGCTGACCGTGTTCGCGGCGATCGTCGGATGGATGGCGCTGCGGTCGTTGCGCAAGGAGCTGTAAGCGGGGACGAGACGATGCTGAACCGGCTGCGGCAGATGCTGATCAAAGAGTTCCTCCAGCTCTTTCGCGACCCGCGTGCGCGCTTCGGACTGATCGTGCCGACCATCGTCCAGGTCCTCATTTACGGATACGCGGCGACCTTCGAGCTGCATCACGTGCGGATGGCGGTCCTCGACCTCGATCATTCGTACGAAAGCCGCGACCTGCTGAGCCGCTTCGAGTCGAACGGCCATTTCGAGCTGGCCGAGACGCTGACCGATCGGCATCAGATTGCGGATCGGATCGATCGCGGCGAGGTGACGCTGGCGATTCAGGTTTTGCCCGGATTCGCCGAACTGGTGCGCAAGGGGCAGACCGCTCCGGTGCAGGTGATTCTGGACGGCACCAACTCGAACACCGCGCTAATCGCGCTTGGCTATATCAATGAGATCGCGAACGCGTTTGCCCGTGACTATGCGCAGGCGAACCTGCTGCGCACCGCGCCGTCAATCGCGGTGCATATGCCGGAAGTTCAGCTCGCGCGCCGCCCCTGGTACAACCCCAACCTCGAGAGCCAGTGGTTCTTTGTGCCGGGCACCATCGGCAGCATCCTGCTGACCTCGTGCCTTACGCTGGCGGCGTTCGCGATCGTGCGGGAACGCGAGATCGGAACCCTGGAACAGGTGATGGTCAGTCCGATCTCGCGCCTGGAGTTCATCCTGGGCAAAACGATCCCCTTCTTTCTGATCGCCGTCACGCAGATGGTCGGAATCATGCTGATCGGAAGGCTATGGTTCCAGGTGCCGTTTCTTGGAAGCTACCTGATGCTGGGGCTAGGCACCGCGGTGTTCCTGCTCAGCGTGCTCGGGGTATCGCTGTTCATTTCGACGATTTCGTACACGCAGCAGCAGGCGATGATCGCCGCATTTTTCTTCATCATGCCGGCAATCACTCTGTCCGGATTTTCGTTTCCGATAAGCAGCATGCCGCGCGTGATGCAGTGGATGACCTACTTAGATCCCCTGCGATACTACCTCGTGATTATCCGCGACAGCTTTCTCAAGGGCGACGGATGGAACGTGCTGGGACCTCAGATGCTTGGCTTGGTGGTAATCGCGCTGGCGCTGCTGGCGATCAGCGTGCAGCGATTCCACAAATCGCTGGACTAGCCGTCTCGACGTTGTGCCGAAAAGCCCGAGATCCCGGGTTGGAAACAATCACGCCCGGCCGGCATGCGGAGCGCATCGAAAAAAAGACGCCGGCTGGGAGGAGCCGGCGTCCCGGGGAAGTGGAATTGCCCGGCGGTCGCCTTGGGGGATCTCGGAAGACGCCGCCGGGCCCGGTGATTACTGGCCCCCGCCTGCCGACTTGCCGCTGTACTGCTGGATCAGTTGTCGCTGCTGAGCTTTGAGCGCGCGCCACTGAGTCATGAATTGTGACACTTTGGTGCGCTGTTCGGGCGTAAGAGTGGCCAGGATTTGCTGCGCCAGTTTCACCTTTTCGGCCATCAGATTGTTCTGCGCCGTTTCCAGGGCCTGAAGATCGGCAGTGGTGTCGTTGCCCGCGACCAAGTCGTTTTCGAGCTGCTCGCGCGCGGCCATCGTTTGGGCGTGCAGGTTGTGAAGGTTGGTCCTGTCCGCCTCGAAGATCGCGCGGATCTGGTCGTGCGAAACCATGCTTCCGATGATAGGCGGCATCAACATCCCGTGGTCGTGCCCGAAGCCGTGCGCATAAGCGGCGCCGGAAGACAGCGCGACAGAGAGCAATCCGCCCGCCACAGTCAAACCAAGCCAACGTTTCATCGTCGTACTCCTTGCGTCCTTGTATCTCCGCATTGCCGCGGGTCCTTTAAAACTCATCCAAATCGCGTTGCGGAGCTTCCTCCGCAGACGGCAGGACTTGATCGCCTTCATCGTCTTTCAGCAGATCGTTGACGTACAGGCCGTACCCGGCCGCGCCTCCAATCCCCTCGATCCGGTCCGTCGATGCGACCTGTGTGGATGCCTGCCGCGCCGCGACCACACCGCCGCCCGATTCCAGCATCGCCGTCGTTACTCCGCCTGCCAGGAAGGCGAGCCCCGCGACCGCGGCCGCCAGGGACCATCGCAGATTGGGCAATCTCCGCGGATTGGCGATGTTGCCCGGCGGGGGCGGCTGCTTCAGGACCGTGACGATTTCCTTGAGGTCGTCATCGAGTTGCCGAAACCGCCGCGCGCAACTCAGACAGCCTTCCAGATGAGCTCGGGCCGCATCTGAGCCTTCGCGGGCGTGAATCGACAGCAGGGTTTTCTCATCGAGACAGTTCTTCATATCAGCGCTCTATCGCTTTGCGCAGTTGTCGGACCGCGCGAAACAGATGGGTTTTGACGCCGGCCTCGCTAAGGCCCAATGCCTGCGCCACTTCGTTCGTGCTCCATCCTTCCACGTACCGGAGTACAAACACGTTGCGTTGCTTGTTGTTGAGCGCGCGCAACTTCCGCCATAAATTGGCGTGCCATTCCCGTGATCGAGCCTCGTCTTCGACCGACCGCGAAACCCACGTCGCAAGCTCGTCAAGGTCGCCTTGCTTGCGCCTGCTTTTCCACCATCCGGAACGCTGCCGATCGCGGCATGCGTTGACCGCGACACGCACCAGCCAGGCTTCCCAGACCTCGGGCGGCTCCTGCGAGATGAGCCGTTCGAACGCCCGCAAAAAGACTTCCTGCGCGACGTCTTCAGCTTCATCGGGATCGCGCAGCAACAACCGGCACAGATTGAGAATCCGGGAGCGGTAGGTCCGATAAATCCGATCGTGGTCCACCGCGGCGCTGTTTCCCTTATCCAAGGCGGCTTGCGTCCTCTCACTTTATAAGACGTATTCCGCGAGATTCGGTTAACAAGGGCCGCCCCGAGGGATTCTCGAGCCCCTGGGAAGCTGAGCCTAACGCTTGCGGCAGAACAGCAGCGATTCGGCCAAGGTCAGACATTCAGAGCCGCGGCTTGCGATGATTTCTTCGAGAATTCGTTGCAAACCCGTTTGAGAATTGCGCTCCACCAACGGCAGCCATCGGACGCGGTAGAATTCCGCCAGGTCGGCCCACGTGACAATAAATTCGACCTCGCACGAGTCCACTTCGAATCCCGCATCCCCGGCAATTCGCCGGCATTCGCTCAAACTGCGGCGAAAAGGGACATCGCGGGGGCGCGGCAGCTCATTGCGGAATGCCGCCCATCGCGCATCGCCGATAGCCATCCTGAGCCTTTCTCGGGTCCCGAACTCGCCGCCCGCGACAATTAAGGTTCCGCCGCAGGCCAGGCACCGGATGATCTCACTGAAGCATCGCGGCAGATCCCTGATGAACTGCAGCACGTGGCTGCAGAAAACCGCCTGCCAAACGCCGGCGCGAAAAGGAATCGCAGCCGCATCGCAGGCGACCAGAAGTTGCGATGCGCCCCGGTCGCGCGCCCGGCGCAGCATCCCGATCGACAGATCGGCGCCTGCAAGGACGCGCGGATTGAGGGCGTCGCGGAAGGCCGCGAGATAAGCGCCGTTCCCGCATCCGAGGTCGAGCAGGCTCTCGAGCGTCCCGATCCGCGCGCTTATTTCGCCCAGGACCGCCTCGCGGCGTTTGCGATAGTATTCGCCGGCGCCGTACGTCGCCGCCAGCCGGTCGAAGTAAGCGGCAGTGTCGAGATCGGATTTGGAGACGACTGGCATGGCTTGCCCGCAACTTTACGGAAATCCGCTCCGATTCTAGAATCGCGCGTTCAAGGAGGCACGCGGGGGATGTTCTTCCTGATCTTTCCGGTTCTTACGGTGATCGCTGCACTGATTCATCTGGCGGTTACTTCCCGATGGCGCGCGGGGCGTAAGCTTCTGGCGACGATTTTCCTGCGATATATGCTGCTCATCAATGTCGGCCTCGAGGGGTTCTTCGCGTTTTACGCCCATGCGTTCATGCCCGATCAAATTTCCAAAACGATCGGGTGGGCGCCGAGTCCGTTCGAGTACGAAGTCGCGATCGCAAACCTGGCGATCGCCGCGCTGGGAATCATGTGCTGGTGGTTCGAGGGGTTGTTCTGGTTCGCGGCTATCGTGGCGACCAGCGTATGGCTGTGGGGCGACGCAGTCGGTCATATTCAACAGATCGTCGTGGCTCACAACTACGCGCCAAACAACGCAGGCGCCGCTCTGTATTCGGATTTGGTCGTGCCCGCGATTCTAATCGCGCTCGCCCTGGCGGCTCGGGTTCCGCCGATGTCCGAGAAATAGCGGGCGGAATCGGCGCGCCTTGCTCTTCATCGAGTGAGCTAGTGCTGCGGCATCGGGCGATCGCTCGCCGGGCGCACGGTCACATCGATGCTGAAGGTTCTGGCGGGCGCGGCATCCTTTTCCCACGGACGCACGTAAGCGAGTTGAAGCGTCGATGTGCCCGGCGCGGCCGCCAGGAAGTCGAATACCATGTGGCCCTCGGCGCCGGGTATGTTCTGCGGCGGGGGGACGAATACTGGCGCCTTGCGCTCGGCGAGAATGTTCCTGTCGATCTCGACGACCTTCCATGAATATCCCGTGCTCGGCGTCGAATGCAGGCGCACCTCCACGGTGTCACCCGCAAATACCATCAGCTTGCCGCCATCCTGCGAGTCGTTCACGTCGACGGTGCGCGGTGGCGCCTGCGCGAAAGCGGGTCGGCAGATGAGCGAGGCGGCCAGAGCCAGTGCGACGACAGCGACGACGCGTTTAACATTCATAGAATCCATGCGCATAGCATAGATACTCCTTCATCCGCACGCATCGCTAACCTCTGTAAGTGCGCCTCGAATTTGGGCTAATCCTGTCGAGATGAAACCCGCACGCAGCCGCATCGTTCGAGCACGCGACCTGGGGGTTCCCTTCGATGGCGCCACGGGGCGGTTCAACGCGATCACCGACGTGCCGGGCGTCGAGGTCGGTCACGCAACCATCGTCCGGGGACATGGCAAGCTCGTGGTTGGCCGCGGTCCCGTGAGAACCGGCGTGACCTCGATTCTGCCGCGCGGACGCCGCGACGGGTCGCCCGTCTTCGCGGCATCGTTTGCCCTCAACGGCAACGGCGAGATGACGGGTACGGCCTGGATCGAGGAGTCAGGCCTGCTCTCGTCTCCGGTCATGATCACCAACACGCACAGCGTGGGAGCGGTGCGCGACGCGGTTATCGAATGGCAATTGCGCCACCGCCGGATGCTTCAGCCGTGGTCGCTGCCGGTCGTCGCGGAGACGTGGGACGGCTACCTGAACGATACCAACGGCTTTCACGTCAAGGCCGCTCACGCATTCACGGCCCTGGACGGAGCGCGAGGGGGAGCGGTTGCGGAAGGCAACGTCGGGGGCGGCACCGGGATGATCGGCTATGGATGGAAGGGCGGAGTCGGCACTGCGTCGCGCAGGCTGCCACGCGATCAGGGCGGTTACACGCTCGGCGTGATTGTGCAGCTCAATTGCGGCAGGCCCCGCGAGCTGGTAATCGGCGGCGTTCCGATTGGAACACATCTTCGGCCCGCCGATGCGCGAGCGAGAGAACTTGGTTCGATCATAATCGTCGCCGCAACCGATGCTCCGCTGCTGCCGCATCAGCTCAAGCGTATCGCGCGGCGGCTGTCGATGGGCCTGGCGAGGACCGGCAGCGTGTCCGGGAACGGTTCAGGCGATTTGTTTCTCGCGTTCACCACCGCGAATCCTCGTCCCGCGCGCCGGTCGCGCGAGGTCGTACCGGTCGCGATGCTGCAAAACGACAGGATGGACCCCCTGTTTGCCGCCGCGGTTCAGGCTGCCGAAGAGGCGATTGTCAACGCGATGGTCGCGGCGAAGACGATGACGGGAATCGACGGGCATACGGTTGCGGCGCTTCCCCACGATCGCTTGTGTGCCGTTCTGCGGCAGTACGGAAGGCTCTGCGATTAATCCCCGGGGCGGTTCGCCAGCTTCGCTCCTCAGGCGCGGAGGCGCGGACAGTTCATTGCTGTTGCTGCTGGCTTTGCTGCTGGATCTGTTCGCTTAGCAGGATGTCGGTTTCGGTGGATTCGTTGATATGGAGTTCGACGGTCATGCTTTGGCGCTTGCCGGCGCTTCGATAAACCCCGCGCATCGGCGGAACGTCCGCATAGTCGCGGCCTACGGCGACGCGGATGTGGCGCTCGGTGACGCGCCCGCGATGGGTCGGATCGAAGCCGACCCATCCCGCGTTCGGCAGCAGCGCTTCGACCCACGCATGGCTTGCCTGCTCGCTGACGGGCTCCTTGCGGGTTTGAACCGGCTCAGGCGCGAGGTAGCCCGAGACATAGCGCGCGGGCACGCCCGCCAGACGCAGTATGCCGATGGTCAGATGAGCGAAGTCCTGGCAAACGCCGCACCCCTTGGTGAGGATGTCGTCGAGATTTGAATAGGCGGTGGTCACGCCCTTTTCGTAGTGAAACTGGTCTCGGATGTATCCGACCGTGCGGCGCACGAATTGGGCGACCTCTTCGCGCGGGTCCGGCCGCATCGACCAGAAGAACTTTTTCAGGCGCTCGCTGAACGGAACATACTGGCTTGCGTGCAGAAACTCGTATTGCTCGCGGCTGCGTGCTTCATCGTCGGTCAGATATTCGGAGAACCGGACGCGGGGAAACTGCGCTTGAGGCTCGGGCAGCCGCTCGACCAGCGATTCCACGACGATCGCGAGCTCGTTGTGGGGCGGATGGACCGAAATGGAGTGCACGGTATTGCCGAAGCTGTCCGGGTATTCGAGCACGGATGCCGGCGGGTCGCTTTTCAGCCGAAATTGAAGCACGCGCTGGCAATCCGAGTTGAGCGGCTTCAGCCGGATCTGATTGTGTGATTCATACGCCGGCAGATCGTAGGAAAAGCGGGTGGTGTGCAGGGTTCTAAATCGCATCGCGCATCACTCGAAGCGAAGATACTCGGCAAACAGGGTATCGCCGATCCTCGCGCATTCGTCCTGGATCCGCAGGAGAAACTCGTGAAGGCCGCCGGCAAGAATCTCCGCCGCCGGCAGCGAAGCCAGCATCTCCGACAACCCCACGCTTGGCAGCGGCCGCTCGGCCGGCGAATCGGCGCCGTTGCGGGCGAGGGTGGCGATTCGCCCCAGCGAGGTCTCCAGACGGTTCATCGAAAAGCGGGCCGAGCGCGGGAAAGACTCGTCGAAGAGCAGCAGCTCGACGACGCGTTCGACTTCAATCGCGTTGCCGTACGTGCGCCGATACGCTTCCAGAGCCGAGGCGCTGCGCAGGAGCGCGGCCCATTGGAGAAGGTCTACCGGACCGCCCACCTGTTCCGGCGTAGGCAGCAGAAAGTGATATTTCACGTCCAGCAGGCGAGCGATGCTTTCCGTGCGCTCGAGCATCTTGCCGATAGTAAAAAAATCGTAGCCGGGATCGCGCGTTAGGGTGTCGGATATCACGCCGGCGATCCGATAGAAGCGGCCGCCCAGGTCCGCGAAAAATGTGTACATCCCCGCCGCTTCCAGCGCGACCGGAGACCATCCGATCGAATCGAGATAGAGCGTATTCAGCTCGAGCCACAGTTCGGACGAGATACGATGGCGGAGCGCTCTGGCGTTTTCGCGCGCGGTGCGGATGCAACTGCGGATGGACGACGGGTTTTGATCGTCGAAGGTATAGAACCTGAGGATCGAAGCCTCGTCGGCGCGCGGATATCGTTCGGCAAAAGCCTCGCGTTCGCCGGTAATCGCGAGCAAAGGCGCCCATGGCTCCTGCTCATGTGGCGGACTCTCCACGAGCAGATGGTAATTGACGTTGACCAGGCGCGCGCGCCACTCCGCCCGCTCAAGATTGCGCGCGGCCCAGAACAGATGGTTGGCAATTCGCCGAAGCATCAGCCGTCCACCACCCAGGTATCCTTGCTGCCCCCGCCCTGCGACGAGTTCACGATCAGCGATCCTTCGCGCAGAGCAACGCGGGTGAGCCCTCCTTGCAGAACGCGCACCTTCGAGCCGAGAAGCACGAATGGCCTCAGGTCCACGTGGCGCGGTACCAGCGCAACGTTGGCGCCCTGGCCGATGAACGTCGGATGGGTCGAAAGCTGGATCATCGGCTGCGCGATGAACGAGCCGGGGTCGCTCTCGATCGTCTCGCGCATCTGCGCGAGTTCCCGGTAGGTCGCCTTGGGGCCGATGAGAACGCCGTAGCCGCCTGATGCGCCCGTGGGCTTGATTACGAACTGATCCAGATCGCGGATGACCTTCTTGCGCACGTCCGGATCCCTGAGCAGATGGGTTTCGACGGTCGGCAGCAGAGGATCCTCCCCGAGGTAGTAGCGAATCATCGCGGGCGTGTACGCGAACACCGCCTTGTCATCGGCCACGCCCGTGCCGATTCCGTTCGCCACCGTGACGGTCCCCGCCCGCATCGCATCCGTCAGTCCCGCCACGCCCAGCAGCGAGTCCGGGCGAAAGACCAGAGGATCGAGAAAGTCGTCGTCGATTCGCCGGTAAAGAACATCGACCTGCTGAAAACCGTTCACCGTCTTCATGAACAGCTTGTGGTCCACGCACACCAGGTCCTGGCCTTCAACCAGTTCGATTCCCATCTGCTGCGACAGGAACACATGCTCGAAGAACGCGGAGTTGTAAGGCCCCGGGGTGAGCAGAGCGGCAGTGGGGCGAGTCACGCCCTCGGGGGCGATTTCGGTCAGCGACGCGAGCAGATCGGAGGGATAGTTTTCCACGCTGCGCACACCGCATCGGCGCACCAGGTCAGGCATCAGCCGCGTCATCACCAGGCGGTTTTCGAGCACATACGAGACGCCCGAAGGGGTGCGAACGTTGTCCTCGAGCACCATGAAGCGGCCGTCGCGATCCCTCACAAGATCGATCCCGGCTACGGTGATAAACACCCCGTTCGGGGGCCGAATTCCGACCGCGGCGCGGCGAAATTGCGATGAACCGTACACGAGATCGCGTGGAACGACCTCGTCCTTGAGAATCCTGCCCTCGCCGTAGATGTCCGCGACGAAGGCGTTGAGCGCGCGCACGCGCTGCGCGAGTCCCGCTTCCAGCGCCTTCCAGGTGTCGGCATCGATTACGCGCGGAACGATATCGAAGGGGAAGATTCGCTCGGTGCCCGCGTCTTCGCCGTACACGTTAAACGTCACGCCCATCCGCAGGAACATCCGGTCCGCCCGCGCTCGGAGCTCATTGATGCGTTCGGGCGGAGCGGACAGCAGCTCGGAAGCGACAGGTTCGCTGGCCGCTCGCGGACTCAGGCCGGCTTCGAACATCTCGTCGTAAGTGTCAGGCAAAGGACAATATGCTGGCTTAACCAGCACAGGCCTGCTTATCTGAAGGGCACTCTCAGACATTAACTTTGCGCCTGCGCATCGGCGATGCAGGCTTTCGTCTTTAGTGAGCAATCCGGATGCCATCGGAATTCGGATTCGCGGCCAAGTCTGAAGGACTTTGTCAAACGGGCGTGTTACGGATTCGCGATTGTTTGCCGCGTCGGCGGCGTTTAGGCTGGATGCTGCCATGAGGTGGGATTCGCCAGCGGTATGTCAGCGATCGTTGCATCGGCGCGAACACTGCATCCTGCGCCTGGCGATTTGCGCGGTCGCCATCGCGGCGCAATTTGCGGTCGGCGGGCTCGCTGTCGCCGGACCGATGCCACCGTCTCGCGAGCGACGGGTCAGATTCAGCTACGTCACGGAGATTGGCCCGATCGATTCAAACGCTCGATCGGTCAAGGTCTGGGTTCCGCTGCCCCGCGACGACGCATTCCAGCAGGTGAGCGCGGTCTCGGTGAGCTCTCCGATGCCGGGAAAGATCGTGGATCAGAATCACGACGGAAACCGGGTCTTTTTCGCGGAAGGGACAGCCCCTCTTCCCCGGGTTATCGCCGTGAAAATAGAGTTCGAGGTTACGAGGAAAGAGGAGTCGGTCGATCTCCGCAAGCTTGCCGCGGCTCCGCCGCAACCGCTTGATGGGCGATTTGCGGAGTATCTCCGCCCCGATGCGCTGGTGCCGACGACCGGGCGTATCGCTACAATCAGCGCGAACCTCGACGATTCCGGCGACACCCCGATCCAGGCCGCGCGAATCTTCTATGAATACGTCACTTCGGTGATGCGTTATGACAAGAGCGGCAGTGGATGGGGCCGCGGCGATGCGATCTACGCTTGCGATATCCGCCGCGGCAACTGCACCGACTTCCATTCGCTGTTCATCGCATTGGCGAGAGCCGCGGGAATTCCGGCGCGCTTCACAATCGGATTTCCGCTTGGAACGCCGAGGTCAGGAGAAATTCCCGGCTATCATTGCTGGGCCGAGTTTTATGCCAACGGGCAATGGGTTCCGCTGGATGCGTCCGAAGCGTGGAAGCATCCTGATCGCCACGATTACTACTTTGGCAATCTCGATGCGGACCGGGTGGCATTTACGATGGGCCGGGATTTGGTGTTGAATCCTCCCCAGGATGGCGAGCCGCTCAATTTTCTAGTCTACCCGTACGTTGAGGTGGATGGGCGTTCGCTGTCGAAGGATCGCGTTAAAAACCGGTTTGCTTACTTCGACTTAACGGACTGATCGTCAACGAGCGGTGGAGATCCGATGGATGAGCGAAAACAAAGAGGCGCCGCATCGCGACGCCCCTGAAGTCTTGTGTATGAGAAGATTAGTGCTTGGTCTCGATTCGCCGCCCGTAAGTCACCTCGCCCTTGTCCACTCGCAGGCTGAAACCACACTCGGGGTTGGTGCACACCCAGGCTTTGAACAAGACCGAAGCACCTTCCTGCCCGTAATCCGAAAGGGGAATCAGGCTACCATTGTTGCATTTTTGGCACTTCGGCCACTCCATCAGCCACCCTCCTTCAGACCGACCCGAAACCGCTACGCTCCATGGGCGAAACTATCCGACCCTAATGCCTAAAGCAACGATGACAATTGCTGCGATTGCGCGCCCAGGCGGCCGGTTCTCGGGGCGCGCCGAACCCTCTTTTCGGTCCTCGCAACTCATCCCCAGCGCAAGGATTGCCGGCGTCGGGCTGCTCGCCTGCACCATGGTCGCGCTCACCTCACCGCGCGCGTTTGCACAGGGGATGATGGAAGCAGTGCCGAGATCATCCGGAGGCGCGGGGAATTGGAAGGGCCCGTCGCTGGTGCTGCCCGAGCCGGGGTCCGCGACTCCCGCCCCGGCGCCATCCGCCGCCGCTCCGCAATCGAATAATGAACTCACTCTGCCTTCGATGACGAACCAGCAGGCGTCGATGCCTCCGCCCGCCCAATCCGACAATACGAAGATCATTCCGGTCATCCCGCCGCAGCAGGATGTACTGGTATTGCCGCAGGCCAGCCGCGATTTCCTGGGTCATTGGGGCGGGCAGCTTACCCTCGTCAACAAGTTCGGCGCGGTTGACGTCCCGGAAACTGCGCTGATGAGCTTCACTTTCGGCGAGCGCAACGGCCAGGTGGTTCTTGCGACAACCGTGTTCGGCTCGCCGGATTCGCAGGTGCTGAAGACCAGTGCCGAAGCGGAGGGTCCGAGCGAAGTAAAGCTGGAGGTCAAGGGGCTGGACCTCAGCCAGCAGCCGCCGATTCGCCACGTCGAGAAAGTTACGATCGCATTGGCCGGAAGCAACCAGGTGCGATGCACGAAGCAGGTCGATCTCTACGTTCCCGGCGTTTCGGGCCCGGCGGCGGAAGCCGTTTACGAAGGAACGTTGACCCCCATGACCCGCCAGGAACGCAGGATGATCAGCGAAGAGCTGATGCGCAGCGGCGACGTGCCGCGCGCGACGATCAATGAAGGAAATCTCCCGCCACAGCCGATGGAATGATCGGTCGCTGCCGGACTTCGCCGACAACCACGAACCGGAAACTTTAGCGGTGAAGCGCTTTCAGCTTCGCCAGCTTGTCCCTGACCGTCCCCGTATTATGGCGCATCGCAAGGATCTCGCCGATCTGCCTTGAGACCTCGGCCTCATCCTTCTTCTCGATGGCCTCGGCAAGAGCGGCGACCGATTTGGCAATCGCGGCCCATCGCGGTCCTCCGTAGCCGGGAACGCGATGCCAGGCTTCGTGGCCGAAGAGCGTCACGAGGTCCGCCATCGAGCAGCCGAAGCTCTCGTGGAATGCCGCCTGCGCCTCGGCTGCGGATGCGGCCGCGGCGGCCTTCTTCTGCAGGCCGATCAGGCGATCCCACGCCTTCTCGCTTTCGGGCGGAAGAGCGGCGAGTTCGCCGAAGGTCTTTTTCGATGCGGCGTTGAGGCGGAAAAGCCGCCCCACGTTTCGTCCCTCGTGATAGACGAGCGCGATGAATTCGACAAACTCGGGAGGTACGGCGTGCGTTTCCATCGGAAAAACGATGCTCCGGATCGGGCGATGAGGATCGCGAGGTTTACTTCAGGGCGCGAACCGAGAAACCTCGGTCGTTGCAGCACAGCAGCGAGCGCTTGCCTTCAAGCGTCGTTTCCATCACGACTTCGCGGCCCCACAGGCGCTGCAGGTACGCCATCGTCTTTTCCGCGTACTCAAGATGCAGATCGCGGCCGTCGTGATAGTGCTTGAGATACAGCGTGCGATTCTGTCCGAAGTCGGCATCCTCGACCTTGATCACCGGAATCGAGCCGGTGCCGACATTCCTGATGAGCGTTTCCTTGACCTCGCGCCATCCGTCGTCGTCGGCGACCTTCGAAACCACCAGCTCTTCTCCGCGCGGTTCGTACTTGAAGATGTCCATGTCGCGGATCAGATCTTCGGTCAGATAGCGGCGCAAGAACGACGAGTCGCGCTCGACCTCGCGCACCTCGAACAGCTTTTCAAACCCCGACTTCGTCGGCGCGCCGTCGCGCTTGATTTCCTCGGGCGTCGGATTGGTCCATCGGCGATAGATGTCCTCCCAGACGCGCAGGCCGAGGTGGTAGGGGTTTATCTGGCCCGGAATCGGACGCACGACCTGGTTGTGCCGCACGATGAATTCAAGATGCAGCCCCTGCTCGAGGTCGAGCGACTCCAGGATTTTCTTGTGCCAGAAGCTCGCCCATCCTTCGTTCATGATCTTGGTCTCCATCATCGGGATGAAGAACTTCGCTTCCTCGTCGACGATGGTGAGCAGGTCTTTTTCCCAATCCGCCAGGAACAGGTTGTGATCGCGGATGAAGAGCAGGATGTCCTCATCCGGCTCGATCGGCACGCGATGCAAATCGGGCTCGATGTGCTCGGGGCGCGAATGAATCTTGTGGAACGGGTCCGGCCTCGGCGAGGCGGTCTCGATGGCGCGTTCGATCTGTTCCTGCGGCGTCAGCTTGCGAATCGCCAGGTTGCGCCGGCATTGCCACGACAGCGCATGGGCCGCATCGAGAATTCGCTCCACTTTCTCCACGCCGATTGACGGATCCTCGACATAGCGGCGGACCCGCAGCGCGTGGGCCTTGAAAATCTCCACGGTGAGCTCGGGCCGCGTCGATTTGAAGGTGAAGTTGTTCTGGCCGAAATCGTTGTGCCCGTACACGTGCGCCATCGTCAGGATCTGCAGCAGCAGCGTGTTGTCGCGCATCAGGTACGCGATGGCAGGGTTCGAGTTGATGACCATCTCGTAGGGCAGGCCGCTTACGCCGTGATCGTACAGCGTCTTCAGCTTCTCGTACGCCTTTCCATACGACCAGTGCGGATAGTGAGAGGGCATGCCCGAGTAGGCCATGTAGCCAAGCATCTGGTTGTGATCGCAGATTTCGAATTCCTGCGGGCAGCACTTGAGGCCGAATTCATCGACCTTCTCGCGGATGCGCCGGTCCCATTCGACCAGCTCGCTCATGCTGTAAGCGCCTGACTTCGATCCGCTCTCGAGCGCGATGTCGCTCATTCCTTCACCCGGTCCTTGGCTAGAAACGCCTTGAACGACGGCCAGATGTCTTCCTTGCGCTCGATGAGCACGGTGTGGAAGTTGGGCGCCTGGATGCGCCGGAACACGTTCAGCATCGAGCT
>JAJPKP010000027.1 GCA_021323675.1 Pseudomonadota bacterium | reverse complement strand
CCGCTCGGTGGAATCAATTCGCTGTGGCCGCTGTTCGGTATCGCCAATCAGATGCTGGCGACGATCGCGCTATGCGTCGCCACCAGCGCGATGATCCGAAGCGGCAAGGCGCGCTATGCGTGGGTCACGCTGACGCCGCTGGTTTGGCTGGTGGCGGTGACGATGACGGCGGGCTACCAGAAGATCATGAGCCCGCTCGCCAACATCGGCTTTCTGGCCCATGCGGCAAAGCTCGAGAGTGAACTCGGCCAACCCGGCATCCTGGCCGCGCGCATCAACGAGATCGGGCGGCTGGTGTGGAACGACAGAATCGACGCGATTCTGACCGCGTTCTTTATGGCCGTGGTCGTAATAATTCTGGCCGACTCGATCCGCTCGTGGAGGAGGATCCTGAGCGGCGCCGAGGAGACCGGACTTGCGGAGAAAGCGGCATGATCGATTCGCGACGTTCCGCACGTATCCATCCGATGTTGCGCTCGTTCTGGCTTTCGCTGCGCGACGAGGTAATCAGGCTGAACACGGCCCGCCTCGGCTGGACCTCCCTTTCCCGCCTGTCTCGTCGCGAGAGAACCAGAGCGGTAAAAGCCGCCCTGACGTCTCATCATCAGGGCCCGACCCGCTGTTGCTGAGAAGCCGGAATTAGCCGCTAACACGGACCCTGGCGGCTGGGGACGGATATGAGGCCGCCGTCAGCCTCACGGCGCGGCCGGAAAATCCAATTCCTCCGCGCTCTAGCGATAATGGCGCATCAAGCCCACTACCACGCCGCGAATCGACAGGTCGTTGGGATCGACAAAGATCGGCTGCATGGATGCGTTGGCGGGCTGTAGCCGCACGCGCCCATCCGGCTCCCGGTAGAACTTCTTCACGGTCGCTTCGTTGCCGCCTACCAGCGCGATGACGGTCTCGCCGTTGTCGGCGAAATCGCGCGACTCGACGATTATGTAGTCGCCGTCGCGGATGCCGTCCTCGATCATCGACTCTCCCTTGACGCGCAGGCAGAAGGTCTCATCGCGCCGGATAAACTCCTCAGGCACGCTGATGGTCTCGTTGGCCTCGATAGCCTCGATTGGAACGCCGGCTGCGACGGTGCCATGGAGCTTTATCTCACGGACTCCCGGCTGCTTGGCCTTTGGCAGTTCGAGCGCGCGGCTGTGATTGTGCTGCCGTTGAATCGCGCCCTTTTGCTCAAGGTTGCGAAGATGCTTATGCACGGTGGCGAGCGACGACAAGCCGAAATATTCGCCGATCTCTGCAAGGGTCGGGGCATACCCGTGCTCGCTGATATAACGCTCCAGGAAATCAACCATCTGCTTTTGGCGCTTGGTCAACGTTGCCATGGCGATCCTCCCAGCCCGGGGTATTGAAACTAATGATGGCGAAAATACGGCGAATCAGCAAGAGCACGGTAAATATCCCATAGACGTAGGTATCGGTAAATGGTCTAATGATCCAGATGATCCGATCCAGCCGGTCGTTTGCGGCCATCGGCGCATTATGCGATTGGCGTCAGATGGGACGCCATTTTTCACATGGGTCAAAGTGATGGGTAGGCGGTTGCGGGACTACATGATGGACTCGGTGGTGTTCATCTATCCATCGAAGGAGTCCGCAGACGCAGCCGAGGAGCGCGGGGCGACGGGTTTTCTTCTCGGAGTACCCTCAAAACGAGTTCCATCGCTGGGTCACGTCTACGTCGTCACAAACGCCCATGTTGTCGCGCATGGAAGCCAGGTCGTGCGCATGAACAAGGCGAGCGGTCAGACTGTGACGTTCGACCTAGTCGATGGCTGGATTTCGCATCCTGATGGTGATGACGTGGCGATCGCTTCGCTTGAGGGTGTCACCGATCCGAATCTCGCCAGTCGCATCTTCCATTCGGAGTTGCTTCTCACCCAAGAGGCCTTCAAGGCAAACGGGGTTGGAATCGGAGACACGGCATACATGGTGGGAAGGTTTCTCGGCCATGAGCATCGCGATGCGAACAAGCCGGTGATCCAGCATGGCGCGATCGCATCGCCTTTGCGCCAGATCACGAATCCGGAGACGGGACACGAACAGGAATCGATTTTGATCGAGTTGCGGTCGATAGGTGGCTACAGCGGGTCGGTCGTTATTCTTGATCCTCCGGGGAGAATCCTTGGAATCAATTTTTGCCATCTTCCCGTCAGATCACCGGTAAAGTTTCAAAGTGAGAACGACGAGGCACCAAGCGAAACCGATTATTTTGTAGACACGCTAAGCGGAATGGCGGCCATTGTTCCCGCATGGAAAATAGGGAAGATGTTGGACATGGAGCAGTTTCAGGAACAACGGAAGCGTGACGATGAGCGACTAGCACGACAAGCCGGCCGGCGCGTAAAGCCTATTCTTGATGATACCGAAGGCTCGAAGCGAAAGCCCCGCGACGTTTCGATACCGCCGCTCGGTCGCAAGAAATTTTTTGGTGCGCTAGAGAAGGCAACACGGCGGAAAAACAAACAATAGATGCCCTGTGAAGCCGCTGTTGACAATCTTGATCGTGGTTGTCCTTCTGCCCATCAGCTACATGATCTGGCTGTTCGTGGCTTCCGTGCCAGTGATGGGCGTTTATCGAATCGTGGTTGGTGCCGAGTACTATGATACTCACGCGCCCGCGTTGGCGGTTAGAATTTTCTGCTATGTGATCGCTCTTGTTTTAGCAGTAGAAACGACGCGCCGTGCCTTGCGACGATTCCTTTCGAACTAAAGACAAAGCACCGAAAAGCCTTCTTAACGTTTTCGTTTACGTCGTGCCGTGGATCGCGAAAGATGTCGCTCACGCGTAACGCGCAATTTGGCGAGAAACGAACTCATCTCCTTAGCAATCTTTGCGATCTCTTCCGCGTGATGTTCGGTAGAGGCTAGCATTTGCTGCTCTACCTCGGTTTCCTCCAGCAGTGTTCCGGGTCTCGCGGCGCGGGGTTCTTTGGTTGCTTGAACATATGTCCGGTCATTCTGCTCCAGTCGCTCGCGAAAGCTGTTCCATTCATTTCGCTCTGACTCGGACATTTCGGATTCGTATTTCTCAATCGACACTTTAGTCTTGACCAATGTCCGCAAGTCTTTTGCATGAGAAAACATTGCGGTGCGAATGATATTGTTGCGCGACATGATGAGTTTCCCTGCCTGATGCTTGCAACACGAACACACTTCGCATAAAAGAGTATTTACGCGATAGTGATTCGCTCGCGATGTTGAGCGGTCAGCTTTCGGAGAGGCTCACCGCTCTTTTTTTTCAGC
Source organism: Pseudomonadota bacterium (assembly GCA_021323675.1). GTDB lineage: Bacteria > Desulfobacterota > Binatia > Binatales > Binataceae > JAFAHS01. The sequence goes on along the minus strand of JAJPKP010000027.1, from coordinate 213,055 downwards.
GCTTCGTGCGGCCGCAGACTTCTTTTCGATACAACCAACAAACGCGTCGAACATGTTACGCTTTCCGAGGCTCTTCCGCCGATTGAAGCGGAAGGCGTACTCGTTCAAGTACATCTGCAAATATTTCTGCGAGACATTGTGGTACACGCCACGAATCCCGTTCTTTGCCAGGCCCCAGAAGCCTTCAATGGTGTTCGTGTGCGCGTCGCCTGACACGTAGACCTGGGCAGAATGATTCACGCGCTTGTGGCCGTAGCCCATGATTTGCCAGCGGGTCGTAGAAGTACGCTTCGTCGGTGAAAATCATCGTGCTGGGCAGCACCCGCGCCCCGACCTCTGGCAGCAGATCGCCTGACTTCGCGGGGGTAGAAACCACGCGAGCAGCAACGCGCCCATCGCGCTCGACCATGCCGAACACGGTAGTCTTGCCCTGATAGTGCGCATCGTAACCCTTGCGCCTGTTCTTGTGCTTGTTCTTGTCCTTGCCGCCATAGAGGCTCTCGTCCATCTCGACTTTGCCTTTCAGCGGGTCGCCGTCGCTCTCTTCCAGCAGCGACCGAATCCGGTTGAACATCCGCCATGCGGTCTTGTAGGTCACGCCTAGCTCGCGCTCTAGCTGCTTGGCGCTGATTCCGCAGCGTGTGGAAGCCATCAGAAAGATTGCGTGGAACCAGAGTTTCAAGGACGTAGCCGAGTCCTCGAAGATTGTGCCCTTCATCGGGTGTTCGTGATGGCCGCAGAACTGGCAGGCGTAGGACGGACGCGAAGCAACGCGATGATGCTTCGTGACCTTGTTGCACTTGGGGCAATGGATGCCGTTGGGATAGAGCCGGTTCTTGAGCCATTCGAGGCAAGCCGCATCGTCAGGAAACTCGCGGTCAAAGTCCATCATTGTGTAAGTGGCGTCGGATGCACTTGAGCGGATGGGGTTGTTCCGATTAGACTTGCTCATACGGGATAAAGTATTAAATGCCCGTACATGCGTCAAGGGGATATTTACCAAGAGCACACTGGGGGGCCGAATATTGGTTCAAGGAACTTCATTTCCGGGGTTCTGCCAGGAGGTCTCGGAATTTGTGGAACCTCTTGCGGGCGGGATTTCCGGGTCCCAGGTTTATCCGTTCGAGGGCTACCGGTAATCTGGATCTTCTACCGCAACTCCATTCCGACATTTTTCGAGTGGTATCTGCGGGGTCGAGAAATCAGGGCGTCGTGAGCGCCGCCCGATTGTCAGTGTCTGATCTGCTGATGGCGAAGATTAGAGTAATTTTTGAAAACGGCGACCCTGAACGGGTTATCGAATTCGACCCGGCCAAGGCGCCTTTCCATCACGATGGCCGCCCGGGGTCGATCCTCGATGTCCTGCTCGGCCACAACATTCACCTTGAACACGCATGCGGGGGCAACTGCGCCTGCACCACTTGCCACGTGATCGTAAAGCAGGGCGGCAGGCAGCTTAGCGAGGCAACCGAGCAGGAAGAGGATATGCTCGACAGAGCGCCGGGGCTGACCCCCACTTCACGCCTGGGATGTCAGGCCGTGGTAGAGGATCCCAACGCCGAGATCACCATCGTCGTGCCGCGCTATACAATAAATCTCGCCAGCGAATCCGCCGAGGAATGAAATTGAGAACGCGCCTTGCTCTCGATGCGATGAAGCGGCACGCGGCCAACGATGGCTGAAACCTCCAATCGAGCATCATCGCGGCCCACTCGCTCCGCCGTTGTCGAGCGTGTCTTCGATCATAACGATGACACCCGCTCGCTGTTTCTCGCTCCCGCCGACGGATCGAAGATTCGCTTCATCCCGGGCCAGTTCATTTCGATAGCGATCCCGTTGCCCGATGAAGTCAGGACGCGTCCCTACACGATCGCCTCGCCAGCCGGCCGCGACGGCCCATTCGAGATCTGCTTCAATCGGGTGCCCGGCGGGCGCGGCGCGGCATGGCTGTTCGATCGCAAGCAGGGCGACGTGATTGATTTCACCGGCCCCTACGGAACATTCACAATGGAGTCCGTCCCCGCCTCTGAAACGATCTTCATCGCGGAAGCGACGGCGATTGCGCCGATTCGCCCGATGCTCCATCGCACGCTCGCTTCATCCGGCCATCCGGAGATGACGCTGCTCTACGCCGCGCCATCATCGGATCACTTGCTCTATCGCGCGGAATTCGAGGCCTTCGCCGCGGGCGATCGAACCTTTCGCTTTGAACCGGCGGTTATCCCTGGGCCGGAAACCTATGACCGTCTGCTGGCGGAGGCGCAGCGACGATGGGTCAGCGCGGACGCCAATCGCACCCGCCATTTCTACATCTGTGGCGTCGGAAAAGGCGTGAGTGCCCTGCGCGACCTGTTGCGCGGCGCCGGCTATGAACGCCGCGCCGTCCACTACGAACAGTGGTGAAAACCGGCGCGGAATCTCAGCTTCCAGCTGTCATCCCGCGACCCATCGGCAACAAGACCGCTTCTTCTATCGGCCAAACGCCTTGCGCAGAGCGGACGATGCCTCTTCGATGGCTTTCTTTCCCTGGTCCAGGACTCCGGTCATCGTGAAGAACCCGTGAATCATTCCGTTATAGCGCGTAGTTGTCACGGGCACGCCGGCCGCGCGAAGCTTTTCGCCATAAGCCTCTCCCTCGTCGCGCAGCGGATCGAATTCCGCGGTAATAATCAGCGCCGGCGGCAGCCCCCGAAGGCTCTTCGCAAGAGCGGGCGACGCAAGCGGATCACGCTTGTCAGCTTCGCCGCGAACGTAATGTCCCCAGAAATAGCGGACGGCTCCGTCCGTCAGAAAATAATCCTTGAAGGTCTTGTGAGAGTAGGTATCGAGCGCGCCGTCGGTCGCGGGATAAATCAATAGCTGAAAGGCGAGTTTCGGCTTGCCGCGATCGCGCGCCGCAAGCGCGACCACCGCCGCGAGATTTCCGCCCGCGCTGTCTCCGCCCACGGCGACTTTCGACGGATCGGCTCCCAATTCGCTCGCATGCTCGACCGCCCACGCGGTGGCGGCATAGCAATCGTCCACGGCCGCCGGAAACTTGTGCTCGGGCGCGAGCCGGTAATCGACCGCGACGGTAACGCATCGCGCGCCGTTGGTGAGCGCTCGGCAGGCGTTGTCGTGAGTATCCAGGTCGCCGATCACCCATCCTCCGCCGTGATAAAAGACCAGCAGCGGGAAGGGTCCGTTACCCGATGGCGTGTATATGCGGACTGGAATATCGCCCGCCGGTCCGGGAATCGATCGATTTTCGATCTTGCCGACCTCTTGCGGCGCCCCTTCCAGCATCTTGAACGTCATCGAGGCAAGCTTGCGCGCATCCTGCGGGGACAGATCCTCGAGCTTGGGCCCCGGCGCGGCAGCCATCTGTTTGATCAATGCATCGGCTTGCGGATCGAGCGGCATATCAATGTCCTCCAACGCTCCGCAGCTTCGCAGATCAGGCGGCCGATTTACCAGCGTACACGGAAACGCGATCTACAGGCCAAGCGCGGCTCTCGTGCCCGGGCCGACTATTCCATCCGCGGCCAGGCCGCTCTTGCGCTGAAAGTCGATTACCGCGGCCGAGGTTCCGGAACCGAATACGCCATCGGCGGCGAGCGAATATCCCTTTGCCTTAAGCGCGTTCTGCACTTCCTCGACGTCGGGCCCTTTCAGCATCGGCGATCGCAGCGACAGCAGCCGTTCTTCAACGATTCGGGCCGATGCTCTCACGGGGGCGCCGCTGAGCGCGGCTTCGTCGATCGTGATTCCGCGAACGACCAGGGGCAAATCGAGGTTCCATCGATTTTGCGCGACCAGTTTTCCCAACTCGTCCATCCGGTACACGGTCTTGCGCAGGATCTCGCTCGGATTTCCGGCGAGCCATTGCCGGCGAACCGAGATGTACTTTTCGATCCAGGCGTTTTCGCCGATCGCGCCGGCTTCACCGAATTGCGCGCTGGTCCGATCGCGCATCGTCCGCCAGCTCCCGTGGATTACGCTGTCATACACCGTGCAGCATCCGAGAACCGAGGTAATCCCGAGGCTCGCCGCGTAGGTCATCGCGGGCGTCCAGTAAACGCGGTCGAAGAACGCATCCTGCACCCGCTGCATTTCGAGATCGGCGCCCGCGTGGCGGAGGAGGTCTTTGAACCCCGCATCGTAGTTGAGCGACAAATCGATGGCCTGAAGGCGGGCCAGGTAGGGTTTGAAATGCTCTGCGAAGTCGGCACCCTCGGTTTCCACGTATGCCTTGATCAGCAGGAACAGGTTGCCGCTCGCGAGAGTGGTTTGCGATCGGCCGTAGGTCAGATGGCCCGAGTCACCTTTTAGAAGGGTGACGTTTGCATAGTCGCCAAGGGCGCTGCCGGTTTCGAAGATATTGACGATCGCTTCGGCGGTCGCTTTTTGCACTGCGGTTGGCATCGCTGTTCCTCCATTCGTGCCGCATGAATGAAAGATTCCGCGTCATAACCGATCATTGGGTGGTAATCGGGGCCGGCCACGCTGCCATCTGTCCGTCCGGATTGGTAACCGATATCTCCGGCTTGGTATTTGGCTCGGCGGCGGGTTGCGCCGCACCTGCGGCGGCAGGCGGAGGAGCCGGCTGCGGCTCCTGCATGGCGACAATGAGATCGATCATGTTCTTGTCGCGTACGATGAGCCGAAGTTCCGAAGCAAGGTTATCGTCAGAAGACTTCTCATCGCGGGTGACCAGCTCCAAAACGTTGTCCAACGCCGTCGCGGCCGAGCCGCGCACGTAGGGAACCTTGACGTCCTTGAAGCGAATGCCGCAATCGACGGCGAGGTTGCGCCCGATGATGCTGAAGGTCAGCTTGTCGCGGCGCGCATTCGCAGCCGGCTGCTGAGGGTCGATCTCCCACACTCCCTTCGCACTCATGATGATTGGTCCGGGCTTGCGCGCCATCTTGCCGCCCAGGTATCCGGCCGAGCTCGCGCCCATCAGCAGCAGGAATCCCTGCGGCACCGAAGGGAGGTTCTGGATCACCGCGGGATCCGCCAGGAAGGTGAGCGCAAGAAACGCCGTCACGCCCACGATCGTCCAGACCACGAACTGGACCCGTTCGGGCACCACAACGCCGCCCACCGTCAGCAGATCACCCCATCCGGGCTGCACCCGCCCCGATCCTTTCGATCCCACCGCCGAGGTCACACCGGTTGCGAACACTGACGTTCCGACGCTGACCGCGAGGATGCCGGGCAGATTGCCGGGAACATCGGCAAATTCAAACGTGCCCTGGATCAGGCTGCGAACCAGGGTGAGGTACCCGTAGCCAAGGACGACCGTGAAGGTCCACATGTAAAACTGAAACTTGGACAGGCTGTAGGTGTTGGTTTCCGCATCGAGCATCACCGCCGTCATCACTTTGTAGGGTTTGCCGGCGATCTGCTTGCTCGCGTTGCGGCTCAGGATGAGGAAAAGGATGAACAGCAGGCCCGCCATCCCGGCCAGCGCGTACCATCGCGGCGTGCTCGGATTAACGCGCGACAAGACCACCGTTCGCGACGAGGTGGTTTGTGTGCCGACGTTAACCGCAACGCTCAGGATTCCGCCATAGGTGTCAATCGGAATGCCGCGCAGGCGAATCTCGCGGCCGTTCTGGCCGACGCTGCCGGCGATATCGCACGGGGCACACTGCTTCGAACCGTCGCACTCCCAGCACACCGGCAGCTCATTCCCGTTCACCAGGATACGATTGTCCTTGCCCGCGAGGCTGAAATTGCTCCCGCTCAGGACCAGGTTGGCGCTCTTAACCGGCTGCGCGCCGCCCCCGTCTTGCGGCTTGACGCATCCGTTGGTGTTGTCGGCCGGATAGGCCACCTGCGGCGTGATTCCCAACAGCTCGGGTCCTTCGGTTGCCTCTCGCGTGACTCGTAGACTCACAAACGGAGCGGCAAGCCAGTCGGCATCCATGACCGGGGCGGACTTTCCCAGCCGCGCCTCGTATTGTCCGACCGGAAGATCAAAGGGGAGAATCGTGCCGCAGAATGAGTCGGTCGCTTTCGCGCGAAGGCACGGGACATTCTTGAGCGTCGCGCCGGCGCATCCGCCGCCGTTGGGCCGGCTGGCGGGGATGCAGGCCTCGAGGAATGAAGCGACCGTTTGCGCGGGCAACGCCGCTCCATCAGCCGCATAGAGTTTGATACTGGTGCCGCGGGCGGCCTGCGCGGGCTCGATCGACGCGAGCGCAATCGCGCCGTCAGCGGATTCACCGGCCGCGATCATCGCCGGAAAAACAAGGACGGCGACGATCGCGAACGCGAGAGCTCGCGCCTGGCCAATCAGTGCGTACCCGGGAATCCAGCCCATGATCACCGTCCCCCTTTGGAGGAATCCGCTCGTGCGGCGAACCAGGAAATACAAAATGCAACGCAAACTCTACTCGCAGGCTAGCCGCTTTTACAAAATGGACGCGTTTATGTCCAGCCAGCGTCCACTTCAAGTGAAATGAGTTAACGGCCAGCAATACCCGCGAGCGGGCGCCACTTGTGATAACCGGAACCCGGCGCTAGTTACGTTTGTGCCGCCGAATCATACGGAGGCGGCGCTCTCCGCTGGAGGCACGATGATGGCGGAAGAACGGCGGCTTGCTATCTGCATCAAGGGCGGCGTTTCGCTGGGCGCGTACGAAGCGGGCGTTCTGGCCAAATCCCTCGAACTCATCGCCAACAACAATTCGCGCAACCCGATCAAGTGGTACGTGGACACGCTGGCCGGTGCGAGCGCGGGATCGATGACCGCGGTCGCCACCACCTGCACTCTGCTCGACAGCGCAAGCAACTACCTTTACAGGATGTGGGTCGAGAAGGCGGCGCTTTCCACACTCACGCCCGATCCGGCGGGCGTGCCCGCCTACGACGGATACAAAACCGGCGACAATCTGCTTGCCGCTTCCGCGCTCGACACTCTCGCGGCGGATTTCGACACGCCGCCGCGGATGGTGACGAATCGCCATCCCGCGATGCGTCCCGGGGCGGCCTCGATCCGGTTGAGTTTCTCGCTCTCGAACATCAACGGCACGCCCAACCGCGTCGATACGCTCAACGATATTCCGCTCGTGTTTCGCGAATACGCCGATGCCGCCGTCTTTCAAGTCTCCGTGGACGGCGACGGCAAGGCTTATGTGAGCGGGTCGGACACCCGCGCGGTCGGTGCGGCCGATCCCGGCGATGACAGCGCAACCGCGTGGCATGCGATGGTGAGATCGGCGATCGCCTCGGGATCGTTCCCGGTGGCTTTTTCACCCCGGGGACTCTGGCGATGGCACCAGGATCGGCGCGAATACACCGCCGAGTATTATGCGGACGGCGGACTTTTCGACAACGACCCGGTCGGCAAACTGATCAACCTTGCGCACGACACCGACTGGTCGCCCGCAAATCCGGCCTTCCAGGACAACGAGCGCCGCTTTCTGGTGGTGCACACAGCGGCAGCCGATCTGTCCGATCGGACCATCAGCGCCGGTTCCTTTTACCCGACCCTCGATCTTAATCCGATCGATCTCGCGCAAAAGCTGGTTCCAGCCTTCATGGACGAATCGATGCAGAGCGGGCTTCGCGGAATCACCACGGTCAATCGGCAGTTCGCGAACCGGATGGTGGTGCTGAACCGGTTGGCCAGGCTCGCCTCGACCTCTCCCACGCCGCCGTCCGGCTCGTCGGCGCTTGCCGGGGCGATTTCAGCACTGGCGGAATTGCGCGGATTCAGCGCCGATCAAATCGATCGCTTGCGCGGGTTCCTTGTCCCGGATTTGGAAGATACCGACCCCGTCCTTTACAAAGAAGTGGCCGGGCTCGCACCCGCGGCGCGGGCGATGTTCGAGGATTGGGCGATCTTCTTCGACCTGGCGTTCAATATCGCGGACAAAATCCCGATCAAGCCGATTCTGATCGCGCCCGCGCCGGACGAGAAGCTCTCCGGAGATCCGCTCTTCGCGTTCGCGGGATTCTTTTCCAAAATCCTGCGCGAATTCGATTTCGCCCGCGGCCAGTACGACGCCTTTCAGGCCTGGGAGGCGGTCAGCAAAAGCGCCGACCACGATTTCACAATCGAAGGCGCCGATCGCCCTGAGCCGGTCGGCAATCCGGAGCCCGACACCGGAGCGCCATCCTCGTCCAACGAATACGATCGCGGGCTCAGGGTATTCCGCGACCGCATAAAAGTGGTGCTGGACCGGGCGATCGACGAGCTCAAGGGGCAGTCGGGCCCGGCCGCCAGGATCGGCCTGGGCCTTCTCCAAATGCTCGCAAACCTCGGCGTGGATACGATCGGCTCCTGACATTCGCTGTGCGCGAAGGCCGCGCGTGCTTCGCGCTCAGCCTTGCAAGCATCCGACCGCCAAGGGTATTCGAGTCAGAGTCGGCATCGTAACGATGCCGCCGGGAGAGATTGCCCCTTGTTCAAGCGTGTATTGATTGCCAACCGAGGTGAAATCGCGATTCGCGTCGCGCGCGCCGCGTCGGCGCTCGGCATCGAGTCGGTCAGCGTGTATGCGCCCGCCGACGCGCTTTCGCTTCACACCCGCGTCACGACCCAATCGCGGGCGATTGGAAATTCGTCCTCGAACGATCCTGTCCGGGCCTACCTCGATATCGAGGCCATGATCGAAGCTGCCAGGGGCGCCGGATGCGACTGCGTGCATCCCGGCTACGGCTTCCTGTCCGAGAACGCCGCGTTCGCGAAGCGATGCGCTGAGGCGGATATCGCCTTTATCGGACCGCGCCCCGAAACGCTCGCGCTGTTTGGAAACAAGGTAAAGGCGCGCGAACTCGCGCGTTCGCTCAAAATTCCGATTGTTCCGGGCAGCTCCGATGCGGCCGCGAGCGTCGAAGAAGCGATGGCGGCGGCAAAGGCGATCAGTTATCCGGTGATGCTGAAGGCGGCGGCGGGCGGCGGCGGGCGCGGGATGCGAACGGTCGCCGGCGCGGACGAGATGGCGGCGGCGTTCGCGCGATGCCAAAGCGAGGCGCAGGCGGCATTCGGCGACGGTTCCGTCTTTGTCGAGAAGCTGATCGAGCGTCCGCGGCATATCGAGGTTCAGATTCTCGCCGACACCCGCGGCAATGCCGTCCACCTCTACGAACGCGACTGCTCCATCCAGCTTCGCAACCAGAAGGTTGTCGAGATCGCTCCCGCCCCGGCGCTGGAGGCCGGACTTCGGCGAAGAATCCTGGACGATGCTCTCAGGCTGGCGCGCGCCGCGGGCTTCGTGAACGCGGGGACCGTCGAGTTCCTGGTGATCCCGGAACGGGGCGAGCATTTCTTCATCGAATGCAATCCGCGGATCCAGGTCGAGCATACCGTCACCGAACAGGTCACCGGTGTCGACCTGGTCGAGGCCCAGTTCCGCATCGCGGCCGGCGATCTCGTTCAGGATCTCGGGATACCCGACCAGAGCGCGGTGAAAGCTCCGCGCGGCTTTGCCGTGCAGGCTCGCATCGTCGCGTCCGGCGCGGGCGTGCTTACGGCATATAAGGAACCGGCCGGACCGGGAGTAAGGGTCGATTCGTGCGGGTATCTCGGCTATGCGCTGCCGCCCCAGTTCGATCCGATGTTCGCGAAGCTGATCTGTCAGTCAAACTCGGGCCATTCACTGGAGTCGGCGCTCGACCGCGGGATTCGCGCGCTTGACGAGTTCCACATCAGCGGACTGCCGACCAATCTCGCGCAGTTGCGCGCGATCCTCTCGCATCCCGCGGTCCGGGCAGGCGACGCGCGGACGAGCTTTTTCTCAGAGAATCCGCGCCTCGCGTCTTTTGCCAGCGCGCAATCTTCAAGTTCGCTCGCACTGCTCGAGCAGCAGGCGATCGCGCTGCGCGGCGGCCGAAACGGCCTCGCCCTCGTGGCCGGGGAAGGCGTCGCAACGGGCCTGAGCGTGCCAAGCGGAGAAGAGGGAGTCGCAAGCCCGATGGCGGGCGTGATCCTGGAGATTCACGCGAAAGCCGGCGATACCGTTTCCGCGGGCGCGACTCTGATGATCGTGACCGCGATGAAGATGGAGACGGCCATCACGGCTCCGTGTGCCGGCATCCTGACTCAAATCAGGCCGGCGCAGACGGGTGTCACCATCGCTCTGGGCCAGATAGTCGCCACTATCGCGCCGGCAAAGGACCGTGAAGCTGCCGTATCGGCACGAACCTACGGCGAGGACACTTGGGCGCCGATGCTGGCGGATGTGCACAAGCTGCAATCGATTGCGCATCAACGCTTCGCGCCCGATTCAAAAGACCCCGGCGTCGTTCGCCAGCGGGCGCGCGGCAAGCTGACCTGCCGCGAGCGAATCGACCTGCTGCTCGATGCCGGCAGCTTTCGCGAAGTCGGCAGCATCGCGGGCTTCGCCGATTACGACGACGATGGGCGCATCACGGGCTTCACGCCCGCCAATCACGTCGGAGGATGGGGCAAAATCCGGGGGCGCACGGTCGTGGTCTGCGCCGATGATTTTACCTCGCGCGGCGGACATGCCGACGGCGCGATCGGCGGCAAGAGCATCCACCTCGATCGGCTGTCGATCGACTTTCGCTGTCCTTCGATCCGGCTGCTGGATGGATCGTCGGGCGGCGGCAGCATCGCCGCGATGGTCCCGAAGCAGCAGAAAGAGGGCGAGAGCCGCGCGCAGGAAAGCTCCGGCGCGATAAAGGCGGGCCGTCCGCGCGTGTCCGGCGAAGGCGGATCGTTCCTGCCCGGCCATCTCGGCAGCAGCATGTACGTGACGCAGCTCAACACTGTGCCGGTGGTGAATGTCCTGCTCGGCAGCGTGGTCGGAATCGGCGCGGCCAAGGCGGTGCTGGGCCATTTTTCGCTGATGGTCCGGGACATCGCGCAATTGTTCGTTGCCGGCCCGCCGGTGGTGAAGCACGCGATGGGCTACGAAATCACCAAGGAGGACCTCGGGGGATGGCACATCCACTGCCGCAACGGCTCGGTCGATAACCTGGCCGAGACCGAGGAAGAGGCGGCGGCGATGACGAAGCGGTTCCTGTCTTACCTGCCGTCGAGCGTGTACGAAGCCCCGCCGGTTTTTCCTCCGAATCCCGCGGATCCGCCCGATCGCCGCGAGGAAGAGTTGTTCACGATAATTCCGCGCAAACGAACGATGACGTTCGACATGCGCCGGGCCATCAAGCTGATGGCGGACCGCGATTCTTTCTTCGAAATCGGGCCGCTGTGGGGCACCGATCAGATCGTCGGCTTCATCCGGATGAACGGCTACCCGATGGGCGTGCTCGCGTCCGATTGCCGGCACGTCAACGGAGGAGCATTGACCGCGGACGGATGCGACAAGCTGAAGCGCCATCTCGACCTGTGTGATCTCTTCCATCTCCCGATCCTGAACCTGATAGACAACCCGGGCTTCGCGGTGGGGCTCGAACACGAGATGACCGGAACCATCCGCAAAGGGGGAGAATGGATGATCGCCTTCGCGCAGGTCGAGGTTCCGATCTTCACGGTGATCATGCGGCGGAGCTTCGGGGTTGCCGGCAATAATTTCGCCAGCCCGCGAAGCGGTGCAAGCGCTCGTGTGGCCTGGCCCGCCGCCGACGTCGGCGGCATCCCGCCCGAGGGCGGAATCGAGGCGGCTTACAAGCGGCAGTTAGCCGAGGCGGCGGATCCCGAGGCCTTGCGAGCGGAGATCAACGCCAGAATCGAAAGCGCTCGCGGTCCAATCGGCCCGCTCAACCGCTTCCAGATGGAGGAAATGATCGATCCCCGCGACACGCGGCGCTGGGTATGCGAGTGGATTGAGAACGCTTACCGGATCATTTCGCAGCCGTCCCTGCTGGCGCCGCGATCGATCCAGTTCCGCCCGTAACGGCCGCCCGCATCAACGCATCGCCGTTTGCGAAACCGCGCGCGTTCAAACGGCCGCGGGAGGCTTCGGCGGCAGCGACTCAAGCCAGGGCAGGACAATACGCTCGTTGATCGAATACGGATAAGCGTGGCCCCAATCGGGAAGTTCCTTGTAGGTCACGTTGTAGCCGATGCCGCTTAACAGCTTGCAGGCGGAGCGCGCAAACGTAACCGGGAAGATAAAGTCGTGCACGCCGTGGACCACCAGCATCGGAGTGTCCTTGCCGCGGCCCTGACGCAGCATCGAGTCCACCGCCGGGTGAAGCACGCCGGCGATCGGCGCCATACCGCGGAACAGGTGCGACCGTTCCAGTCCAAAGATGTAACCGAACGTGGCGCCGTCGGAGAGCCCGGTCAGATAGACCCGCGCAGGATCGATTGAGAATTCACGCGTGACTTCATCGAGCATCCGCAGGATCGATTGCGTATCTTCGCTCGGCAAGCTCATGTCCCAGGTGTTGTCCCACGATTTGGGCGCGAGGACGGCATAGCGGCGGCTGCGCGCCGATCTCAACCAGGTCCAGACATATTCGTAGCCATGCCCGTAGCCGCCGTGCAGCGCGACAATCAGCGGCATCGGCCGGTCGGGCGAATAGTCCTCGGGAATGTAAAGCGTGTAATCCGAGCGTTCATCGTTGCGGCTTCGACGGATGAAGCCGCGCGCGATGCCATCGGGCGGATGCGGTGCGGGAGCATCGCCTTGCGCGATTACAAAATGCGAAGCGGCCGCGGGCAACCGATCGCGCAAGTCATAGAGTTGATAGAGGCCACGGCAAAATGCGGCACGGCTCTGCAGGTAGGTGAGAGTCCACTGGGGCCCGGGCTGCGTCATGAAAAGCTCGTACGCCTTGCCCAGTTCGCGAACCGCCGCAACCAGGCCGCGATGCACTTCCGCCATCGCATCCGGCGGCGTCATCGGGGCGAAATCCGCCTCGAAGCGGCGAAACATATCGCGCACAACTGAGACTATCCTCGCCTGGCAGGCGGAGAGCACTCCGGGGCGAATTTCTTCCTGGATCGATTCGAAAGCGCGAAGAAACTCCAGCAATTCGTTCTGAAGGTCGGCCAGTCTGGCCGCGTAGAAGGTTTCGCCGGTCGTCATTGTATGGTTCCCCGCTCAGTCCGGAGTTTCCGCGCCGCGCGGCTACACGCGCGAGATGATTTCTTCTTGAAACTTTTCGAGGCCGCGTGTGATCGCTTCCGGTTTGGTTCCGGGCGGATTCACCACCACGCGCGAGACGCCGATATCGCCAAGCGCCTTCAAGTCATCGGGCTTGAAGGAACGCGTGAGGCACGAAAGCTCGATGGCGTCCGGATCGCGCCCGGCCTTTTGCGCCTCGGACCGCACGATTGCGAACAGCTCTTTCAGCTTCTCGGGATTCATCACGGTCGGAAAGAAGCCGTCGCCGTACCGCCCTGCCCTTTTTGCCGCGGCCGGCGAATGGCCTCCGACATGAATTGGAACGTTGCGATTCACCGGCTTCGGATATGAATGCAGCGGACCGAACTTGAAATGCTTGCCCGAGAACGACGACGTTCCGTCGCGCCACAGCACGCGCAGCGCCTGGATCGCCTCGTCGGTCATCGCTCCACGCCGATGGAAATCGATTCCGAGCGCCTCGAACTCCTCTTTCATCCATCCGCTGCCGATGCCCAGGATGACGCGCCCGCGCGACAGCACATCGACGGTTGCGACCTCCTTGGCGGTGTAAATCGGATGGCGTTGCGGAAGGATCAATATTCCCGTGGCGAGCCGGATGGTTTTGGTGATCGCCGCAACGTAGGCGAGCGGGATAAGCGGGTCGGGAATCGCGACCTCATCGCCGCCCGGCATTTTTCCGTCCCTGGTGCCCGGGTAGGGCAGATGGGTCACCGGAACCGCGACGTGTTCCACGCTCCACAGCGATTCAAAACCGCATCGCTCGGCGTTGGTCGCCAGATGACCGAGCAGAGCGGGATCGCTGAACGCTCCGGAAGTGGCAAAGCCGATACCGAATTTCATGTTCGCTCTCTAATCCTGTGATTTTGCGGCCCAGCCTATCGCGATTGGGCCGAATCGCAAAACTCGGCGGCCGGGGACAAGACTTTCGCGACGCCGACCGCTATGCTCGAATCGTCTTGACAGCCTGATCCGAGGTGGAGGAATTCCCGATGGCGGTGAACGAGTTCAACCAGAAGGTGATCGAAGAGTTCAGGGCCAACGGCGGCAAGGTCGGCGGGCAGTTCCAGGGCGCTCCGATGCTGCTGCTTACGACGACCGGAGCGAAGAGCGGCAAGACCTACGTCACCCCGCTGGTGTACTCACGTGACGGAAGCCGGATCGTAATAATCGCGTCGTTCGCCGGCAATGCGAAGAACCCGTCCTGGTACCATAACCTGGTCGCGAATCCCACGCCCACGGTCGAAATCGGCTCGGAGCGGTTCAAAGCCAGGGTGACGGTCGCGCAGGGCGCGGAACGAGATCGCCTGTTCAACCAGCAGGCTGCGCAGATGCCGATTTTCCACGAGTATCAAAAGAAGACCGCGCGAAGAATTCCGGTGATAGTCCTGGAAAAGATCGGATGAAGCCGCAAGCGGAGGATCGTCGCTATGATCCGATGCGTCATGGTGTACACGCGAAACGGCAAGTATTTCCGAATCCCCGACGCTGAAGTGGAAGACTGGGAAGAGGTGCTGGATGGAATCGACGGGGATCCCGAGTTGATTGAACGGGTTGATGGATGGGCGCCTTACACGCACGCGTACCGCCTGCCCGACCGGAGCGTTTACCTGGTGGTGATGCCGGGTGTCGATGATTGAAGTTCCCATCGCCGCGGACGCGTGATCCGCGCCCGCTTCTCGGTCCTCGTCCACGGTCTCGGAACATTCCCCGGAAGTTTAAGTCGCTGACGCTCCATGCTTATATGTGGAGCCGGGGGGGGAACGCGCGACCACCTATCGCATCGAGAGGAGCTGCTGATTTTGCCCATCAAGACCGCCCGGAAGGCCAGGCCCGGCCACACTGACTCAAAACCGCTCAGAATCGCGCAGATTGCTCCGCTTTACGAAAGGGTGCCCCCAAAGCTTTACGGCGGCACCGAGCGTGTCGTTTCGTACCTGACCGAAGAGCTGGTCGCGAGAGGGCACAAGGTGACCCTGTTCGCCTCGGGCGACTCGATCACCAAAGCGAAGCTTCATTCGGGGTATCCTGAGGCGCTGCGCCTTGCGGGCAACAACGAGTATGGCGTGTTCGCGCACTTCCCGATGATCAGCGACGCGTACAAGGACGGCGACAAGCGCTTCGACATCGTCCATGGCCACGTGGACTACTGGACTTTCCCGCTGGCCGAAGTCTGCAGCGTGCCATCGGTCACGACCCTGCACGGACGGCTCGATATCGAAGCGCATCGGCCGGTCTATTCCCGCTATCGGAAGATTCCGGTCGTTTCGATAAGCGACGCGCAACGCGAGCCGCTGCCGTTCATGAACTGGCAGGCGACGGTCTATCACGGCCTGCCGCGAGACCTGCTCCGCTTCCATCCGGGGCCGGGCAAGTACCTTGCGTTCCTGGGCAGAATTTCGCCCGAGAAGGGACCCGACATCGCGATCGAAGTGGCGCGCCGCGCCGGTATTCCGCTCAAGCTGGCCGCGAAGGTCGACACGCTCGACAAGGCCTACTACGAAGCCGTCATCAAGCCGCTCATTTCCCCGCCTGATATCGAATTCATCGGCGAGATCAACGAGATCGAAAAGAACGACTTCCTCGGCAACGCGATGGCGCTGATGTTTCCGGTGGACTGGCCGGAGCCTTTCGGGCTCGTGATGATCGAGTCGATGGCGTGCGGGACTCCGGTGGTGACTCGCCCCTGCGGGTCCGTGCCCGAGATTATAAAACCGGGAGTCAGCGGATACATCGGGGTAACGGTCGATGATCTGGTCGAAGGTTTGAAGAAAGCGATCGAGCTGCCGCGCGAGGGCGTTCGCGCGCAATTCGACCAGCGATTCACGGTCGAACAGATGGCGGACGCGTACGAGCGCGTGTACGAAAAGCTGATCGCCAGGGCGGCGAAACTGAAGAAAGGAACCGCGGGCCGCCCGGGTCCTTCGGCCAGGGCGCGCAAGAAGCGGCGGCAGACCACGCGGGGCAAGATGGGATGAAATCGGAGACACAAACGGCGGTGAAAAAGCCGCGCAAACGCAGCAATCAAAAGGCGCGCAGTGTCCTCAAGGTCGGAGCGAACTTCTATGTGCTCGCATCCTCGCTGACCTCGCGCCGCGAAACCAAGGTGCTGGCCGATGCGCAGAGCTTCGCGGTCTTCGAAGCCGGCGGAGACATCGCGGAGTCGCCGCTTGAGGCGCTTGGCTTCTTTTACAAGGACACCCGCTTCCTGAGCGGATTCGAATTGAGGGTCGCGGGCCAGGCGCCCTACTATCTGAATTGCTACCTGAGCGACGACAACGCGGAGTTTCGCGCCAACCTGACAAACCCCGACATGGCCGGGCGAAGCGGCAAAATCGCTCTGCCGCGCAACTCGATCCAGATCGAGCGCAGTTGGGTGCTGGTCAACGCCGCGCTCTACCATCGCTTGATGTTCACCAACTATTCCGGCATGCCGGTAAAGGTCCCTTTCGACCTCTCGTTCGCGGTTGACTTCGCCGACTTGTTCGAGGTGCGCGGCGTGAAGCGAACGCATCGCGGCGAGGATCTGCCGACCGAATCCGGCGACGGCAAGCTCCGCTTCCGCTATCGCGGACTGGACAACGTCACACGGTTTACCGAGATCGAGTTCATCCCGCCGCCGCGCACGCTGACCGATCGGCGAGCCTCCTTTACGCTCGAATTGCAGGCCGACGAATCAGTCAAGCTCGAGGCTCGGGTCAGGTGCGGCGTCGAGCAGGCCGCGGCACCATCGCCGACCCAGGCCCAGCCCGCGGATTTCCAGAGCGCGCTGAGCGAACGGCATGGGGAGATCGCCAAGGCGCAATCGGAGTGGGCCAAGATAACCGCAAGTCACGGAATCTTCGATTTTCTGCTCAGGCGATCGGCCGCGGATCTGCGCTCGATTATCGGCATGACCGAGCAGGGCTCGTTCATGATGGCCGGTATCCCGTGGTTTGCGACCTTGTTCGGACGCGACAGCCTGCTTACCTCGCTGTCGGTGCTCCAGTTCAGCCCCGATATCGCGGGCCGAACGCTGCGAACTCTGGCCGCGCTCCAGGGGACCAAGGTCGATGAAGCCCGAGACGAGCAGCCGGGCAAGATCGTGCACGAGATGCGTGCGGGCGAGATGGCGGCGACCGGTGAAATTCCCTTCGGCCGCTACTACGGCACCATCGATGCCACCCCGCTGTTCCTGTGGCTCTACGGCCTGTATGTGACGATAACCGGCGATCTCAAGCTTGCGGCGGACCTGTGGCCGAACGTGGAACGCGCGCTCGAATGGATCGAGCGATGGGGCGATCGGGATCACGACGGTTACGTGGAATACATCCGCGAGACGCCACAGGGCCTCTCGAACCAGGGATGGAAGGATTCGTTCGATTCCATCTCGCACGCCAACGGCGAGCTGGCGGAACCGCCGATCGCGCTGTGCGAGGTGCAGGGCTACGTGTATGCGGCCTATACCGAGGTCAGCAAGGTTGCGGCGCGACTCGGCCATGCCGACCTGGCGGCCAAGCTGGCGGCGCGCGCGTCGGCGCTAAAGGCGACGTTCGAGCGCGACTTTTGGATCGAGGAAAAGCAGACCGTGGCGCTCGCTTTGGATGGAAAGAAACAGCGCTGCGACGTGGTCAGCTCGAACGCGGGCCATTGTCTTGCGACCGGCATTATCGACGGCGATCGCGCCCGGCTGCTCGCCGATCGCCTGCTCCGCGAAGACATGTTCTCGGGCTGGGGCATCCGAACGCTGAGCGAAAACGAACGGCGTTACAACCCCATGAGCTACCACAACGGGTCGATATGGCCGCACGACAACGCGATCGCCGCGATGGGGTTGGCGCGATGCCGCAATCACGATGGCGTCATACGGATCCTGGACGGCCTGCTCGATGCGGCGGTTGCCTTCCGCGGCGGCAGCCTGCCCGAGCTCTTCTGCGGGTTCCATCGCGAACCCCATCTGGGTCCGGTCCCGTATCCGGTCGCCTGCCATCCGCAGGCATGGGCGGCCGCCAGCGTCTTTCTGATCATGCAGGCGATGCTGGGGATGCGGATACTCGGATTCGAAAAGCGCGTCGCTATCGATTCGCCGATAATGCCGCCGTGGCTCGATTGGATCAGGCTCGAAGGGCTGCGGGTCGGAGAACACGGCCGGGTCTCGCTCAGCTTTCAGAGGATGCCCAACACTAACGCGGCCGCGGCCGACGTGATCGACCGCCAGGGAGACGTCGAGATCGACATCCGCAAGTAGGCCTGCGGCGGGCTTGCAAGCGACTCGAAATCCGAATCGCGATGTGATGCTTCGCGGCCCGGAAAACAGCATAATTATGGCTCTGTCGCCGCGGATGCTTTTTGCCTCGAACGCTGATTCTGGCCCGCAACCATTTTGCGGCGGTTGCAGAAACTCGCAAGTTGGGTGATCTATTGATCGGCCGAAGGCGCAGGAGGCGGTCCGAAGCGCGTGAGGGGTCGCGCGCGAGCTTGCTGCAGGCGGATCGGGGGAGGCAAAGCGATGACCGATGAGTTCAAGGGGCAGCGCGAAAAAGTAACCCGGCGCCGGTTCCTCAGGATGGGACTGCTCGGCGCGGCGCCGATGATCGTTCCGGGCGCAGCGTGGGCGGCAATGCGCGTCGCAACCCCGCAGCCCGCGGCGGCTGCCTCATCGCGCGCGCTCAGTTTCTACAATCTGCATACGGGCGAGCGGCTCAGGACGGTGTACTGGGAAAAAGGCCGGTACATCCAGGGCGCCCTCGACGAGATCAATTACATCCTGCGCGATTTCCGCCAGAACGAAATCAAGCCGATCGACCGCAGCCTGCTCGATCTCCTCGTGACGCTTCGCGAGCGGCTGCATTCGAACGAGAATTACGAAGTGATCTCCGGCTACCGTTCTCCCGTCACCAACGCGATGTTGCACGCGGGCAGCGAAGGAGTTGCCGCGCACAGCCTGCATATGGACGGCCGCGCGATCGATATCCGCGTGCCGGGACGCTCTCTCAGCGTGGTGCGCGCGGCGGCACTTTCGATGCGTCTGGGCGGCGTGGGCTACTATCCCGGCCGCTTCGTGCACGTGGACACGGGCCGTGTCCGCTGGTGGTAGGCGCCGGTAAACCCTTCACATCACGCGGCGCAGAAAATCGAGCATCCGCTCGCGCGCCGCGCCGCACGCCGACAGCATCGACATCTGCAGAAAGCCATGCGGCATCTCGTCGAACACGTGTAGCTCATGCCGGATGTCGGCGCGCTTGAGGGCGGCCGCCATCGCATTGGATTCCGGAAGCAGCGCGTCCGCCGTCCCGCAGACGATGAAGGATGGCGGCAGTGCGCCGGGCTTGACCGCGAACAGCGGGCTGACGCGGGGATCTTTGAGCAGCGCCGGAAAGTTCGCGGCTCCCACGTATGCCTTTGCCATTCCATCCATCGCGCCGCCCGCACGCTCCAGTGTCGCCGCAAAATCGTAGACTCCATAGATCAGCAACGCGGCCTTGGGCCTCGGTCCCGCATCGTTCTCCGCGGCCAGAGCAGTCAGCGACGCGGCGGTGAGGTTGCCGCCGGCGGAATCGCCGCCAACCGCAATCTTCGCGCTGTCGCCGTTCCATCGTCCGGCGTTCTGGCCCGCCCACTTGATAGCGAACACGCAATCATCAAGGCCGGCCGGAAACGGATTTTCGGGAGCGAGGCGGTAATCGACGTTGATGGTAAGGAATCCGCCTTGCGCAAATTGCATCGCTAGCTTGCGATGCGATTTGGGGCTGCCGGCCACCCATCCTCCGCCGTGCAGGTAAACGACGACCGGAAACGGGCCGCTGCCCTTGGGCACCGCGATCTCGGCCCGCAATCCGGCGCGCAGCTCGACGTCCTCGTGCAGCGCGCCGATTTCAGGCAGATCCTGATTCATCATCGGCGCAAACATCTCCATCGCGTTGCGCAACCCCGGAACGTCCGGGGGAATCGGCGTCGAGGTGACGGCTTTCAGAAACTCGCGTTCCGCATCGGTGAGCATCGCTGTTCCTCCCGTCTTCAGATCGGCATCTAACGTCTGTACTCAGAAACCACGATGAGAGGCAAACAGGATTTTTCCCGGGAAAACGAAAAAAGGCGCGGCGAATCGGGTTCGCCGCGCCTGGACAACCATCGAGGAGAAGCCGGCTACTGCTGAGCGGCCTGTCCCAGCGCCGCTTTCACCATCGTTTGCAACTCGCCGCTTTCGTACAGTTCGCGAATGATGTCGCATCCGCCGATAAACTTGCCGTCGATATAAACCTGGGGAATCGTGGGCCAGTTGCTGTAGCGCTTGATTTCGTCGCGCAGCTCGGGGTCAGCCAGCACGTCCGTCGTTCCGAACGGCACGCCAAGCTCCTCGAAGATCTGAACGGTCGCGGCGGAAAAGCCGCATTGCGGAAAGCTGCGCGTTCCTTTCATGAACACCTGGATTTTGTTGCTTCTGATTGCGGATTCGATTCGATCGGTTACGTCGGACATTGCCGTTACCTCCTGCTTTCGTATTGCGCCGGGGTGAGGGTCTTGAGCGAAAGCGCGTGCACCCGCACTCGCATCGCATCGCCGAGCGCTTTGTACACCGCCTGATGCCGTTCGATGAGGGCTTTGCCCTCGAACATGCTGCTGACGATCAATGCTTCAAAATGGTCGCCGCCGCCGGTCGTATCTCGCACCTCGACGTAAGCGTCGGGAATTCCCTGGCGGATCAGATCTTCGACTTCCTTCGCTTCCATCGACGGTTATCTTAAGCAACTCGCGCGGCCCGATGCCACTGTGCCGCGACTAAAAGCAATCGCTTCGCCGGGGCGTTCAGATGCTGATCGAATTGTCGTCCGTTGAGGGCGCGGGCTTCGATCCACCGCCCGACTTGCCAGATTTCATCAGCTCTTCAGCGGACTCACTGAGCTCACCCGGCCGGCCCGCTCCCATCACCCTCTGCACCACTCGACCGTCGGGCCCGATGAACAAGGTCGTGGGAAGCGCCTCGACTCCGAACGAATCGACCACCGGCTGGTTGGCGAGCAGAATCGGATAGTTGATTTTGAATCTCCTGACAAACGGTTCGATTTCGCGGATGCCGTCGCCCTGGATCGTGTCGCACGCGACGCCGATGACCACGAGGCCGCGGGTCTTGTGGTAGCGGGTGTAGAGATCCTTCAACTCGGGAATCTGCTTGCGGCAGGGCGGACACCAGGTGGCCCAGAAATCGACGATTACCGGATGCCCTCGGAACTGGCTGAGCCGCATCGGGTTGCCATCGAGATCCTGAAGCTCGAAATCGGGAACGCGGTCTCCTCGCACAAGCATCAGGCTTTGCGCGAAGGTCGGGCCCCGAGATGGAAACATCGCGACCAGCGCTCCAGCCAGCGTTATCGCCGCCGAAAGTTTCGCGACGAAGCGAATTACTCGCATGGTTATCGTTTCCCTGCCGCCATCCGATGACTTACCGAGACTTCGTTATATGATACTCCGCCTGCGCAACTCCGAAAGGCGCCAAGCATCGTAACCCAGCACGCGGCCCAGCACCTCGTCGGTATTTTCACCGAGCGAAGGCGCGCGCGTTTCGGGTTCGGCTCGGGATCCGGCGGTCTTGAAGGGCGAGCCCGGCACGATGAGGCCGGAATAGCCGGGATGGTCAGCGCGCAGGATCATCGCGCGCTCCTGCAGATGCTCATTGCGGGAGACTTCCGCCACGTTGGCGATCGGCGCGCACGGCACGGCCGCGTCGCTGAGCAGCTTGAGCCAGTGATCGCGCGGTTTGGTCGCAAACAATCGCGCCAGGATCACCTCGAGTTCCGGGTGATGCGCGGTGCGATCGGGGTTGCGAACGAACCGGGGGTCCGTTTTCAGCTCCGGCATCCCGATCGCATCGCACATCCTCTGCCAGATCGCTTCATTCCCGGCGCCGGCGACGAAAAATCCGTCCGCGGCGCGGAACTGCTGAAACGGAGTGATAGAAGGATGGCGGGTGCCGAGCGGCCCGGGAACCTTTCCGGAAACCGAGTACCGCGCGAGCGCATCTTCGAGCATCGCCACCTGGCAATCCAGCATCGAGATGTCGAGATGGGCGCCCTTGCCGTCGCGATCGCGCACGCGCAACGCGGCCAGAATCGCCGACACGCCGTACAACGCCGCCGCCAGATCGCCCACCGAAACCCCGCATCGCGTCGGTTCTCCCCCCGGCGAGCCCGTGATGCTCATCGTGCCGCCGAGGGCCTGCGCAACGATGTCGTAAGCGGGCGCCGACGCCATCGGACCCGTCTGCCCGAAACCGGAAATCGAGCAGAGGATGATTCGCGGATTGGCCGCGGCCAGCGCCGAGTAGCCGATCCCAAACCTGTCCATCGTGCCCGGCGAAAAGTTTTCAACCACCACGTCGGACCTGGAGGTGAGCGCGAGAAATATGTCGGCCCCTTCCGCCGTGCGCAGATCGATCGTGACGCTCTGTTTGCCCCGATTTACGCTGTAGTAATAGCCGGAATCCCCCGTCGGAAGCGTGGGAGCGAAACTCCGGGAGTCGTCGCCACGCCCCGGCAACTCGATCTTGATGATCTCGGCGCCGAGGTCAGCGAGATTCATCGTGCAGAACGGCCCCGCCAGCACCCGGGTCAGGTCCAGCACACGAATTCCATCAAGCGGCTTTTGTTCGATCATGTCGATGTATGGGTCAGGGCGGCCGGGCGACTTTGCGGCATCACTTCAGCGTCATGGCCGTCTGATGCCCCGGCGCTCGCCTAGAGAATCCTAGTCGAGCCTATGAAGCAAGGAAATTCACCGAAACATTCTTTTTTCGCGCCGCCAAAAGGCCTGGTCCGGATAGCCGGTGGAAGACGAATTTCGATGCGGTGGCCGTTCCGCGCCGCTCTCGCATCGCGACATATTGCCGCCTAGCGGTGGCGATGGCGGGCGGCTTCACGCGCGCGCATCGCTTCCGCCGGAGTCATGATCAGCCGGGGTTCCTCGCGTGCGCGTTCCTGCTCCTCGGCGACCACGCTTCCGACTTGCGCACGGATAAAGGCCTGGAAGAAGGGGCTATGCTTGAGGTCGGCGCCATCGCGAATTCTGGCGGCCGCGCCGGCGGCCCATCCCGCTTCCTGGCGCCTTCCGGTCTTCAACATATAGTAGGCGGTCTCTTCCAGCCTGCGGCGAATCCGCATCCCGAGCTCGCCGGCGAGCAGGCTATCGGCGGCGCGCTCGAGGATCTGGGCGACGCGTTCCTGCTGCTGCATCGGATTGAGAACGATGGTGCTTTCGTTGGCGCGATTCAGCTCCTCGATGATCGGCGCGAGGAGCTCGCTGCGTAGCTTCCACTCGGCGATCTCCGGCTGCTTGAGGAGATCAAGCGACGGCTCCGCGGAAGCCTCCGCCGCAAGTTCCGTGTAAATCGGATGCTCGATCGGTGCCGGTGGAGGCGATGCGATCAGCTCCGTGCGCATCGCCATAAAGCTTCCGACCCTGGCTCGGCGCGCCTCCGGCGTGCGCCTGTATGCGTCGCACAGGAGGAAATCGGCCAGCCGCCAGTCGCCCTCGACCAGCTTCATGCCGCCGCGCCGTTCCATCTCTTCGCGGTTGTCGCGCAGCTCGCGCCGGGAAATCGTCCCTCCCACCATGCCTACAAGACCCTCGTCTTCCGACACCACTCCCCAGAGTTGCGCGATGCCGCCCTGCGGCCGAGGCTTGATTATCCAGACAATCCTCGCGCCGTCGGAGTCGTAAGCGGTGAAGAAGGCGTGAAGGTTCGAGGGTTCGGCAGCGGGCCGTATCGCCGCGGAAGCAGGCGCGGAGGGGCGGGCCGGCGGCTCGATGCCGCGCTGATGGAGCTTGAAGAGCGCGCGGCGAATTTCACGGCGCAGTGCTCCGCTCGCTTCCGTTTCCATCTCCGCCAGCATCGCGGCTGCCGCGGCGTCGGGTATGTTGCCGAGCGCCCGCGCGACAGCGGCCGCGGAAATTTCGGGGTTATTGCGCAATTCGCGCAGCTTCGCGATCGCGTCGGCGGCAGGCGCGCCCGGTTCGAATCCGGCCGCGACAAGCCTGGCGTCTTCGGGGTTGATCTCTGCCTGTTTTGTCACGAGATGATCACTTGAGACATCGGATCGTGCGAGCGTATGCGGCTCCTTCGCGCGCTGTCAAGGATTCGGCGGCGGGGGCGGAAGGCGCTACCGATTTGAAAAAGGAGCGCGATTCGGTTTGAGAATTAAACGAACGTTTAGCTAATCTGAGGGCCGCGCGGGGACCATCGTCTCCCGGCGCCATTAAGGAGCCAACCGCTTATGATGACCGGAGAGCAATATAAGAAGAGCCTCAACGACAACCGCGAGACCTTCTTCGAGGGCGAGCGCGTGCGCAACCTCGTGACGCATCCCGTCCTGGGCGCGTGCGTGTCGCGGGTGGCAGGCGGCTATGACAAGTGGTATTCGCCCAAGCCGGACGCGGTCAGTCCGCTGATGTCGATTCCGCATTCCGCCGCCGAACTCAAGGAGCGCATTCCGCTTCAACACGAGTCCGACATCGTCTCCGCTGTCACCTATCAGTCGATCATGACGCTGACGACCGTCGCCACCCGCATCGGCGACGCGCTTCCGCAGTACGCGGAGCGCATCCGCCATTATGTTCAGGATGCGCAGCGCCGCGACATCCGCATCGTCGAGTGCATCACCGATGCGAAGGGAGACCGCAGCCGCCCGCCCGGCAAGCAGGACGATCCCGATGCGTACACGCACGTGGTCGAGCGCCGCAAGGATGGCGTGGTAATTCGCGGCGCCAAGCTGCACATCACGGGCGCGTCCCTGAGCCACGAACTGATGACGATTCCGACCAAGGCGATGAAGCCGGGCGAGGAATCCTACGCGATCGCCTGCGCGGTGCCGGTCAATTCGCCGGGCGTGAAGATTATCGATACCACCTACGCGCCGCGCCATCCCGACAATCGCATCTTCCCGATCTCGTCGAAGATCCACATGCCGGAAGGCTTCGTCATCTTCGACAACGTGTTCGTGCCGAACGAGCGGATCTTCCTTGATGGCGAGGTGAAGTACGCCGCAATCTTCGCGCATTCGCTGGGGCTCTGGGAGCGGCTTGGCGGACTCTCGGGGATGGCGGAGGAAGCCGATCAGCTTGTTGGCTTCGCGCAACTCGTCGCCGAGGCCAACGGACTGGCCAACGAAAGCCACATCCGGGAGAAAATCTCCGAGATGATAATCCATGCGACGCTGGTGCGGGCCGCTTTGGAAGCCGCAATCGCCAACTGCCAGGTGACCTCCGAGGGCGCATTCCCCGACGAGCTGTACACCAACGCGGGCAAATATCATGCGGCGGCGAACTACAACGCGATGGTGCGGCATCTGCACGACATCTCGGGCGGATCGGTCCTGACGGCGCCTTCGATTGCCGATTTCGAAAACGAGGTGACAGGGCCGCTGGTGCGCAAGTACATGGGCACGATGAACGGGGTCGATGGCGAATATCGCGCGCGCCTGTTCCATGCGATTCGCGACCTCACCGCCGATGCCTTCGGCGGATGGAAAGCGGTCACCAACGTGCAAGCGGGCGGCGGCCTCTATGCCCAGCGCATCGTGACCCGCAAGTACTACGACCTGAAGGGCGCAAAGGAGAAGGCGCTCGAAATCGCGGGCATCAAGGACAAGCCCGCAGGCAACTAGAACTCGCCCAGCGGATCTCCCTCGCCGCAAGACCAGGCATCAGAGCGCAAAGGGCGCCGCCATTGCGGCGGCGCCCTTTGCAGTTAGAACAGCTTCTTCAGCAGCCGGCGAAGGACCGCCTGCTCTTCCCGCGTGAGCGGACCGAGCGTCTGCAGCAATCCGAGCTTTGCCCGCCGCACCAGTTCCGGAATGATCGCCCGGCCGGCGGGTGACAATGAATGCAGTGACAGGCGCTGATCCGATTCGTCGTAGCGCGTTTCGATGAACCCGCGCGCCGCGAGGCGCTGGATGATGCCGTGAATCGTCACCGGCTTCATCCCGGCCAGCCGGCCCAGACGATTCTGGGAAGCCTCGCCTTCCTCGAACAGCTTGATGAGCACCACGTACTGGCGCGGCGTCAGGTCGAGATCCGCGAGCCGCCGATAGAGGTTGCGATGCGCCTCGGTAAAGCCGCGCGCGAGCAAGTAGCCGATATCGTCGTTGAGCGCGTAGTCCTCCTCGCGCCTGAGGCGTTCGACATCGAGCCGGTTAACACGCGTTACGGGCATCCGGTTGGCCTTTTGAGATTTCGAGATTGTTCTGATAATAACGATCGATAATCACGCGGACAAGAATCCAGCGCCGTACACTTGCGGCCGGCGCCGGCGCGCAAAGGACATCGCAATGAAGATTGGCGGCTTTTACGAACATCAGCTCCCGCGACCCTGGACGCGCGAATCAGAGCATCGACTGCTGAAGAACGCTCTCGAACAGGTCGAACTCGCCGATCGGCACGGCTACGACTATGTATGGGCGACCGAGCATCATTTCCTCGAGGAATATGCGCATTCGTCCGCGCCGGAGATTTTTCTCGCCGCGTGCGCGGCGCGGACAAAGAATGTCAGGATCGGCCACGGCATCGTGCAGATGCCGCCGTACATCAATCAGCCGGCGCGCGTCGCCGAGCGGATTGCGACGCTCGATCTGATCAGCGACGGACGCTGCGACTTCGGCACGGGTGAAGGGGCGACCGAGGTCGAGCTCGGCGGGTTCTCGGTTGCGCAGGAAGAGAAGCGCGCGCAATGGCTGGAAGGCTTGCAGGTGGCGGTGCGGATGCTGGTGGAAGAGCCGTTCACCGGTTTCGAGGGCAAGTATGTCGTCGCGCCCTGCCGCAACGTCGTGCCCAAACCCCTGCAGCAGCCGCATCCTCCCCTATGGCTGGCGTGCTCGCGCCGCGAAACCATCCTGCTTGCCGCGCGGCTCGGGCTGGGAGCGCTGACGTTCGCGTTCGTCTCGCCGGATGAATCGCGCCAATGGGTGCGCGACTACTACGCGACGATCGAAAACGAGTGCGAGCCGGTGGGTTACGCGATCAACCCGCAGATCGCGATGGCGTGTCCGTTCCTGTGCGATCGCAACGAAAAGCTGGTGCGCGACATGTCGCACGAGCATCAGGGCTTCTTCATGTACGGCCTCGGCCACTACGCGTTTTTCGGCCAGCACGAGCCGGGCAAGACCAACCTTTGGGAGAGCTACAAGAACCAGCCGACCAAGATCAAAATCGACGATCCGCTGGCATCGGCCTCCCATGTGCAGAACTGCGTTGGAACGCCCGCACAGATTCGCGATACGCTGCTCGGGTTCGAGGAGTCCGGTGTCGATCAGGTGTTGTTCCTCTCGCAGGCCGGCAAGATTCCGCACGAGTTGCTGATGTCCTCGATTGACTTGTTCGGCCGCGAAGTGCTGCCGGAAATAAAGGAACGCGATCAGAAGCGCGCGAAGGAAAAGGCCGCGCTGGTCGAGCGGCTCACCGAAAAAGCGATGAAACGCAAGGTCATGCCCAAGGCGCCCACCGTGCCGACGATCGTCCGCGCCGCCGGGCATCATTGAGGAGGACGATCCGACGATGCGACGGGAGACCCGTTTCGGCTCGCTGGAACATTATGAGAAGGGCGGCGTCGAGGTCATCAACGACGACCCGCGCAACTACGCGTTCTCGAATATCTTCGAGGTCGCCTCGAAGTCCGAACCTTACGAAAAGGTCGCGGTCGGCAAAAACCTGAAGTACGTGCTCGAAGCCATCCGCGCCGAAGGGACCTCTCCCTGGTACGCCGCATCGCATGACGAGGCGGCGATCGTGATGGACGGCGAAATCGAGATTCGGCTGGTGAAGCTGGAAGACAAGCTCGTCGCCGAAGATCACGAAGGCACTACGATGCTGGAAGGGAACCCCAAGGGGAAAAAGATGGGCTATATCGTCGCGCGCCGCGGCCATATGGCGCTGCTGCCCAAAGGCGCCGCTTACCAGTTTCACGCATCGAAGCCCGGCGTCATCCTGCTCCAAACGATCCGCGGCGATTTGACGGCGGAACGATGGAAGGACATTTGCCAGAAATAGTTGCCGTTATCCCGGCCGCCACGGCGTGAAACGGATTTCAGCGGAGGGTCAACCAATGCCGCAAACGAACGCATCCAATGAATACGGATACCGCTCCTTTTCGGTCGGCGGATTTTCCTTCGAACGCGACGAGTACTTCGCGCACATCAAATGGCCCGGCGGTTCGCATACAATGCCCATGGATGCGTTCCTGCGCGCGCTCATGCGCGACATCTCGTGGAGCTTCTTCTACGGCATCGTGAATTTCGATCAGGTCTTCGGCACCACCAACCATTACGGCAACGTCGATGTGTTCGCGGGCCTCTACAACGCCGGCTACCGCGCCCAGAACAAGCACCACGTCGAGAACTTCAAGACCGAAGAGGTGCGAGCGGTGTTCGAGGCGATGCTCGATGACTGGACCAACGAAGGGTTCGATCCGTTTGCCGCGCCCGAAGAGACCGGAACTCCTTTCGGACCCAAGCGCGGCGGCAATCGCGCGGCGATCACCCGCAAGCGCCTGGTCGCGAACCGGATGACGGGAATGAAGGGCGACATTCCGCTTCGCACCGACGCAGCCGGAAATCCGGTGAACCGGCAGTTTGCCGACGTATCCCAGGACGAACCCGAAGTTCATGCGGAGCCGGGATTCGAGAACGAGGTCCACGCGTTCAATTTCTTCGGCTACGTGTCTCGCTCCGATGTAACGTGGAATCCGTCGGTATGCTCCGCGGTGAAGTACAGCCAGGTCTGTGCGACCACCGAGGAATTCATCCTGCCGATCATCCACGGCAACGATCGGGTCGAATGGTTCGTGCAGCTCAGCGACGAGATTCACTGGGACATCCAGGATCGCGAGAGCGGCGCGCCGCGCGCGCGGGTCGTGATGAAGCCGGGCGATGTAGCCGCGATGCCGGCCGACATTCGCCATCAAGGATACTCGCCCAAGCGCTCGATGCTCCTGGTGTGGGAAAACAACGACGCGACATTGCCGGATCTGTACGCGAAAAAGAAATTGAAACCGAACCCGGTGGACTTTTGAGCAAAGCCCATCCGGCTTTTCGAGGCATGCTGGCAACCGCGGGCGTAGAATTTCGCGCCGCAAATCATTGACCCCGCCGAGTCCAGCCGTAGCCCGCCGGCCTGTGGATAAGCGGAGTTGTTCTTGCGGGCGCGAATGAACCGCGCGGAGCACAACATCCTCGGATGGCATCGACCATGCAGTTTCAGACCAGGCTCTTCATCGATGGCGAGTTCGTCGATTGTGCCGATGGCGGCAGAATCGAGGTACTGAACCCGCACAACAATTCGCGCCTCGCCGAGGTCGCGGAGGCCCGCTCCGCCGACATCGACAAAGCCGTCGCCGCGGCGTGGAAAGCGTTTCCCGCGTGGCGCGCGATGGCGGCCGCCGACCGCGGACGCCTGCTGCTCAAGTTCGCCGATGCGATCGAGGCGCACACGGACGAGCTTGCGCGCATCGAGTCGCTCGACACCGGCCATCCGATTCGCGATACGCGCGGCCTCGACGTGCCCCGCACGGCGGCGACTTTCCGTTATTTCGGCGGGATGGCGGACAAGCTGCACGGAAGCGTGGTTCCGGTCGAACAGGGTTTTCTAAACTACGTGGCGCGTGAACCGGTCGGGGTAGTCGGGCAGATCGTGCCCTGGAATTTTCCGGTGATGTTCACGAGCTGGAAGATGGGCCCCGCGCTCGCCGCCGGCAATTGCGTAGTCCTGAAACCGGCCGAACTCACTCCGCTCAGCTCGCTCAAGATCGCCGAGCTGATGCGCGAGGTCGGGTTTCCGCGCGGGGTGGTCAATATCGTTCCCGGCTTCGGTCCCGTCGCCGGACAGTATCTCGCCGAGCATCCGGGCATCACGAAGATCGCTTTTACGGGCTCGACCGCGACGGGCCGGAAGATCGCGCAGGCCTCTGCCGGCAATCTGAAGCGCGTGCAACTCGAGCTGGGCGGCAAGGGCGCGAATATCGTCTTTGACGACGCCGATTTGCCCGCGGCGATCGGCGGCAGCGCATTCGCGATTTTTCACAACCAGGGACAGGCCTGTATCGCCGGCTCGCGGCTCCTCCTGCACGAGCGAATCGCGGACCGATTCCTCGACGGATTTCTCAAGCTGGCTTCATCGATCAAGCTCGGCGATCCGCTCGATCCCGCGACCGAGATGGGCCCGCTTACCTCGATGATGCATCGCGACCGCGTGCTCAATTACTGCAGAGTAGCGCGTGAGGAAGGCGGAGAGGTCCTGATTGGCGGCGCCGCGCCTTCGGACCCCGCGCTTGCCGGCGGATGCTACGTGATGCCGACGGTGGTGCGCGCGCGCCCGCGCGATCGCGTCTGCCAGGAAGAGGTGTTCGGTCCGTTCGTGACCGTGACGACCTTCAAGGACGAAGAGGAGGTGCTCGCGATCGCCAACGACACGGTTTACGGCCTCGGCGGCGGGCTGTGGACGCGCGACCTGCAACGTGCGCATCGGATCGCCAATCGCTTGATCACCGGGATGGTCTGGATCAACTGCTACAAACGCGTAAACCCGGGATCGCCGTTCGGCGGTGTGCGCGGTTCCGGCTATGGACGCGACATGGGGTTTGAGGCGATGCTTGACTACACGACGCCGAAGTCGGTGTGGGTCAACGTCGAGGCACAGATTGCGCCGTTTTATCGGCGCTGACGGTTGCCGATGCGCAGCTTCATCTATCAATCGCAGCCCGCGCGTGTAATTTTCGGCGCGCACAGCCTCGATCGCCTGCCCGAGGAAATCCAGCGCCTGGGCGCATCGCGCGCGCTGGTGCTGTGCACGCCCGAGCAGCGCGGCCAGGCGCAAGCGGTCGCCGATCGGATCGGACCTCGCGCCGCGGGCCTGTTCGATAGAGCGGTCATGCACGTGCCGATCGACACGGCGCAGGCCGCGCGCGAAGAGGCAAAGCGGCTCGGCGCCGATTGCTGCATCGCGGTCGGCGGAGGTTCGACGACCGGACTCGCCAAGGCGATTGCACTCGTGTCGGAGCTGCCGATTCTCGCCGTGCCGACCACTTACGCCGGCTCGGAGATGACTCCCATTTGGGGACTGACCGAAGGCGGCATCAAGAAGACCGGCCGCGATCTCCGCGTACTGCCGCGAACCGTCATCTATGATCCGGTCCTGACGCTGACGATGCCGGCGATGCTGTCAGCGACAAGCGGAATGAATGCGATCGCGCATTGCGTCGAAGCGCTGTACGCGGAAGACGCAAATCCGATCGTCTCGCTGATGGCGGAAGAGGGAATTCGCGCGCTCGCCGCGAGCCTTCCAGCCGTCGTGAAGAATCCCATCGACCTCGAAGCTCGAGCCGAAGCGCTCTATGGGGCGTGGCTCGGCGGTTCATCGCTGGGCGCGGTCGGCATGGCGCTTCATCACAAGCTCTGCCACGTGCTGGGCGGCACCTTCAATTTGCCGCATGCCGAAACTCACACCGTCGTTTTGCCCTACGCCGCGGCTTTCAATGCGCCTGCCGCGCCGGAGGCGATGGCGCGCGTGGCGCGCGCGCTCGGGACGCGCGATGCGGCGGCGGGGCTCTTCGCGCTTTCATCGTCGATGGGCGCGCCGACCGCGCTCAGCCAGATCGGAATGAAGGAAGGCGACCTCGATCGCGCCGCCGAGCTTGCGGTTCTAAATCCCTATTACAATCCTCGCGCGATCACGCGCGAGGCGATTCGCGCGCTGCTTGATGACGCATTTCGCGGGCGCCCACCGGCGCCGCGCCCAAATGGAGGCGAGCCATGAACAACGGAATTTCAAAGTCGGCGGAAATTCGCGCGCGCCTCAGCCATCCGATCATCGATTCCGACGGCCACATCGCGGAGTTTGAACCCGCTTTCTTCGATTTTCTGAAAGCCAGCGCGGGAGGAGGGATGGTCGAGCGGTTCAAGTCGCTCGCCGACAGTCCGTACTTTTTCCGATGGTACCGGCTCACGCCAGAGCAGCGGCGCGATCTCCGCGTGCCGCGAATGCAATGGTGGGTGCATCCGACGGGCCAGACGCTCGACCGCGCCACCAGCTCGCTCCCGAAGCTGCTCCATCGCCGGCTCGACGAGATGGGCCTGGACTTCACGATCATCTATCCGAGCATGGGGATGTTCATGCTGCACATGGGCGACGATGAGATGCGCCCCGCCCTGTGCCGCGCTTACAACGACATGCATGCGCAGCTCTTTCGCGAGTACGGCGACCGGATGACGCCGGCGGCGATGATTCCGATGCACACGCCGAGCGAGGCGATCGCGGAGCTGGAGCACGCGGTGCGCGACCTGAAGCTCAAGGCGGTTCTGATGCCGTCGTTCGTGCGCCGGCCGGTCTCCGGCTCGCACGGTTTCTGGTTCGACAATCTCTGCATCGACAGCGCCTACGACTACGACCCGGTGTGGTCGAAGTGCCTGGAGCTCAAGGTCGCGCCGACGTTTCATTCGCCGAGCGGCGGAATCGGGTTCCGCACCTCGATCTCCAACTTCGTTTACAACCATATCGGCCATTTCGCGGCTTCGGCGGAATCGATCTGCAAGGCGCTTTTTTTGGGCGGCGTGACGCGCCGGTTTCCGCAATTGCGCTTCGCCTTCATGGAGGGCGGCATCGGATGGGCCGCGGCTCTGTTCAACGATCTGATAGGCCACTGGGAAAAGCGCAATCGCGAGGCGATCATGAACCTGGCGCCTGACAAGCTCGATTTCCCGCTGATGCGCAAACTGTTCCTCGAATACGGCCGCGACTACGGCGACTCCGCTCTGGCTCGGCTGGGTCAGGAAAAATCGCATCTGCTCTGGGGCGCGCCGGAAGACCCCGCCGATCTCGACGAATTCGCACGCTGCGGAATCGAATGCAAAGAAGACATCCGCGCCCTGTTCGCGGAGAAGTTTTTCTTCGGATGCGAAGGCGACGACCGGATGACGGCGATCGCCTTTGACGCGAAGAAAAATCCGATGGGCACGCGGCTTGGCGCTCTCTACAGCTCCGATATCGGCCATTTCGATTTGCCCGACATGCGCGATGCCGCCAAAGAGGCGTACGAGATGGTCGAAGACGGACTAATCACCGACGACGACTTCCGCGATTTCGTATTCATCAACCCCGTGCGGGCGAAGGCGGATGTCAACCCGGATTTCTTCAAGGGCACGCGGGTCGAAGCCGACGTGGCCCGCATCCTCGCCGCATCGCGGCCATCCGCCGCGGCGGCCGCCCGCTGACGGAGGCCAGAGTGCGATGAAAAATCTTACCGAAGATGGGATCACGCGCAGCGCGCTTTCGCGCATCTCCGGATGCCCCAACTCGCGGCTGAAGGAAGTGGTTCGCGCGTTGACGCAGCATCTGCACGCCTTCGCGCGCGAAGTGGAGCTGACCCCGGACGAATGGCTTGCGGGAATTCAGTTCCTGACCGAGGTCGGCCGCATCACCAGCGACAAACGGCAGGAGTTCATCCTCCTGTCCGATACTTTGGGGCTGAGCGCGATGGTGGATCTGATGGCGAACCGCGACGCCCCGTCAGGCGCCACCGAGTCGAGCCTTCTGGGCCCCTTCTTTCGCGAAGGCGCTCCGTTTTTTCCCGACGGCGCGGACATATCAAACGGCGCGCCGGGCGAAAAAATGATCGTGAAGGGAAGAGTGATCGACAGCGCCGGCGCGCCGATCCGAAACGCAATCGTCGATACCTGGCAAGCCTCTTCCGAAGGCGAGTACGACCTGCAGCAGACGGACTCCGATCAAATGAATCTTCGCGGCCGATTCCGAACTGACGCAAACGGCCGTTTCAGCTTCCGATCCGTCAAGCCCTCCAGCTATCCGGTTCCCGACGACGGTCCGGTGGGCAGGATGCTGCGCGCCCTGGCGCGCCATCCCTACCGTCCCGCCCATGTTCACTTCAAAATCGCGGCGTCCGGCGTCCGGCCTCTGACCACCGCGCTGTATATCGGGGGCGATCGCTATCTCGATTCCGACGTCGTGTTCGGGGCAAAAAAATCGCTGGTCGTGGGCTATAGTCATTCCGGCGCCAACGGCGCCTCAGCGGATACTATCGAGTTCGACTTCGTGCTCGCATCCGACAAAAGAACCAAAGCGCCAAAGAAGAAGCGGTGACATCTCGGCGGCATTCCGCGACTGCTTTGTCTTGCGATTCTCGGCTGCTAGAGTGTCGCGGCGATGACCGCGGCGATTGACCACTGGAAGTCACCCGAACCCGGCCGCAGGCGGCTCGTCGTTGCCGGCGTTATCGGCAATGTCCTGGAATGGTACGATTTCTCCGTTTACGGCTTCTTCGCGCCGGCCATCGGTGAAAATTTCTTCCCCTCGCAAAGCAAGTCAGCCGAGCTGATCGCCGCCTTCGGAGTATTCGCGGCGGGCTTTCTGATGCGCCCGATCGGAGCGCTGCTCTTCGGCTATATCGGAGACCATCGCAGCCGCGAGAGGGCCTTGATGCTGTCGGTGCTTGCGATGGCGGTGCCGACCTTTCTGATCGGCCTTTTGCCGACCCACGCGCAGATTGGCGATCTCGCCGCGGTATTGATCGTCCTGCTTCGGCTGGTGCAGGGATTGTCGGTTGGCGGCGAATACACGACTTCTGTCGTCGTGCTTATCGAACAGGCTCCGACCGGGCAACGCGGAAGGATGGGCGCGATGGGAGTCGGCGGCGCCTTCGCGGGTGTGATGCTGGGTTCCGCGGTGGGCACGTTGGTCGCCTGGCACATGCCTACCGCGGCGCTGCTGGCGTGGGGATGGCGCATCCCGTTTCTACTGGGCATCTCGATCGGCATCGCCGGCTATTTCCTGCGCCGCGAACTGCACTTCGCGGATTCGCCGCGGCGAGAAGCACCGCCCCTGCTCGATGTGGTTCGCGCGCACTGGGCCCTCATTCTCAAGGTCACGGGCTTCAAGATCCTGGACGCGGTCGGCTTCTACCTGATGTTCGTGTATTCGACGACTTATCTCGAGGAGATCGTGGGAATCGCCCGCGGCAAGGCGATGGCGATTAACACGATCGGGATGGCCGGTGTGCTGCTGGTCCTTCCGATAGCCGGCCGGTTGTCGGACCGGTTCGGCCGCAAGCCGGTGTTGCTCGCGGCGGCGGCCGCGATAATTTTGTTTTCGACGCGATTGTTCGACTTGCTGTGGCATCCGGTGTTCTCGGTGCCGCTCATCGGACAGTTGGGCTTCGCGCTGATCATCGCGAGCTACAACGGCGCCGCGCCGGCCGCGGCGGTCGAGGCGTTTCCGGCGGGAGTGCGATGCAGCGGCGTGGCAATCAGCCATAACCTCTGCATGGCGCTATTCGGCGGCACCGCCCCGATGGTCGCAACCTACCTGATCGACCGCACAGGCAGCGAAATGGCCCCGCCAATCTACCTGATGGTGGCGGCGGTGATATCGATCGTCTTCATACTGACCCTGCAGGAAACGGCAAAAGCTCCTCTCCCCGAGTAGCCAACCCCCGGAATTCGCCGATTCCGCGGACCAGTCCGAAGGAGCGAAAATACGCGCCGCCGCTTCATTGCCATGGAAGCGGCGGCGCTTTCGATCTCTCGTGAAGGAGCCGTTCCGAGCTCGGCCTTACTTCTTGCTGATAGTACCGAGGTTCAGGGGCAACCCGCTTATGTTGACCTGACCGCCGCCCTCGGTGACATCCATCGCGATGACATGCTGAGTCGAGGCGGTCGAGACCGGGCCGCCTGACGAAGAGCCGCCGCATCCGGCAAGCCCGGTGGCAAGCATTAGGATCGCGGCGGCGAATATCGCGCTCCGACGCCTGCGCGCGGTGGTGCTGAACGGCGCAATCACCATCCCAAGCAAACTCAACGCGAACATCAGCGGACCCGCGCCTTTCATCGATCCCGTCTTTCCGCCGCCCAAAATGCCCGCAAGCTTCACGGGGCGGGAAAGATCAAGCCGGCTTGACGAACTGCTGGAAATCACTCCGCTCAGCGCAAAGGTGACGGACGATGCCGCTGGAACATCGATAGCCGGCGAGAAGGTAAACACCGTCTCCTTGGCAATATTGGGTGAGTTGACGGTGACCGAAGCGACCTGGGATCCATCGATCGATGCCGTCAAAGTCAACGAGCTGAAATCGCGCGGCTTGCCGATCTCTACTGTCACTGACTCGATCTGTTGCCCGTTGTTGCCCAATGGCTGATAGCCAAAGCTGCCCAGATCGGCAGTGTCACCCGGACTGTACTTGCCGCTCCCCTGCGTCAGCACCTCTGTCTTGCCCTGAACGGTTGGAGTAGCCGTCGGCGTAGCCGAGGGACTGACGGTCGCGGTTGCCGTAGTGGTCACCGTGGGCGAAGGGCTGGAGGTGGCGGTCGCCGTAACCGTCGGCGTCGGAGTTCGGCTCGGAGTCGAAGTCGGGGTCGGGGTTCGGGTGGCTGTTGCCGTGGCCGTCGCGGTCGGCGAAGCGCTCGCGGTCGCCGTCGCCGTGACCGTCGGCGTCGGCGTTCGGCTTGCCGTCGCCGTGGCCGTCCCTGTCGCTGTCGCCGTAGCGGTCGGGGTCGCCGTAGCGGTCGGGGTCGGCCCGCTGGTTCCCGGACAGAAGGTCATATTGTAGGAAGGACCGGTGCTCTGGTCGTTCGTACATCCGTAGGTCGCGGCCAGATCGTCGTAGGCGTAGGAGTACGCGTACGGACAGGAGTTGTGAAATGCGAGAAACAGATTGTTGGTTGAGGGCGTCGCGGTCGATGACGGCACGCCATTGCTCCCCGCAGGAATCTGCTCCCAGTTGATGTTGTGGGTGATGCAGGTTCCCGGATTGGACCACGACGGGCAGCCGCACACGATACCGACGTCCTTCGTAGTGGTGGTGCTTCCGTTGTAAGGCGAGAGATTGTAGTAGCCCGAACAACCGTACAACTCCGCCCACGTCGCGCTGGAGTTCTGGCAGGTGCCGCCGTTGCAAGTGAAACCCGACGGACAGTCGCTGGTCGTGCTGCATTGACACTGGCCAAAACTCTGACCGCCAGCCTTGTTGCAGGTCATCGTCTGGGTTTGCGGATTGTTCTGATTGTATGGGCAATCAGCGCTCGTCTGGCAGAGGAACGGCACCTGGTTGTTGCATCCCAGTTCTGTGGTCAGCGCTCCGGTGGAACAGCCCTGGCTCGGATTCCAACACGCCGCGAGGTTGCTGCTCGAATCGAGATACTGAAGGACGGATGGACAGGTGCTGGAATCGACGAGATCAAAAGAACAATAGGTCAACGGATTGCCGGAGGAATCCCAGGACACCGCGCCAGCGGGGCCGCATTGATAGATGTTGGAGTTGGTAAATGGCGGAGAAAACGTCCCCTGGACCGGGACCATCGAAAAGCCGACATTGAAGCCGCTCACGTTGCTGATGTCGTAAAAGTCCTGAGCTCCGGCGTTATAGGTCGCCGGGACAGGTGGAACTTCCAGCGTAAACTCGCCGACATAAGTAGGCGGTTGCGGCGCAAAGGGATTGAGGACAGTAGCGGTCCCGTTGCAATCCAGCGATCCCTGCACTCCATTGGCGGCGCCGCAGTTGCCGGTTTGGCAGGTCAATTGATTGCTCGAGGTGTTCGCGCCCGTGCATTCGGTCCGCCCCCAGAACGTGCCGCCCCAGGTGAACACCGGCTTGCACTGGCAATTCGCTTCCCCTGTTTTGCAAAGTCGATCAAATGTGGGCGAATCTCCCGCGCAGGTGTTGCTCACGCAATCCGAGTTCTGCGTGCACGAGCCGCCGGATGGCACGGTCCCTCCCTGGGGGCCCTTCTGGCCATTGATGGGTCCCTCCGGTACGCAGATCACGGATTCTCCGCCGTTTGCCGGAAGCTGCCAGGGAGAGCCCGAACTTGGAGCAGGGCTCGACAGACTCGTCGGCTCAAAGTTCGAGAACACGCAGTTACTGACCGTGTGGCCCGGCCCCGACACGGGAGTATTCATGTTGTTCGTAGGCCAGCAGGTCTGATTGGCGCCGCAATCCGAGTCGGATGAACACGTCTCGGTGCACTTGCCGTTCACGCAGAGCACCGGACCGGTGGGATCCCCGGCGTTGGTGTTGCAGTCGGCGTCAGTTGAGCAGGTTGGCGTTCCCTGTAGCTGGGGACTGGCGGGCAGCTCCGCGAGATACACATCGAAATTGCATTTGTTGGTGAACGTCAGCGCGCGGGAGCCGGCCGGGCATTGCGACGACGATCCGAACGCCGGGGCGCTGGATGCGCTGGCGGTTTTGGTTCGTCCACCGACTGCGGCACTTATCGCAATTGCCATGATCGCAACGGTCGCAATCCCTGAAACAATCGCAATTCTGGTCTTAGCGGACGTGATGAAGCGCATCCATTGCATGAGCTTGCGAATTTCCATCTGCTGCTCTCACCGATCCCTTTTTCGAGCGCGTCCTTCAGAGCAAGGGTTTCCGCCTAACAAGAAATATTTAAACTAGTTATGTTGTCACTAGTTTGGCGTAGTGCAAAATTCTTTACTAATCACGCGCATAAAACAAGCTGACTTTGCCCAGAAAAAAAAGGGGCGAGCATTGCTGCTCGCCCCTGACTCTTTGCCGGTTTCAGCCGACCTTTAGAAGGCGACTTGCTGAGCCTCGGTATCGCGCGGATTCAGGATCAGGCCGCGGGTCTGTTCGCGATACAGCCGGGCATAGGTGCCGTTGCGACGGAGCAGGTCGGTATGCGTGCCAACTTCGGACACCGTTCCGTTGTCGAGCGCGATGATCAGATCGGCAGTCACGGCGCTGCGCAGGCGATGCGCGATCAGGAACACTGTGCGGCCTTCCATCAGCCGCTCCATCGCCTCGTGAATCAGGTTCTCAGACTCCGAATCCACAGCCGAGGTCGCCTCATCGAGGATGACGATCTTCGAGTCCTTGAGGAAGGCGCGCGCGATTGCGAGGCGCTGGCGCTGGCCGCCGGAGACCTTCATTCCGCGCTCGCCGATAATGGTGTCGAGCTTGTCGGGCGCCTGCTCGACGAACTCGCGCAGGTTGGCCTGTTCGAGCGCCTGCCACATCATCTCGTCGGTCGCATCCGGGCGCGCATAGAGCAGGTTGTCGCGGATGCTCGCGCTGAACAGGAGCGCATCCTGGGTCACCAGGCTCACGGCCTGGCGCAGCGACTTGAGCGTGTAGTGACGCACGTCCTTGCCGTCCACCATCACGCGCCCGCCGGTTACGTCGTAAAAGCGCGGAATCAGGCTTGCCAGGGTGGTTTTGCCCGCGCCTGAGCGGCCAACCAGCGCGACGCGATAGCCGCCCGGAATGTGCAGGTCTATTCCTTTGAGGACCTCGCGGCGTTCAGCGCCTTCGCGCGGCGGGTAGCCGAAATGCACTCCTTCGAAATCCACCGAACCGCGCTTCACCTGGAACGGACGGCTCAGCGGATGGTCCGCGATCTCCGGCCGCAGGTCGAGGAAACCAAACATCCGTTCGATGGCCGCGAGCGATCCCGAGACCACGATCGAAAGCTGCGCGAAGCGTTCCAGCGGCAGATACAGGAACTGCACGTAGAAGAAGAACGCCATCAGGGTGCCGAGCGTGAGCGTGCCATGCACGATCATCACGGCGCCAACCCACAGCACCACGGCGGGCGCGGAGCGGGTCAGGAGCTGAATGAGCATCTCCTGTGACGCGGCAAGGCGAACCTTGTCGATCGAGCGATCGTACATTTCGCTGCCGCGCTGGCGAAAACGGCTGACCTCGCGGTCTTCGCCGCCGAACGATTTGACCGTGGTCGCGCCGACCACGCGCTCATGAACCTCGCCGGTAATCTCCTCGACCTTTTCCTGCATCCGATGGCTTACGGCCTTGATGCGAGGCGAGTAGATGCGCAT
Organism: Pseudomonadota bacterium; assembly: GCA_021323675.1. Classification (GTDB taxonomy): domain Bacteria; phylum Desulfobacterota; class Binatia; order Binatales; family Binataceae; genus JAFAHS01. Next base: position 173,225 of record JAJPKP010000027.1, on the reverse strand, counting down.
GAAGGCGACCCAGAACGGCGCGATTGCCAGGGCAACCAGCGCAAGCCGCCAATCCATCGCGAACAAAAGGCCGATGACAATCGCCAGCGACGTCGCGTCCATCCACACGTCCACGAACGCCGAATCGATCAGCTCGTTGGCGCGCGAAACGTCATTCAGCACGCGCGAAACAATCGCACCCGAGGGATTGCGATCGAAAAACGAATGCGGGAGCCTCTGCAGATGGGCGAACAGCTTGCACTGAAGGTCGAAGATGAGCCGATGGCCCGCCAGGCCCGCCCAGTAGTTGCGGTAGTAGCTGGCGACCGCCTGCAGCGTGTAGAGCAGCAGCAGGACGATGCTCAATGCGGCCAGCTTGCCCTGCACCGCCGTGCCCAGTCCCAGCAGGCTGGAGACTGTGGCGCACCAGTGGTCGATCGTCCCGCTGATCGCATCGGGATGGGGATGCGACGCGACCAGAACGTCCACGACGTATCGGAACGCAAGCGGAAAGGCGAGCGGAAGGGTAAACTTCCCAATGCCCGTCAGGGCCGCTCCGACGACCAGCCGCGCGTGCGGTCTGAGATAGGACAGAAACCTGAGCAGTGGATGCATCGAGGTCTCGCCGAGCTTGTCGCCTGAATTCATAAAACGCCTTTCGATTTTCCTGTGGCTCCCCCGCCTGAATGCTTACCTCTCAATGTGCAATCGGCGTGCCCCAAAATTCCACATCCCTCGGGTTGAAATATCCGCGGAATACAAGGAATATTTCTTGGACCTGCACTCCGATAACGCGGTTGGAATAACGCATTTCGTAAGCGCGAATAGCGTAACTGGTGCAGCCGTTTTGGGGTGGCCAGGGAGGGGCAGCTTGGCGACGGCTAATTCGCAAAAACAAAACAGTAATTTAGCGAATCTTCCAGCGGCGACTCCCTGCTAGATGGACACGACCGCCGTCCAAAGCCGGACCCCGCAGGCCAGCGCCGTCTCCTCGCGCACCGGCGATTCTCTGCGCGAAATCGCTGCCATCATCGCCGCTATCGTCATCCTCCAGATCTACCAGGGCTACACCCTGTCGATTGCCGGAATCGCCTCCCCCTGGATCTCCAAGAGCTTCGCCCTCGATCAATCGGCGCTCGCGAAACTCTTTGCCTGGATGTCGGTGTCGGCGTTCGGATCTCTCGCGCTTTCTCGATGGGCCGACCGGGTCGGCCGCCGCCGAATCATCCTGCTGAGCCTCGTCCTGGCGCCGTTGCTGTCGCTGGGCAGCGCAGTCGCACAAGGCGCCGTGTCCTTTGCCGTCTATCAAATCCTCATCTCCGCGCTGCTCGGCGGCTCGGTAACTTCTGGAATCGCCCTGCTCGCCGAAGAGCTTCCGGTCAATCAGCGCGCGCGAGGGCAGGCCGCAGCGGCGACCGCAAGCGCGATCGGCGGCGTGCTTGGCTATTTCGTAATTCCGGTGTTGCTCAGGGTCGGCTACTCGTGGCGATGGCTGTTTGCGCCGTCGGTTGCGGGAATCGCGCTGGTTTTTCCGGTGGCGCGGATGCTGCCGGAGACGCAGTGGGCGGAGCAGCGCTCGAAGGGCACCATCACCAAAAGCCGTATCTACGACGTCTTCAATCCCATCTACCGCCGGCGCGCGCTCGCGCTGATTTCCAATGCCGCGCTCGCGACGGTCGCGGGCACGGCGGTCAACGGATGGCTCTACTACGAAGCGGTCTCGATAATCGGACTTTCGCCTGAAAAAGCCAGTACACTGGTAGTCACCGGGATGCTGGTCGGGATGGTGGGTTTCCCGATCGGCGCGTGGACGTCGGAACGGTTCGGCCGGGTTCCGACCGTCACCTACTTCGGCGGGGCGGCATGGCTCGGCGCGATCGCATTCTACTGGTGGCCCAACGTCTCGTTCGTATGGCCGATGGTCTGGCTTACGTCGATCTACTGCTGGTTCAAAGTCGGCTCGGGCATCATGACCGTCGGCGCGAATGCGTCCGCCACTGAGCTTTTCCCCGCCGCGCTGCGCTCGACGATGATGGGCTGGCAGATGATCGTCGGCGCGGTGTTTTCGATGCTGGCGCAGGCGATGATCGCCGCTTTAATCCGCCCGCTCGGCGGACTCACCAACGTGATCGGCTATCTCGCGCTGCTTGGATTGCCCAGCGCGCTTATTTTCGGGCTGTTCATCGATGAAACCCGCGGCCTGCCTCTCAGCGTTGCCGCCAAGGAAGACGAGTGGGAAAAGGTCCCGCATCGCACGACGCTGGCGACCCCGGTGCAGAAAAACCGATGATGACCCGCTGCGGAAGAACCCTGCGCTTTCTCGCCGTTTTCGCGGCCGCCGCGATGTTCGTCGGCCTGTGCGTCAATGGCGCGGCCGCGCGCAGCCGGCGATCTCGCAAAAAGCCCACCCCCACGCTGACGCCAACCGCCACTCCGACCGTGGTCCTGCGCCCGGTCGTGCTGATTACCGGCGGCACCGGCACTATCAAGGTCCCGACCGGAGAGAGCCCGGCGGTGCTGGAGACCGCTGAAATCTACGACGTCGAGACCGGCCAGTTTCTTCCGATCGGAAAGATGGATTCGAGGCGCGACCATCATGCCGCCTCTCTCCTGCCCGACGGCAGCGTGCTCGTCGTGGGCGGAGTCGATGCCGTCCTGGTGCCGACGATAATGTTTCCGGGGCCGGTGATGCCGTGGATTCTCAAGTCCGCCGAAATTTTCTCGCCCGTCGAAGGATTTTCAAAGACGGCCTCGATGACGGAGGCGCGCGATGAGCCGACCGCCACTCTGCTCAAAAACGGCATGGTGCTGATCGTCGGCGGAAGCACCGACGCGGCGGAATTGTTCAATCCCGAAACCAAGACCTTCGCCGCCACAGGCAAAATGGCAATAAGCCGTTACCGGCAGAGCGCAACGTTGCTCGACGACGGCAGAGTGCTGATCGCCGGCGGCGGCGACCGCAAGGCCGAGCTTTACAATCCGGCCACCGGAAAATTTTCATCAACCGGATCGATGAGCACCGACCGCATCTACCATACCGCGACACTGCTCGAGGACGGCCGTGTATTGATTGCCGGCGGAAGTCCCTATTCGCGCAACGCCGCCCTCGACACGACCGAGATCTACAATCCAAAAACGGGACTCTTTAAGCCGGGGCCCAGGATGAAGGAAACGCGCGCCGGGCATACGGCAACGCTCCTGAAGGACGGCCGGGTCCTGATTACGGGCGGTCACAGCGACAACTCGGCGGAGATATTCGATCCGGCCAAGGGAATGTTTAGCTCGACTTCGGACATGAACGCCGGCCGCTTCGGCCATTCCGCGACGCTCCTGCCCGACGGCAAGGTTCTAATCGCCGGTGGACTCGACATAACTTTCAAACCGCTCGATAGCGCCGAGCTCTACGATCCCGAAAGCAACAAGTTCGGACCGGCCGGCAAGATGACAGCCGCGCGAGCGGGGCATACCGCAACCCTGATCTTCGTGCGTTGGCCGGTGAAATGGATACTTCCCACGCCCACGCCGACTCCAACGCCCACTCCCACTCCAACGGCCACGCCTACCTCCACACCGACGCAGACACCGACCGCCACGCGCACGGAAACGCCGGCTCCCAGCGCTACCCACACGCCGACTGCGCCGGGCACACACACGTCGTCGCCGACCGCGACCCATAATCCCGCCGCGCCGGCACCACCCGTTCGCGGCGCTGGAGCAAGCGCAACGCCGAAGCCCAGCGAAACCGCGGCGCCGTCGCCTCGAAACACCTCCGGACCGGCGCCGTCAGAAACCAGGTCACCGAATCGGAATCCAACCGAAACTCCGGCTCCTCGTGAGTCGAAAACCCCTTTGCCGACGGCGACCCCAACGCGATCCGCCGCTGCGACACCCGTCACGACGGTGAGCGCAAGCGCGAGTCCGCGTCCCTCGCCAGGCCCGACCGAGACCGTGAGCGCGACCGCGACTGCGTCCGCGACAGAGACTCCGAGTGAAACCGCGACCGCTACTGAAACGCCGACGATGACCCCGGTCGAGCAGTCGCCGCCGATCGGAACCGCGACGCCATCGTCAAGCCCGATCGAGACGCCGGCATCCGCACCGTCGTCGTAAAGGCCGCGCGCTTCTACTTCTCCAGCTTCTTGAGGGCTTGCCCGACTCCCGCCATCCGCTTGGGCAGTTTGCCTTCCTGCACGTCGCGCAGGTAGCCGGCAACGCCAAGCAGCATGTGATGGGAATGCGCATTGCGAACCGCGGTCCTGAATCCCATCGCGTCCTGGGCGTTGTTGAGCGCGAACTTGAGCATCTTCAGCGTCATCCGATCGGTCTCGGCGATTCGCCTCGCAAGCGCGATCGTTTCCTCTTCGAGTTTCGCGCGGGGAACGACGATATTCACGAACCCGAGACGCTCAGCCTCGGCGGCGGTCACGAACCGGCTTTGAAACAGGATCTCCTTGGCTTTGCGCATCGGAAGATCCCACGGGATCGAGAAGTACTGCAGGAGCGACGGCAAAAACATCGCGTCGTCCGATGCGACAATCAGGTCCATCGCCGCCGCGAACATCCATCCCCCAAAAATGCAGTAGCCCTGCACCTGCGCGATGGTCGGCTTGTCCAGGTCGCGCCATCTGAGCGTGTTGTCGAGAAACAGCCGTCGTGATCGTTCGTAGATGGAGCGCAGACCCTTGCCGTACGGACGCTTCTCCGCATCCGCCTTCTCGTCGGGGGTGCCGAGGTCGTGCCCGGATGAAAAATGATCGCCTTTGCCGGAGAGGACGATAACGCGGATGTCGTCGTCGGCGTTCGCGTCGTTGAAGGCGTCATCCATCTCTTCCAGCAGAACGCGCGACTGCGCGTTGCGGTATTGGGGGCGATTGAGGATGACGCGCGCGATGCGATCGTTCTTTTGATATTCAATCTGCTTGTAAGCCATCCTATCCTCCGCGCGCGCGATGCCTGCCCTCGTGCGTCTTTGCGGCATCTTTGCGGCTGGGCTAAGTTCACACTTATCTCTCAGAACGCGGGTAAAGGCTATGGCGCTTTGGAAACCTGATCAGACCTTCTATCCCTCTCCGAAGATGGCGATGAGCGCGCCGCGCGAGAAGCTCGCTTACGTCGTCGCGTTCAATCCGGATGCGCGCAACGGAAAGCACGATGCGTTATGCGTCCTGGATCTGGACCCGGGATCGAGGACCTACGGGCAGATCGTGGGCCGAACCGAGGTCACCGGCGTCGGCGATGAACTCCATCATTTCGGATGGAACGCGTGCAGCGCCGCGCTGTGCCCCTACGCGCCGCATCCGCATATCGAACGCCGCTACCTGATCGTTCCGGGACTGCGTTCCTCGCGCATGTACGTTTTCGATACCAAGCCCGACCCGCGCAGTCCGCGCATCGTGCGCGTGATTGAACCCGAAGAGATCGCCGAACGCACCGGCTACAGCCGTCCGCACACCATCCATTGCGGACCCGATGCCATCTATGTGAGCGCGCTGGGCACACCGGCCGGCGACGGGCCCGGCGGAATCTTTCTGCTCGATCACGAGAGCTTCGACGTGCTCGGGCGATGGGAAGTGGATCGCGGCCCGCAGTACTTCGCCTACGATTTCTGGTGGCATCTGGGCCACGACGTGGTCGTCACGAGCGAATGGGGCACGCCGAATATGATCGAAAACGGCGTGGTGCCTGACCTGCTGCTCGGCGGAAAGTATGGCCACGCCCTGCATGTCTGGGATTTGCGCAGGCGCAAGCATGTAAAGTCGCTCGATATCGGCGCCGAAAACCAGATGGTGCTCGAACTGCGGCCCTCGCACGATCCGACCAAGACCTACGGTTTCGCCGGAGTGGTCATCTCGACCAAGGATCTGTCCGCGTCGATATGGCTTTGGGATCGCAAGGGAGACGACTGGTCGATTCGCAAGGTGATCGAAATTCCCTCCGAGCCGGCCGACCCCGCGGCGCTGCCGCCGGCGCTCAAGCCGTTCAAGGCGGTGCCGCCGCTCATCACCGATATCAACCTGAGCCTCGACGATCGCTTTCTTTACATTTCGTGCTGGGGCACCGGCGATTTCAAACAATACGACGTGAGCGATCCCTACAATCCGAAGCTCACCGGCAACATCCGGCTGGGCGGAATCGTCTCTCACGCCGCGCATCCCAGGGGCGGAGCGCTCAACGGCGCGCCGCAGATGGTCGAGATGAGCCGCGACGGCAAGCGCATCTACTTCAGCAATTCGCTGTACGGCGCATGGGACGCGCAGTTCTATCCCGAAGGGGTGAAGGGATGGGTCGCGAAGGTTGATGCGAACCCGTCGGGCGGGATGACGCTCGACAACGAGTTCTTCATCAAGTTCGAGGGCGAGCGGCCGCATCAGATCCGCCTCGAAGGCGGCGACGCCTCGTCCGACTCATATTGCTATCCGTGAGCGGCGTATGGCCGTGGCTGGCGGTTGCCGCGCTCGGCGCCTACCACGGCATCGACCCGTCTATGGGCTGGCTGTTCGCGGTCGCGCTGGGGCTGCAGGAGAAGCGCAGCTCGCGCGTCGTGTGGGCGCTTGCGCCGATCGCGCTCGGCCATCTGGTGTCAATCGGCGTGGTCGTGGCGATCGTAGCGAGCCTTCAAACCACCGTGGCGGTTGAATGGCTTCGACCTGCCGGCGCGCTCGCACTGATCCTGTTCGGCGTGTTTCGCTTTCTGCGCCCGCGGGCGCATCCGCGATGGGTTGCGATGCGGGTGAACTTTGGCGAGCTCGCGCTGTGGTCGTTCCTGATGGCGTCGGCGCACGGCGCGGGCCTGATGCTGTTTCCGATTCTGCTCGGGATGAATCCGGCGAGCGCCGGCCCGCACGCGCATCATATGGCCGCGATGGCGCACGGCGCTTCCGCCGCGCAGGCGGTCGCCGTGGTGATACTGCATACGAGCGCGATGGTCGCGGTTATGGGCGCGATCGCGCTTGTGGTTTATGAGAGAGTGGGTCTCGCGATCCTGCGCAGCGCCTGGATCAACCTCGACATCATCTGGTCCGGCGCGCTGGTCGCGGCAGGCGTCCTTTCGTTTGCGATCTAAAACGCCTGCCGCATAAGCCCCTCGGCTTGGGCGGGTCAGGCCAAAATCTCAGTGCCGCTGAAAAAGAACGAATTCTCGCGCGCGGCCGTCTCCGGCGCGTCCGAACCGTGCACCGCGTTCTTCTCCACATCGACTCCCAGGTCTTTGCGTATCGTGCCGGGCGCCGCTTTCGCCGGGTCCGTCGCTCCCATCAGCTCACGCCATCGTGTGATCGCCTTGTCGCCGCCGAGAACGGCGATGACGACCGGCCCTGAGGTCATGTAGTCGCACAGCGACTTGTAGAATGGCCTTTCCTTGTGGACGTCGTAAAAGCGTTCGGCCTGCGCGCGCGTGAGCTGCAGCTTCTTCAATGCGCAAACCGCGAGGCCGCTCGTTTCAATCCGCTTCAAAATCTCGCCGGTCAGGCCTCGAGACACCGCATCCGGCTTTACGATCGCTAGCGTTCGTTCCATCGATGTTTTTTCCTCGTCAAGCGCCCGGTCTGCTTCGGTGAAGTGGAACCGCAGAGAACAATTAGCGGGCCGCCTTGCCGTCCAGCGCGTGCTTCATCGTGATGCCCAGTTCTGCGGGGCTCATCGCAACCGTGATGCCCGCCGCCTTGAGCGCGGCGATCTTGTCGGCGGCGGTGCCGCGGCCTCCGGAGATGATCGCGCCGGCATGGCCCATGCGCCGCCCTTTGGGCGCGGTCTGCCCGGCGATAAAGGCAACCACCGGCTTCTTGAAATTCCGCTTGATGTACTCGGCAGCCTCTTCTTCCGCCGTGCCGCCAATCTCGCCGATCATGATCACCGCGCGGGTCTTGGGGTCTTGGTTGAACAGCTCGAGCGCGTCGATGTGCGTGGTTCCGATTATCGGGTCTCCGCCGATTCCGATGCACGTCGATTGGCCGAGACCGAGCTGCGTTAGCTGATAGACCGCCTCGTACGTGAGAGTTCCCGAGCGAGACACGACGCCGATATCACCGGGCTTGTGGATGTAGCCCGGCATGATGCCGATTTTGCACTCGCCGGGTGTGATGATGCCCGGACAGTTGGGACCGATCAGGCGCGATTTGGTTCCGGCCAGGTACGCCTTGACCTTCACCATATCCAGCACCGGCACGCCTTCGGTGATGCAGATGATCAGCTCGATTCCGGCGGCGGCGGCTTCCAGGATCGCATCGGCCGCGAACGGGGGCGGAACGTAGATAACCGTCGCGTTGGCGCCGGTCGCTTTGCGCGCCTGCTCCACGGTGTCGAAGATCGGAATACCCTCGAAGTCGGTGCCGCCCCTTCCGGGCACCACGCCTCCCACCATCTGCGTGCCGTACTCCTTGCACGCGCGGGTATGGAGCTGTCCGGTCGCTCCGGTAATTCCCTGCGTAAGGACGCGAGTGTTCTTGTTGACGAGAATGCTCATTGCAAATTTCCTAAGCGCGGATCGCTTCCGTCACGCGGCGCGCGGCATCGGCCATGTCGGCCGCCGCGATCACCTTGATGCCGGATTCGGCGAGGATCTTCTTGCCCTGCTCGACGTTGGTCCCTTCCATCCTGACCACCAGAGGAACCTTGAGGTTAACCTGGCGGGCGGCCTCGACCACGCCCTGCGCCAGCACGTCGCATCGCATGATTCCGCCGAAGATGTTAATCAGCACGCCCTTGACGCGTTCGTCGGAGAGCAGGATGCGGAAAGCGGCGGCGACCTTTTCGGTGTTCGCCCCGCCGCCCACATCGAGGAAGTTCGCCGGCTCGGCGCCGTAGAATTTGACGATGTCCATCGTCGCCATCGCCAGACCCGCGCCGTTGACCATGCATCCGATGTTGCCGTCGAGATGGACGTAGCTGAGATCGTACTTGGCGGCCTCGGTCTCCGCGGGATCCTCCTCGTTGGGATCGCGCAGTTCGCGAATATCGGGATGGCGGAACAGGCCGTTGTCGTCGAACGACATCTTCGCGTCGAGGCAGAGCACCTTTCCGTCCTGCGTGACCACCAGCGGATTGATCTCGACCAGCGACGCGTCGGTTTCGAGGAAGGCTTTGTACATCGACCCGAGCAGGGAGGCGAACTGATTGACCTGCTTGTCCTTGAGGCCGAGCGCGAAGGCGATTTTTCGCCCCAGAAACGAGGACATCCCGAGCAGCGGATTGATCGGCTCGGTGATGATCTTTTCGGGCGTTTTGGCGGCGACCTCTTCGATATCCATCCCGCCCTCGGTGCTCGCGATCACCGAGACCATCCCGGCTTTGCGATCGACCAGCATTCCGAGATACAGCTCGCGGGCGACCTGGCTTGCCTCCTCGACGTACACGCGCCGGACCACTCGGCCCTGCGGTCCGGTCTGATGGGTAACCAGGGTTTTGCCGAGCAGTTTGGCGGCGAAATCTCGCGCCTCATCGGCGGAGGACACCAGCTTTACGCCGCCGGCCTTGCCGCGGCCTCCGGCGTGAATCTGCGCCTTGACGACAGCCTTTGGCTGGCCGAGCGCCTTGAAAGCGGCCGCGGCCTCATCGGCGGTTGAAGCGGGCTGTCCCTTCGGGACCGGCGCGCCAAAGCGGCCGAGTATCTGTTTGGCCTGAAATTCGTGGATATTCATTGTGTACGCTTCTTGTTCGAGCTAGTTCCCCTGCGCGATGACCTTGTCCATCGCATCGACCAACTCCTTCACGTGGGCGACGGAGCTGTCAAAGGCCTTCTTTTCTTGAGGCGTGAGCTGAATTTCGACCACACGCTCGACGCCGCCCGCGCCGATTACAACCGGAACGCCGGCGAACAGGCCGCGCACGCCGTATTCGCCTTCGAGGTATGCGGCGCACGGCATGACTTCTTTTTTGTCGAGCATGTACGCTTCGACCATCTTGAACACCGCGGTTCCCGCCGCGTAGTAGGACGAGGTTTTCATCAGGTTCACGATCTCGCCGCCGCCGTTTCGGGTGCGAACTTCGATTTCCTCGAGGCGCTTGGCGGAAATCAGCCGATCGACCGGTACTCCGCCCGCGGTGGTGTAGCTGCGCACGGGCACCATGTCATCGCCATGACCGCCAAGGACCATCGCGCTCACGCTCTCGACCGACATTCCGAGTTCCATCGCAAGGAAGGTGCGGTAGCGCGCCGAGTCGAGCACGCCCGCCTGGCCGACGATCCGATGCTTGTCGAAGCCGGTCACGCGCTTGAGCTGCGTCACCATCGCATCCAGCGGATTGGTGACGGCGATGATAAAGGCGTTGGGCGCGTGCTGCTTGATCGCACCGCCAACATCGGACATCACCTTGGCGTTGATCTTGAGCAGATCGTCGCGGCTCATGCCGGGCTTGCGCGGCGATCCCGAGGTTACGACGCAGCAATCCGCGCCCGCGATGTCGCTGATGTTGGTGGTTCCGATGACGGTGGCATCGATTCCGAGCACCGGCGCGCTTTCCGCCATATCGAGCGCCTTGCCCTGAGGCAGGCCGTCGATGATGTCGTAGAGGACGATGTCGCCGAGTCCGCGCAGAAAGCAGAGATGCGCGCAGGTCGCGCCTACATTGCCGGCGCCGATAAAGGCAATTTTCCTTCGAGCCATTGCTGGTCTCCCGTAATAAAGCCGATCCTGAAGTCCCTCTTATAAACGCGAATCCGCCAATGAGGCAATCTTAAGCTGGCCGGCGGACCGCCGCGAAAAACATAACTCCAGCCGGCGCGGGCGAACCTCAACGCGCGCGCCGCCGGTCATCGGCTGGCAGCGGCGACTCGCCGCTCACCGCCAACTGCTTCTACCGTTCATCCTTGGGACTCTCCGACAGAGTCAGCGGTTCACGGCGGCGCTTCCAGGCCGCGCGAATCAGATCGCGATTCATGTTGCCGATGAACTCGATCGGAATTTCCTTCGGACAAACCGCCTCGCACTCGCCGTGATTGGTGCAACTGCCGAAGCCTTCGCGCGACATCGCGGCCGCCATGTTCAGCGTCCGCTGATCGCGCTGGGGCTGTCCCTGCGGAAGCTTGTTCAGATGCGTCAGCTTGGCCGAAGTGAAAAGCATCGCCGCCGCGTTGGGGCAGGCCGCGACGCATGCGCCGCATCCGATGCACGCGGCGGCATCGAAGGCCGTGTCCGCGGCTTCCTTCGGAACCAGGATCGCGTTCGCATCGGGGGCGCTTCCCGTCGGAGCGCTGATAAAGCCGCCGGCCTGCAGAATCCGGTCGAATGCGGATCGGTCCACGACCAGGTCGCGAATTATCGGGAAAGCGCTTGCGCGCCACGGCTCGAGCGTCAGTCTGTCGCCGTCCTTGAAAAACCGCATCGAAAGCTGGCACACGGTGGTGCCGCGCTGTCCGCCGTGCGCGACGCCGTTGATCAGAAAGCCGCAGGACCCGCAGATGCCTTCACGGCAATCGTGCTCGAAGGCAACCGGAGGCTCGCCGCGCGCGTTCAAATCCTCGTTGAGCGCATCGAGCATCTCCAGAAACGACATATCGGGCGTGATGTCCCTGACCTGGTACTCCTTGAACTCGCCGGGAGCGTCTTTCCTGCTCTGCCGCCAGATTTTTAGAAATAGGTTCATGGCTACTTGTAGCTCCGTTGGGTCAGGTGCACGTATTCGAAGGTCAGCGGCTCCTTGTGCAGCTCCGGCGCCACCCCCTCACCCTTCCATTCCCAGGCCGCGCAATACGAGAAGTTCTCATCGTCGCGCCGCGCTTCGCCGTCGGGAGTCTGGTATTCGACGCGGAAATGGCCGCCGCACGATTCCTTGCGATGGAGCGCGTCGATGCACAAGAGTTCCGCCAACTCGAAGAAATCCGCGACACGTCCGGCTTTCTCCAGCGACTGGTTGAGTTCCTCGCCGGTGCCGATCACGCGGAGATTGTGCCAGAACTCGTCGCGCAGCTTGGGAATTTCCGCGAGCGCATGCTGGAGGCTCTGCTCGGAACGCGCCATCCCGCAGTCGTCCCATACCAGCTTGCCGAGCTCGCGCAGGAACGACTCGGCGCTCCGCTTGCCGTTTATCGAGAGCATCGTGGAAATCCGCTTCTCCACGTCCGCCTTCACCGCCTGAAAAGCGGGATGGGAAGTATCGACCTTGGCGAGCGGGTTTGCAGCGATGTAGTTGGGAACGGTCGCGGGAATGATGAAATAGCCGTCCGCCAGGCCCTGCATGAGGGCGCTCGCCCCGAGCCGATTCGCTCCGTGATCGGAGAAGTTGGCCTCCCCGCCGACGAACAGCCCCGGAACGTTGGACATCAGATGGTAATCGACCCAAAGGCCGCCCATCGTGTAGTGCGGCGCCGGATAAATGCGCATCGGCACCTTGTAGGCGTCTTCGCCGGTGATCTTCTCGTAAATCTCGAACAGGTTGCCGTACTTCTCGCGAACGACCTCGAGGCCCATCCGCTGGATCGCATCGCGAAAATCAAGGTACACGCCCTGTCCCGAGGAACCCACGCCGCGCCCCTCGTCGCAGATCTCCTTGGCGGCGCGAGAAGCGATATCGCGCGGAACCAGGTTGCCGAAGCTGGGGTAGCGCCGTTCGAGGTAATAGTCGCGATCCTCTTCCGGAATCTCGTTGGGCGAACGCTGATCGCCTTTCTTTTTCGGCACCCACACTCTGCCGTCATTGCGCAGCGATTCCGACATCAGGGTGAGCTTGGACTGATGCTCGCTGGTCAGCGGGATGCAGGTGGGATGGATTTGTGTGAAGCAGGGATTGGCGAAAAACGCGCCGCGGCGATGAGCCCGCCAGATCGCGGTGCAGTTCGATGCCTTGGCGTTGGTGGAGAGGTTGAAAACGTTGGAGTAGCCGCCGGTCGCCAGCACCACAACGTCCGCGGCGTGGCACTCGATAGCGCCGGTTACGAGATTGCGCGTTACGATCCCGCGCGCCCGGCCATCCACAACCACCAGATCGAGCATCTCGCACCGTGAATGCATCTTCACGGTGCCGGCCGCGATCTGCTCCTCCAGCGCCTGATAGGCGCCGAGCAGAAGTTGCTGGCCGGTCTGGCCGCGGGCGTAGAACGTGCGCGACACCTGGACGCCGCCGAACGATCGCGTGTCGAGCAAGCCTCCGTATTCGCGCGCAAAGGGGACGCCCTGCGCCACGCACTGATCGATGATGTTCACGCTCAATTGCGCCAGGCGATACACATTCGCCTCGCGCGCGCGGAAGTCGCCTCCTTTGACGGTGTCGTAGAAGAGGCGGTAGATGCTGTCGCCGTCGTTGCGATAGTTCTTGGCCGCGTTGATTCCGCCCTGCGCCGCGATCGAATGCGCGCGGCGCGGGCTGTCATGATACGAAAAGCAGTGAACCTGGTACCCCTGCTGTCCGAGCGAAGCGGCCGCCGCCGCTCCGGCCAGACCGGAGCCGACGATGATGATCGAGAATTTGCGGCGATTGGCGGGGTTCACCAGCTTCATTTCGAAGCGGCAGTTGTCCCACTTCTGCTCGATCGGTCCCGATGGAATTCTGGCGTCAAGCATTGTCGTCCCCATCAGTGCACCAGCCCCGTCATCACTGCGAGCGGAACCGAAATGAATCCCGCGAAAATTACGATTGCGATGATTCGCGAAATGACCTTGAGCTTCGCCTCGTTGCGCGCCGTGCTCCAGCCCAGAGTTTGGATAAAGCTCCAGATGCCGTGGTCCAGATGCAGGCATAGCGCGGCCATCGCGATGATGTAGAAGACCGCCACCGGCCAGACCGAAAATCCCGCCACCACGTTCTGGTATACGTGCAGATCCTCGTACTGACCCGGCGCAAAGCCCACCGCGCCGAGCGTGAAATGAAGGATATGAAAGACGATGAAGATTGCGAGCAGCAGCCCGCCCCATCTCATCGTCCGCGCCGCAAACGTGGTCTCGACGTTCCGGTGATCGTAGTACTGGGTCGGACGCGCCGCCCAACTCATCCGGCTGAGCTGCACGGCCGCGATGATATGGAGCGTGACCGCGGTAAGCAGCACGATTCGCACAATCCAGAGCGCATCGCCGTAGCCGAGCTCGGGCTCGCCGACAGTGCGGAGGAACCGCGAATAGGCGTTAATCTGATCAGGCCCGGCGAAAATCTTGAGGTTGCCCAGCATGTGCAGGATCACGAAGCCGATCATGATCACGCCGGTTATCGCCATTACGACCTTTTTTCCGATCGCGGTGGCCCAAAATACCGCCAGCGGATTGGTCACGGGGATAACGTGCCTCTCCGCCGCCTGGGCCGTTCGCTGTACGGAGCTCGTTGCCGCACTCGACGCTTCCATCTAAGGATTCCTGCCTTCTTCGATCTGCCCGCTACACGGGCCAAGCTCAATTGCCAACGCTGCCGGGTCCGGGGCGCCACCCCTGGCGGCGGTTGCCCGCCGCGACCATCTGCCCGCCCGCAAATGCGCAGCTTGCGGCTTCTCTGCCGCAGTGCCCTTCTGAAGTCAATCTTATACTTGAGACGCTACTGATGAGGCAAACTTAAGTTGAGGGCTCGGCCAACTCCCCGCGCATTCGCAATCGGAAGTGTAAATAGCAACGTTTCGCAAGGAAGTGAAGCGAAGCGCGAAAAAACCTGTAAAATCGCAGTCGATGGCGGACGCATCCACCTTGAACACCGAGCGCCTGCTCGGCAGAGCCATTGCCCCCTCGGATTTCCAACGGCTGCGCGCTATTCATTCCGACCCCCGCGCGACCGCAACCCTTTCCGCCGACCGGCTTCCGTTCTCGCCCGCCCATACGCGGCGATCGCTTCGCGAATGGGTTCGGCATTGGGACGAAAACGGTTTCGGCGTGTGGATGTTTCATCTACGGGACGGCGAATTCGTCGGGTATGCGGGACTCAGGCGTCCGGCATCGCAGGTAGCGGCGGATACTGAGCTGATGTACGCAATTCGCCCGGAGTTCTGGCGCGCCGGCTATGCGACCGAGATGAGCGAGGCGGTGCTGCGATTTGGCTTCGAGAAGGCGGGCCTGACCGAGGTCATCGCGATGGCGCTTCCGAGCAATACGGGATCGCGGCGTGTGATGGAGAAATGCGGGTTTCGTTACGTTCGCGATACCATCCACGCCGGTTTGCCGCACGTCCTGTACCGGCTCTCCCGCGACGAATACCTGCGCGCTCACGAAGCGTAGCGCATCCAGCGCAGAATCTCCCTCGCGCCCGGACGCCGCCCATACATCAATATACCAACGCGATAGATTCGCGCGCAGATTCGGATTGCGATGACGATGGCGGCGATCAGCGCGGCGAACGAAAACGCCACTTGCCAGACCGGCGGATGACCGATCATCACGCGCGCGTACATCAGGGCAGGCGACGTGAACGGAACGATCGAGAACGTAACCGATGCGGGCGAGTCGGGCCGCGTAAGCACGGTCGTAAGGAGCATCCCGGTCGCGATCAGCGGAAGAACCAGGATCAGGGTCCACTGCTGCGCTTCATCGACCGAATTGAACGCGGCCCCGATCGCGCAGAACATCGCGCTGTACAAGAGATAGCCAAGCACGTCGAACACGATGAAATAGGCCAGGGCGGCGGAGCCGAGATGCAGCGCCACGAGAACGCCGCGCAAAAGCGCGCTGGTGGCGACAAACGCTCCCGCCATCGCAATCCACACCATCACCTGCGTCAGCGCCAATGCGCCGATACCCAGAATTTTTCCCGCCATCAATTCGTTGGGAGAAGCGAAACAAAGCAGAATTTCGAGGACGCGCGATTGCTTTTCGTCCAGCACCGCTCGCATCACGATCGCCCCCCAGGAAAAGAGCGAAACGAAAAGAATATAGAGCAGAATTCCCGCCGCGACGGCGCCGCCGATCGTCGCCGCGTGCTCCAGGACGCCCGGGGCAGCCGGCTTCGGCCGCACCCCGATCAGGTACGCCGGAACCGCGACCATCCCGACCAGCAGCACCGGGATGAGCAGCGTCGAGCCGGCGAACGATCGGGTGAACACGCGCTGCAGGTACTCTCGCTTGATGATGATCGCGATTCGCCTGAGCGACGCCTTAGACATTGCGATTTCCGACGGTGGTTATGAAAACGTCTTCGAGCGAAGGCTCCCGCACCTCGAAGCGCAACACGCGCGCCCGTTCCATCGCTTCGCGCAGCAGGTCCTGAGAGTCAGCGCCGGATCGGATCGTTATGTCGGCGCTGTTTCCGAGGTCGCGAAAGGTCTCGACCATCGGACTCGAAGCCAGAAACGCCGCCGCGCGGTCCAGCTCGATCCTGATCGAACGCGTCGCGCACGATTCCTTGGCTTCCCGAAGCGAGCCGCGCAGCACCGACCGTCCGCGATGAATCAGGCAGATCTCATCGCACAGCCGTTCCGCCTGATCCATGCGATGCGTCGAAAGGAGCAGCGTTCGGCCCCTGCTTCTGAGCCCGGTGAGAACATCCCGCAGTTCGTTGACATTCACCGGATCGAGCCCGGCGAAGGGCTCGTCCATGATCACCAGCTCGGGGTCGTGAATCAGCGCGGCGATCAACTGGACCTTCTGCTGCATGCCCTTGGACAGCTCTTCGACCTTGCGGTCGAAGCATCCTTCAAGCCCAAGCCGTCTCGACCACTCGAGGCCGCGCCCGCGCGCGTCGCGCACCGACACGCCGGCCAGTTCGCCGATAAAGGCCAGGTTCTCGCTCACCGTCATCGTCCGGTATAGCCCGCGTTCCTCGGGCAGATAACCGATGCGCCTGGTGATGGAGCGGCTTATCGGGACGCCGAACGCGCGCACGCTTCCGGAATCGGGCGCGAGAATTCCGATCATCATCCGGATTGCGCTGCTTTTGCCCGCCCCGTTCGGGCCGAGCAGGCCGAAAATCGTGCCGGGAGCTATGGAGAATGACAGCTCATCGACGGCGCACACGCCGTCAAAGGACTTGCTGACGCGGTCCAGTTCAAGGGTCGCACCCATCCGAGGCTAACGCGCCCAAACCTCCTGCGGGTCGGTTTCCCACGGATACACGTGAACCATCCATCCGAACAAAGAAGGATAGAACCGTCCGCCCGCCGCGTCGCACTCCTGCTCCGTGGCGATCGAACCGTCGGGTCCGAATTTGGTCCAGTCAACCGTGGATGGATCGGCTCCTTTTTTCGGAAAGCACAGGTTCACGTGCTTGTGCCATCGCGCGATGCTGAGCGGCACCCGCTGGTCAAGCTTGTCCTCGCTCCATCGTTTCGGCGCCGTGTACATCGCCCCGATCAGCTCGTAACCGCCGTTCGGCGTGCGCCGATAGAGAAGCGAGGTCGGCTCGGCCGGATTGAATACAAATTGAGCCTTGAGCGCGTAGGACCACTTCGTGAAATGGACGATTGGATTGTGCGTGAATTCCGGATGGAACGGCTTGTAGCCGTCAGCCTCGGCGGCGCGGTAGTCCTTGTAGCGCGCGAGCGCGGTGCGAAGAGTCGCGACCAGTTCGTCCGCGCGCGCCTGGTCGGCGGCGCTCGGCGGCGCAAGCTCGGTCCATCGCATGTGCATCGCCATGTTCTTGCCGTGGGCAATGTGCGAGTCGTGCATCTCCATATCGCCCATCGACGCCTCCATGCCCGCGCCAGAACCCATGTCCATCCCGGACATTCCGGTTGCGTGCGCGACACCGGCTGAGACGATCGCCAGGATCGCCCCGGCCACTCCTGCCAGGACCATTCTTGCGTTCTTCATTGCCCCGCCACCAAGTCTAAGCCCGAGAAATCGTTATGCCAAAAGCCGAATACCGTTGACCTCGGCCATTACGATAAGACGAAAGCAATCGAAAACCGGTTACCAGGGCTGCCCTTGGTTCGAGCGGCGCTACCCGATCGCGTTTCGCGCCAGTACACTGGCAGGCCCGGCGCCCGCAGCGCCATCAATGGATGAGTGAAATCCGCGAAGACACGAATGCGCGGTCGGGCAGGCTTGGCCCCCCGATAGCGAAGCGGATTCTTTATCGATTGTGGGGGCTCGGCGCGACGATCGTGTGCGCGACCTTCGCGATCGTGATGTCGCCGGTCGGCGCCTTGATCGCCAATATCGACGAGGGACGCGCGGCGAACCGGCTGGGCATCTTCGGCGCGCGGTTTATCCTGCGCACGACCGCCACACGCGTGCGGCTGACCGGCCTGCATCATCTGCAGCCCGGCACGCAGTACGTATTTGTCGCGAATCATCAGAGCGTGATGGACATAATCGCGCTGGCGGCTTCGCTGCCCTATCAACTGCGCTTCGTAGCGAAGCTGCAGGTTTCAAGGATTCCATTTTTCGGGTTTGCCGTCCGCCGCTCCCGCCACATACTCATCAATCTTGAGAATGGCCGCGCGATTCGCCGCGCCCTGGTCGCCGGCCGTCTCGGCTTCTCCATCGTGGTTTTCCCGGAAGGGCACAGGTTCGTCGATGGAGCCGTGCATCGTTTCCGCCCGGGCGCCGCGTGGCTGGCGATTCGAGCCGGGCTGCCCTGCGTGCCGATCGCCGTGAACGGCGGAGGCGACATACTTCCGCCCAGGGCCAGAATCGGGCATCCCGGCCGCTCGATGACGATTTCGATCGGATCGCCGATCGAGCCCGACGAACTCGCGCGGATGGGCCGTCGCGCTCTTACCGAGCGGCTCGAGCACGATGTCCGCCGGCTGTTCGCGGGTTCATCGCCGGCCTCTCCGTGATCGCCGCGGACCCCGCGCGGGCGAAACCACCCGCACCGCGCAGCTACTCGACAATCGTCTTGAGCTGTTGACCAGGGGTGATTTTACTTTCCGGAGTCAGGCCGTTCAGGACGCGAAAGCGCTCGAGCTTGTATGTTTGAAACGGCAGCCTGCGCGCGAGTCCTCCCACAGTATCGCCGCTCCCGACCATCACCACCCTGATTTTCCATGGCTTAAGCGCGGCCGCCTGTTCCGCCGTCAGAACCCGGAAGCTCGCCGTCGTCTGCGCGAACATGGGAGTGAGCTGGGCGGTGATGCTGGGAGGCGACTCGAAACGGAAGCGGTATATATGTTCGGCGTCGGTGCGGATTGCGACCAGCCGGATATTCATCGGTCCGCGCGGCGTCGAAACCATCGTGGTTCCGGTGGCCGCTTCGAGACCGCCAACCTGCCCCTTCCTCACTTCCATCAGAACGACGCCCCTGGCCCAGACCTGCTTCAGATATTCGGTCATCGCCATCCCCGTCTTCTCGGCGGTTGCGTCGAATACTATGAGCGATTTCGAAGGGCCGACCGCAAATACGCGCTCGGCCGTGTCGAACAGGGTAAAGCCGGGCGGAACCTCGAACCTTACGCGCAGAATCGGATGCTCGAAGGCGCGGCCGCGGACGAATCCCTGCGCGGGAGAATCGCCGTAGAGTAATCCGTCGATCTTCGCGAAATAAGGCCTGCGGCCGACGATCGGCTGGGCGGGAATTTGATTCGAGGCTTCTTCGAGAGCGCGTTGAAAACGGTCGATCGCGGTGGGATGCGTCGCCATGTAGTCGAATTCGTCGGTCGAGTCCGGCGAACGCCCATCTTCGATCGCTTCCAGCCGCGTGTATTCGCGCAACGACGCCAAAAATGTCGCCATCGAACGAGGATCGTAGCCGGCGCGGGCGGCGTAGCGGATGCCGAGTGCGTCCGCTTCGTACTCATCCTCGCGCGAGAACGCCTGCAGGTAGCCGACGGCGGCGACCTGCGTGACCCGGGTGAGCGGCGTTCGTCCCATCGCGATCGATCCCGCCGCCATCCCTACCGCTCCCAGCGTTTGCCGCGCCCGCGCCTGCGCGTGATGCATCGCGGCTACGTGTCCGACTTCATGTCCCAGCACGCCGGCCAGCTCTGATTCGTCATTGACGAGCGCGAGCAGGCCGCGGGTGACATAGATGTACCCGCCGGGAATCGCCAGCGCGTTGACGATCGGAGTGTCAAGCACGGTGAAGGTGTAGGCAATTCCCTTGCGCTCGCTTTGAGCTGCGACCCTCTGGCCGACTTCGTTTACGTACGACTGCAGGGCAGGGTTGTCGTAGGAGCCGCCGAACGCTTCGAGGACCTCGGGATGCTGCTCGCGGCCGGCCTGCTTTTCGGCCGCACTGCCGGTCATCCCGACTGGAACAACTTTGCCGGTGGCGGGGTTCGTGGCGCATCCCGCCAGTCCGATCGCCATCAACGCCGCGGCGACCGTACGGCACGCCCTCAACCTGGTTAGCATTGGGTGTTTCGGTTCTCCTTCAGACAGAAGAAGCCGTCAGTCTGGCAAAACAGCGCAACCGCGAATAGAAGGACGGCGCCCGCCCGCAGGAGATTCGAGAGAAGGCCGAAGCGCCTCAGAGACTGGGAAACGCGACGTGCAGCAGACTGTCGGGATGATACGGGCGAAACGGTTCCGGCCCGTGCGTCAGGAACCACGCGAACGGATGTTCAATCTGGTACACGACCGCCAGATACACAATCAGTCCGCACGCGCCCGTCACCAGTGTATGCGCCCATTCCTGCGGATCGTCGGGCAGAAGAAAAACGATCTCGAGGCGCACGATGTTCAGAACGAACATGAAGATGGCGTAGGCGCATAGCCGGATCAGATTGTGGCTAAGCGAGCGGCGGCGGTTCCACAGGATGCAGCTCGTCGCCAGGTACATGTGAACGAACGTGCAGTTAAGGGTGAACTTGTGCAGCTTGTCCTTGTAATACAAGACGTCGGGACCGACGGGCTGCAGATGCATCCCGAGCAGGCTGCCCACCCGGATAACCGTGTGCATCGTGAACGATCTCAGCCACAGCATCTGCCAGTTCATCGCGAAGTACAGCACAATAAAGGCCATCGCGATCTGCGCGAGATCGAGCGGCACAAGAAGCGAGCGGAAGGGGATCGTTTGAACGAATCCCCTTCCGCTTATCGCCGACGCGGTGCTCATCAGGCCTCGAATCGATACCTCCGGATCATCACCGCGGTGATCCAGATCGCGATGAGCCCAAGGCCGATCGTAGTGGTCGTGAGATTCGGTCCCTTTTTGCTCTGCTGTTGCTGTTCGCTGGAGCTGAACTTGACGCCAACGACGAAAGCATCGCTGCCGCCCGCAAGGGTCTTCTGAAACGCGTTGCTGGTCACCTGCAGGTTGTCGGAGGTGGTGAAGCCGGCGAACAACGCGCCGCTTCCACCGGTAGTGATGAACAGCGACGTGCCGGCAGTCGCCTGATTGCCTCCGAACACGCTCGAGCTCACCACCTTGGACTCACTCAGGTGAAAATCGGTCAGGAAGGCATCCTGGCTTCCGGAGAATGAGCCCTGAATTGACGACTTTAATGGAAAGTCGCTTGACTGAGTGTTTCCAACCACGGCGGCGTCAAATTGGGTGACATACTTGACCGACGCGCCGGCGTCGCTCTGGCTGCCGCCAAGGTAGGTGGAAAATTCCAGACCCGTTCCGTCCTCGGATATCTGCGTAACAAAGGCATCCTGAACGCCCCCAAAGCTTTTCTGCGTGGCATTCGTGGTGGTCGGGAAATCGGCGGATGAGGTCCCGCCGGTCACCGCCGCTTCGAAGGGAGTGTCGACGGGCACGGCGATGCTGGTACCGAAGTCCGCGCTGGAGCCTCCAAGAAACGTCGAGTAGGTCAGGGTCTGCCCGTTGGTCTTGGTTACAAACGCGTTCTCCGTCCCTTTCAAGCTGGCCTGAAAGACGCCGCTGGTGGTCGGAAAATTGTTCGACCCGGTGTTGCCGGTGAGATAGGCGTTGTTTTGGGAGTCGACCGCGATGCCGTTTACCGCGTCCGCGTTGTTTCCGCCAAGGTAGGTGGAGATATCGAGACTGAAGGTGCCCGACGTGATGACCGAGAAGAACCCATCGGTGGCTCCTCCACCGTAGGTGGTTTGAAAGGCACCCTCGGTCACGGGAAAATCGTCTGAAGAAGTCACGCCGCCCAGCAACAGGTTTCCCGCGGAGTTTATCGTAACCGAGTTTACGCAATCTGTGCCGCTTCCGCCGATGTAGGTGGAAAACAACAGGTCAGCGCCTGTGTCCGGATTAAACTGCGAAACGAATCCGTCGCTTTCTCCATTGAGGGAGACCTGAAACCCGTTGACCACCGGAAAATCCGGAGAGCTGGTCGTTCCCACGATCGTGGGAATGTCGTTCTGGTCAACCACCATCGAGACGCCCGAGGTGGAATTGTCGCCGCCCAGGTACGTGGAAAACACCAGATCCGTGCCATTGGGAGCTATCTTCGTAACAAAGGCATCCTGGGTGCCGCTGAGCGAAGTCTGAAACGCACCCGAGCTCGTGGGAAAGTTCGGCGAAGCCGTGGACCCGCCCAAAAAGATGTTTCCCGATGAGTCCTGGAACACCCCCGTCGCGATATCGTTCTGGCTGCCTCCGAGGTAGCTCGCATACGTGATGGTCGGGTCGATTACCAGCGGCTGCGCGCGGTCGTACGAGCCCAGGCGAATTCCCACCTCGCCGCCGTGCAGGTCATACGATGCGGCAACCGGATGTCGCTGACCGTTCATGGTTTGATATGCGACCGGCCGATGCTCCGTCAGATCGGCCCCATTGAGCGCGATTACCAAGTCGCCCGCGGCATTGACCGAAAGCTTGTCCGCTCCGGCGATGTCCATCCTGATCGACGAGGGGTCCGCCTTGGGAGCGACCACGAAATCGTACTCGAGCCGCTGCTGGTCGCTGCCGTGATAGACGAGGTCGATTCCAGGATAGACCTGGCGATAGGAAACCGATGCGAAGATCGGAATCCCCCGATGCCATCGCGAAGAGTCTCTTCCGATCAAGTAGTTGATCTTGCCGGCAAGCCGTCCCTGCCCCGAGATCTCGGCATTCGGATTGGAACCCTCGAGCCTGACTCTGACCACCGACCGTTCGATCGGCCCGTTCGCCTGCGAAGCAGGTTTCGTTGTTTCGGCGGCTTCGCCAAACCGCTTGTCCATCGTGATGACCGCTTCGGTTGGAGTCAAAAACAGGCGGAACCCGGACCCTTTGGCCATGTACCGGACTTCCGCGGCCGTCTGCCCCTGGTTTGGCTCGAATGCGAGAGGCAAATTCGCCATCACCTTTCTCGCATCGGGTTTCCGAACGGCAAGCGCGGCTTTGCCCCGATGCCATCCCACGGCGACGACCGCTGCAATCGCAGTCGTCGCGCCCACAACGACCCAAGATTTCTTCATTCTTTTGCTCTCCCCCGCCCTGTCGGAAGCTTCGTAAATTAGATGCTTATAGAGAGAAAAAGCAAATCTTGTCAAGAAAAGAAGAAGAAGTGCACGAATTTGCGAAAAATCGTGCCAATTTCTGGATAGTGACTTGGTGGAACGTGGAATTGCAAAAGGAAAGGCCGACCTCGAGGCATCTAAAACCTCCAGATCGGCCTTGCGCTGAAGCTATTTTGCCTTAGATCACATGTTATCGACGATGGCTTTGCCGAACTCCGAGCACTTGAGGAGCTTGGCTCCGGTCATCAGCCGTTCGAAATCGTAAGTCACGGTCTTGTTCGCGATCGCCTTTTCCAGACCGCGGATGATTCCGTCGGCGGCTTCCTGCCATCCCATGTGCTCAAACATCAGCACGCCCGACAGAATCACGGACCCGGGATTGACCTTGTCCTGATTGGCGTACTTCGGGGCGGTGCCGTGCGTGGCTTCGAAGATGGCATGGCCGGTGATGTAATTGATGTTGGCGCCGGGAGCGATGCCGATTCCGCCGACCTGCGCCGCGAGCGCATCCGAGAGGTAGTCGCCGTTCAGGTTCATCGTCGCGACTACATCGAATTCGTCAGGCCGGGTGAGCACCTGCTGCAGCGTGATATCCGCAATCGCATCCTTGACCAGGAGCTGGCCTGGAGGCGGGTTGCCGCCGCAATCGTCCCATCCGACCGCGCGTCCCTTATACTCGCGCCGCACCAGCTCATAGCCCC
This sequence comes from Pseudomonadota bacterium, assembly GCA_021323675.1. Classification (GTDB taxonomy): domain Bacteria; phylum Desulfobacterota; class Binatia; order Binatales; family Binataceae; genus JAFAHS01. The sequence continues at coordinate 149,404 of JAJPKP010000027.1, read as the reverse complement.
AATCGCGGAAGGCGCCTTCGGTGAACTTCATGATGTTGCCTTTATGGACGAAGGTCAGGCTCTTGCGCTTGTGCCGAATCGCATAGTCGAGCGCGGCGCGGATGAGGCGTTCGGACCCTTCGCGCGAGACCGGCTTGATGCCGATGCCGGAAGTTTCGGGGAAGCGAATCTTGGTCACGCCCAGTTCCTCGCGCAGGAACTTGATCAGCTTTTTCGCCTCGGGCGACTCGGCGGGCCACTCCACGCCCGCGTAGATGTCCTCGGTGTTCTCGCGGAAGATCACGACGTCGAGTTTTTCCGGATGCTTCACGGGGCTGGGAACGCCCTGGAAATAGCGCACCGGGCGCAGGCATACGTACAGATCGAGCATCTGCCTGAGCGCAACGTTCAGGGATCGGATTCCGCCGCCGACCGGCGTCGTGAGCGGTCCCTTGATCCCGACCAGGAACTCCTTGAATGCCTCGACAGTTTCGTCCGGCAGCCAGTTGTTGAACTGCTTGAAAGGCTTTTCGCCGGCGTAAACTTCCATCCAGGCGATCTTCCGCTTGCCGCCGTAAACCTTTTCAACCGCCTTGTCGAACACGTACTGGGAAGCGCGCCAGATGTCGGGTCCGGTGCCATCGCCTTCGATAAACGGGATGATGGGCCGGTCGGGAACGTTCAGGGTTTGATCTTTTCCGAGGGTAATCTTCTCGCCGTCTTTCGGGACCTTGATGTGTGTGTATGCCATCTCAGTAGCCATCCACCCCAGAACTGAATTTGCGCGCTCGATGCCGTTTCAGGTCAGCTAATCGTGTCGCACACGCCTGGTATTCAGCGGCTAATAATATAGGAACCGCCCGCCGATACCAGATCCGCCGTCATCCCTGCACGGATTACCCGCGCCGCGTCCCGCGGGGTTATACTGCGGGCGTTTCACTCGTCATCGGAGCGCCGTATGGACTTCAGCTATACGCCGGAACAGGAAGCTTTCCGCGCGACTCTGCGCGGATGGCTCGAGAAGACTTCCGCCGAGGTTTTCGGCCATCGCGGCGAGAACGCAGGCTCCAACGTCGGCCTGATGGATGCCCGCGATGACGCCCGATGGGCGCAGATGCTCGAGTATCATCGCCGCCTCCATCACGCCGGCTACGTGGCCCTTCACTGGCCCAAAGAATGGGGCGGTGGCGGTGCAAGCCTGGTCGATCAGGCGATCTACCAGGACGAAGTGCTAAGGCTTGGCCTTCCGCTCTACGGCGCGAATCAGCTCGCGATCGATCGAATCGGTCCAACCATCATATTGATGGGCACCGAGGACCAGAAGCGCCGGCATCTGGAGCCGATGCTCACGGGCGAGAAAATCTGGTGTCAGGGATATTCGGAACCCAACGCGGGTTCCGACCTTGCGGGCCTGCAAACCCGCGCCGTGCTGGATGGAGATGACTTCGTCGTCAACGGCCAGAAGGTGTGGACCAGCCTGGCGCATCGCGCCGACTGGCAGGTGCTGCTGGTGCGCACCGACCCTCAGGCGCCCAAGCATCGCGGAATCTCATATCTGCTGGTGGACATGCGCACTCCCGGCATCACGATTCGCCCCCTGGTCCAGATCACCGGCGACGCGGGATTCAACGAGGTCTTTTACGACAATGTCCGCGTCCCCAAGGAAAATCTGGTCGGGGAGCTGAATCAGGGATGGCAGGTATCGATCGCGACGCTGATGTTCGAGCGGGTCTCCGGCGGAACGCGCCATCCTGTCGAACGCACGATCAACGAACTCGTCGAGTTGGCGAAACACGTCGATTTCCAGGGCGTTCCCGCGCATCGGCATCCCTACGTCCGCCAGAAGCTCGCGACCTTCGTGAGCGAAGCGCGATGTCTCAGGCTGAGCCGCTACCGATCGCTGACTTCGCAGCTCAAAGGCAAGGTGCCCGGTCCGGAAAGCTCGTTCGGCAAGCTGTTCGCCACGGAGCTGAACCTGCGAGTGGCGATGTTCGCGGACGAATTGCTGGGGCCATACGCATCGCTGGATCACGGTTCGATGGGGGCGATCGAAGGCGGCCGATGGACCCATCGCACGCTGGCGGCGCGCGGCCTGACGATCGCGGCGGGCTCCAGCGAGATCCAGCACAACATCATCGGCGAGCGCGTTTTGAAACTTCCGAAGGGCTGAAGCCGGGGCGCGTTCACTCAACCCCGCGGCTTTCCTAGTCCAAATGGACGTAACCGTCCGGCCCTTCGATGCCGATCATTGGTTAGAAACGCGGCCGTGGTTTTGCTTGAATTCCGATCGGTCGCGTTGGGTTTTGCGCCGGCCACTGCTAACTCCAACGGCGAAGGGTGACGCGATGAAGCTGAGCGAAATCGACCTGACCGATCCCGATTTCTTCGTTCACGGCGATCCTCATGCCGCGTTTCGGCTGATGCGCGCCGAAGCGCCCGTGTACTGGCACGAACGCAAGCCCCGCCAGGGCTTCTGGTGCGTGGCCGGTTATGAAGACGCGCTCAAGGTCTATCACGATCCGGCGACGTACAGTTCCGAGCGCGGCATTTCGCTTCAATTCAACGCGGCCGGCGCGCAGGACGGACAGGAGAGTCCCGACGAGCCCGCGCCCGAGTACGGCTTCGGGATGATGATGATCACGACGGATCCGCCGCGCCACAGCCGGGTGCGCCAGATCATCAACCGGCGCTTCACGCCGCGCGCGGTGAGCGTGTACGAACCGCACATCCGCAAGATCGCTTCGGAGATCATCGACGCGGTCATCGAAAAAGGAGAATGCGATTTCGTGGTCGATATCGCCGCCAAGCTCCCCACCGCGGTGACGTGCGAGATGATGGGAATTCCGCGCGAGTACTGGTCGATGATGTTCGAGCTGACGAACATGTCGATCGGCACCGAAGACCCGGAGTACCAGCAGGGCCGCACCGCGCAGGAGACGGGACAAGCCGCGCAGGCCCAGGTCTTCAGCTACTTTTCGCAGCTAATCGAAGACCGCAAGAAAAACCCCGGCGACGACCTGGTGAGCGCGTTCGTGCATGGCGAAGTCGAGGGAAGCAAACTGAACGAACTGGAAGTCCTGTTCAACTGTTTTCTGCTCATCGTCGCCGGCCAGGAAACCACCCGAAACGCGACCTCGGGCGGGATGCTGGCGCTGATCGAAAATCCGCGCGAGGCGGCGCGCTTCAAAACCGATCGCTCGATCACGGACTCGGCGATCGAGGAAGTTCTTCGCTACACGACTCCGGTAACGCACATCCTGCGCGTGGCGAAGCGCGACGGCGATCTGCACGGCCAGAAGATTCGCCGCGGCGATCGCGTCGTCATCTGGAATATCTCCGCCAATCGCGATGAAACCGCGTTCGCGCGGCCGGAGGTCTTCGATCTGACCCGCGCCCCTAACGACCATCTGGCCTTCGGCCACGGCGAACATTTCTGCCTCGGCGCCAACCTGGCGCGCCTCGAGTTGCGCGTGATCCTCGATGAGGTGACGCGGCGCATTCCCGATATCGCCTTGGCCGGCCCCATCGAGCGCTTGCGCTCCAATTTCGTCGCCGGCATCAAGCACATGCCCGTGCGCTTCAGTCCGGCACGCGCGAGCGCCGGCGACGCGGCAAGAACCTGAACCGTGCGCACCTCAGGCGCGCTTCAATTGCCCGCGGCGCCATGCCAGCATTGACGGCATGCAGCCGTTGCGCCTGCTGCTGGTTGAAGACGAGGAACGCCTGGCGGGAAACCTGCGCCAGGGACTTTCCGAGGAAGGCATCGCGCTCGATTGGGTAAAGTCGGCCGAGCAGGCCGAGGCCATCCTTGCCCGCAAGAGCTACGACGTGATGGTCGTGGACGTCGGGCTGCCCGGAAAAAACGGCATCGACTTCCTCCGCGACCGGCGCAAGGGCAAAGACTCGACGCCGGTGCTGTTTCTCACCGCCCGGGGCTCGATCGAGGATCGAGTGGCGGGACTCGAAGGCGGCGGCGATGACTACCTGGTGAAGCCGTTCGCATTCGCGGAGCTCCTGGCTCGAATCCACGCCATCTCGCGCCGCAGGCCCGCGGCCCAGACCCCCGTCCTGAAGGTCGGTGACCTGGAATTCGATACCGTCAAGCGGCGCGCGCGCCGCGGCGGCAAAGCGATCGCGCTCTCGCCGAAGGAAGCGATGCTTCTCGAGCTGCTGATGCGCCGCGCGGGCGAAGTCGTCACGCGCGACATGATAGTCGAAGCGGTCTGGGACTCCGATTACAACGTATTCACAAATCTGATCGAGGTGTTCGTAAACCGGCTGCGGCAGAAGATCGACCTCGATCCCAAAAACTCGATGATCGCGACCATCCGCGGCGCCGGCTATTCGATGAAGGCAGCGCCATGAGCATCCGGCTTCGCTTGACCCTTTATTGGGCGCTGGTGCTGGCCGCGATTCTCTTTTCCTCCGCATACGCACTCTCGAAGTTGTTTGCCTACGAACAGTGGCGCCCGATGGACGCCGCCTTGCTTGAAGAGGCCGATACAAGTGCCGACGAAATCGCGCATGCGAATCTGAAGGACGCGATCGACATCGTGCGGCGCTTGAGCCTTGAAACCGACGTGGGACCTCATCGGCGCGCGGTGCTTATCACCGCCCATCGCGTCGTCGCCGACTTCGGCGACCATCAGGACATCCCTCCGCGAGTTTCGGTGGAAAGCGGATTTCGGGGCCTTCGGATGGGAGCGAATCGCTCCTTCCGCTTCGCGATTATTCCGCTCAGCTTCCAGGGCGAACGCGCGATGCTGCTGGACGGGATTGATGTGCGCCCGGTGCGCCGCTCGATCGATCAGTTGCGCCGCGCCCTGCTGCTGACGGTGCCGATGGTCCTGCTGTTGTGCGTGGCGGGCGGTTACGTGCTTGCGGGACGCGCGCTCGCTCCAATCGCGGCTGTGGGCCAGGCGCTGGCCGCCATCCAGCCGAGCGATTTGCGCCGCCGTCTCCACGCGCCGAAGGTGCGCGACGAGATTGGCCGGCTTACGGAAACAATCAACGCGCTCCTCGATCGTCTCGAACGCGCATCGGCGGCGGAACGGCGGTTCGCTTCCGATGCGGCCCACGAATTGAGGACCCCGCTGGCGGTGCTGCGATCGGGACTCGAAGTCGCGCTGGCTCGCGAGCGGTCACCCGATCAAAGCCGCATCGCGCTCGAGAACGCCCATCGCGACGTGATCAAGCTGTGCAAAATCGCGGAAGAATTGCTGATGCTTGCGCGCCTCAACGGTGAAACCGCGATCGATCGCAAACCCGCGGATCTCGCGGAGATCGTGAGCGAGGTCGCGGCCGCGGTCGAACCGCTTGCGACCGCCAAAAACATCGCGCTTGAAACCGCGATGGCCGAGCCCGCCACAGTCAACGGCAGCGCTCCCCATCTGCGCCGCCTGGTCATCAATCTCGTCGACAATGCGCTCAAGTTCACGCCGCCCGGCGGGAAAATTGAAATCGCGCTCGGATGCGACGACAGCCGCGGAGCAGTGCTTCGAGTCTCAGACACCGGCCCCGGAATCGATCCCGCCGAGCTTCCGATGATCTTCGAGCGATTCTTTCGCGGCGCTCACGCAAACGGCGACGGCAGCGGACTCGGCCTCAGCCTGTGCCGCGAGATAGCGCGGCTTCATGGCGGCGAAATTTCGGCCGCAAATCGGACAGGCGGCGGAAGCGAGTTTGTCGTCACGCTCCCGACCCTGCCGGCGCAATCCGCCGCGGATCAGAAGCGGAGGTCCGCGTAGCGCGTCCTTCTTCCACGGCCCTGCGACAACAGTTGGCGCACCTCTGACGCGCAAGCGCCGCCCGGAACCTTAACGGTCGTTAATTAGGCGGCGCGGCCGGGCGCTGCTATTTTTTTCGGATGATGGCGCGGAGGATTGCCGCAGTGATTGCGTTTGCGCTCGTCGCGGTCTTGTTCGCCGCCGAGCCGGCGCACGCGGCGCCGCTCACGCTCGCCGATGCGATCAATCGGGCGCTCGCATTCGCTCCCTCGGTCTCGATGGCTTCGGCGGACAGCGACGCGAGCAACGCGCGGGCGCGCGAGCAGCGTGCGCCGCTTTACCCTTCAATATCCGCGGGAACCGAATACTACCAGGCGCCAGGGTACAACACGGTCGTGACCAACCGGGGGCTGTCGGCCGGACTGGTTGCGCTCAACTACACGATGTGGGACTGGGGCCGGCGTGAAGCGCAATACCGCGCCGCGCGCTACGTGAGCGAGGCGGCGACGCTTGGCGTTGCGGCGGCGCGCGCGCAGATCGCTTTCGATGCCAGCGTCGCGTTTTACGATCTGATGCATCAGCGGCAGACGGAGCGCGAGCTCGCGCGCAATTTCGATCGGCTCTCGCGCTATGTCGCGACGATCGAGGAACTTAAGGCGAGCGGACGCGCGATCACCAACGATGTCCTCAAAATCCGCAGCGCGCGCGATTCGGCCGAGTTGATGCTATCGTCGGCGCGCAACGCCAGGTTGCGCGCAATCGCCAACCTCGGCTCGCTGATCGGCGACTTCAACGCCGCTGACCTCGAGATTGCGGAGCCCGCCGGAATTCCGCCGCTGCCGGCGGGCAAGCTCGAGGAAAGCCCCGCGATGCAGGCCGCCGCTCGCGCGATCGCGTCCGCGAATCTCCAGGCTCAGGCGGAAGAAGCCGCCCGTCTGCCCACCTTCCAGGTGGCGCTGACCACAGGCGCTCTCGGAATCGATCCGCCTGAAACCGTAAACCGCAATTACGGCGCATCCTATGATGGCGTGCTCTCGATGCCGCTGTTCGACGGCGGGGCAATCTCGGCGCGTATCGATCAGGCGAAGGCGAGAGTCAACTCAGCCAGGGCGCAGTATCGGCAGACGCAGTATCTCCTCGAGCGCCGGCTCAAGGACGCGGCAACGCGGTATACCGAGGCGCGCGAAGCGCTCGCGATAATCACGCGATCGCAGCCGACCGCCGACGATGCGTTCGCGCTTACGTGGACGCGTTTTCTCGGCGGAGGCGGCGCCACCCTGCTCGAGGTGCTGGATGCGTACGAACAGGCGGAGCAGCTTCGAATCGAACGGCTGAATCACGAATTCGCCGCGCGCGAGGCCGCGGCCGAGACCGCCCTTCTCTACGGACAGATCCCATGAGCCGGCGCTTCGCAGCGCTGATCGTGGCGGCGCTCCTGCTGAGCTCCGGATGCCGCTCGGCGCAGGCGCCGGAGGAAAGCCCCCAGCAGGCAGCGCCGGTGATGCTGGTGACGGCGGCGACCGCTGCGATCGCTCCGATCAGGAACACTCTGCGCGTGCTCGGCACCACCGTCGCCACTCATCACGTCACCATCCGTTCGCCCGCCTCCGGCCGCGTTACCGGCATCAGCCTCAAGAACGGCGACATGGTCCGCAAGGGACAGGTGATCGGCTACGTCATCAACCGCGAAATCGAAGCCGCGCGCGCGGGGCTCGCGATCGCGCGTGGAATCGAGCCCGACCAGGCCGCCGAGCTGGAGCAATCGGTGAATCGATATGCGAAAGGCGCCGGCATTCCGATCGTCGCGCCGGAATCCGGCGTGGTGTTTCGTCCGCCGGTCGCCAGCGGGCAGATGGTCGCCGACCTCGACCCGATCGCGGAACTGGTCGATCCCGCCAGCATCTACGTTGAGGCATCGATTCCGGTCGACAAGCTTCACCTGATTTCTCCCGGCATGAACGCGATCGTAACTTCGGGACTGGACCCCGGGGCTTCGTTCTCGGCAAGGGTGGGCGCGCTGATCCCGAGCTTCAATGCCGGAGGCGCGACGGCGCCGATTCGTCTTGACTTCACCGGTCCCGAATCGATCAGAGAGATTGGCGCTCCGGTCGAAGCTCACATCGTGATCGCAACCGATCCTCACGCAATCGTAATTCCCGAGAGCGCTCTCTTTCAGGACCTCGGAGATAATCGTTACCACGTCTTCGTCGCGGGCGCGGACGAGATCGCCCGTCGCGTCCCGGTCGCGGTCGGAATTCGCGATGGGACGGAGGTGCAGATTCTAAGCGGCCTCAAAGCCGGCGATCGCGTAATCACCTCGGGCGGCTATGCGCTGTCGGACGGCCTGCGGGTGCGCATCGCCACCGGTACCGAATCGTGAAACGCGCCAACTACACGCTGGTGATGCTGGCGGTGGCGGGTGCAAGCGCGCTGGGCGTGATGCTTGCCTTCGGTATCCCCAGCGCGGTTTTTCCGGAGGTCACGTTCAGCCGCGCGATTATTCTTACCGAAACCGGCGACATTCCCGCCGATCAGATGCTGATCTCGGTCACCCGGCCTCTGGAAGAGGCCGCATACGGTGTGCCCGGCGTCGCGCTGGTCCGATCGACCACAACCCGCGGCGAATCGGAAGTTGACGTGACCTTCAGCCCGTCGGCATCGGTCACTACCAGCTTTCAGTTCCTTAACGCCGCGATCGCCGAGGTTCGGCCCAAGCTGCCCGACGGCACGGATGTCGCGACGCGGCTGCTTACGACGGCGACATTCCCCATCGTCGATACCAGCATCAGTTCGCGCACGCGAAGCCTCGCCGAGCTTACCGACATCGCGTTCTACGATATCGTTCCAAGCTTCCATCGCATCCCCGGCGTCTATCGCGTTGACATCGTTGGCGGAAAATACCGCGAGTTCGTGGTGAGGCTCGACCCGGCCCGGATGCTGGCCCATGGGCTTTCGCCCCAGGATGTGGTGGACGGCCTCGCGCGCGCCAACGTGATCGCATCCGCCGGCCGCGTCCTCGATTCGCATCGGACGTTGCTGACCGTGGTGACGACCGACGTGCGCGGCGCCGAGAAGCTCGCGGGATTAACCATCGCGACCATGGACGGAGTGCCGGTCCGGGTGAGCGATGTCGCGACGGTCGAACTCGGCATTCGCGAAGATTACATCCGCACCGCATCCGAGAGCGGGCCCGCGGTCCTCGTGAGCATCTCGCGCCAGGCGAGCGGGAACACCGCGCAGATAGCGGAGCAGGCCCGCCGGCTGGTTGGCGAGTTCCAGCGCCGCTATCCCGACGTCCGCTTTTCTTTGTCATACGATCAGTCGGCGCTCGTGAATGAATCGTTTCGGAGCGTGCGCGACGCGATCGTGCTCGGACTCGCCCTCGCGGTGCTGATCGTGCTCGCCTTCACTCGAAGCCTCGCCAGCGCCGCCGTGGCCGCGGTGGTGGTGCCCTGCACGATCGCGATCACCTTCGCCGCGATGCGAGCGGTGGGCCTTACCTTCAACATGATGACGCTGGGCGGGCTGGCGGCGGGAATCGGACTGTTCATCGACGACGCCATCGTGATGATCGAGGCGATTCATCGCGCCCGGTCGGCGGGAGCCTCGACGCGCGAGGCGATTCCCGCCGCGCTCTCCGAATTGTCGCGCGCCCTGGTTGCATCGACGCTCACCGTGATCGTGGTATTCCTGCCGCTGGTTTTCATGAGCGGCGTGACCGGCGTGTTCTTCCGCGCGCTCGCGCTCACGCTTGGAACGGGCCTGGCCGTGTCGCTGGGATTGGCGCTTTACTTCACGCCCGCGCTGGAGATGATGCTGGACCGCGTGCGGCGACCGAGCCGCCCGGCCGGCGCCGTACTGCGGGCGATCGCCTCCATTTACGCGGCAACCTTGCGCCCGCTCGTCCGCGCTCCCGCGCTCACGCTTGTTCTGGCCGGGTTTGCGGCCGCGATCGGCATCTTTCTGTATCGATCGGTCGGCACTGACTATCTGCCGGAGCTTGATGAAGGCGAATTCATCCTGGACTACCTGACTCCGCCCGAGGGCACGCTCGCCGATACGGATGCGCTGGTGGATCAGATTCAGCAGGTGCTTGTGGCGACGCCCGAGGTGGCCGCCTTCTCGCGCCGGACCGGCACTCAACTGGGCTTCTTTCTCACCGAGTCAAACCGTGGTGACATTTCGGTGCGCCTGAAAGCGCGCCGCGATCGTTCGATAGACGAGGTGATCGATTCGGTCCGCGATCGCATTCTCGCCTCGGTTCCGGGCGTCAATATCGAATTCTCCCAGATGCTTCAGGACCTGATCGCCGACCTTTCGGGCGTGCCGGAACCGATAGAAGTGAAAATTTTCGGCGCCGATCAGAAGGAACTCGAGAAAACGGCGCGCCTGGTGGCCGCGCGGTTGCGCTCGATTCCGGGCCTCGTGGACGTCTTTGACGGCGTGGTGCTGAGCAACCCCCAGCAGGAGATTGTCGTCGATGAGGCAGCGGCCGCGCGCTACGGGCTCAACGCTTCCGACATCTACGATGCGCTCCGGGCGGCGGTCGAGGGCAAGGTCGCCACGAACGTGCTCGCGAACGATCGCCTGGTGGCGGTGCGCGTGCGCTACCCCGACTCGTTCCATCGCAGTCTGAGTTCCCTGTCGGAAATATTGCTTCGGACTTCGGGCAACGGTCATGTCCCGCTCTCGGCCGTGGCCCGGTTCAACTACCTTGGCGAGCGCGCCGAAATCGATCGCGAAAGACTGCGGCTCGTCATCCACGTCACGGCGCGGCTTTCGAATATCGACCTCGGAACCGCGATGGCGCGCGTGCGCGGGAGCATCGGCGCGATGATGCTTCCGGCCGGGGTGTCGATCGAATATGGAGGCCTCTACGCGCAGCAGGAAGAGGCGTTCCACGAGCTTTCGATGGTGCTGATTGCGGGGATTGCCCTGATGTTCCTGGTGCTGGTGTGGGAGTTCCGCAGGATTACGCCGGCGATCGGATGCATGACGGCGGCGCTTCTGTGCCTGGCGGGCAGCTTCGCCGCGCTCGTGCTGGCCGGCATCACGCTTAACATCTCGTCCTTCATGGGAATAATCATGGTCGCCGGAATTACCGCGAAAAACGGAATCCTCCTCCTCGATCACGCGGAACGCGATGTCGCCGCCGGCACGACTCCCGCCGCCGCGCTGATGGCGGCGGCGAAAATTCGCCTGCGCCCCATCCTGATGACCACGCTGGCGACCGCCGCGGGATTGCTCCCCCTGGCGCTCGGACTGGGCGCGGGAGCAAAGGTCCAGCAACCGCTCAGCGTAGCGGTGATCGGCGGGCTGGTGTTCGCGATGCTGCTCTCGATGCAAATCGCGGGCGGAATTTATCTGCTCGGCACGCGAAGCTCTCACGATGCCTGACCGGGCGCTGGGTTCTCGCGGCTGATTCCTTTCGGCGCCTGTGCTATACGTCGGCGACCTGGCCCAAGTGGAACCCACGAGCGTACAGTCCGGCGCGACCGAGCCGCGCGGCATGTTTTCGACGGCGGCGCGAGTGTCGAAGAGAATAGCCGAGGAAGTAATCTCCACCGCGCCCGCTTTTCTGTTTTTCCTGATCGGGTTTTTGCTCGTCCTGCTCGTCATCAAGCTCTTTCTCGCGCAGTACGATATCGGCTTCTCCCCGGTGCCGGCGGCCGTAATCGGCGCGTTGCTGGCCGCGAAAGCCGTCATCGTTCTGGACCATCGCGACTACGCCCGTTTGCGGCACCTTCCGCGCGTCTATGCGGTGGTCGGCAAGACGGTGATCTATGTCCTCGTGGTGTTGATGTTCGGAATTGTTGAGCGCGTAATCCACGGCTATCGCGAAACCGGCTCGCTCGCGGACGGAATCGCGTTCTTTTTCCATCGGATCAATCGCGACCGTTTTCTTGGAACGATGCTGTGCGTCGCGATTGTCTTTGCCGCCTACTTCGTGATTCGCGAGATCGAGCGCGAGCACGGCAAAGGATCGATGTACGAACTTTTCTTCCGCAGGCGTGGGATTTCCGCCGATGGCTCGGCCGTTCGCGAATCGGAGCGCAAGACGGCGATCGGCTGAGCAGCGCGCCGGCCTTTCGCCAATCTCCGCGATAATCCCGTTGCTGATGGTCGCCGGATGCTCCGGGCTCTCGCGCCCGCCGCAGCCGCCGCCGTCCTCCACGGCGGGAGCGCGGCAGGACGCCAGGGCGCGCGATGCGGAGCTTGAAGACTTCTCGATAAGGTTCAATCCGGCGGTAGCGAAACCCGGGGTGCCGCGCTCGGAGGTCGAATCAGTTCTGGGACCGCCCGATGCGGTTCTGGACCTGGGAGACGAACGGATGGAAGCGCTTTATGCATTCTTCCCTGACGGGGGCAAATTCGTGAATCCGGGCGTCGGACCGCGGTTCTTTTCCCACAGCGCGGCAAGCGCCGCCGATTCGCCCCGCCTCGAAGCGCTGCGCAAGCAGCTCACGTTCTACCGCATCCGCTACAGCATCGACGCAGTCGCAACAGCCGTTACGGTCGATCGGCCGATCAGGCCGATGCCGCAGCCGGCGAAGTAACGTTTGCCAGCGCGCCGCGCTTCGGCGCGCCCGGCTCTACGCGAATTCGATCAGCTCCTTGCGATAGCGGGGCGCGACTCCCGGGCGAATCTGTCTTATCGCGGCGCCCAACGCCAGCAGCCATGCCTCGCGCCGCGATCCGAACTGGATTCCGAATTCGGCGGTGTTGCGCAGCCGAAACACATGCATCCTGCTGAAGCCGTGCTTTTGCTGAGTCACCGACTGGAGTTCTTCGAGCGCGAATGCGAACACGATTTTCTTGCCGCGAAGGAACCGGCCGAGTCCCATCGGCAGCCGCGGCTTGCGGCAGAAGACGAATCGGCGCGTGGTCAGATATCCGTCTCCGGGCACAACGCTGACTCGGCCCCGGACGTACACGATGAAACCTTGCATCCGAAGCGCCTCGCCGTCGCGCAAGGCGAATCTTTCTCCCGCAAGCTGTAGGTTGTTCATAGATGAACCCGCACCATCTGGATCATCCCGGGGCTGTCACAGAAGTGTCCCGAACGATTGGATGATGCGATCGAATTTGTTGCAGGCAATCGATTTTTCGATGAATTCTGAAACTCCCTTGATGAACTCTCGAAGCATCCAGCTTCCGATGCGTTGACATAAGGGAATTTGCCGTGAGAAAGGTAGGCGTGCGAAGTTCGCCCAAGGACAAGGGGTTAAAATGAGCGATTCCCAAAAGGCAATCGACGTGCGAGTGCTGGTGGTCGGCGCGGGCCCAACTGGTCTGATGGCGGCATCGGAGATGGCGCGCCGGTCCATCGCTTGCCGCGTCATCGATAAGTTGCCGCAGCCTTCCAAACTCTCCAAAGCACTCGCGCTGCACGCCCGTACTCTCGAGATTTTCGAAAGCATCGGCATCGTCGATCGCTTCGTCACCGCAGGAGTCAAGGCTCCTGGCGGAAGCCTGTATGCCGACGGCAAGCGTATCACTCATTTTCTGTTTGATGGCCTCGACAGCAGGTATGACTACGCGCTGATGCTCCCGCAGGATGAAACCGAGCGGCTGCTCGATAACCATCTGGAAAGCCTGGGGCTCAAGGCCGAACGGCCGGTCGAACTGGTATCTCTCGTCCAGGATGCCGATTGTGTGACTGCAACGCTGCGAACGGCGGATGGACGCGAGGAGCAATGCCGAGCCGAATATGTGATCGGCTGCGACGGGGCGCATAGCACCGTGCGCCACGTACTGAACGTACCGTTCGAAGGAAAGGAATACGAAGAAAACTTCGCGCTCGCGGACATCACGGCGGATTCCAGCATGCCGGACGACGAGATTTGCGGCTTCGCCAGCGAGAAGGGAGTCATCTTCTTCTTCCCAATCACCCACGGGCGCTACCGGATGATCGCGGATGTCGACGAGGTGCGGGCGGGCGATCCGTCGGTCGAGGATCTGCAGAAGATCGTTGACGAGCAGTGCCACTTCCCGATCCGGCTGCACGATCCAAAGTGGACCGCCTATTTCAAGATCCATCGCCGTCAGGCGGTCTCCTACCGTATCGGCCGGGTGTTCCTTGCCGGCGATGCCGCCCATATCCATTCGCCCTTCGGCGGACAGGGCATGAATACCGGCCTGCAGGACGCGTACAACCTGGCGTGGAAGCTCGCGTTGACTCTCAAAGGCGCGGCAAAGCCCGCGCTGCTCGACAGCTACGCACCCGAACGGCACGAAGTCGGACGGCAGGTGCTCCGGATGACCGACACGATGACGCAGGTGATGGAGCTCAGAAATCCGGTCGCCGCCGCGATTCGCAATCGCATCATTTCCGCCCTGTCATCGAGCGAGATCTTTGAAAGCGTGGCACGACGGGAGATGTCGCAACTTGCGGTGAACTATCGCCAGAGCCCGATCGTCGGCGAATACAACGAAGGTCTGTATGGCGCGATCGCCGCGGTCATCGGCGGTCCTCGCGCGGGCGACCGCGCTCCCGATGCGGCCCGGCTTAGATCGCGCGACGGCAAGCCGCTTCGCCTTTTCGACCTGCTTCGCGGCGATACGCACAAGCTTTTGCTGATATCGGGCGCGCAGCCGAGCGCGGACGATATGGCGCGGCTGGTTTCCGCGGGCAAGCAGGTGTCAGCGAAATTCGCCGCCAATGTGACGGCCTATCTCGTAACCCAAGGCAATACGCCCGCGCCGGTGGGATGGGACGGCGAAACCATCTTCGACAACGGCGAATTGCTCCATCGTGCGTTTCACGCCGCAGGAGCGTGCGCGTACATCATCCGACCGGACGGCTATATCGGGTACCGATCATTTCCGCCCGACGCGCCGCGCCTGATCGAGCATCTGTCGCAAATTCTGGCCTGAGCCGCGCGGGCGGGATCAGGAAGCCCAGCCCTGCGCGGCAAAGTAGTTCACCAGCGACTGCACGATCTGGTCGGCCGTCTTGCCGCCCAGGTAGCCCATCGAAGAAGAATACGTCTTAGCGCCGCCCATCGCGACGCTCGCGCCGGCAGCCACGCCGGCACTGGCGCCACCCGCCGCTCCAACCGGCCCTGTGACGGCGGCGCCCGGCATCTTTCCGCTATCGGCATGCGTATCGAAGGATAGAATCTGGCGCTGGCCGCCGTCAGGCGCGGGCTGCACCACATAGACGCTGGTATCGAGGCTGGCAGCCCCGGCGCCAAATCCGATCACCAGGCGGCGCGCGGTATTGCCTTCGTCTATCTTCGTAAACTGGCCATCGATGACGAGGATGTTTCCTGTTCCGGCCGGAACTCCCCGCTTTTGGCAAAGGGCGCTGTAACCTTTCTGGTTCAAGGCCGCCGCTACCTGCTGGCAGACGTCTTCCGCGGTCTCATCGGCAATCTTGCTCTGCTCGGCGTCAGCGTTGGCGCCGGAAACGTTCCGGAACACTCGCTGGAGAGGTCCCTGGTTAAGGGTCACTTCGGACGGATTGGTTGCAAATGGATAGACGACAATCTGCTGCGGCCGCGCGTTGGTGACTGGAGCACTGGTGCTTTCCTGGGAGACCGTCGCGCCGGCACATCCTGCGAGAACCAACGCGCATCCCAGCGGCAATATTTTCTTACAAAAAGTTGTCATTTGATTTCCTCCCTTCGGGGAACACTGCGGCCTGCCCCTCAGCAATCCCCCGGGTGGCGGGGCGAAGCGGAGATGCACAGCCGGCTGTTCAGCGACCGATCCCTAAGCGATTCTCGCCAACGGCACTAACCTTGGTTGCGTGATTTTCGGACCCGGAAACGACAGGTCTGTAACTTTTACAATTATTGCCATGCGAATGACAATATCCTCGCCTGGCTCACGAAGCTGTTTGGCAAGAAAAATGGCTCCTTCGCTGTTCTGCTCTCCGCAGTCCATCCTGCCCTGTTAGCGGTACAAGTCTTGCTGCGCCTCGAACCGAGAGTGTCTTTTGAAACGATCGCTCGTACAGACTTCCGGTTGGTGGCCTAAAGTGAGGGGATGGAATGAAAGTCCGGATTTTGCCAATTGTCGCGCTGCTTGTTGCCTTGGTCGGCCCGATGGCGATTCAAGGGTGTTCGAGCCACTCGGAAACAACCACGACCAAACAGGAAACCACCACCACCGAATCGCAAGCGCCGGTCACCACCACGACCACTACAACCACCACGACCAAGGATGATGAGCCGGACAGCGTGCTCGGAGCGACCTTTCACGCGATTGGGACTATCATCCTGTTTCCGTTCCGCCTAGTAGGCGACGCGATCGGTCTGCTGGTCTGACTCTCCTCGAATCCCGCAAGGACGGTTGAACCTGCTACTGGCTGGAATGGCCGAGTTTTGCGGCCTCGCGCGATGTCCACGCGTTCCATACAGTGATATAGCTCGATCGAAGTACCTGCCCGCGCGGGAAAGGAGAGCCAGGGTGGAAACCGCCATATCACGACCCTCCGTCTTCGAAGCTCGGCCCGTATCCGCCACCATCCCGACCGCGGCCGAGCGCGTGGCCGCGATTCCCTGGTATGTATGGTGCCTGGCCGCCGCAGCGACCTGCGATTGGTTCGGCGGCTACTGGGACATCTCGTGGCACATCTCGATCGGCCGCGATACGTTCTGGACGCCCGCGCACATGATGGTCTATCTGGCCGGAATCCTGGCCGGCATCGCCAGCGGCTACACGATTCTCGCTACCACGTTCGGATCGGCTGAGCAGCCGCGGGATGCGTCCGTATCGGTATGGGGGTTTCGCGGACCTCTCGGATGCTTCATCGCGGCGTGGGGCGGAGTTGCGATGCTCACGTCGGCGCCCTTCGACAACTGGTGGCATGCCGCCTACGGCCTGGACGTCAAGATCGTGAGCCTGCCCCATTCGATCCTCGCATTCGGCGAGGCGATGATCAGTTTCGGCGCGATTGTGCTGGTAAGCGCGCACGTCAACCGCGCTTCCGGTGAATATCGCCGCAAGCTCAATCGCCTGCTGCTCTATGTCGGCGGAATCGTGACCGCGGGCTCGGCCCTCTTCATCCTTGAATCGACCCCAATCGAGTTCATGCACAGCGCGGGCTTTTATGAAGCGGTTGCCCACGCCTTTCCGATAGCCCTGATCGCGATCTCATGTGTGTCGGCATCGCGATGGTCCGCGACGACGATTGCGGCAATCTACATGGCCCTGTTCGTCGCGCTGCTTTGGATCTTTCCGCTGTTTCCCGCCGAACCCAAGCTCAGCCCGGTCTACCAACCTGTCACGCACATGGTCCCTTTATGGTTCCCGCTTCTGCTGATTGTCCCGGCGTTTGCGCTGGACATGCTGCGGAGGTTTACGGGAGCGCGATGGGGGAGCATGGCGACGGGAATCGCGGCCGGGTTTGTTTATCTGGCGGCATTCGTCGCGGCGCAATGGCCTTTCGCGGATTTTCTGATGTCGCCGGCCGCGCGCAACCGGATTTTTGGAACGATTTATTTCGGCTTCTTCGATCCGGCCAACGTCACTTATAATCCCTACCGGTTCTTCACACCTCCCGGCAGCGTGCATCTCTTGCCTGGAATGGGCTTGGCGCTCCTGTGGTCGATCGCGTTTTGCTGCATCGGGATGGCGGTCGGGAAGTGGCTCAAGACCGTGCAGCGCTAGTTCCAAAGTGCCGCGCCTTTCGATGATCTGCCGGACCGATTCGCGGCTGCCGCTTGGCGCGGTTGCGATCATCCTGCTTGTGTTCTTTGCCGCGTCGCCCGCGCGTGCGCACGTCGGCAGCCCGGATGTTTTCTATGAAGGTGATGCCGGCGCGTACCATCTGTTCGTAACCGTCATCGTTCCGCAGGTAATCCCGGGCGTGGCGGAAGTGCAGGTGCGCGCGCCCGACGACGTCCGCCAGATCAGCACCTCGGTCGCGCGGCTGACCGGAGCGGGCTCGAAGTACGCGCCCGTCCCCGACATCGCAACCCGTTCCAGCGCCGATCCGCGTCTGTTCACCTCCAGCATCTGGCTGATGGAGTACGGCTCGCTGCAAGTCGAGTTGAAGGTCAGCGGAGATCGCGGCACCGCCGAGTTGTCCGTTCCAGTCCCGTCCTATGCGCGGAAAACGCTGGCGATGCCGCCCTGGCTTGGAGCAATCCTGCTTGTCCTGACGACCGGGCTGGCAATCGGCGCGATCTCCATAATTGGCGCCGCTGCGCGCGAAGCAAGGCTTTCGCCGGGCGCTATCGTTGACGGGAAGAGACGGCGCAGCGGCCGGATCGCGATGGCGGTAAGCGCGGCCGTCGTGGCCGCAATCTTCTATCTCGCGTTTGCATGGTGGAACTCTGACGCCATCCAGTTCGCCCGAACGACGAAACTTTTCAAGCCTCCGCCGCTCTCCCTCACCCTCGTGCAAGGCGATCGGCTCCGCCTCAAAGCCGCGGACTCGGAGTGGGCCAGGTACGGCGTGATGAACAAGCTGCTTCCGGACCACGATCACCTGATGCACGCGTTCCTGATCCGCACTCCCGGCTTCGACCGCTTCTGGCATCTCCATCCCGACCGCCAGGCGGATGGAAGCTTCGAGACGCCGCTGCCGCCGCTCGATGCCGGCCGCTACCAGGTGTTTGCCGACGTGGTGGACGAGAGCGGATTCCCTTGGACTCTGGTGGGCGCGATCGATCTGCCTCAAATCAAAGGCTCTCCGCTCAGCCCCGACGACTCCGGAGGTTCATTTCCGCCGCTCGACGCCTCAAAACAGGAGGACGTCGACGTCCTTCCGGATGGAACGCGCGTCGTATGGCAGCATGATCCGCTCCGCGCAAACGTTCCCATGATTCTGCGTTTCAAGGTGCAAAATCCGGACGGCTCGCCCGCGACAGACCTCGAACCCTACATGGGCATGGCCGCGCACCTGGAAATAGTCAGGAGCGACCTGAGCGTCTTCGCGCATATTCATCCGTCCGGGTCGGTGCCGATGGCGGCGATGATGCTCGCGAGCAACGACAAGAGCGAGGGCGGACAGACGATGACCATGCCGGACGGCATGAAGATGGCCATGCCGGAGAAAATCGGGCCGGAACTATCGATGCCCTACGGCTTTCCAAAGCCGGGCAGCTATCGAGTGTTCATCCAGTTCAAGCGCGGCGGGAAAATCGAAACCGCCGACTTCGACGCCCAGGTCGATTAGCGGCTAGTGCGGATCGTCCTTGTCTGGTCCTCAGAGCCGGACCCGTGCATCAGAGCGAGCCTTCCATGATCCCGACAATTTCCTTGAGCGCGCGGTCGAGCGTGTAGAACTTCATTAGCTGATCCCGTCCCCAGGCAAGCGGCGTGGACTCGATCATCATGAGCTTTGCCAGCCGGCGCGAATTGTCCTGCGCAGCTTCGACCTTGGCGCGATCGCGCCGCTCATACAGGCGCAGCGCGTACTCGACATGCGCGGCATCGGCGCGCGACAGTTCGTCGGCCAGCGCCGCCGCCGACAGCATCGCCATCGATGCGCCGATTCCGGCAGTCGGGAGAAATCCCGCCGCCGAATCGCCGAGCAGCACAATCCTGCCGCGCGACCATTCGCTGGTGCGGCAATCGTGCAAGTCCCAGAAAAAAGCGTCCTGCGCTTTCGTCACCGCTTCGATCACCGCGCTGACCGGGCCTTTCATCATTCCGAATTGCGCGCGTACATGCTCCGCGAACCCCACCCTGCCCTCTTTTTGCATCATGCGCCGTGGACCGGCCAGCACGACCCCCTGCGCACCTCGCACCGGATAGATGCCGATGCCGCGGCCCGCGCCCCAGAACTCCATCATCGTTGCCTTCGGCAGAACGTCTTCCGGCGCCCATGCGACCCAGCACGCCCATCCAGTGTCCCAGTACGCGAATTCGTGATCGCGCAGGATCATCCTGCGGGTCTCCGAATGCATTCCGTCGGCGCCCACGACCAGGCCGAATTCCGCCGACGATCCATCGCTGAAAGTCGCCATAACCGTTCGGCCGCGGTTCTCGAGCGCGGTGACGGAGCAGTTGAAGTGGATCGGCACGTCGCGCAAAGCGCCACGAAGGATCTCGAGAAGCTCGCCGCGGCGAATTCCACGGATAGGCCCGTACGATTCGAGCAGGCTCGACATGTCAAAGTCGTGAACTATCTCGCCTTGCCCATTGCCGAGCCGGTAGTGGGAACCGGGCACGCTCACTTGCATAAAATCGTCGAACAGGCCAAGTCCGTGAAGGACGCGGCTTCCGAGCGGATACAGTGCGAGGTTGTAACCGGCGTGATCGAGATCGGACGCGCGCTCGATCAATGCCGGGAATTCGCCGCGCTGGCGCAACAGCGCGGCGAGGGTGACGCCGGCAATTCCGGCGCCGACAATAAGCGTTCGAATTCTGCCGGCGCATCCGCCGGCCACTTTCTCCGCGATAGTCTCTGCCATAACCAGGCATTCTACCGGCGCGCGCCGGTTTTGTAGCGGGCGCGCGGCTTCTCCGAAGCTGCGCTTCCGCGGAATTCCGCTTTCAGATTACCTTTCGGAATGCCAGCGCGGGAGCGATTCGCAAGGCTCCCGCGACCGGAATCAGAGCGCTGGCCAGACTTACGAAGATCGCGGCGCCAAATCCGAACATCGCCTGGGCCGCCATCACGTACAGCGCGCCGTTGCCGTTGAGCACCGGGCCGAGCGTGACGCCGCCCGAGAACAGCCAGTAGGCGAGTCCGGCTCCGATGGTTCCGCCCACGATGCCGACCACGGCGCATTCGGCGAACAGCAACTCGCCCGTCAGCGCGCGGCTGAAGCCGAGCGCGCGCATCACCGCCACCTCGCTGATCCGCTCCCGCACCATCATCGCGGTCGAATTCGCGGCGATCAGCATCACGGTCAGAATCACGATCGCGCACAGGCTGAACACGATTCCCCGCACGTTGCCGAGCGACGACAGCCCGGTCGAGAGCGCGTCGCTCTCGGTTTCGCTGCGCGTCTCGGCGTCGGAGTTGGCGAAGTGCTCGTCGATCTCCTTCGCCAGCATCGCCACGTGATCGGGATTGTCGGCGCGCACGATCAGTTGCCACGCGAAGTCGACGTCGCCCATGCCGTGCGCCTTGAACGCCTCCATCAGATAGCTGCGGTTGATCAGGAAGGTGTTGGGATAGTGGCGCGATTGGATTGCTCCCATGATGACGAAGGTCAGATCCATCGGCGGCGGATTGGAGGCGCGCAGCGTGACCTGATCGCCCACCTTCCAGCCGTACTTCTTCATCAGGACTTCGCCCACGATCGCGGCGCGCCGCTCCTTCGCGATCGCCCGCTGATGCTCCGCGCTGAGCGCATAGTCGGGAAACACGTCGGCGATTTCGGGTCCCGCCCCCGCGGCGAACACCGGCTCGCTTACGTTGCGCCAGGTCGCCGGCCATCCGGTGATCGCGACGCAGTCGGCGCATCCGGGCATCTTGCGAATCGCATCGCAGTACCGGGCGGGAAGGTCGTACCAGGGCGCGGTCTTGTTGTTGACCACCAGCCTGAGCGTCGTGGACGCATCGGCGATAATCCGATCCATCGATGCGGGCACGGAAACCAGGACCGTGAAGATAAACGTGGCCAGCGCTACGGTCAGGGTAGTAAGGATGGTCCGGCGCAGATTGCGGCGCACATTGCGCGCCACCAGCTTGAACAAGTTAACGCCCATCAGACGCTGCCCTCTATGCGGCCCGCAGCGAATCGACAAGCCCGATTCGCGACGCTCGCCACGCCGGCAACAGCCCGCCGAGCGCGCCCAGGATCGTGCCGGCCGCCACCCCCGCGACGAAAGCCGATGGGGCCAGGCGAAAGGTAAAGATGTAGGACCCGACATTCATCAGATGGCTCGCAAGTCCGGTCAGTTCCACGGCCGCAAGGCCAAGGATGATTCCGGCCACGCCGCCCGCCGCGCCAATCACAGCGCTTTCGATCATGAAGCTGGTCAGCACGTTGAGGCGGCTGAACCCGAGCACTCGCAGCACGCCCACCTCGCTGGTGCGGCGCGCGACCGCGGAGTACATCGTGTTCATTCCTCCGAAGATCGAACCGATTGCGAGAATCGATGCGACAATCAGCCCGAGCATCCGGAGCTCATCGACAAATCCGGTTTCGCGCGCGTAAAACTCGCGCTCCGGCGTCGCATCCAGCCTGAGCCGATTGTCGGTCGTGAGCGACTGCTGAAAAGCCTCGCCGGCGCCCGGCTTCAGGACCACGTGCAGCGAGGCAAACCCCGCGTTATAGCGGATGTCCTGCGTCAGCACGTCCAGGTCGGTCCAGACTTCGGATTCGCGCGCGCTGCCGGCGTCGGAAAAGATTCCGACGATCTGCCAGACGCGATGCCCGAAATGCACGTTCGAGCCGACCGCCAGATTGGGATAGCGCGCCGCGAGCTTGCGCCCTACGACCATCTCCGATGCGCCGTGATCGGGCCATCGGCCGCTGACAATCCTGAGGTCGCGATGGACTTTGTAGGCAACCGGACGAACGCCCCGCAAAAACGTGAATCCAACTTTGCTCGGCGGCGCATCCGGGTTCGGGTAGAACCCGGTCATCATCTCGGGCGACACCAGCGCGTCTCCGTGCGTATCCGTAACAACTTGTGGACGGCTCCTGATTATTTCGTACTGTTCGCGGGAAACGTAGCTGGCCGGTTCGGAGTTTGCGGCGCGGCTGGTTACGATCCAGTTGCCGCTCGCCCCCGATTGCATCACCGTGCCGCGGATACCCGCGATGAAGCCGGACAGGATGAACAGCACCATCACCACCAGGGCGACCACCAGCGCGGTCATCGCCGAAGTCGCACGGCGGACCATCAGGCTACGCAGGTTGTAGCGCACGGGAATCATCGGCCTGAAGATTAGCCAATACAGCACGCACGCAAGCGGCGCAATTAAGCAAGCTGCACCCCGCCTCGCGCCGGCGCCAAAGACGGGCGTCAGTCGGCATCGGCGGGGATCTTGCCGCTCACGTCGCGTGGACGAATTCGCCGCATCACCCCGCGCATCACCGTCATCGTGACGAACCTGTACATCGAACTGTCGAAGCGCCGATGGTAACGGAGGATGGCGTCATCGAGCTGGGAGCGAAAATAGAACCGGCCATCGACTACTACCGCCTCCAGCGAATCGAACGCATCGAGGCTTTGCGTGGGATCGTTCCTGAAGATCAGCAGGTCGGCGGGCGCGCCGACCTTGAGGATTCCCAAATCCGGCATCGGCAGCCCTTCGCCGTTGCCCGCGGTTGCCGCGCGCCACACTTCTTCCGGCGAAAACCCCGCATCCACGAAATTCTGCATCTCTTCATGCAGGCTCTCGCCTGGAACTATGAAGGGATTCAGCGTGTCCGTGCCGAGATGCAGCGTCACCCCGGCTTCGTGCATGCGCCGCACGACCATCTTCATCCTGGGAATCTGCGCATGCATCACGCGCATCGCCTGCTGCAGCTCGCCGGGAACTCCGCCTGTGCCCGTGAAAAAGGTCGGCCACACGATTTCGGGGTACCAATGCGGCAAAACCGATGCGACCGGATCGACCAGTTGCTGATCGAAGTCAAACAGCCGCGAGATTCGGTCATTGGCGACGATCGTGGGCGTGTGCGCGATGTGCTGCTTGAGAGAGGTCTCGATGACAAACCTGATGCGGCGATCGTCGAGATCGCGCCAGCCGTTTGCGCGAGCGGCGTAAAGCGACGTCACGTCCGGGTATATCCGCAGGGGAACATTCGGAACGCCGGTCAGATGCTGCACGTCATCGATGTGCGCGTTTTCGAACGCTACCAGCTCCGGCACATGGCCGACCACGGGAAGGTTGTGTTGCCGAGCGGCGTTTTCGATCGCCACCAGCGCCTCGGGGCTCAGCCGATCGTAAACTTTCACGAAATCGGCGCCGTTCGCCGCCAGCCGATCGACCACGTGATCGGCGTCGGCCTGATCGCGCACCACGTGGGAGAACTGCCACACCGGCGGCGCGCCATCCAGGTAGGGCCCGCAGGTGAAAATCCGCGGACCCGCCACCTGGCCATCCGCCGTCTCGATACGATCTCGCAGCATAAAGCCGCTGTTGCCGGTGTCGCGAATGCTGGTGACGCCGTTCAAAAGATATTCGAGGTAAAAGTACTGGCGATCGGTGTTGGCGGGCGGCGGCGGCGTGTGAACGTGCATGTCGATGAGCCCCGGCAGCACGTAATATCCCGCGTAGCGCGCCGCGACGATGCCGGCATCCGCCGGTACGTTGTCTTCGATCTTGGTGATCCGCCCTTCCTTGACGATCAGCGTCTTGCGCTGCATCCGGTTCAGTCCGGGGTTGACGATGGTCACGCCGGTCAGAACGAAGCTGCGCCCCGGCGGAATCAGCGGACGCGGCGCGCGAAGCGACCATTTGACGAACCCGAAGAACCCCAGGGCCAGCACCAGGATGACGACGATGATGTTGCGGACCAGGCGCAGGCCCGGACTCAGCGAAGGCAAAAACGAAAACCATCGTGCCAGGCGGCCGCGGGACGGTCGTTGATCTTCTTCGTCTTCGAAATCGTCGAATTCTTCAGGCATCGTCTCGCCGCCAGGCCGGACCGTGCCGAATATGAATACCGGAAAGCCCTTTTTATGCATATGCGCCGCGGCGGTTTTTTTCGCGCGACGCCGCGCATGCTAGGATTCTGCCGCGATGACGGTTGACCACGACGAAATGATGCGGCGCGTTGCCGCGATTTCTCCCCTTCTTGCGGCAAATTCACCCGCCTGCGATCGCGCCCGCCAGGTCGTGCCCGACAGCATGCGCGCGATGGTCGAGGCCGGGATGTTCCGCATCCCCCAGCCCGCGCGCGTTGGCGGCTTCGAACTGAGCCTGCGCACGCTCGCGGACGCGGTCAGCGGACTTTCCGAGGCGTGCCCTTCGAGCGGATGGGTTCTGATGGTAATGGGTGCGCATCACTGGTGCATGGGATCGTTCTCCGAAGCGGCGCAGGAGGATGTCTTCGGAGCCGGCCGCGACGGACTGGTCGCGGGCACACTCTCGTGGCAGGGAACGGCCGCCGCCGCTCCCGGCGGATGGCGCATCAACGGCCGATGGCAATTCGCGAGCGGCGTCGACCACGCCGAATGGGTGATGGTGGGATGCGCGAATGCGGAGACCGGAGGCCCCGGCGTCCACGTCGTCATTCCGCGCGGCGAGATTGCCGTCGATGACACCTGGCATGTCATGGGCCTCAAGGGCACCGGCAGCAAAGACCTGGTAGCCAACGATCTGTTCGTGCCGGCCCATCGCGCGATCGATACGCGCGCGCTGTTCGGCGGAACAAGCCCCCACGCCCGAAACCATCGAACCAATCTGTATCGCGTGTCCGCGGAGGCGATGCTCTCGCTGAGCGTCGCGACCGCGGTGCTGGGATCGGGCAAATGCGCGCTCAACCAGTTCATCGAGAGAACCCGCCATCGCAAGGTCATCCTCACCGGAGCAGCCAAGGCCGAGCATGCGCCGACCCAGGTGCGGGTCGCCGAAGCGGAAGCGGAGATTCGATGCGCGGATCTGCTGATTCATGACGCGCTCGACGAGTTCGATCGCCTGATCGCGGCGGGAGAGGGCCAATCGCTGCAAAGCCGGATGCGCGTGAAGTGGCAGGCCGCCTATGCGGCGGAATTGTGCAGGCGCGCGGCGATGCGGATGTTCTCGGGCTCGGGCGCGCACTCGGTTTACGAGCCCGGCCCGCTGCAGACCGCCTTTCGCAACATCAATGTGGGCGCGCAGCACGCAAGCATCGACTTCGACACCTCAGCCGAGCAGTACGGCCGCATGCGGCTCACCAAATAGCGCGACCGCTCATTCGCGAAGCGCGCCCGGCAGCTCGAACTCTCCATCCTCTTTACAGGGAAATTCATGCACCGCCGTTACCGCATCGAGGTTGAGCGGACCATAGATGTGCGGGAACAGGCCCGCCGTCCTCGCGTGGCCTGTCGATGCCGGCGCTTCGAGCTTCAGCGGCCAAGCGAGACGGGCCTCGTCGATGCAAACGATCAGGAGGTCGCGACGCCCGCGGAAGAACAGGTTGGCGGTCTCAACCACCTGTCCGACGGTCGAACAGTGGATAAAGCCTTCGTCGCGCAGAGACGGGGGGCGATAGCTTTGAATGCTGAGCGCCTCTTCCCATTCGGCGCGGCTGAGGATGTGCAATATCATTCGACCCGTATTCTCCCGACGCCGCCGAGTGAAGCAATCCGCGGTTCACGCGGCCCGTTTCAGGTGGCGGGCGACGCGCTTCTGGACGCATTGCCCGCACGTCGCCGACAGGCGGATTTGCACCTCGCCATCCCAGAAAGTCGCGACGTCAATTCGGTCGGCGTCGATTTCGCGCCATCCAAGCTCCAAAGCGCCGCGCAGGAACTCCGCGATATCGACGGCTCGCGGCGCCACGCACAACGTGAGCTCGCCGCACACGCATCGCAGTTCGATGCTCTCGTAGGTGATTGCGGGAGCGCTCATGCGACCTCCTCGAGCTCGGTCTCGAAAGGTCGCGCGTAGAATTCCTCTCCGCCCGAGCCGATCCTGATAAACGGATTTCGCGAAGCTTCTCCCGGCGCCCGCAGCATCTCCTCGCGGTTCAGTTCCTCCCGCTGGCGCACAAACGCGAGCAGCCGGTTCTGAACGTACCATGAAATGGCGCGAGCGGTGTCGCGCACGATGACTCGCGGAGGCCGTATTCGCCACGAGACCTCTCCGGATGCGAAGCGGTAGGTCTTGAGATCCGAATTCAGCAGCTCGTCGCGATGCGCTTCGCACCAGGTCCTGAGTCCCGTGAGATGCGCTTCGATCGCCTTGCGATGCGGCTCCGCGCGCCGCTCGTACTCGTGCCTGATGGCGGCAAGGCGCTCGTTCATTTCGGTCTCGATTCGCTGGCGGGCGCGCTGATGAACCCCGATCAGCATCAGCGAGGCGTTGGCTTCCGAATGGTTTCGCGGCAGGGGAATTTCTCCTGAAGCCTTGAGCCGTTGCATCTTCGTCGGCATCGTCGTCCGTCTCCTGTGATTGCGAGGCCGAGATTCAGGCCGCCTTCTCCCAGAAGGGTCCGGCATGCTGCCTCAGGTCCTGCTTCAACGCGTGTACCTTGTCCGCGAAATCCGGCCGCTCGGCCATCCGCGCCGCTATGATTTTGCACGCGTGGACGACGGTCGAGTGATCGCGGCCAAAGAACTTGCCGATCACGGGGAACGACGCGCGGGTGACTTCGCGGCATAGAAACATCGCCAGTTGCCGAGCGAAGGCCGTGTGATGGTCGCGGCGCAATGACAGCAGGGCGCCGCGCCCTCCGAGCTGCGCGACGCGCGCCACGGCGTCCGCGATGCGGCCCATCGGCACGGCCATCGGCACATCCACCACGCGCCGCGATCGCGCGGGACGCGGCGGCACGATCACATCGTGGAGCGCCAGAATTTCTTCATCGCTCATCATGGTACAAATCCCTCCTTTCAGCCGGTCCTCGCTCGCCGCCGGAGATGGAAGAAACGCGGGGGCGTGCTTTCCGCCTTTCGCTCCCATCTGGCTGCTTTCGAGCCCAGGGGGTTGCATCCCGGCTGCCACGGATGATAGTTCACATATGTGAACATCGCAAATGCTGCGGTCACAACTGTGAACAAAGCTTCCACACTGACGGGCGGAGTCGCAAAGCGGATCGCCGAGCTGATCGACGATGCGGGAGGACTGCGCGCGCTCGCGCGCCGCGCCGGCCTGCCGCCAAGCGCGCTCTCGCAATACCTTCCACGAGCGAAGGGGCGCGTCTCGAAGCCGGGCAGCGAGACCCTGGCGAGAATTGCGCGCGCGGCCGATGTCCGCCTTGACTGGCTGCTGTTCGGATCGCTCCCCAAGCGCAACACGCTCGAGACCCCTCCACCGCTCGATGAATCCGCGCTCATCCAGGTGCCGCGGCTCGAACTTCGGGCGGCGGCGGGCGCGGGCGCCGATGTCAACCTGGAAGAGCCGATCGAATGGCTTGCGTTTCGCGCCGACTGGGTGCGCCGCCGCCTGCGTGTTCCATCCTCCAGCCTGAGGCTGATAACGGCGATGGGCTCCTCGATGCGGCCGCGGATCGAGGACGGCGATCTCCTGATGGTCACAACCGCGGAGCCGAAGTTCAAAGACCAGGCGATTCATGTGGTGCGCCGGGACAATCAGCTTCTGGTCAAGCGCGTTCGGCGCGAGCGCGACGGCTTTCTGCTCATCAGCGAGAACCCGTCAAGCGAGACCCAGTTCGTGCGCGCCTCGGAGATCGAAATTGTCGGCCGCGTTCTATGGCGCGCCGGCCGGCTGTGATTTCCGCGCATAAGGAGCGAGCAGCGCGCGCAGCCGCTGGTCGTCCGCCTTGAGCTGCTCGACGCTCGCCACCCATGCCGCCATCATTTCCGCATCGCTGCTCCGCGGTGAAAGCCGCTGAATCGCGAGCGAGGGAATGGGCGGAATCGCCACCTCGGGTGGCGCTCCGGCCACCGGCACTTCAACCTTCTGCGGAACATATTGAATGACCGGCTGCGATGCGCAGGCGGAGACCAGGCTCGCCGCCAGCGGCGCAAGAATTCCCATAGCGATGCGAGTGTGAAAGCGGGATCGCCGCACGATGATCACCATTTGAATCGCGCCGCCTCCTCATGCCCGTAGCGCAGGATCGATTCGCAGTCATTGGCCGGCGGATGCGCGATCGTGGCGCGCTCGGCCTGAACTCCTTCCGCCGCGATCGCATCGGCCCTGCGCACCGCCTCGTCGAGACTGGTTTGCAACGCCTGCCCGTCCGCCTTCATCCGATCCACCCGCGCATTGCATTCGTCGGCAAGCGATTTGAATTCGTGGTTCTGCTGGTTCATCGCTGCGATTCGCGATTGCAGCGAAGCCTGCGCGTCGCGCGCCGCGCGAAGCCGCGCATCCTGAACCTTGACCGCCGCTATCAGGGCCGCAATCGCGATCGCCCACCAGTACCGCGCCGCAAGCGAAATCATTGAGATGCCCATCACAGTTTGCCGCCGGGCTTTTCGGCCAGATTGCCGAGCGCCTGCCCTCCTCCTTTCAGCGCCCATGCGACGCCGGTTGATCCGGTCACGTACGCGTACGCATCGGCGAGATCTCTTACCGTCTTTCCGAAGTTCGGCGCGATCGCCCATCCATGCGCCAACGAGTAGGCAAAGCCTGCGCTTGCCGCGCACAGCACGGGAATCGAAAACATCAGGATCGCGAAGACCAGCACCACGTGCAGCACGCTGACCTGCGCATCGTCAGCCGAGACGAGCCTGGCAAACCAGGTTTTCATGGCGATGGCCACACTCCGGCAAGGACCATCCGGGCCAGCTCTCGCGCGCGGACACCGACCTGATCGGCCCATTCGGACGCGAGCATCTCGCGGGCCGCGGTTTCGAAGTCTCCGTGCCCAATCGCGGACAGGAAGCGCGTGAAGCCCAGCAACTTGCCCCAGCCGAGGTTGAAGGCCATATCGATCAGCGCCGCCCGCCGCACCTCATCGAGATTCTGGAACCACGGCAGCCCCCTGAGCCGGGTCTCGACGCTGGCGACGTCGTTGCGCAGCATCGCCTCCGCTTCGTCCTTCGAAATTCCCGCGATATTGAGCGCCCGGCCGTAACCGATCGTCAGATGGCCCAGGCTGTCCGGGTACGGCTTGAGCCGCAGTCCTTCGTGCCGCTTGATTAGCTCGTAAACATCCATCGTTTATTCGTCCGCCGGGTCGTGGCGCAGCGCCTGCGTGCATGCGTCCATCTCCGCCCGATCTCGCGAGGTGTGCTGGCAGATGAGCCGGAGCAGCACGAGTTCTTCCTGGTCGCGGCCGGCGTGCCGCTCGACCAGTTGTCTTGTGGTTTTGATGTCCGAGGGGACCAGGCCCAGGATCGCCAGCAGCAGAATGACGGCGAACAGGGCGGGGATGCCGTGCCGCTTGAGCATCTCCGACCACCACGGTTCCTGCCTGTCAAATTCCATCGCGAGCACCAGCGCCGCGATTGTCGGCCCGCGCGATTTTGCTGGCAAACGCGCTTCCACTCGCCATTCACAGGTAGTCAATACCCGCGCGGGCGATCCGCGATCGCGGAGTTTCAGTGGGAAAGGCGTTTTCGGGAGGGCGCGGGCGGAAGGCTAGAAGTCGAAGATCTCGCGCATCTTGCTGAGCAGCCAGCGGCTGCGGCCGCTGCGGCCGTCGCCCTCGGACCCGCGCGCCAGCGCCGCCATCCGTTCGCTCAGCCGCGTGGCGACTATCTCGCTGATCGCATTCGCGGTGTTCGGATTGTGCTTGAAGAGATGAGTAAAGCTTTCGCGGCTCACCTCGATAACCTCGACGTCGGTCTTGGCGCGGACCGTGGCGTTGCGCGCCTCGCCGGTCAGCAGCGCCCCTTCGCCGATCACGTGCGGGCTGCCCAGGGTGGCGATATGCCGATCGGAGCCGTCTTCTCCATGCGCCAGAACTTCGACCACGCCCCGGCGGATTATGTACATCGTCTCTCCCGCCTCGCCCTGCCGCATCAGGGTTTCACCCGAGCCGAACTCGCGCTCCTCGACCGACGGCAACAGCATCCGGAGCGAATTCTCATCAAGCTCGCGCAGGAAATCGACCTTGCGCAACTGCTGGAGCATCTCCTTCTGGTAGTCCGCTTCCGGAGGATGAACCGACGGCGCGCGGCGCAGAGTGCGAATCGGGAACGGTATCTCCATCCGATGGCGGCGAAGGGCGTACCAGAGATTCGAAACCACGTCCGCGTGGATCTCTTCCGCCAGCGTAAAATCGGAAATCCAGTACTTGACGCGATAGCGGATGGCGGAATCGCCGTATTCCCACGGCATCACGACCGGAGGAGGCTGCTGCTGCACATGCGGAACATCGTGCAGCGCCCGAACGATCACCTCGCGCGCGCGGTTGGGAGGCACATCGTAGCTGATGCCGACCGAAACCTCGTCGGCGACCTCGCCGTCGCCGTAATTCACCATCACATCCTTGCCGATGGTCGTGTTGGGAACGTCGAGCCGTTCGTTAGCACGCGTCACCAGCGTCGTCGACCGCCACCCGATCCCTTTCACGCGCCCGACGAATTGTCCCGAGCGCACCCAGTCGCCCGGCTCGAAAGGCTTGCTCAATTGCAGCATCAGGCCCGTGAAGATGTTGCTCAAGGTCTCCTGCAGCGCGAGACCTACCACCGCGGCGACCACCGTCGTCGTGGTCAGAATCGACAAAGGCTGAACGCCGAAATCGGTGTAGAGCACCGTGCCGACCACGATGCCCCACAGCGAGAACATCAGGAGATCTTTGAAGATGGTGGAAAAATGGGCGCGTCCGCGCCGCGTGAGCGCATCGATCGCCTCGAGCGCAAGCCGGATCACCCCGAACAGGAACAGCACGACCGCCGCGGCCGCGACCTTCCGCGCCGCCGCCGCATCAGCCTGCGGCATCCCGATCGAAACGAGATCCAGCAGCAGCCCCGATGCAATCAGGGCGAAAGTCGTCGAGCTGAGCGCGAGCCGCCGCCGCCTGATTGCGAACGCCACCGCCAGCGCCAGGACGAGCAGCAGCCCCTGCACGACGACGCGCAACTCGATTGTTACGGTATGAATGCCAAGAACGTGCTGAAGCGGGGTCGCGTCAATCATCTAAACGAGCATGCCGTCCGCACATCCTATACGGCGCCGGATGGCGCGTGGATTCTACTGCGCGCGCAGGCGGTTGAACAGGCTGGGGCGCCCGCGCCGCGGGCTTCCTCCCTCCCCCGATGACCGGCCCGACCCTTTCGCGGCTACTTGATCGCGACCGCGTTGGGCGGACTTGCGATTCCGCCCTCGAGATTCATCGGCACCGAAACCAGCATGAATTCGTAATGCTTGTCGGCCGCGCAGTCCGCCGCGAGATCATCCAGCACGAACTGCTCGCCGAGCGGCAGCCCCAGCAGCGACAGCGTCCGGTAATGCAGCGCGCCTTCGTCGCGGAAGTCCCAGGGCCACGCCTCGACCGCGGGACAGTCGGTTCCGATCGCGGCAAAACGATTGTCCCACAGCCACTCCACCATCGCGCTCGACGACTCGATACCGCAGGACTGGAGCGCCTCGAGCGGCGCCATCGCCTTCTTCTGTTCGTCGGAAGCCTTCAGGTACGCGCCAAGCCACCCGGTCCGGACCAGCAGAATCGATCCGGCCTTTACCTTCGTACCCTGCGCCTTGAGCGCATCCTGGATGTCCTTGAGCGAGTAAACGGACGCGGCGAAAGGATCGAGCGGCCGCTTCTTTTTTTCCAGATATCTGCAGACGTCGATCAATACTCCGCGTCCCACGAACTTGTTCGCCCATTTATGGATGCTGAGCTTGCCACCGGGACCATCCTGGATCTGATCGTCCGTCACGCCGTTGTAGTACGCGTGATGGCGGACGTGGCCCACGTGGCCGAGGCCGTCCCACTGGCTGCCCTCCTGCGTGTTGTAGTTGTCGATCGAGTCGTCGTGGCCGAGCAGTCCGTATTGCTCGAAGCTGAGAATCGTGTGCCGGGCCGGATTGCGGTTGAACAGCGGCGGCTTCGCATAGTTGATCGGAGTGTCAAGCCGAAACACTTTCCCCTTGCGCACCAGTTTGGCAGCTTCGACGATGCCTCTGGGCGTCAGCAGATTGAGACATCCGAGTTCATCGTCCTTGCCAAATACGCCCCACGACGACTCGGGCGGGGCGCCCTTCTTGATCGGCAGTTGCTTGAATTTGGGAAGCTTCTTGAAGTTGATCGTCGTCGCCATCGCGTCTCACCTCCTGGATATGCCGGTAGTCTGAGCCATGCGCTCTGTCGCAAAGCCCTTATACATTGGTCGCCAGCCATCATCTATCGCTTGATCGGGACGGGCGCGTGCCGCCGGGTGAGCGCTTCGCATAAAATTCTCAATCTTTGTCCCAAATGAAACAAATCGATGCTTTTCGCGTCTGTTCTCTCAATTGAGGCCCTTGGCGTGCAATTGGGGCTTTATATACACTGCGCAGGGCCTCGCGCCTGTCGAAGGAGACGTCGGTGTCAAAGCTTTCGCCCGTCCTTAAGATTTTCGCATTTCTTCCGCCTCTGCTGCTGCTTGTCGGGACTATCGGCGTATTATCCTGCGGAAAGTCCATCTATCCGACTGTGACGCCGACCAATACGTCATCTTCAACGGCCACAGCCAGCCCCGGCACGATGGCCTTCGTCACCAATTTCAACGACGCGAAGATTTCGGAGTTCACGCGCAACACGAATACCGGCAACCTGAAGCTGGTGGGCACGGTGGCTGCGGGATCGAAGCAGGGTCCGAAGGGGCTGGCGATAACGCCGAACAACAGCTACCTATACGCCACCAACTTCAAGGACGGCACGATTCTCGAATATTCGATCGGATCGGGCGCCGTGCTCACTCCAATCGGTTCGGGTTCAGTAAGCGACGGATCGGGCAGCGGCCCGGAGCAAATCGCGATCAGTCCCAACGGCAACTTCTTATGGGCGACAAACTTCGGCAATGGGACGATCAGCGGATGGTCGATCAACTCGAATGGAACGCTGACGTCCCTTCAGACCATCACGGGGCTCAACGGCCCGTTCGGGATGACAATCAATTCCGCGGGCACGATCCTGTACGTATCGGACAACCAGGCCGGGACAATTTATACGTTCACAATTTCCTCGACCGGCATGCTCGCGCAGAACGGATCGGCAGTGCCAAGCCTGGGAACTTCGAATGGATCACCGGGGCTGATGGTAATCGACCCGACGGGTTCGTTTCTTTACGTTGATGATCTCACCAACGGTGTAGTGTCGCTGTTCAATATCACGTCGGTGAATCCGTCTTTCGGCGCATTCTATCCGACCGGCTTCACGACCAACGTTCCGGTAGGTATGGCGATCGCATCGCTCTCGTCGGCAACCTACGTGCTGACCGCGAATCAGAACGCCAACAATACGTGGGCGTTTCAGATTCTGAACTCGGGTGTCCTGAATTCTCCAATCGCGTCGGGCAGCGTCAGCGCCCCCACCGGATTGGTGGTGGATCCCCAGAACGCCTTCGCCTATACGGCCAATCAAGGAAGCAGCAGCGTCGGGATTTTCCAGCTCAACGTAGCCTGCCCCTCGACAATCACGCCCGTCTGCCAGATCGGCACGGTATCGACCGAGAAGAACCCGCCATCCGGCGGAAGCGCTCCCTTCGGCATCGTCCTGACGAACTGAGAAAAGCGCGCGGGCTGGCCGGCCGAATGCGCCGCCACCTTGCCTGCCGGGCGATGCGATCGGGAAACGGCTGCACTTGCCTGATCTCTTCAAGGCTACGGGCAGTTGTGCGCTGCCTTATACCCGGCAGCCTCGGCTGCCTGCACGCTCGGGAACTCCACGCGATTGGCCGGCGAGATGTCATCGTAGTTTGGACAGTCCGGCCGATCGTACAGGAGCGAGCGGCGATTGCCTCGGACGGGTCCCTGGTACGGCTCGCCACAATCCACCCGATGGTCGGAAGAATCGAAGCAAAGCCTGCTGTGCGTGCCATGCCGATAATCTTGCGGCATCACCGGATGCGCATCGCTCCAGAGCCCCAGATGCGCATGGCGGGCGGCATCTTCCGCGGCGGCGTAAGCTGCCCGATCCGCCGGCGCTTCTTCTGATTGGTACTGCTTATAGTGCCAAGCCATCCCGT
Source organism: Pseudomonadota bacterium (assembly GCA_021323675.1). Lineage (GTDB taxonomy): Bacteria > Desulfobacterota > Binatia > Binatales > Binataceae > JAFAHS01. The sequence goes on along the minus strand of JAJPKP010000027.1, from coordinate 115,100 downwards.
CCCGTACCTGATCGAGACATACGTCTTCGCCATCCGGCAGCATCACCTTGCATATGAGCCGGCCGTAGCTTTCTTTGTTTTCGCAATCCAGATTTACCTGTTTTCCGAACACCAGCCGCGAAAGGTTCTGCTTTGAACGCTGCCCGAAAGCCTGCGAGCTCTCGGGCGCATCGATGCCCTCGAGGCGGACGAGATACTGCTGATTGGCGGGGGAGAGCACGGTCAGCGTATCGCCGTCGGTGACGCCGACGACGCGTCCGCTGATGGAATATGCCCAGACGGGACTGAAAAAGCAGACAATGAGCAGAACTGCGCAAAGGGTGCGCATAACTGCCCATTATCGCTCAGCACCTTGCGAAGGGATATCACGCGCTTAAGCCATCGCTGGGCGGCAAAAGTCGGCGTCGTGTCAGGGGGACGACGCCGCAGATAGATCGAGGTCAAAGATGGTGTGAACAATTGGCGGAAATCGCGCGTCGAATAGTTGACTGATGGTTGCGACGTCAAGAGACTGTCCGCCGTGGTTGACCATCAAAGGGAGGGATTCACGATGTTCAGGCGAGTAGTGTGTGCGGCTCTGGCTATCGGCCTGTGCGCGGGTTCCGTTTTCGCGCAGCAAAGTTCGGCGGTACAACCGGCGAAGCATCCGAAGCTGCTCAAGGCGCAGAAGAAGATTTGGACGATCACGCCGGGCGTAGTCGCTTCGGGGAGCCCGGCGAGCCAGGGCAAGCGCGCGGCACTGTCCGCGGATGCGTCTTCGCCATCCGATCTTACCCAGAGCATCCCAAATCTCGGCTGTCCGACGCAGTCGCTCCCGCAGGGAGTGGAGACCGTGGTTGCGCAAGGGACAATGAGCGCCCCTGGGGGAACTACCTCGACGTGGGAAGCGACAACGCAGGGAAGCGTCGTGCTCAAGGATGCCCTCGCCGGTCAAATTCTGAACGATCCGCACACTGCCCACATCCAAGGGTACATCGGAGTCGCTTCGAATAGTTGCGTCGATTTCGCATCCTGCACCGCGTCGCTCACGCCCGTAGTGGTCGGCAATATCGACACGACCAACGTCAACGAGGTCGCAATTCCCTTTATTCAGGATTTTCAGGGTCTCCAGCCGACTCAGACGGCTGTCTTTTTCGTGACGGTCACGGCCGAGTCTGGGCAGACACCAGGAACAAACACGGAAACGACTTGCGTAAATGCTTCTTTCCTGCCGCTTGCTCATGCGCAGTGACCTCACGCGCCAAAATCCTTAGCCGCGAGACGGGCGTAGTGTACGACGAGGGTGAAATGAATCGTCGATACCTGATATGCGCGTATTTGGAGCGTCAGCGTGCGGCTTCCGCTCGCGGCGGCTGTCCCGAAATCGATGCCCGCAAGAACGTCAAGTTGAAGGCCAGCACCTCCATAGGTTGTCGGATCGGTTTGACCTTGCACGCGCGTGAAGTCTCCGATCGCTAGTTGAGGCGTGCAGATGACATTGCCGAGGTCATCGATCACCCGAACCTCTACATCGTCGTTGCCCTTGTTGTAGCTGTTCAGTTCTGCGCTGATGACACAGGTGGTTTCGACAAGATCGCCAACGTTCTGAATGTTCAGGGGCACCGAAACGAGCGAAGTCCAAGCTGAATAGGAGTTCACCGGCCATCCGGTGATATTCGCGAGCGGGTTGCCAACGGTGCCGGCTGCGCTGTTGGCCCCAGAAGTCGTGACCGCGCCGACGGCTAGAACGGAGTTGTCGAGTTCTTTGGCGGCGATGCCGCTCTTCTTGAGTTTCTTGTTGGCGCCGGTGCCGGAGATGTTGATCGCCGGAATCGATACGAAGTTCGTGCCGTCGGGAATGTTGTCGAGGTTCTTGCCGAGATGCCCGGACTGCGAGAAGTCGATGAGGTCGCGCTTGCCGGGATCCTTGATGCGCGCGGGGGAGTCGGTGTGACCATGGCGCAGGTTGAGGTCGCTTACCCAGGACTGCGCCCCGAACCAGTCGAGGGCGAGCCGTCCACCCGGAGTATAGGTGGTATCGCGCGCGGTCTGATAGGCGATGCCGTTCACCCACACCTCGAGATCGCCGGTCTTGTGATACTTGAACATCACGCCCATCGGAGTGTTGGCGGGGAAGTTTTCGAGGGTGGTGGAGACGTTGGTCCAGGTCGCGGTTGACGCGGCGAACTTCCAGATGCCGTAAACGCTGGTAGTGCTGACCTGGAACAGATAGCCGTTGCCGGCAGGGTCGGGATAGAACATCTCGATCGATCCGCCCGGCGCAAGCTCGACCTGCATCGCGATTTCCACGTCGCCCTGGTAGGAAGAGTTGGTCTGAGTGCCGGTGACGGGATTGGCAGTGCGCTGCACCGGGTACATGCGCCTTGGGTTGGCGGGGTCGTTGGTAAGTCCGCTCCAGAGATGCGCCTGCTGCTTGACGGGAATCTGGTTGCTATCGACCACGGCCGCGGGGATGCGCTTGTAAGCCGTGCCCTCGTCGAGGTCGTCGAGATGCCCTACCCCGACCTTCTTCCAGGCCGTGCCGGTGTCGCGATAGGTCGTTCCGTTCGCGCCTACGTCAGTGGCGTGGAAGAGAGCGCCCGCGTTTCCGGCTGCGGGCCGGTTCGCAAGCACATCCACGACGTGCGCCTTGCGCCGGCCCGAGGATGAAGTCGTATCGTCGGGGAGATTGCCCAGATGCTTGCCGGCATGTCCGCTTTGCGTGAAATCGATCAGCGCCTTGCGATTGCCGTCGATCGCCGAAACGCCGTACCGGCTGCTCGCCGGATCGTCGGGGATGTTGCCGAGGTGCTTGCCGACGTGGCCGCTCTGGGTGAAGTCGATGAGCCCGCGCTTGTTCGCGTCCTTGTATGCCTTCGGCGTGTCGGCGTGCCCGCCGCGCACCACCAGGTTGCTCAGGTAACAGACGGCGGTTGAGTACATCAGATACAGCGGGCCTGCCGCGCCGTAGGTCGTATCCTGGAAGCTCGCCGCCAGCGCGCCGTTCACGTAAATCTCGAAGTGGCCGGTGGCGTGACGCTTGAAGATTATGTTGAAGGGCGTGGCCGCGGGGTAGGCACCGGAGGCGACCACCAGGTCGGTGTAGGCCGACCCATTCCATCTGACGACCGCCGCGCTGCGGCCGCTAACGGCGCCGACCTGCAGCAGATAGCCGTGGCCGCCGCCGTCGGACTGATAGAGCTCGATTTCCGCATTCGCTCCAAGCTCGACCTGCAACGAGACTTCCCAATCTCCCCCATAGCTGCTGATGGTCGCGGTGCCGGTGACGGGCGCGCCGGTGCGCTGGCCCGGCTGGTAGCGATTGTTGTCGCTCGGATCGGCGGTCAGCCCGGACCACAGTTGAAGCCAGGACTTTTTGTAGGGCGCGCCCGCGGTCGCCGTTACCGAAACGCCCGCGCTGTAGTTTCCGGCTGAATCGAGTACGTACACGTAATATGTGGCGCCGCCGACGGGATCGGTTATCAGGTAGCTGGTCTTCTTGGTGTGATCGACCAGGTTCACCGCGTTGCCGGGATTCGTGTCCGTCCGGATTTCATAAGCGCGAAAGTGAACCGGGAATGGCGACGGTTTCGTCCATCGGAGCTGAACGTCCTGCTTCTTCGTGACGGTTGCGGTCAGGCCGGTCACAGGGGGCAACGACGGCATCGTAACGCTGACCGACTGCGGGACGGCATCGGCAACCAGCGCAACGTTGATCGCGCCGACCCAGTAAGTTTCGGTTCCCGGCGCGGGATCGCTAATCAGAAGCTGATTGCGCTTCGTTGTATCGACGAAAGTTCCGGCCGCCCAGCTCGCGCCCTGACGGATTTCGAAATGCGAGAAGTTGGAAGGGCGCGGCGTGGCGAACGACCATGACAGCTTGATGTCGCCCTTCTTCGTTATCGCATAGGTCAATCCCGTCACATCCGGCATCGGCGTGTTGTCAAGGCCCGAAGTCGGGATGGACCCATCGTCGATCTCCGGCGATGCCTCGATCGCGGTCCACATGATGCCGCCGCTATCGGTAACGCTTTCGTCGACTCCGAGCGGCCATGCGGGTTCGGCTCCGCCGGACGTTCCGCTGTTCTGCGCCTGATAGAAAAACCCGTTGGGCAAATTCGGCTTGACGTATGCGCCCGCGGTGTAAAACGTCGCGGCCCGGTACTTCTTTACGTGGCGATGGGGGATGCGGTTCTGATGCGCCGTGCCCGCTATGGTTACGCTGTACGCGGCGCAGGCGGCGAGATCCTGCTCGGAATCGATCTCCGTGTTGACGGACGCGAACTTCAGATAGAGGGTTTGTCCGATGTGCGCATTACTCAGTGGAATACGCAGTATCGACGGATCCAGCGAATGGATCGCGCCAAGGAAGGCGAAGCTCGAGCCGGCGGCGTGGCTCCGGATCGTCGTGCCATAACGTCCCCGGCGCAGGTAGCCGAGATTGAACTGATTCGGACCAGCTCCCGCGGCCACGCCGGCAAAACAGATCAACTCTCCATCCACGTAGGCGAGATTCATTCCCGCATCCGCCAGCGCATGCGATGCGGCGGTCAGGGAGCCTCCGCTCTCCGACAAATCCACCTGCAAGGTGTCGGCGGTGTCCGGATCGGGATGAGACGGCAGCGGCGCGGCGAGCATGCCCATCGCCGCCGCGTTTCTTATCCGGCCAATCAGGCTGTAAGTGTTGTTGTCGGCCGAGAGATAGACGTTGCATCCGCCCCAATCAGCATCCGCATCCTGCGGCGATGCCGCCACCCACAGTTCGAGCGATCCCTTGAGATGCGCCGCGATGCCGTGATTGCCGAGTGCTTTTGCGGGCGGCTCGAAGATTATCGGGTTGACATTGATTGGGTTGGGCGCCGTGTTTTGATCCACCGCTCCCCATGGGCCGGGAGGCTGGGTCGGATAGCCGGGCGTGCTGTTGGCGCCGAGGTCCTCGAGGGTTATCAAAAGCGAATCGCCGATCAACTGGCCCGCATCGTCCGCTTCTTCCTCGATCTCGACGATCCGCGCGGGATAAGCGTCCAGCCCCAGGTATTCGTCGGTCAGCGCGACTACATCCATCGGCTCCGCCAGGATGTATCGCTGCGGCACGCGAACCTCGCACTGGTTCGCGACGTACAGCGACCGCTGCAGCTTGAGCTGCGCGACCGATCGCGCCATCAATGCGCTGGTAATCGGATGGAACTGCCTGGGTGAATCGCGCCGCTGCCCAAGGCGCTGGATATCCGCTTCATCCTTGGCCTCGGCCGTTTCGATATTGTAGTCGTTGGCGGCGTTGACGTACTCGACGTTCACGACGTTGGCGCGATCCGCCGGCGTCGTCACGGAGACAGTCACCGGCGCCGAGTTCTTTTCCGCGATGAAGTCGTCGTCATTCAGCGCATAGACGGGCCCGACGGAAGGAATCCATGTCGTGCCGTTTCCCGCGACCGGCCGATCTCCGTAAGGCACGATTTTCAACTGGCCGTTCGACCACACCGCGTCCGCATGTACGCAATCGAGCAGCAGCTTCATCCATTCCGCCATCGTCTTCTGCTGATCGAAAACCGGCGAGATGAAGAAACTGCTGGCGATGCAGTAGTTCGAGAAATCAGACAGGTCGGCGACACAGGACGGATCGAGGCCGAGCCCATAGCGCGAGTTGACGAGGATGTCGTTGATCACGTCGCGCGGATTCGCATCCGACACTCCGGAACCGTAAGGCGCGAGTCCGAAGACCTCGAAAGTAATCTGCGGCGGCGATCCCGAGGTTCCCAGGTTCCAGGCGCTGCGCGCGAGGTAGGCGATTCCACTGTAGCCAAGATCCTGCCCCGGATGCCTGGTCGTCATGTACGACCACGGCGCCTGCCCGAATGCGCCGGGGAACAGTGTCCAGTTGGAATTGGTCTGCGCGGCGGTATGGCGCTTCAGGCCGCCGTTGCCCATATGCCACGAGCGGCCCAGCGAAGTGATCGCCCCCTGGCTGAGCGCAATCTCAACCGAGACCGAGTAGTTATAAAACGAGCCGCCGGTGCCTCCGAGTCCCTTGCCCGGACCTTGAGACTTGGTTGCGGTGAAATCCCCGGTCCATATGAAGATGCCGGGAATGCGCGCTCGCCCATAGACGATCGGAATTATCGATCCATACTGGGAAGAATTGACGCGAAAATGATGAATCGACGGTCGCGTGCCCGCGACGCTCTGATTGGCGAAGAAACTCATACAGCCTTCGATTCCTCGAGTGCGGTTGCGAGTTGAGCGCGGGCGCCGCGGTTATTGCGCGGCGGCCAGAGCGACCAGAATCCCGCCAACCGCGGTTTGCCGTCGGGACCCGGCCCTCCTATCTCGCCGCGATCGCCCTCTCCGTACTCGACCCGATTGGATCGCGAATAGGCGTGGATGATTCGCGGCCATCGATCGACTATTCCGCCGTGGCTGACGGTCCGTCCCCATCGATACAGCGCGATATCGCCGTCGCTCGGCATTGCTCCAACCGGCAATCGGCACGCGAATCGTTCGACGATGCGAAGATAGCGCTCGTCGTCGCGATGCAGCATCCAGTCCGGCGGATACTTCGCGATCTGCTTTTCGGGATCGGTTACGATCTCGGCCAGCTCCAGATGGGGCAGCAGGCCCGCGCGTTCGTAGACTTCGAGCAACAGCATCGCGCAATCGACGCCTGCTCCTTTCGCGCGACCTTGATGGAGATACGGCGTGCCGATCCATGAGCGCGCCTCGCTCACGATCGCGGCTCGAAGGGCGTTTTCACCGCTCATCATGCCGCGGTCTCCGGCGCGGGCACGTACGGAAAGCCGCCAAAATTGGCGAGGTTGTTGAACTTGAGCCGGCAGGTACGCTGCGATTTGTCGCACCCCGGGTAAACGACGAACGTGTCGCCCGCCGCCGGCGCATACGGCAGCGCCTGCGTCAGGACAAATATTCCGCTGCCGCTCGCGCTGGGCGGCGTAACGCCCGCATCGTAGTGCGCAAGCGGCTGGTCGGCCGACATCGCATAGGGATAGATCGCGAATTCCTGCAGATAGCCTTTGAACCATCCGTTCGCGCCGCCGTTGATGTTTCCGATCGTGATCGGGTTCTTCCAGGCTATCTGGCCGTTGCCCTGCGCGGTCGCTGAACTGTAGAGCTGTCCATTATAGTAGAGATCGATCGCGTTCTGGCCGCGATAGGTCACCACCACATGCACCCAGACGTTGGCGGCCGGCTGATTGAAGCCGACCATCGGCTGGCCCTTGCTCTTCCATTCGAACGCCGGGGAGCCGCCGCCCGGATTGAAGTTGCGCAGCGTGAAAGGATCTCCCGTAGCGGTGTCGAAAATTCCCGCCGGCTGCGCAGGCGCCGATCCCGGCGGAAGTTTGAACCAGAACTCGAAGCTGATTCCCTGCGCGAAGGCGCCCGGCTTCGGGATCGGAAGCGTGATGTAGCCGCTGCTTCCGTCGAACAGCGCGCAGGTAGTCGAATCTCCCGCCAGAGCTCCCGGCTGCCCGAGCGCAACGCCGCCGCGCACCGTGCCGTGGTAACCGTTGCCGCTGAGGTCGGCGACGGTTGACGATCCGGCCAGGTCGCCAAAGCGCCAGTAGCCCGCCGGCTTGTCGTTGAGCACGGTCTGTTGGTAGCTCGCGGCCGCCCCCGCCGCGATGCCGGATTGCACCACGCGCCAGATCCCGTTGTTCGGTCCGCTGGTGAACTTGATGCGCCCCTGATCGAAGTAGCCGGTTGCGTTCGTCAGGCCATGCGCAATCTTCGACGCGGTCGAGCCGGATTGCACCGCCCCGCTGACGGCAAATCCGGCCTGATCCAGCGAGCATCCGCTGTCGAACAGCGTCCATCGGCACGACGGCTGGAGCATCGTGAACGGCCACTGCAAATTCATCCGCTCGAACAGCGAATTGACGGTGATTCTTGCGTACGGGCGCCCCTGCTCGATCTTTCCAACCCATCCCTGAAACAGCATCAGCGCCGACAGCGCCGAGTATGACCCGTCAGCCGTGCGCGCAGGGTTATACACCCGGCTGACGGTGACTTTGGCGCCGTTGAAATAGCCCGCGGTGATCGCTTGTGCGACGGTCAGGCCAAGATCCCCGACATCGGTCGAAGCTCCGGCGACTCTCAATTCCAGCGGCGACGCCTCGACGCCGCGCTTCCATCTGATTGCTCCGCGCTTGAGCCGCGGACCCATCGAAGAATACCTGGTCGCTCCGGCCACCACATCGCAATCGAAGCTCGTCCAGTTGAGAACCGTGCCATCGGCAAGTTCGATGCTGAACAAATCCGCGACCGTAAGTTCGCGCGCGGTCAGCAGCGTGTATTCCAGCGCATCGTTTCCCGACCCGAGCGCGGCCGAAAGCCCATCGAGCTGAGCGGCCTGCAGGACGTAAGGAAAAATCGCAAGGTCTGAGATAATCGCCTTTGCGTAATATCCCGGCCCCGCGATCGCCGCCTTTCCGATCAGGAACGAAGCGCTTGGATTGGGGACCGGTCCGCCGCCGACACTGTAAGGCGCGGTCGCCCAGGATGAAAAATCCGTCGAGGCGTACAGATAAGCGCCGTCGAATCCCCACGCCAGCGTGTGCCGATTGCCGTCGAACGGAGCACCGGGAAAATTCAGCGTCTGAGCATGTTGCGCGCTCGTATCGATCGCCAGAACCGCGCCGTTGCCGCTGGCCGCGCGCATCACCTGCCATCCCGGCCCCGCGGTGCTTTCGCCCGTGAAGTAAACGAGGCGGCCGTTCGCCGGGGTACCCTGATCCTTGAACGTAACCAGGCCGCTCAGAATCGGAATTCGAAAGGCGTCCACATTTGGCAGCGTCACATATGCCGTATCGCTGCCCGGCAGGCTTGCGCCGTAGATGCCCGGGGCGAGGCCCTGCAGCAGCGCAATCGCGGTCGAGCTGTATTGCCCATCATTTCCGAACCCAGACGAATCTGCGGCCCCGATATGCGAAGCATCGTTGAGCCGCCAGTATCCGAGAGGGCCAAACGACGATATCTTCGAGCGAAAAGTGTCAATTTTCACGGCGTTCGCACCGGTTTTTCAGGCGCCGGCCTCCTGTCGTCAAAGGGCCGCCCGCGATCGCGATTCAGAGTTTCACGCTAATCAGCTCGACCCGCTTCGCTTGCCAAAATTGATAGTAAAATTCGTCGAACTCGATCGTGTCGCGCACAAATCGAACCCGAGTATAGAAATCTCCCGTCCATGAAATCCGATATCCATTCGGCACGGGCGTGTTGAATGTGACTATTCCGGTCGATGACAACACATACGCAGTGGGCGATTGCGCGGCGCCGTTGACGTACAGCACAAACGCCGCGCCTTGATTGGTCCAGGTAACGGAACCGTCCGCCACGCTCTGGCCCGCCTGCGCGGCCAGCCTCCAGTTCGGTTCGATCTCGCCGGACGTCCCGGCGGACGTGCATTTGAAGCTGCAGGGCCATCCTATGCTTTGAACCGCGGGTTGCCGGTTGGCCTGCGCCGCCATCGCGGTCGAACTTGGAAGAATTACGTCGTTGATTGCGTTGATTCGGCCCGGGCTCCAGTTGCCCGCCGGCAAGACCGGATCGCCGTTTATGTTCTGCACCGGCTCGTTGAACGATCCGAGCTGCCGCTGCAGTTGAAAGCTTCTGGTGCTCCCGTCGCCGACCCCGATCAGGCCGTTGACTTCGCTGATGACGGGATCTTCGTCCTGGTCATCGAGCAGAAAATCGTCGAACGCTCCCTGGCGCGCCGCAAAGAACCCGGCGAGCGCCGCCCAATCGTTCGCGATCAAATTGACGGGATCGATCAGGGCCGAAGCATCCGGCACCTGGTTCGCCGCGAGGTATCGCTGGCGCGCATACAGATATTCGTAGGTGAGCGTAATCTCCCATCGCGGTATCGCCTGCAGCGCCAGCCGCAGTTCCTTGCCGGACGTGCTCTCCTGGATGAGTGTATTGAACCTGGGGGCCTTGGTGATCGAAAATGCCGCGCCGAGAAATTTGGGAAAGAGCGCCGAGCTCATCGACTATCGTCTATGGACTTGCGCACATTTGCTTGCAAATCGCTCGGCGCCGGTCCGCCTGTTTTCCACTGGTTGCGCCAAGCCGGCGCACATCCGCGCCCTTCGATTCGACGGCTGCGAATCAATAGCGAGTCTTCAGAAAGCGGTTGGCGCGATGCTGATCGCGGACGATGTCGCCGATTCGATCGGCGAATCGCTCCAGCTCGCGCCGAAGGTCGGTCGGGTTGCCGCCCTGGATGCTTCCGATATGGATATGCACGTCGCCGCCGGACGATTCGCCGAACCGGCCCGCGGTGATCGCCGACTGGACTCCTTCGCTGAGCGGCGCCGGCAGGACCATCTCGCGAGGATGCAGGATTGCGAGCGAGGCGCGGCCGCCCAGCACCATCCCGCGTGCGGCCGAAGGAACAATTCCGCCGCCTTCGAAACCAGGCAGACTCGTGGCTGCGTCCAATTCCGTTACCGCCACAAGCTGCTCAACCGCGATCGTGTTGGCCGCCATCGCAGCCGAGAGGACTCCGATTGCGGCGGTGTTGGCCGTCAATGCGGTAGTCTCCGCCGCCGTCGCGGCTTCGCTCACGGTCGCGGCGGCGGAATTTGAAATGGCGCCGGCCGCCGCTCCCGAAAATGCGTTTCCAAACAGGCTCGTGAAAGAACCTGCGAGAGCGTGAAAGGCTCCGCTGAACACTTCGCTGACGGTGCCCGAGATGCCGCGCCATGCGCGATCCAACGCTTGTTCGAGCGCGGTCTCCTGAAACGCGCCGGCGGCGAGCCCATACAGTCCGCCCGATCCGCGCGTCCCAAAGACCGCCCCTCCAAGACTGCCCCTACTGCCCCCGATAACAAGATCCTGCAATCCGGTGCGGGCGAACTCGGAGAGCAATGAGCGCGCAGTTTCGGCAAATTCAAGCCCCAGATTGCGGCCGCCGCGCATCCACGCATCAAAAAAACGCCCTCCCGCTTCGCTTGCCGAAGCCAGTGCTCCGGCTATCGATTCCGAAGCGCCGCGGCCCGCTTCGGCCATCGCCGCCAGGCTGGAATTTACGTTCTGCGCGCTGCGCTGCGCGACGGAAGAAAGATCGCCCAAACTTGCCGCACCGTTCTCCGAAAGGGCACTCAGTGCGGCCTCGATGTCTCCAGCGCTGTCGCGCGCAATCGCGGCCGCTTGCCGCATCCCGTCGGCGAAGCCGGAGGTATCCGCCGTCACCCGCGCGATCATTTCGGTGTTGCTCACGTGGCGCCTCGCTTATCGAACTCGTCCGCCGCCCGCGGCCGATTGCGCGAGCAGCGCATCGAGCGCGGCAATCGTCGCCCGACTTGCTTCCCGTTCCTGGGCGCGGCGGCGGGACTTAACGTTCAATGCGGCCGCTACCACCAGATGCAGCGGCGGATGGTCGTCAAAGTAATCGCGCAATGCGCGCAACTGCGGCATCGTCAGGTCCTCGGTCTCCTCCCAGCTCCAGCCCAGCGACACGCACAAATGCGCCACTACGCGATCCCAGTCGGCTGTGCGTTCGATGCCCCGCTCCGCGGGGCTTTCGCTTCCCCCGGCGGTTCGTCTCCTCCGCCATTCGCCTTGCCCAGCGCTTCCAGGACCGCCCGCAAATCGGCGGGCCGCAGAGCTTCATGCTCGTCAAGCATCGCCGCGGTGATGTCGGGATAGTTTGCGGACAATGCAACCGCCGCAATTTCGGTAATCGCGGCGATCGTCTCGTTTGAGTCCGCCGGCCGTTTGGACGCGCCGACTTCGCGCAGTATCGAGCGCGCACCCGCCGTCATCCGCATCCGCCGAATGTTGAACGGCGCGACAACGAACGGCTGACCCGCCAGCGCAACCGTTTCGCCTTCGATCAACGGCTCTCGGATTTTCCCGGTGTACCAGCCCATGCTCACATCCCCGAACGCCGTCCTACAGCTCGACCATCGACAGATACATCACGGTTCCCGATGCGTCGGCGAAGGCCTCCGCGTCAATTTCAGGAATCATGAAATCGTCGATCTTCGTCTGCATCGAGAGTTTCGACGCGACCACCTGGTTCATCTTCACGGTCAACTGTTTGCCCGAGAACAGGACCTTGCCGAAGAACTTGAAGGCCGGGAGCGAACCGAGCAATTGTCTGCTGACCTGGATCGTGTAGCCACCCGCGAGCGCGTACTCGTACGACACCAGCATCGCCGCGTTCGCGTCGGCGGAAGCAAACGTGTAAACTCCGCCGCTCACGCTGTATTGTCCCGCGGACGGCGCGCTCGCGACCTTGGTAAGAGTGAGGCCGCTCGCCGCGTAGCGCACGCCCCAGTCGGCTGCGAAAGTCCCCGAATTCGGCGGAGAGATCGTAAGGTTGTAGGGCGCGGAGCTGGGGACCGAGTGCTGCTCATCTTCCGCCATCAGGGTTTCACCCGTGACGGGCTGTCCGGGCGCTCCGAACACGAACGCCTGAAGCAGGTTCGCGTTGAGCTGCGCGAATTTGAACTTGAGCGGATACTTCGCCTTGCCGCGCCCGATCGCGACCGGAGAATCGAAGCCTCCGTAGAGCTGCCGGATGTCCCATTGGACATTCAGCGACCACTCCTGAAGTGTGCCGACCTTTGCGATCGTGGGCGTCGCCGGTATCGACCCGTCGGCAAATTGAGTAATCACACCCCACAGCGAGCCGCTGCCGAATGCCGCCTGCATATGCTACTTCCTCTCTTTCGCCTGATGCCGTGGCGAAACCACCGCCGCTTCGAGTTCCTTGAGACGCTCGAATTCCGCCTCGACGCGCGCGACGATTTCGCTTTTGATTGCGGAGATCGCCCGGTGAGTCTCGGCGGGCCAGTTGCGATCGGGGCATTCGAAGTGCTTCTCGAACAGCTCCTTCAACGCGTTCTTGATCCGTTCCCTGAGTCCTTCCATGGTTTCACTCTCTCTTTCGCGATTAGGTCAGGCCGCCGCCAGCATCCGAATCTCGACCTTCGTGACGGCCTGCGTCATGTCCTGCACGGCGTCGTAGATGGTTTGTCGATGCGCGATGCGCGCCCAGCGAACGAGTCCGCCGAGGGTTTGTTCGCCGGGAAACACGGGATTGATGGCCGCTTCCAGTGAATCGAGCAGCCCATTCAAATTGGTGGCGGAAACCGCATTCGGGTCGGCGCCGTCGCGCGTATAAATGAAAACGTTCGCAATCAGCGTTACCTTCGCCGGGGCTCCAAACGCGAGATGCTCGTACTCCTCGCCCACCTCCGTCATCAGGAGCGCCGGCTGCAGATCCGCTCGCGACGACGAAACGAACCTGCGCGAGAAGGCCTGGATTGAGGGAGCTCCCGGCGCAAGATTCGCGTTGATCGCCTGGAGCTGGGCGAACAGCGCCGCGTAGATTGCTTCGCGCGAATTCATGGCTCGATCGGCACGACCCGGCGATGGCGATCGAGCTTGAGCCGCGTCGCCGCGGGCATATCGCCGATAAAGTAGTTCACACGCTCCGATCCGATGCCGAAGCCCGTGTCGCCCCATCGCTTCGATTGCCGGTATCGAAGCGCCACGAGTTCCGTCGCCGCCATCTTCAGGTCCGCCGGCAAGGCCGCGACTTCAGATGGCTGCGATTGTCCGGCCGCCTGCTGCCCGGGCGTGAAGTAACCGGCAGTGTAGGTGACCGCCACGTTCTGGTAGCCCGGCTCGAACACGTAACGCCCGAGCAGGAATGGCGATCCGAATCCCGGAGCGCCGCGGAGATAGATCCGGTCGGCATCGAACCCGTAGCCCGCGGAAGTCGCATCCGCCGCCGGAGGCACATCGACCCCATCGATCGTGAGCCGGCTGACCGAAGTGCAGGGCGAATTGAACAACGTCATCACGTCGCGCCCGCTGCCATTTCTAACTTCGGTGCAGGTTCGCGACATGAAACTGCGCTCGCAGTAGGTGGCAATCTCAGCCGACACCGCGGTGATCAGATTCTGCAGCAGTGCTTCGTCGGCGTTGCCGGCGGGCAAGGACAGGAACTGTTCCACGGCCGCGATATCGGTCAAATCACCCGGGTCTGGCGATGGCATCGTCGTGTCTTCCGCAAATAACCGCTAAGCGGACGCCCCTCAGTCCCTGGTCCGCGCGGCGGCCTTTTTTCCGTTCTCTTCGGACGCCCTGGTCTTGATCGCATCGCGCGCGACGGCGTCGATATCGATCACGCCGGCACCGCGGAACCCGTGCTCGAAGAGCAACGGGCCGAACTCATCCGGCACGTTCACGTAAACGCCGCCGTTCCCCGCGCGCTCGACTCGGTACTGCTTTCCGCCCACTCCAACATCCGACCCGCTGTAATTGGGATGGAACAGCTTCATTCGGTTTCCCTCCGCTTTCCAGTGAGATGGTTTCGGACGAGACGCCGGCGGGGACATCCTTCCCGCCCCCGCCGGCTGCGGCTCGCGCGCCTCGTCCTTACTCGTTCCCGATGTTCGTGATCATCCCGAACGCCGGCGTGAAGAAGTTCTGCAAAACCTCGTCCACGTAGACGCCGTACTGGTATTGCCGCGTCGCGAGCGGCCATTGGATCTGGTAGTAGCCCTGGCGCACCTTGAACTGGATGATGTTGGCGACGTTCGAAAGCGCATAGGGCACGCGGTCGCTCCAGAAAACGATCGTTCCGGGCGGGACCCACGGATGCACCACCACGTCGAGGTCGCGGCCCGTGAATTTGTTGTGGTACGCGACCACGCGCGAGCCCGCGACCACGCCCTCGCTCTTGTCAGCATCGAGCTGGAAGCGAAACAGCGAGGTGGCTCCGCCGGGCGAACCGTTGAGCGCCTTTTTGTTGATGTTGATCGCTTCCTGCGAGTTGCACAGGATCCGGTCGAAGCCGAGCTTGTAGTTGTCCCATCGGTCCTTGAGAATCGCGTCGAACTCGACGATCCCGCCGTTGCCATCGGTCGTGAGACCGGTCCCGATTCCCGCGGTGCCGGCCGGCTGAACGCCAACATAGCTGCCCGAGGCCGCGCCAAACGATTGGCCCATCATCTGGGTCAGAATCCCGTCGAACACCAGGGCGTTCTGCGAGTTGTCCGCCGACAAGGCCGATGCGAGCTGAGTGCCCGCTGCGGGCGCGGTGATCTGGACGGAGTTGATCGTGGTAATCGCGCCGAGAGCTTCGCTTCCTGGCGCGCCCCAGAACCACGCATACGCAACCGCGCCGCTCACGCGAGCGACCGTCGCGGCGACGCTGCCGGTGGGACCGGTTACCGACACGGTCTGCGCGGCCGAGGCCCTCGCGCTGCCGCCGCCATACGTCGCGGTTGTGCGATCCGCGTTGGTGCGCGAAACCTGCCCGGGCACACCGCCCGCGACCGAAGAGCCGTAATAGCCCTCGCCCGTGAGCGCGACCGCAATCACCGAAAGCGTTTGCGTGGCAAGCGATCCGCCGGTGGTCGATGCGCTAAGCGCCGGCGTCGGCGTGGTACCGAGCGCAAGCGAGCTGTTCCCGAAGATCGCGCACTTTTCTTCGTAGATCAGCACGGATCGCAGGGCTGATTGGACCGCGGTGGAAATGTTGTCGGGATCGAGTTCGCCTTCCTCGTACCGGGTCTCGAAATCGATCGAGGCTTCCAGGCCCAGCGACTTGAACGCGGCGCTCATGTCGTGGGTGTCGACCACGATCGTTCCGCCTCGTTGCCCGCGCGCAACTCCCCCCGAGATGTTGGAGGCGTTGATCGCCGTGACCGTTTTCCAGTGGGTGGCGTTGCCGCCGCGCGCCGGAACCCGAGGAAGGGCGGGAATGCCCTTCTTCGCATTGCCCGCAACCAGCGGAATCTGCTCTTCAAACGGGTAGAGGTAACGGACCGATTCGTCGAGGTCGTACCATACGAGCTGCTGCCCGTTGATCCCGCCCGAAAACGTGTCGGCCTTTTGAAGGTCGTCGAGGATGCGCGATTTCGCGCCGATTACGACTTGATCGATCAGATCCTGAACCAGATTAGCCATTTTGCTTTTCCCTGCCTTTGCCTTGCGAACCGAGTTGATAGTTTTCGCGACCCTCGCTTACAGAGCGCCGCCCGCGCTCCCTTTGAACATCGGGTCGCGAATCGAACGCGGATTGGCGAAGGTGTTGCGATAGACCTTCCGGAACGCATCGCGGTCGCCCGGGTCGAAACTCTCGGCCGCCGCGGATGCCCGTTCGCCCGCCTGCTCGACCAGCGCGCGCGCTTCATCGCCCTTGTGAACCGCGAACAGGCGCGCCTTGGGCCGGGCAGGCGTGTTGTCGAGGGCGGCCAGGCGCGCCTCGAGCTCGGCATTCTTGCGGATAAGCGCGATCATCTCGGCCACAATCCGGCGCGCTCCCCCATGCTTGCGCAGACCTCCGGAATCCAGCGCCGAGGCGATCATCTCGTCGAGCGTCAGGTCCTCGATTTCGCCTTCGGGTTCATCCTCGGGTTCATTTGCGGCGCCGACCTTGGAGAGATGGAGCCGCGCGAGCTCGTGATGCTCTCCGATCGCATCGTGATGCTCCTGGGCGCGGTCCAGATGCTCCTCCGCTTCGTCGATTCCCGCGCCCGAAGCCTTGCAGCATTTGCGCAGGGCTTGCAGATGCGAGCCGAGCCGTTCGTGGTGATGGGCGGCTTTTTCGAGATGCGCTCCGCATTTCGCAAGATGCGCCGCATTGGCCGCGCTGATTTCGCGGCCGGATTTGCGTACGTCGTTCTCCTGCGCCGCCTCGTTTATCGCCTTGAGTACCCTGGCCGCGTTCATGATGATGTCGTTTTCCTCCTCCGTGCCTTCGGCAATTTCGCCGGCTTCTTCTTGCGCAATTTCAACCATCAGTTGACCCAGGCGATCCCGTACTCGCCTGAATTCATCGACCACCTCGAGCATCCGCGACGGGGCGCCGCTTTCGTCCTTCTCCTGAATCGCTTCATGGTTCAGTGCCGCCGCGACCGCGTTCATCGCCTCGATGTCGTCGTCCCAGGCTTCGAGCTTTTGCGCGATGAACGCGACTGCGCCGAGCGATTTGGCGAGGGGCGGTCCGGCGGCCCTTGCGCCGTTGATGGCAGGCCTGCTGCCTCCTCCCTTTCCATCGGCCGCCAGCCGCCCCTCGTGGTCGGTGCACCTTTGCACCGGAGACTGGATGGGTTCGGCGTTCTTACCGAAGAGTCGCGAGAAGAAGCGCCGCATTATCCCGACTTCATCGGCGGCAAGCTCTACCGGCTCGCACGCCGATTCGTTTGAACTGTCCATCGCGATTTCCTCTTCCACCGCGCGCTTGGCCAGCTCGATTCGCTCGACCGTCGCGAGATCGCACGCGGGTTTGTCCACCAGGCTGATTTCGGAAAGTTTGAAGCGCTTGAGACGATAGGCGCGCGCCTTTTCGCCGTCATCGCCAACGACGGTTTCCGGCGTGCGCTCAAGGCATACTCCTCCGATCGAGAACCCTTTGAGCACGCCCTCTTCCAGCATCCGGATCGCGGTCGGCTCTACGATATGCGCGTTGAGCCAGAGCGCATCGGTCCCGGTGTCCGGATGCGGCTTGATTTCCCAGTTGCCTTCCGGACACACACCGATGGGCCTGGAGGCATCGTGCTGAAGCCGGATATTTCCCCAGGGCGCCCATTCGGCGACCGCCTCGCGCATCGCCGCCGGATCGACGATCTCGTTCTGGTCGTCGCGATAGTCGGCTACCGATCCCCATCCCATCGCCCAGACGGTCCCGTCCGGCTGCTTTTCGATTTTCGCGATCGGACAAAAGAGCTGGATGCGCGAATTGGCGCCTGCCAATCGTGTTCTTGAGATGTCCATAAAACGAAAAAAGCCTGACCGGGCATCCGCCCAATCAGGCTAGAGTTCTCCTCCTCGCCGCTTCTTGTGGTTTACTCGCTAGCCCGCGACCGACTCCTTGACGTTTTCCGTCAACTCAAGGTCGGTAACCTGTCCGGCTCTGACTTTGATTTCAATTCGACCCCATGGCTTCCTGCGCAGGAAGCTTTCCATCTTTTCGATTACCCACTTCGGCATGGTGATGCTGCTCACTGCGCAACCAGAGATCGTCCTGTCGGCTTTTGCTGTCAAATCCGATGCCTCGGCATCCACAGATTATTCTGATTCACCGCTATTGCCGGACTCGCCGATCGAGCTGCCACCGTTGCCGTCTTCGCGCGGTTTTCTCGCATCTTCGTACAACGATCGGAGCAGGACCGGGCCCGTGCCGGTCACGATTATGGGTTCATCGCCAAACCCGCGATACGGATCCATCCCGCGCGCGGCGCGGACTTCATTGGGTGCTTTGATGCCGGCCTTGATGTCGCTTGCGTCGGCGTTTGCCTGTTGCACCGCGTCGGTATCGCGTACGTCCTTCCATGCCCATTCGAGGGCGGGTTTGCCGAGGTAGCGCTCGATCAGCAGATCCATCAGCGCCTTCCACCAGATTTTCGTGGGCTCGAGTCCTTCCTCGATCTGCTCGGCCTGCGCGGTTTCAGCGGTCGCGCGATTGTTGCTCCGCACATACGGCTGCGGATTCACGTGAAAGGCGGCGCAAATCATCCGCGCCAGCCATTCCCATTGCTCGATGTCGAACTTGTAGTCCTTGAACGCGACCTCCTTCATCCCGCCCGGCACGAAACGCACCCCGCCCGATCGCAGTTGCAGGTTTCCGCGCATCAGGCTGTCCCAATAGGTCTGAAATTCGGAAAGCTGCTTGCCGCTCCACGACTCCGGAACTCCGATCAGAGCGTCGGGGATGGTGCCTTCGCTGTAATAGTAGAGCTGCCGGGTCTCGAGCTTGAGGGCGATCGCCACCGACGTCACCAGTTGCTCGACGGGCGAAAAGCCGTAGGGGCTGCCTGGCCTGACATTGCGGGGAGCATAGACAAGCTCGTCTCGCGCAAAGAACTCATACGGCATCCCCTGGATGACCTGCTGATAGGCGGGATCGGGCGGGTCGGGCACGCGGCCGTATTCGTCGATCAGAATGTTGATGGTCGCGCCGTCGATTACGACGAACCGCAGGATCCGGCCGCTTAACGCGGGCCAGGGATAGACCGTGGGCGCGTCAATCACAAGCATGTCTTCGAGCAGCGCGTTCTGCCACGCCACGAAGGGAGTCTCGCCGTCCGGGTACCGCAGCATTTCCCTGACCGCCGCGATTTCCGCTTCTTCGGCCGAGGTTCCGCGCCGCGCGACGATGTCCCACGGCAATTTCGCGACTTCGTTCTTGCGTCGCTCGATCACCTCGCGCAACAAGTCGAGGTTGCGCGCCAGCCATCGCAACTGCCCGAACGTGTAAGGTTCATACTTGCGCGGCGTGATCGCCACGTTGTAGCCGGGCGGATAATCCCAGGTGCGCCAGTCGCTGGATTGATCCTCGGGGCGGAAGCTTTGCAGCGGCTGCTGGGGCGAGAGCCAGTCTTTGCCGCGCAGCGATGCGATCTCCTGCCTTACGGCGGTGCGAACGCTGCGCCGTATCGTGCGCCCGAGCGCGGCGGGCGACAGGATCGATTTCGGATCGAGCCGGATTTTCGGCGCGCTGTCGCGGTCGATTGATTTCCTGGTACGGCGGGGGCGTTTTCGCGGCTGCATCAGCCGGCGTATCTACGCCTGGCTGCTTTTGCTCGCAAATCTCCGTCCCCAGAATATGAACACGGGACGCCTTGCCAGGCGTCCCGTGCTCTCGATCGCATCTTATTGGCCGAGCTTCAGCGGCCGGAACTGTGCCCGTCGCTGCCCTCCCCTTCCTGCTCGATTTTGCTCGCCGCAACCGAGCCGTCAGGCTGCGCGACACCTTCCACCTTGGCGGCGCCGCTCGCAACATCCGCACAGGTCGCGCCTTTGTTGTCGCCCACTTCGATAATCGTCGTCGGTCCGATCGTTACCACGACGGCGCTGCTGGCGCTGTCGGGAGTGAAGGACAGCGAAGGAGGATTGGCGCCGCAATTCGTGCTGTTGATCGTCCCTTCGGACTCGAATTCGTTCTGCCGCACCTCGATGCTCGCGGCATTCACACTGCTGCCTTGAGAGGTGCCCTCCACCTTGACGATCGCTCCGGCCGGGATGCTGGAGCAGGTGCCCTGCGATTGCTGCTCCGAGTCTTCGATATTGATCTCGGTGGACGAGGCTATGTTGACGGTGACATTAGTGCCGTCGCTCCGTTGCACGACGATCGAACTCGGACAATTCTCCGACTGAACGATGCCGCTGAAATGGACTTCCTCGGGCTGCGGATTGTTTTGCGATGGGTTCAACTGAACCTCGGTCGCGTTGATGCCGCCGCTGGCGGTCTCGACGCCTTCGGCTTTGGCCGGGGCGTTGATGAAATCGCCGGCCAGCGTGGCGCAACTCGTGATGACGGTGTCCGTGGATTCATCGGTTATCTGCGTGACTGTGGGATCGAACGACATCACGACCGCCGTGCCGCCATTACCCGGAGTGATCGTCAACGTGTTCGGCGTGGCGTTGCAGTCGACCGCGGTCAGAGTACCGTCGACGTCAATATCTTCTTCTTCGGGATCGGCGGTTCCGCCGCTGCTTAACGCGACTCCCTGAAGTGACACCTGGCTTCCCGCCGGCACCGTCACCGTGGTCGTGAAGGTTTTATGGCCCTCCCTGAATCTGATTACGTGGTTCCCCGACAGTCGCTTCCCTGTCATCGAAAAGAACCCGGATGCGTCGGTCCGAGTTGAAGTTCGCGCGCCGACTACGGTCACTCTGACATTGGGCGCTCCGGCGACCGATCCTTCGATCGTCGAGGCGGGCTTCTTTGCGCGGCTTTGCCGAGCTCCCGCCACCATCGGCGTCGCGCAAACCGCCAATATGGCCGCCGTTACCACGGCAATCGCCCGTCGTCTGATCGCTCGGCGTTCGCAAACGATGGCGCATCCCTCCCACATTCTTTTCATCATTTCCTTTGTTCCCCCGGCTCGAAATCTGCCCCTCGCGTTAGGTTCGTGGCTCCTGTTTATTGAGCGGAATTTTTGCCGGCAACTAATTTTTTTCGGACTGAAGGCTTGGGAGACGAACGGGCGATTAAGCGTGTCGTGAGCGAATTGTCGATATTTGAGCGATGTGTGGACTTTTGTAGCTGAGGTTGATCGCACAGCGCAGGCAGGAAGCGTCAAAGGAGCCGCTCCGGCGGCGGCCGGCCAAGGGAGGACCGGACCACTCGACCCGGCGCGTCACGCACTCGCGGAAGTCCCCCGCTTTGTCGCGCGGCGTTTCATTCGCCGCCCGCTTCCACCATCGTCCGATAGTATTCGATGATTCCGGGCGTTCGGTCCGCAAACGCGAGCATCACCGCTTCCGCGCGATCGGGAGATTTCACTCCGCGTTTGCGCGCCTCTTCCTTCGATTCGATTTGAATCTGCCCGCGCGGATTGTGCCGGTAGCGTATGCCGGCGAGTTGGCTGATTGCGATCTCGTCGGCGAGTCCGCGGATATCACCCGCTTCGAATCGCATCCTGAGCCCCCAGAAGAATTCCGCCTTGGCGTTCGCGAACTTCGCGCTGTCGCGGCTCGTTTCTCCGACGTTGACGAACTCGATGGGAAGTCCTTGATCGCGCAGATGAAGTCCGAAATTGTAGCCAATCCCGACGCTGTCCACATTCACAACCTGAAGGCGGGCGCGAAACTCGGCCAGAAATGCGGCCACGTCGCCGCGCGGATCCGCGGTCTGCCAGGCTTTCAACGCGACTATCGCGCCGGATTCATCGCGGATCACCGCGCAGGTTTCGTCCTCGCCGGGCCCGGCGACATCCACTCCCCCGTACAGCCGCGTCTCGTGGTTCCCATCGGCGGGCTGCCGCGCGGCTTCGAGCCATGCCAGCGAAATGAGAGCGTCTTCCGCCTGCTCCGGAAACCGCCCGCGCACGCGCGCCTGCCATAGAGGAGACCTCTCACCCCACTCCCAGAACTTCTCGTAAACCCATCGCCGCGTCACCAGGTACGGACGCGGCCGCACTGCGAACTCCGGAGACTCCTCCGGCAGCCCGCGGCGCATCGCGCGAATATCGTCGAGGGACATGCCGGCAAGGTTTGGAGTGTCGAACGCGTCAATCGTAAACGTGTTCCATCCGTCGCGATTGGTCGTGAACGCGTCGTGAAACGGGCCGCTTGCGATCGTGGGATTGCCGAGCGCGAGCAACCGCACCTGCCCGCCGGCGCGCGCTCCTTCGATCGCTTCCCATATATCGCCTTCAACCCCCGGCGCTTCATCCATCACGATCAGCAGATGCTCCGCGTGAAAACCCTGGAAGCGGACACCGCGATTGGTCGAAAGCCCGATCGCATAATTGCCCGCACCCAGCCGCAATTCCGTTTGATTGGCCGGCGGAAAGATAAACCTGCTTCTGGGCAGCGCCTTGTGAATTTCTCCCCACAGCAGGTCGCGGACCTGTTCCCAGGTGGGCGCGGTCGTGATCGCGATTGCGTCCTTGTAGCGCGCAATCCACCAAAGCACCGCCAGCGCCGCCATCATCGTCTTGCCGCTGGCGTGGCACGCCTTGACGGCGGTGCGTGGAGTAGCCGCCACCGAACGCATGATTTGCCGCTGCATCCACCACAGATCGCAGCCCAGCACGCATTCCGCGAACAGCGCGGGATCGGCCATGATTCGCGCCATCGTTTCATCGTGGGTCCGGTGAAGATCCGGAGCGCGGCCGGGATGGGGCTTATTTGTCCTTCGGCGCAACTTTGTTGAATCGATCGAGAACTTCACGCGCCGCGGTAATCGGAATTCGCGTGGTCTCTTCCTCGCCGCCGTTCTTTTTGCCGTCAACTCCGTTCAGCTTTGCCTGCTGGGCCGCTATTCCGGCCGCAACCTTGATCGCGGTGGCATCGTCCTCTTCGGCTTTGCGATGAATGAGATAGTAGAGATGCTCGAGCCGTTCGGTGGTCATGCGCTGAAACTGGTCCGGGGGATAGAGAGGCAAACGGCGGATAGCGCGCTCGACGGCGCGCTGCGCCGCGGCCGCATCTTTGAAGCCGACCAGCTCGGCGATCTTTTGAAAGTTTATTCCTTCGTGAACGCGCAAACGCATCGCGCGATCTTCACGCTTCCTGCGATTGAGCCGAGACTTTCCGCTCCGACGCGAACGCTTCATCCGGCCGCCAGCACAGTCTCTTCGATCGCCGCAAAATCGGTGGAGGGCGGCATTTTGCGATCGCGCCGCATCCGATCGGACTGCGCCGCCAACATCACGCGCATCCTGCCATTGGTCGCCTGGATGCGCCTGAGGTCGAGCCGCAGCCGTTCCCCTTCCATGCACCTCGACCAGTACACGCGAATCACGCCGCGCGCCCTGCCCGCGTCCACATCGAGCGCATCGCAAAGCCACTCGAAGGAACCGAGACCGCGGTCCTCGAAGATCCATTGCCTCAGTTCCTTGAGGTCTATTTCGCCGGCGTCCATCTCGCTGACCTCTCCGTTGAGCGCATCCGCCAGATCGGCGAGCCCCTGGCGCATGACCTGCAGCCATAACCTGAGTTCGGGAAGGTTCCTCATACTTCGCCTCGCAACCGGCGGCACCGGTCCGCGCCGCCGCGCAATACGATAGCGGAAGGTCGGTTCTGATATGACTGGCAGACAACAGCGAAGAGCCGCTTGCACAGGACTTTCGCTTGCCTTCCACAGGCAGGCGCGTCTTTTCGAGGCCCGCGCGCAAGCTCGGCGGCCGAGCCCGAAATCGCGCCCCGAGCGTAGCGATTGCGGCCTTCGCCCTTTAGGATGATAGTCTCCAGGGCGGTTGATAGACTGGTTACAGCGATGAGCACTCAAGATTCCGGCTCCAAAGCCATTGACAACGCCGCAACTCCCGCTTTCGTGATGGATGGCGACGGGATGATCGTCGAGTGGAGTGCGCAGGCCGCGCAACGCTTCGAATGGAGGCGTGACGAAGCGGTTGGCAGAAAGCTCTCTGAGCTGTTGATCCCGCAGCGCCATCGGGCCTCGCATGAAGCTGGCCTCAAGCGGTTCATGAGCGGCGCCACCAGCGGCGCCCTGCTCAACCGCGCGATGGAGGTGACGATGCTGCATCGCGACGGCCGCGAGTTGACGGTATCGATTCGAATCGGCCTGGAAGAGACCCCTTCGGGCCGGCGGTTCCCCACCTATTTCGAGTGAGATGCGCCGATTGAACGATCGTTTAATCCGGCTTGTGTTACCCGCCATCCCGTCATAGGGTGAGGCGGCTTCGGGCAATGCCAGTTGCCCGGCGAAAAGGAAGCGACTGATGAAATTCGGAATTTTTATGGCGCCCTTCCATCGCGTCGGCGAGGACCCCACCCTCTGCTTTGAACGCGACATGCAACTGATCGAATGGCTCGATGAACTCGGCTATGACGAGGCGTTCATCGGCGAGCATCATTCCTCGGGATGGGAGATCATTCCGTCGCCGGAGATCTTCATGGCGGTGGCAGCGACCCGCACCCGGCGCATAATGGTCGGGTCCGGAGTGGTCAGCGTCCCCTACCATCACCCCTTTAACATCGCCAACCGCTTCGCCCTGCTCGACCATCTCACTCGCGGCCGCGTCATTCTCGGATGCGGTCCCGGCGCGCTCGCCGCGGATGCGCACATGCTGGGAATCGACACCACGACCCAGCGGCGGCGGATGGTCGAGGGAGTACAGGCGATTATTCGCCTGTTCACCGAGCAGGGCGGCATCACTATCGATGGCTCCTACTTCAAGCTGAGCGATGCGCACCTTCAGGTAAAGCCGTATCAGCAGCCGCATATGCCTATCTTTGTCGCCAGCACCATCTCGCCCTCGGGGATGGTCGCGGCGGGACAGCTCGGATGCGGCGTGCTGTCGGTCGCATCCTACGCGCCCGGCGGGCTGGACGATCTGAAGAAGCGATGGGCGATAGCGGAAGAGACCGCCGCGGAGAACGGCAAGAGCGTTGACCGGCGCAACTGGCGGCTGGTCTTTCCGGTTCATCTCGCCGAATCGCGGGAAGAAGCGATGCGCGATATCCGAGAGGGCGCCAATCGCTGGATCCAGGAATATTTCATCAGCACTCTGGGCGCCCGACTTCAATTCGAGGAATATCCGAATCAGCCTATCGAAGAATTGACCGTGGATCGGATGATCGGGCGCGGAGGCGTGATCGTCGGCACGCCCGACGATGCGATCGCTCGCGTGAAGGAGCTCCAGGAAGCCACTGGCGGATTCGGCGGGATGCTGATGCTGGCGCAGGAATGGGCGACCCGCGAAAAGACGCTGCATTCGTTTGAATTGTGGGCGCGCTATGTCGCCCCGCAGTTCAAGGACGTGGTCGCGGAACAAGTCAAATACTCCAACGATTGGGCCCGTCAAAATCGCGAGTTGCTGTTCAACAAATCGCTGGCGGGAATCGCAACCGCGATAAGCGACTATGCGCAGCACAAAGGGGAACCGATGCCGGATCTGACCCAGCCTCTGACGCGCGTCCGTCCCTGACAAGCCTCGGCGAGCCCGGCGGAATTTTGCCCACGACACGTTGGGGAATTCCGCCGGGCGACATAAGGCTTTACCCGCCATTCACGGAAAAATTCGATCCAGCGTTTGCCGCCGTGATAGCCTTTCTAAGGCGCAGGCCTGCGCGAAAGTCCCACCGGCGGTTAATTATTGAAGGGCCTAACCGAACTTCAGATTCTTCACTTTCTCATCCAGGTCGGCGCATTGCTGCTTATCAGCCGATTGCTCGCCGACCTGATGAAGCGATGGGGACAGGCCGCCGTGATCGGCGAATTACTCGCGGGCGTGGTGGTCGGTCCTTCCATACTTGGGCTGCTTGCGCCGCCGGTCTATGCCTGGCTGTTTCCCGCCGATCCCACGATTAATCACCTGCTGGAAGCGACCGCCTGGATCGGCGTAATCACCCTGCTCTTGTACATCGGGCTCGAAACCGACCTCGGCATTTTGCGGGGGATGGGCCGGACGGCGATCGCGGTGTCCGCTTTCGGGATGGTGATTCCGTTTGCGTGCGGCCTGGTGTTGGGTCTGGCGCTGCCGCCGCAATACCTGGCGGTGCCGGGCCAGCGCTTCATCTTCGCGCTGTTCATGGCGGTGGCGGTGGCGATTTCGGCGGTTCCGGTGATCGCCAAAATTCTCCTCGACCTTGGCTTGATGCGCCGCGACCTTGGGATGCTGATTCTCGCCGCCGGAATTATCGACGATACGACCGGATGGCTGCTGCTCTCGATCGTCGCGGGACTGGCGGAGCGCGGCGACGTGCGTTTGCTCTCTTTCACGCTTCTGCTGGTCGAGGCCGCCGTATTCATCGCGTTCTGCTACTTCGTCGGGCATCGGCTCGTCACACGTTTGCTCCGATGGGTGGACGATCGCACGTACATCGAGCACGCGAAGTTCTCGGCGATGATTGTGGTCGCCCTGATCTGCGCGGTGATCACGCAATCGATCGGAATTCACGCCGTGTTCGGCGCTTTCATAGCGGGCGTGATGATGGCGGGATCGGCGCGGCTCAGAAAATCCGATCGTTCCGAGCTCGAGGCCGCGGCGCTCGGCTTTCTCGCGCCGCTCTTTTTCGCCTATTCAGGACTGAAGACCGATCTTTCCACGCTGAGAGAGCCGATGGTGTTGTTGATCGTCCTTGGGATCGCAATCGGCGCGAAGTTCCTTGGTTGCGGTATCGGAGGCCTGGTTGGCCGGCTCAAGTGGCGCGAATCGCTCGCGGTGGCGATTGGAATGAACGCGCGCGGCGGCATGGAAATACTGGTCGCGCTTATCGGATTGAGCCTCGGCGTGCTGACACCCCAGATGTACACCGTGATTATCGCGGTCGCGGTCGTCACTTCGCTGATGACGCCGCCGCTCCTAAGCTGGGCGATCAGCGGAAGCGGCGAGCGCGCCAGCGACGCCGAGCGCACGGAACGCGATCGGCTGCTGTCGCGGCTTCAGTTCACGGCCAAGGGCGCCAAGCTGCTGGTGCTGTCAGGAGGAGGACCGAATGCCGACCTGGCGGCGCACTTCGCCGCCGCCCTGGCAAGTCACGATCAGGCCAGCATCACGGTGTTCCGCGCGCTGGCGCCGCGCGCGGCCAATCGATCGAAGCAGTTCGACGAACAGTTTTCGCGCGTGAAGCGTATTGCTGAGCAAGCCGGAGCGCGCAATATCCAGCAACGCACCGGCTCAGGCGAATCGATAGCTGACGCGGTCGCGGCGGAGAGCGCGCGCGGCTACGACGCGATCTTCGCCGGCGCTTCACAACTAAGGGGCTACGATGACATCGGCGGCGAGGTTCTGCACGGCCTCGTCAGCATCGCCCGCGCTCCGCTGGTCATCGTGCGCAACGGTCACGCTTCCGCCCCGTTTCGCCGCCTGCTGGTTCCGACCACCGGAGCCGCGTTCTCCCGATTTGGAGCGATTCTCGCGATGCACTATGCGCGCGCATTCAACTCGCAACTTACAGCTCTCCATGTTCGCGAAGCCTCACCCTACCGCGTGCCACTGATAAGGGTGGGGATAGAAGACTATCCGCGGGCCGAGGGTACCGAGTTTGTCGAGGAGATCAGCCGGCTTGGGCACGAAATCGGCGCCGTAGTCGATACGCGAATCGATACGAGCCGGCGCCCGGAAAACGTTATCCTCTCGATGATCGAACGCGAAGGTATCGACCTGCTCGTGATGGGCGTGTTGTTCCGGTCTTCCGACGAGCGGCTCTTCTTCGGGCCGAAGGTCCGCGAAATCCTTCGCAAAGCGCAATGCGCAGTTGCGCTTATCGTTCCGCCCCAGCCGTCGAACCGCCAGCCGGAATGA
Source organism: Pseudomonadota bacterium (assembly GCA_021323675.1). Lineage (GTDB taxonomy): Bacteria > Desulfobacterota > Binatia > Binatales > Binataceae > JAFAHS01. The sequence continues at coordinate 87,423 of JAJPKP010000027.1, read as the reverse complement.
GACCGCGACGGGGGCGCGCGCGTCGATGGACTAATCGGCGTGGCTGATGCTATTGCGCATCGCGGAGGTCACTATGGACGCAGCGCATAAGGCCATCTGCAACGCCATCGACAGTTTTCGCGAAACCGCGGTCGCGGTCAGCCGCTCGATTCACGCTCGTCCTGAGCTCAAGTTCGAAGAGCGCTTCGCAGCCGAGCAGCTTTCCAAAGCCGCAGCCGGACTCGGCCTGACGGTAGAGAGGGGGATTGCCGGACTCGAGACGGCATTTCGCGCTGAATTTGGCCGGGGCGAAGGACCCACGGTCGCAATCTTCGCGGAGTACGACGCTCTGCCCAATGGACATTCCTGCGGCCACAATCTGATTGCGGGCGCGGCCCTGAGCGCGGTGGCCGGGCTCAGTTCCATCGCCGATCAATTGCCGGGCCGGGTGGTGTTTATGGGAACCCCGGCCGAAGAAGGCGGCGGCGGCAAGATACTTCTACTGGAGCGAGGGGCGCTTAAGGGAGTGGATGCCGCGATGATGGCGCATCCGATGGACATGGAATGGTCCACGATGCCGGCGCTCGCGACTCGCCATCTCCGCATCGCCTTCAACGGCCGCGCATCGCACGCAGCCCTTGCGCCATGGGAAGGGTCAAGCGCGCTGGCCGCCGTGCTTCAGACCTTTCATGCGGTGGATATGGCGCGGCTGCATTTCCGCGACGGATCGCGAATTCACGGAATCATCAACGACGGCGGACAAGCCGTGAATATCATCCCCGAGCGCGCGGAATGCATGTTCCTGGCTCGCGGCAAGACCAGCAAGTATGTCGGCGAGATGGCCGAGCGCGTGATTCGATGCGCTGAGGCGGCCGCGATGGCCACCGGGACCAAGGCGAGCGTGAAAATCGAAGGCGGCTACAAGAACATGGTCAACAATCGCAGCATCGCGCGCCGTTACTCGGCGCATACGGAGTCGTTTGGGGTTCGCGCTCCGGAGGCGCCACCCGACATGCCGACTGGCAGTACCGACATGGGCGACATCAGTCACGCGATGCCCGCCATCCATCCGACTTTCGCAATCGCGCGGCACGGCGAAGGCTCATGCCACGAAGACCGCTTCGTCGCGCACGCCGATTCCACGAAGGGCTACGACGCGATGATCCGGGTCGCGAAGGCATTGGCGATGACCGCGTACGATCTGCTGGCCGACAAAGAGTTGATGGCCGCGGCCAAGGCGGAATTCGCGCAAAGGCAGGAGAGCTGAAAAAGCAACGCCGCCCCGAGGGGCGGCGTTTTTTGACTGGCTCTGGATTAATGGCAGCCGCAGGCGCCGCCGCAGCATCCGCCGCCTGAAGGGGGGCGTCCGCCCCCATTCGATGCGATCGCCTGCGCCGCCGCCGCCATGCCCGCGGAATCGCCCCCGCGCGCGGCGAACACGGACATCTCGCGTTTGAGCCGCGAGCCGTGACACTTGGGACATTCCGCGTCTTCATCGTGCCCGGGGCGCACCAGTATTTCCACGGAACGATCGCAATCCTCGCATTGGAATTCGTAAATCGGCATCAGTTCTCGCCCTCGGGTGGCTGCGCATATTCGACCAGCACGCCGCGCGTCGCTTTCGGATGCAGAAAGCAGATGAGCCCGGCGAGGCCATGACGCGGATGCTGGTCGATCAACTGAATTCCCTTGGCGCGGGCCCCTTCGAGTTCCCGCGCGACGTCATCGGTTTCGAAGCACAGATGATGCAGCCCGCCGCCGCGGCGCGCGAGGAACTTGCCGACCCCGTTATCCGGATTGGTGGGTTCGAGCAGTTCAATCTCGCTGTCGCCGACCTTCAGCAGCGCCGCCTTCACGCCCTGCTCCTCGATAGTCGCGCTCTTGGTGAAGTGCAGGCCGAGCGTGTCGCGCCAGAACCGAAGGCCCGCCTCCAGGTCCGGCACGACCACGCCGACATGGTGAATCCGCTTCAGCATCGCGCCTCTACTTGTGATCCAGGCAGATCTTGCGCTGCAAGGTGTTCCAGCGGGCGGCGATCTCCGGAGTTCCGAGGGTCGGATGCTCGGCGCGGGTTTGCGCCAGCTTGCTGCAGGCGCCCTGGATATTTCCCTGCGCGGCGTAGATGACCGCGATGTTGTACTTCGCCTCGTACCACAGGTTATCCGATTCGGCCGCGGTGTTTTCCACGTTGGTCCACAGCGTGACCGCGTCCTTGTAGTCCTTCTTGGCCTGCGCGATCGTCGCCAATCCCGCGTTCGCGTCCGGCGAGGCCGCGTCGGCCTTCACCACCTGGTTGAAGATGCTCTCGGCTTTGCTTTCATCTCCCAGGGCGAGGTAGGCCTTGCCGAGGATCGATAGAGTACCAGTCAGGTTCTTCGCCTGCGTCTTGCCGCTCTTCACCAGGTCTTCAAAGAAATCATACGCGGTGACAGTGAGCCTGGCGTTCGCCTGGTAAGCCTTCTGGTCGCCCTTGTCCTGGGCGGCCTGCGCGGCCTTCCAGAAATCCAGGCCCAGTTCCTTGATGAAATCGCTTTGAGCGGTGTTGCCGCGGTTTTTCTCGACGATCGCGGCAAGATCGTGCTGCACGTCGTCATAACGGCCGAGCTGGCTTAGAGCGACAATTCGCCATTCCTGAACGTCGCGAAACTTGTCGCTCATCGCGGGATACTGGCTCTCGTAGTTCTGGAGAAGATCGGCAACTTCCTTGGGATCGGGATTCTTCTCCTCCATCAGCCCGACGAGCATGAAGATCGCGCGGCCTTTGACGTCATGGACGAACTTCTTCTGCTGTTGGGTGCCGGCGGTACGTTCCGCTTCCGGTTCCATCTTGATGGTTTCGCGGAGATCTTTCATCGCCTCTTCGCGAAGCTGGTCCACATTGATCGCCGGAGCGTTCTTGTCCTTGCTGGATCCGGCGTTGACCAGGGCCAGATAATTGCACTCCGCGGAATTGAATTTCGCGGTGAATGCGTACTCGTTGTTGCCGGATATCTGGCTGTACATCTTGGCCGCTTCAGCATATTTGGCCTGGCGCTGGAGGTTTTCGCCGAGCCTGAAGCGCAGTTCCGCCGCGTATTGCCCGGACGGATACTTGCCCAGGTAGTTCTCCGCGGCCTTCACCCACTGGTCGTTGAGCTGGGTGTTTTTCATCCCGCCCGATTCCCACTGCTGGCGCGGCAGAGCGTAGGACATGTACGCCGCCCACTGGGCGTCCGAGCCTCCGGACCGCGCCATCTCGTTCGCAAGCTGCTCGACCAGATCGAAGCGCTTCTGCTTGTAGTAGATGTCGGCGGCGTACTTGAAGCCCTTGTTGTACTTTCCGCTTCCGCGCGCGGCCTCGACGAAATACTTCGCCGCACCGTTCTCATCCTTCTTGGACAGAAGGACATTCGCCAGAAGCCATTTTTCGAACGGATCAGAAGAATTGCCGAATTCCTCGACCGGATTGCGCACGTACTTGCCGACCGCGGCGATCGCAACCGCCCAATCGCTCTTGTCGTCTTCGACCGCCTTGATCTTGTCAACGATCTGCTTGTGATAAGCGGCTTTCTTGGCGGGATCGGAAGTGGCGTTCTCGGCGGAGAACATCGTCTGCAATTGCAGCATCAACGTGCCGCCCTTGCTCGCGCCCCCCGCGCCGCCCCCGAGCTTGCCTGCCCAGATTGCGGCCTGCTCCGAATTGCCCATCAAGCCGTAGGTCGAGGCCAGACCCTGGATAGCGGCCTTGGCCTGCGGGGTGCTGTAGCCGTCTTCGAGAATCTTCTTGAAGTCGGCGATCGCCTTGTCGTACTCGGGATGCTCGAACTTGCCCAGTTCTTTTTCGCAGTTGGCGCGGCCGAGCAGGTTCTCGCGGACGAGGTTGGGATCAACGATAACCAGCGTGCTTTCGGTAAATCCGTCGATAGCTTCGTTCAGCAGCTTTTTCGCCTGCGCCTCGTTGTTGGCGTAGACGGAAGTCGCGCCCTGGAAGCGCAGCCACGAAAGCGGGTACAGGGCTTGCAGCGACAGCTGCTCGGGAACCGAATAGTCGCACTGGCCGCCCGCGTCGATCTGCGCGATACAGTCGTCCTTCTTTTTCTTGTAGGTGTTGTACATCGTGCTGAGTCCCGACTCGAGCTGATGGTATGCGGACTCCAGCGCCATCTGATTGGTCGAAGGTTCGGAGGCAACCTTCGCATACAGGGCTTCGAGCCGGTCGAGCTCGGAAATGACCTGTCCGGCCGTCGATTCATTGCTCGTAGCGGCAGGCACCTTGGCCACAGCGGCCGAGACCTCATCGTTCAATTGAGCCACCGACTGCGCATTGGCGGCAGCAGCAGCGAAAACCAGCGCGCCCGCAGCGGCAAGCGCCATCCAGACGCGGTTAATCCCCAACAGTGAATTCATTTTTTTCTTACGCCCCAAGTGATCTGCACGAAACAGGCCGGCCCTAAATAAGGACAAAGCCGGCGTTACCGTCAAGCGGAAACCAATACTTGCGTAACTTCCTTTAGATAGGCAAGCGAACGAATTCGAGCCTTTCTATCCGTTATGCTGGACTCGGCGTCAAGCCCCGGGTCCAGAAGCACCGCCGTCATCCCCGCGGCGTACGATGCTTGGAAATCGAGGTGCGGCGAGTCACCCACGTGGATCGCAGCTCCGGGTTCGACTCCATGCTTTGCCATCGCCGCCGCAAAGACCTCGCGCCGCGGTTTGGCATACCCGGCTTCTGAGGAAATCGTAATCGAATCGAAGTGCTGTTTCAGTCCGAGATTTTCAAGAATTTCGTAGAGGCGATAATCGAAGTTCGAGATCACTCCAAGCCTGAGCCCGCTGTCCTTTAGACGACTAAGCACAGGCAGCGCTTCAGGATCGGCCCGCCAATGGGCGGGATCGGCAAAGAAGGCGAACAGCGCCTCAAAGAAAGCATCGAAGTTCGTAAATCGGCCAAGACCCTCGAAACTGCGAGCCACAACCGCCCGCCACCAGTCCCGTTCCATCCGGCGCAGTTCGGCAGGGCGCCTTCCCGGCCCGAAGGCCAGTTCCGGCGCGGCGCCGAACGCGCGGCGAAATCCGGCCGCAACCGCGTCGTCCGAGGCATCCAGCCCGTGCTCTCGCGCGATTCGGGCGTAGGTCCGTCCTACCGGCTCGCGCGCGTCAAACAGCGTTCCGGCCGCGTCAAAGAAAACCGCCCGCAAACCCGCCATCGCCGTCTATAGCCCGTCCCAGACCTGCACCAGGACCCCGAAAGCATCGCGCGGGGAAACAAAAAATTGCCGCTCGCCGCGATTGTTGGTCCTTTCATCCACCACCCGGACTCCGTCGCGCTTGAGGCGTTCGAGAGTCGCATCGAACTCCTTCAAGTCGAGCGATATGTGATGCATCCCTTCCCCGTAGCGCTGGATGAACCGGGCTACGAAATCGTTTTCCGTCGGATGGGGAGGACTTTGGATGAATTCCAGCTTGAAGCCGGCAACTCCGATGTTGCCGATCATGAAATTGCCTTCCGAGTTTGACACATGCGGCTCGCGCCCCGGCGTGATCGGAGTGAAATACCGCGAGAAGAATTCGCTCGCCTTGCTGATGTCTTTGACTGCCAGCGATACGTGATCGAAGTGCGCCATCCCGTCGGGAGCGGGCTTCGGATGAGGCGAATCGAAGTCGGGAACCTGCCAGAACTGGATCAATGCACCGAACGCTGACCGGGGCGAAATAAACGCGGTCGCGGAACCGCTCGGATATTTCTGCTCGTCAACCACCCGGATGCCGTCGCGCTTGAGCTTCTCGACGATAGGATCGAGATGGTTCACCTCGATGGACAGGTGATGCATCCCCTCGCCGTGTTTCTCGATGAATTTGGTGACGAAGCCCGGTTGTCCGGGCAGGTCCTCGATGAATTCAACGACAAAGCCGCCAAGCCAGAAATCCTGCCAGTAAAACGCTCCGCTGACCTGATCGTCGCGGGTCTTCGGATTGCGCGGCTGCATCGGAAAGTAGCGCGCGAAAAATTCCGCCGCCCGATCGATCGACCGGACCGCGATTGAAACATGATCGAACCGCATCTGGACATCCTGATCCATCTTATGAACGCACTCCCCTCCGAACCTCAAGATTCCGCAGCCGTCGCGGGTCGCCGCGCCCGGGTGCCGTGGCACGGCAACCCCCCTACTCGAGGCGGCGCTGACCGCATCTGCCGGCAGACATCGCCTGGTAATTCGACAACCGAAGTCCTGCCGAAAGTGGCGCGAGACAATTCCTCACAAAATCATGTTTCCGGACGCCGGTCGATAGACTTGGGAAATCGGGCGAACGCTACTCGGGTCGATGCGGCGTTCCGCCCGCGATTCGCGGCCTGAACCGCCACAGCAACCGGAAGGAATTGCGCAGGATAAGCGGCCAGGCGTTGCGGATCTTGCCCGCGTAAACCCCCATCGACTGCGATGCCCGGGACAGCGGGGGGACGTCAAAGAAATTCCAGCCGCGCATCTATCGATTTCCCCTCGATGCGCGCAACGATGTATCCCCCGCCCTTGAACGGACCCGCATTGAAGATGCGCGTAGCGCCGATTGCGTCCTCGGCGGCGGACTCGTGGATGTGACCGGAGATGCAAATGTCCGGCTGCGTTTCCTCGATAAACCGGCGCGCCGCGGTACTTCCCACCGGCGTACCCGACATGATGCGATCGCATCGGGTTTCGAACGGCGGCGTGTGACACACCATCACCAGAGGCCGGACGCCGCGAACCTGCTCGTATCCCGCCCGCAGCGCCTCGTAGATTTCATCTTCGGTGAACTCGGTCGGCGTTTTGAACGGCGTGATGTTGGAGCCGCCGCAGCCGAAGATGCCAACTCCATCGACCACGCATCCCTTGCCGTGAAGCGAGATGCCTTCAGCTTCGAGGAATGGCATCACTTCGCGGCGGTCGAGGTTGCCGGTGAGTGCGAGCAGATTAGGACATGCGCGGCGGACGTCCGCGATCACCTTTTTTGCGTCGTCGATTCCGCCAAAGTTGGTCAGATCGCCGGATACGATGATCAGGTCGCAATCGCGCAGCACATCGCCCATACGCTCGAGGTTGCGCGTCGCCATATGTACGTCGCCGAACGAGACTATCTTCATGAGCCGGTCCCGCCACGAAGATTAGCGAACCAATCGGGATTCGTGTAGGCCGGAAACTCACGCGGCCAGGCCGAGCGGCGCGAGAAACGATTCCATCGCCGCGATGCATTCCTCGGGCTTCTCGATCTGAAGAAAATGCGTGGTTCCGCCGATCGCCTCGTAGGGAATTTTGTGCTGCTTTGCCAGGGCCCGGCCGATGAGCGCGGGAGGCATCACTTCCGGCAGCTCCGGATCGCCGCAGATAAACTTCATCGGTACCGGCACATCGCCCATCCGGCTCCACAGCGTCGGGTCGGCATTGGTGGAAAAAATGCTCGCTTCGAGCTCGCGAGGGCACGCCAGCACCCAATCGCCCGCGTGCGAATCGTGCCGCAACGTCGCGCGCGCCATCAGCTCATACGCCTCGGGACGCCAGCGCGGAAACCTCGAACGAAACTGCCCCGCCAGAATCGAGGGATCCTTGTACCGCTCGGTGCGCCGCCGCGCCCTCGCCGCCAGCGAATTCTTGTCGTCGGCCTGATTGCCCCGCAGCGGATGGCCCTCCGGAGGGAAGAGCGGGGGGTCAAACAGCACCAGCGCATCAAAGCGCTTTCCAAATCTGAGCGCATGCATCGCGGCCGTCACGCCGGACAGCGAGTGAAAAACCCCCGCGCACCGCTTGTGGCCCAGTTCTCGGTTGATGGCGTGGTAAACCTCTTCCATGTCGAGGATGAAGCGCGACCACAGATGCGCATCTTCGCGATGCAGCGGGTTGTGGCCATGATTGCGGAAGTCGAAAAGCACCACCTCGTAGCGATCGCGCAGGGGCCCCCAGAACGGAAGGTACCCGTCGATCGCCAGCCCGTTGCCGTGGCTCAGGACGAGGCGGGGACCGCCGGCGATGCCGTGCTGCCTGACGCGGATTACGGCGCCGTCATCGAGACGGACTTCAAACGTATGCCGCGCTCGCGGCACCATCGGATGATTCGATTCCATAAAGCTGTTTCGCCCTTTAGAGCATCCGCACCGGATCGATGTCGATCGCGACCAGAACCCCGTCACGCTCCGCCATCGAGCCGATTTCTCCTCGCATCCTCGCCAAAGCCGATCGCATCGTCCGCAACTCCCGCGCCTTCACCATCACCTGCCAACGGTAGCGCTGCTTGATTCTTTCGATCGGCGCCGGCGACGGACCCAGCACCCGCAGTTCTTCGGGTGACGCTTCCCGCGCGAGTGATTTCGCCACCGCATCGGCTACGGATGCAAGCGCGCGAGGCTCCTCGCCCTCGATGCGCACCATCGCCAGCCGCGTGAACGGCGGATACTGAAACTCGCGGCGCAATTCCAGTTCGCGCCGGATGAAACGCGCGTAATCCTGATCGCGAGCGGCGCGAATGCTGTAGTGATGGGGCGAATAGGTTTGAATTATGACGCGGCCCGCCCGCTCGCCGCGCCCGGCGCGTCCCGCGACCTGGGTTAGAAGCTGAAAGGTGCGTTCGGCCGACCGGAAATCGGGCAGATTAAGTCCGACGTCGGCCAGAATTACCGCGGCGAGCGTCACCCCCGGAAAATCAAAGCCTTTGGTGATCATCTGCGTTCCCGCCAGGATGTCGATATCCTTCGCGCGCAGCGCCGCCAGAATCCGCGCCCGCTCGCCTCGCCGCCCGGTAGTGTCACTGTCCATCCTCTCGATTCGCGCATCGGGAAGAGTTGCCTGCAGGGCCGCGACCAGCCGCTCGGTGCCGAATCCCTGTCCCGACAAGCCCGGCGCCCGGCACTCGGGGCACAAGTCCGGAGCGGGAATGCGGTCGCCGCAATAGTGGCATCGGAGCGACCGATCGCGCAGATGGAACGTCATGCCGACGCTGCAATTCCGGCATGCGATGACGTTGCCGCATATGCCGCATTGCAGAAAATTGTGAAAGCCGCGCCGGTTGAGAAACACCATTGCCTGCCCGCCCGCGGCAAGGTTCGCGCGCAAAGCATCGAGCAGTTGAGGCGACAACGGAACCGCATCGGGCCTGGGCTTTTCGCCGCCCGCGCCGTTTCCCGCCGCAACGACCGCCGCAGGCGCGGACATCCGGCGCAAGTCCACGATCTCGACCGCCGCCAGCGGGCGATCATTCACGCGCCGCGCCAGCCGCAGCAGCCGGTAGCGTCCGCGCCGCGCGTTCGCATAAGACTCGGCCGAAGGTGTCGCCGATCCGAGCACTACAGGGCATCCGGAGTATCCTGCAAGCGCCACCGCCAGGTCGCGCGCATGATAGCGGATGCCTTCCTCGTTCTTGTAGGCGGCATCATGTTCTTCATCGACGACGATGAGGCCAAGGTCGTGGATCGGCGCGAAGATCGCCGACCGCGGACCGATCATGATCCGAGCCTCTCCGCCCAGCGCCGACATCCAACTGGCCCATCGCTCGCTCACGCTCTGGGCGCTATGAGCGATCGCGACCAGCGGGCCGAATCGGGCGCGAAACGAATGCACGATTTCGTCGGCCAGCGCAATTTCCGGCACCGCCACCAGCACCTGACGTCCTTCGGCCAGCGCCCGCGACGCCAGGTTCAGATAGACTTCCGTCTTGCCGCTGGCAGTGACTCCCCACAACAGAAACGCTTCGAAGCGGCGGCTGGCAATCGCAGGCGCGATCGCTTCCACCGCCGCCTTTTGCTCCTCGGTCAAGTCGAAAGGAGATTCGCGAAGAGGCTGCTTGCGTGCTTCGCTTTGCGCCGAGAGCGTCACAAATCCGCGCCTTGCCAGCGATGCGATCACGGGACGAGCGCCGCGCACACTCTGGGCGATCGCATCAACCGTGGACCGTCCCTGTTTCTCGACGGCCTCGAAAACCGCGCGCTGTTTCGGCCCGCGAATCTGATCTGCGCGCACGCCGGAGACGGGCGAGACCATGCGGTCATCGCTTTCGCGATGGCGTCCGCGGGTTTCATCGTGGCGCGCGAGAATTCCTTCCGCTTCGAGCCGCGAAAGCGCCGCGCGAACTTCCCTGGCTGATCCGGCTTTCTCCAGGCGTTTCATCGTGGCCGGCCGGCGGGCAACCATCTCGACGATCGCGCTTTCGACCTTGCTCAGCGCCGCCGCGCGCAGTTCGTTGGGCCGAGCCGCCAGCCGGTAAGCCATCCGCGACTCGACGCGGGCGACCGACGGAACCACGCTGCGGTAGGCCTCGCCGAGCGAAGTCAGATAGTAGGATGCGAGAAATTCGAGAAGCGCCAGATGCGCGGCATCGAATAGCGGCCGCGGCTCGAGAATTTCGAGTATCGGCTTGAGCGGTTCGCTTGAAGGCTCGCTGGAAAGTTCGACGACCAGCCCGGTGACCCGGCGCGACCGCAGCGGAACCAGCACGCGGTGCCCGACCCGCAGTTCTTGCGCCAGCGCTGCCGGAACCTCGTAGTCGAGCCGATCGACGCCGCGCGAAGCTCCAACGATTACCACCCTTGCCCGCATCGAAGCGCAAAACCCGCGACCGCAATCTACACCGCGCGAGATCGCCCGACGAGACGCCCTCGCCGGGCGTGAACCGCGGCAGGGCCGACGGCGATGGCGGGATACTTCCACGCCGACGCCCGGTCTGGTTGAATCGAGAGGACCGGCGCGGCGCCGATTTGCCGTGCCGGGAAACAGGAATTTCAAACCGATGCTACGTTTCTTGACCGCCGGCGAGTCTCACGGACCCGAATTGGTGGCCGTCGTGGAAGGCGCGCCGGCCGGGTTCGAAATCGATCTCGCGAAGATCAACGCGGACCTTGCCCGACGGCAGAAGGGATACGGACGCGGCGGCCGGATGCTGATCGAGAAGGACGAAGCTCGCCCGGTCAGCGGCATTCGGTTCGGCCGCACCCTCGGCAGCCCCGTCACCTTCATCATCGTCAACCGCGATTTCAAGAACTGGGAGAAGCGGATGTCCGCCGACCCGCGCGACCGCGGCGAGGCCAAAGTGGTAACGCGCCCGCGCCCCGGCCATGCCGACCTCGCGGGAGTGCTCAAGTACAACCTCGATGACATCCGGGACATACTGGAACGGGCCTCAGCGCGCGAGACTACCGCTCGCGTCGCCATCGGCTCGTTTGCAAAGCAGCTTCTCGCGCCCTTCGGAATCGATATTCTCGGCTACGTGGTAAGTATCGGCGCGACAATTGCCAAAGTCCCCGCCGACATGAGCATCGCGGAGTTGCGCCGCGCGACGGAGGAATCGCAGGTGCGGGTGGCTGACTCGGCCGCCGAGCGCGCGATCATCGAAGAAATCGACGGATGCAAGAAAACCGGAGATACGCTCGGGGGCGTCGTGGAAGTCGTCGCCACCGGGCTGCCGGTCGGACTCGGAAGCCACGTTCAATGGGACCGCAAACTCGACGGGCGCATCGGCGGGGCGCTGATGAGCCTGCAGGCGGCAAAGGGCGTCGAGTTCGGCATCGGATTCGAAGCCGCGCGGGTGCGCGGATCCGCCCTGCATGACGAAATTGGCTTCGACGCCGCGGAGCGCCGCTTCACGCGCCACTCGAACAACTCCGGCGGAACCGAGGGCGGCATGTCCACCGGCGAGCCGTTGCGCGTGCGGGTGGCATTCAAGCCGCTTTCGACGCTGATGCAGCCGCTTAAGTCGGTCGATATCCGAACCAAGCAGGAAGCCGAAGGGACCATCGAACGGTCGGACGTATGCGCGATTCCGGCGGCGGCCGTTATCGCGGAAGCGGTGGTCGCCTTCGAGCTGGCGGGTGCTTTTCTGGAGAAATTCGGCGGCGATTCGCTGACGGAAATAGAGCGCAACTACAAGGGCTATCTCGAACAGGTCCGCAACTTCTGATTGGCCTTTGCGGCTCGGCGCACTGTCTGGCAGGGATGAAACCGCCGCATTGCGATGACTTCCAAACTCATCCTGACCGGCTTCATGGCGACCGGAAAAACCGCCGTGGGCCATCTGATCGCCGGACGGCTCGGATGGCGTTTCATAGACACCGACGTTGAGATTGTCGCCTGCGCCGGAAAGCCCATCGCCGCCATCTTCGCCGACCACGGCGAACCCTACTTCCGCGCGCTCGAGCGCGCGACGGTTGCGGCGGTTGCGGCCGACGCGCGACGATGCCCGCAATGCGGGGGACCGCTGCCCGCGGTGATATCGACCGGAGGCGGAGTGCTCGTCGACGAAAACAACTGCGCGATGCTGAAACAGGCGGGAGTCGTGATTTGCCTGAGCGCGCGCCCCGAAATCATTGCCGCGCGCGTCGGGCGCTCGCCGGCCCGGCGCCCAAAACTGGTCGAGGGCGGCAAGCCCCTCGAACAGCGAATCACCGAATTGATGGCGGAACGCGCGGCCGCCTATGCCCGCGCCGATGTGGCGATCGACACTTCGGATTTGGCGCCGGACCAGGTGGCCGATCGCGTAATCGACGCGTTCGTGGCACAGGAACGAACTCGATGCAGACCTTCCGCGTAGAACTTGGCCCGGCCTCTCATCCCGTTCACGTGGGAGCTGGAATCCTTGACGATCTTGGTTCGATCGCACGCGATGCCGGATTGAAGCCCGGGCGGGCTGTCCTAATCACCGACTCCAATGTCGAACGCCATTACGCCGCGCGCGCGATCGAGGCGATCGGCAAGGCCGGTTTTGCGCCGACGCTCGCGGTGGTGCCGGCCGGAGAAGCGAGCAAATCGGCCGCGGTCCTCGAATCTCTGTACGATCGGATGGTCGAAGCGGAAATCGACCGGAGCGCGGCGGTCTTCGCGCTGGGCGGCGGAGTGGTCGGCGACCTCGCCGGTTTCGCGGCCGCAACCTACCTGCGCGGAATCGCGATCGTGCAGGTACCGACCACGATGGTCGCGCAGGTTGATTCGTCGCTCGGCGGCAAAACCGGCATCAACCACGCTCGCGCCAAAAATCTGATCGGAGCGTTTCATCAGCCGCGCGCCATCGTCGCCGACGTCGCCACGCTTGGCACTCTGCCGGAGCGCGAGTTCAGAGAAGGCCTCGCCGAAGTCATCAAGTACGGCGCAATCATGGATGCGGCGATGATCGCGGCGCTGGAACGCGATCTCGGCAAAATCGCCACCCGCGACAATGCCGCATTGGAGCAGGTGGTCGCACTGTCGCTGCGGCACAAGGCCGCGATTGTGTCATCGGATGAGCGCGAGAGCGGACTTCGCAAAATCCTGAACTTCGGCCACACCGTTGGCCACGCCCTGGAAGCGAGCGCCGGCTACGGCAGCTACCTGCATGGCGAAGCGGTGGCGATCGGGATGGCGGTTGCCGCGGCCCTTTCCGAACGCTACGGCGGGCTCAGCGCCGACGAGAGCGCGCGCCTGGTGCGCCTGATCGGCCGGGCCGGGTTGCCGGTCGAGATGCCGCCGAATGCCCGGACACCGGCCTTTCTCGCCGCCCTGCGCCTGGACAAAAAACGCGCGCGGGAAGCGGTTGAGTTCGTGATCCTGGAGCAACTGGGCCGTGCAATCACCAAACCGCTCGAGTTCGGCCAGATCCTTTCCGCGATCGCCTCCTGACCGGCGGCGCTGACCTGCCGCCGCCTGGAACCCGCGTCCCCGCGAAGCCGTAGCCGCCAAAAAAGACCCGCAAGGCGCGTATGCCGACGATTCTATTTTGGGACTTGCCTTTGATGATCACGTTGTATGATTATGCTACGAATCGGCGAAAACGGGGGATTCTCCCGGCAAAAGGCATCGAGGTGGATCATGCAACGAGTTGAAGTCCTGAAAGGAAGCGTGCTGACGGTTCAGGAAGTGTCCAGCTACCTGCGCGTTCATCCTTCAACGATCTACAGGATGCTCAAGCGCAACCAGATTCCCGCTTTCCGGGTCGGAAGCGACTGGCGCTTCACGATCGAGGCTATCGATCAGTGGAGGGCGCAGGCGGAAGCGGGCGCGATGACGAAGCCCGAAGCGCCGCGCGCGCCGTCACGCAAGTAGGTCGAACCTGGGGCGAATCCGCGCCGTTTAGCTGAAATAGCGGCGCGGGTTCTCGACCAGCATCGCGCGGATCTTTTCCTCTTCCACCCCGACCCGCCTGAGCGCAGGCAGGATGTCCTGGAAAACGTGGCTCGGCTTCCAGTTCTCGACCAGCTTGGCGGTTTCGGGCGGCAGGTCCAGTCCGCGCCCCAGCCAGCACCACACCGAATCGTGCGAAAGCACGATCTGCTTCTCGTAACCCACGCCCAAAAGTCCGATCAGCGCCGCCAGCCGCAGCTTGTCGGGATGCAGGAAATCCAGTCCGAAACGGTCGAACCCGATAAAGCATCCCCGATCGAGCATGTCGGTGTGGTAACGGAGATCCGCCGATCCGCAGCTATGCCCGATTATGACATGGCTCAGATCGACGCCTTCCGATGCGAAGATGTCGAGCTGTTCGCGCCCCATGGTCCCGTCTTCCGTGTGGGTCGTGATGGGAGCGCCGGTGCGGATGTGCGCTCTGGCCGCGGCGCGCAGGCAGTTCTCCTCGTACGGCGTTATCTGGCCCTTGCCCGTCGCGCACTTGATGATGCCGGCCTTGATTCCGGTGTTGCCGATGCCGCGGGTTATCTCGCTTGAATAGACTTCCGCGATTTCATCTACGCTGCGCTGCTTGAAGTACGCGGTGTTGCCGAGCTCTTCCTTGTAGAGTCCAGTCGCGCAGACGATGGGCACGCCGGAAGCCTGTGAGACTTCGGCCATGAAGTTCACATCGCGACCGATGTCCATCGGACAGGGATCGACGAAGCTCTTGAGCCCGAGGTCCTTCAGCTCCTTGAGGCGATCGACGGCGTTCTTGAACGCGGTCTTGCGCTCAAATTTGGGCGCCGCACAATCGAGTTCCCATCCGGCCCACCCTATCAACAGATGCTCATGCATCAGGGTGGTCCCGAGCTGTTCAGCCGTGATCGTTCCGGTGACGGTATTGATCGATTTCATAACCGACGGCTCCTTCTCTCGCGCCGAGAACTTGTTCCAAAACCGAAAACTAGACCCATACCCCCAAGGCCGTCAAATGCGCCGGCGCGTCGGCAAAAGAGCAAAACCGTCGCGTCCTCGCCGTTCGCGGCCACGCGTTCGGCGATGATTCGCACTTACGAATGCTTCTCCTGGCTCAGCACGGTGCTCAGGATGAGCAGCGCGACGCCGACCGTGATCGCGCTGTCGGCGACGTTGAAGATCGGGTAGTTCCAGTCGAAGTAGTGGACCCGGATGAAATCGACCACCTGGCCGCGCAATCCGCGATCGATAAGATTGCCGGCAGCGCCCGCCATGATCAGCGCGAACGAAAAGGTCGTGATGTTCACGCTGTCGCTGCGCGCGATCAACACCATCAGCACCACGATTGCGATAACCGACAGCGCCATCAGAAATGCGATCCGGAACCATGGCGGCAGGTTCGCGAACATGCTGAATGCCGCCCCGGAGTTGCGCGTGTACGTGATGTCCAGCCAGTGCGGGATTATCGAGACGCTCTCGAACAGTTCCATGTGCCCGCTCACGTAGAGCTTGGTGGCCTGATCGAGAATCAGGATTGGAAGCACCACCAGAACCATCAGGAACAGCAAGGGACTGCGCCGATGCGTCCGGGCGGGAGAAACCATCTCTGCCAGTGCGGACTCAGGCATGGGCGCCCACTACCGCGCGGCACCGGGGGCACAGCTCGGGATGGCCTCCATCGTCGAAATAGCACCAGCATCGCTGGCACTTGACCCCGTCCGCGCGGCGCCCGGTGAGCGCGATCGGCGACGCGATTCGCGCGAAGGTTCCATCCGTCGCGAAATCCTCCCGATCTCCCGCCTCGCGTTTCAGCGCCGCCGCATCCGCCGGATCGAGAATGCCGAGCGCCGAGACAATGAACAGATCCTTGAGGTCCTGGCGATGGCGATCGAGCAGCTCGATCAATTCGCGATCGGCTCCGCCGTCAACGCCGAGACTAAGCGAGGCTTCCAGCGGCGCTCCGATCGTGCCCGCCTTTCGCATCGCTTCGAGCAACTTCAGCGCCTCGTCTCTTACCTTGAGCAGCCGATCCCATCTCGCGCCCAGCGCCGCGTCCGCCCACTCCGGACGATCGGGCTGGAGTTCCAGCAGATGAACGCTCGGCTGCTCGCGCGCGGGCATGTTTTCGTAAACTTCTTCGGCGGTATATGGGATCAGCGGCGCGAGCATCCTGACCAGCGCGTCAAGCAGATGGAACAGGGCGGTCTGCGCCGATCGCCGTTCGCGCGACGCTCGCGCGGCGCAGTACAGGCGATCGCGGGCGACGTCGATATACAGCGAGCTCAGGTCCACCACGATGAAGTTCAGCATCGTATGGAACGCGCCCTGGAAGTCGAAATTCTCGAACGCGCGCCGAATTTCTTTCTTGAGCCGCTCGAGCCGGGCCAGGATGAAGCGATCAAACTCAAGCATCTCAGCGTAATTGACCGCGTCGCGCGCGGGATCAAAATCGCCGAGATTGCCGAGCAGATAACGGCAGGTGTTGCGGATTTTCTTGTACGACTCGGAGACCGCGTTGAAGATAGTCGGGCCCAGCGCCATCTCGCTCGTGTAATCGATCGATGCGTACACGAGCCGGATGACGTCCGCGCCCAGGCGGTTCGCAACCTCGTACGCGTCTTCCGAGTTGCCGAGCGACTTGGACATCTTGCGCCCAGCTTCATCCACCGTGAGACCGTGGCTGATGACGCTGCGAAACGGCGCCGCCTTCCGCACCGCCACCGCGCACGTGAGCGACGATCCGAACCATCCCCGAGCCTGCTCGACCGCCTCCAGGTATGCGTCCGCGGGCCAGGTGAGTTCCGTGCGCTTTGCCAGTACGGCGGCCTGCGAGCATCCCGAGTCAAACCAGACATCGAGAACGTCTTCCTGTTTCGCGAAGGCCGCGCCCCCGCACTGAGGGCATGAAAATCCCGGTGGCAGAAAATCATTTGCCGGACGCTGGAACCACGCGTCCGATCCTTCTTTTTCGAAGATGCGCTCGACGACCTTCATCACCTCGGTATCGAGGGCCACGTGGCCGCACTTTTCGCACTTGAGCGCCGGCACCGGCACGCCCCACGCGCGCTGGCGCGACAGATTCCAGTCGGGCCTGCTCTCGGTCATGTTGCGGATACGATCGCGCGACCACGCCGGCACCCACTTCACACCGTCTATCGCTTCGATCACCCGCGCACGCAGTCCGTCATGGTCGATGCGCAGAAACCACTGCTCGGTGGCGCGAAAGATGAGCGGCTTGTGGCATCGCCAGCAATGCGGATAGCTGTGCGAGAGCCGCCGCGCCGCGATCAGGGCTCCGCGCTCGCGCAGCTTGTTAACTATCGAATCGTTGGCATCGAAAACGTTTCGCCCCTGCCATTCTCCCGCATCCGCGGTGAAGATTCCGGCGTCGTCCACGGGCGTATAAGGAGCCAGCCCATACTGGCCGCCGATTACGAAGTCTTCGTAGCCATGGCCGGGAGCGGTATGAACCAGCCCGGTGCCGGCATCGGCGGTCACGTGCTCGCCGTACATCAACTTGACGTCGCGCGGAAGGAAGGGATGGCGAAAGATGTCTTTGCCGTCCAGTGCTTTCAGCGCCTCGCGCTTGAGAGCGATTCGTTTATCAACTTTCAGTCCGCAATCTTTCTCGAAAGCGTCCGCCAGGCGCGTCGCCACGATGTAGTACGATTCATCCGCCTTGAGCGCGACGTAATCGAAGGTCTCGTTAAGGCAGATTCCGAGGTTGGCCGGGAGTGTCCACGGCGTGGTGGTCCAGATAATCGCGAACAAGCGCCCGGCCTTGTGCGCATCCGAAAGCTCCGCCGCATCCGAGACCGCGAGCGCGCCCGCATCGCCGGCATTTTCGTTCAATGCAAACGCGACATAGATGGAAGGCGATTCATGGTCGCCATATTCGACTTCCGCCTCCGCCAGACCCGTCCGGCACTGGAAGCACCACAGGACCGGCCGCTTGCCGCGATAAACGTATCCGCCCTCGACCATCGCTCGCAGCACGCCGATTTCAGCCGCATCGTACTCGGGCGCCATCGTAAGGTACGGATGTTCCCAGTCGCCGATGCATCCAAGCCGGCGAAAATCGCTGCGCTGCAAATCGACCCACTTCTCCGCCTCGGCACGGCATCGCTTGCGCAGTTCCAGCTTGCTCATCGAGCGCGCCTTGTCGCCCAGTTCGCGCGAAACCTTGTGCTCGATCGGCATCCCGTGACAGTCCCATCCGGGGACGAAGGGCGTCCTGAAACCGAGCATCGATCGCGACCGCACCACGAAATCCTTGAGAATCTTGTTGAGCGCGGTGCCCAGATGAACTCGGCCGTTGGCATAGGGAGGACCGTCGTGAAGCACCCAGGCGGGCTTGCCTTTGCGCGTCTCCATCAAGCGCGCGTAGATGTCCATTTCGTCCCAGCGCTTGAGGATTTCCGGCTCGCGCCTGGGCAGGTTTGCCTTCATCGGGAAGGCGGTCTTCGGCAATGCAAGAGTGGATTTGTAGTCGATTTCAGCCACAGGCGAACAACGCCGGCGCATCCTCGCGCCGGCCCGCTCCTTCCAGCTCGCTCTTATATCTAATATCCGATCAGTTCAGATTAACGCACCCTGCCACCCGGCGCGAGTGTACCGGAAAGACCGGCTGCGCAACCTCCGGGCGATGCGCGTTTCGCCAGTCTTGGTCTTCGCGCCTCATTTTGGCTAAAACTCCTTGCGTTGAACGCGATCGCGCAGCTTCATAATATCGGCGTTCACGAGCTTATTTCTTATGTCGCTTAGAAAAGTCACGCTGTTCGACAAGGAAGGGTCCGCAGTCCAACCGGTGGATGAAGACGGGCAGGCGAAGCCCGCGGTGATGGGCGTGCGATGGGTGAATCCAGATACGTTCGAGACCATCCGCGTGCGCGGCGGTAAACGCACCGGCCCGAAGAACGAAGTCCTTCAGGAAATTCCGCCGATGCTGGATGTGAGTCCGTTCGCGATCGACAAGCTCGGCAAGCCGCTCCGGAAGATCGATAAGTGAGCGAATCTGGCGCGCTGTCGGGCCTGCGGGTCCTCGACCTCAGCGATCATCGCGCCCAGCTCGCCGGGCGCCTGCTCGCCGACATGGGTGCCGACGTGATCAAAGTCGAGCCGCCGGGCGGAGACCGCGCCCGCACAATCGGCCCGTTTGTCGATGACCAGCCGCATCGCGACCGCAGCCTTTTCTTCTGGTTCTACAACCTGAACAAGCGGTCGCTGACTCTCGACCTGACGCATCCGCGCGGCGCCGATCTCTTCCGCCAGTTGGCAAAATCCGCCGACGTAGTCATCGAGAGCTTCGCCCCCGGGCATCTCGCGGCAATGGGACTTGGATGGGAAGAACTGCATGCGATTAATCCCGCGCTGATTCTTCTGTCGATCGCGCCCTTTGGCCAGACGGGTCCCTATCGCGATTTCGAGGCCGACGACACCGTGCTGACGGCGCTGTCGGGGATGCTGTATGTCAACGGTTATCCCGGCCGCGCACCGGTGCGCCCTCTCGGCCTGCAAGCCTATCATTCGGCTTCGTATTTCGGCGCAATCGCAGCGATGTGCGCATTGTTTGCGCGGGACAAGTCGGGCCAGGGGTCGTGGGTCGATCTTTCGATGCAGGAGGCGACCGCCGCGGCCGTCGAGCATGTCGCCGGCAGCTACTTCGAGAACCGGATTGCCGAGCCGCGCCGCGGCACGCTCCATTGGAGCCGCTTCTTCAGGGTCGGCAAATGCCGCGACGGTTACATCATGCATTGCACGCTGGGCGACTGGACCTCGCTAATCGAATGGGTCAAGTCGGACGGTAAGGCGGGCGATCTGATTGCGCCCGAGTACGACCAGGTCATGCATCGCTTTCTGATGGCCGAGCATCTCTTCGACGTGCTCGACGAGTGGGTCAAAGATTACGGCCGCGATGAGCTTTTGGAGCGCGCTCAGCTTCTGCGCCAGCCTTACGCGATCGTTCGCCGGCCCGAGGCTCTCTTCGATGACGAACAACTCGGCGCGCGCGGCTTCTTCGTCGAAGTCGAGCATCCCGAGCTCGGCCGCACCTTCCGCTACCCCGGCGCTCCTTACCTGTTCAACGGAACTCCCTGGCGTGTGTATCGGCGGCCACCGCTCGTCGGAGAGCATACCGCTTCGATTCTGCGCGACGAGCTTGGGATCGAAGCGACCGAAGCCGCGGTCCTTGCCGGCGAAGGAGTTGTCTAACCATGCCCGGATTGCCGCTGGAGGGCGTTCGCATCCTCGATTTTACCTGGGTCGTCGCGGGACCCGTCGCCACGCGCATCCTGGCCGACCACGGGGCGGAAGTCGTGAAAATCGAGCGCAAGGTCCCGCCGCCGCTCGGCAATCGCAAGCTCGGCCTTCAGTGCGATCTTCATCGCAATAAAGTCTCGCTCGCGCTCAATATGGCGGAGCCCCGCGGCGTGGAAATTGCCCGCCGCCTCGCCGCGAAGAGCGACCTGGTGATGGACAATTTCTCGGCGCGCGTGATGCGCAGTTGGGGGATGGACTACGAAAGCCTCGTCGCGGTCAAGCCCGATATCATCTGCATCAGCATGTCCGGCCTGGGCCATACCGGCCCGCGTTCGAGCTACGTGAGTTATGGCCCGACGTTGCAGGCGCTCGCTGGGTACACGATGCTGATGGCCGAGGCGGATGGAACGCCGGCGGGCTACGGCTACTCTTATGCGGACATGTGCGGCGGCTATACGGGCGCGCTGGCCGCGCTCATCGCGCTGTGGAATCGCAAGCGTACCGGCCAGGGACAATTCGTGGACCTCTCCCAGTTCGAGGCGGTGACCGCGGTTGTCGGCACCTCGCTGATGGACATCTCGGTGAACAATCGCGAGCAAAAGCCTTTCGGTTACGTCTCGCAGGAAGCGCCGGCGGCGCCGCACGGGGTCTATCGATGCCGCGCGCGCGACGGCGACGACGATCGATGGGTTGCAATCTCGGTTCGCTCGCAACCCGAATGGGATCGCTTTGTCGATGCGATCGGAAAGCCGCCGTGGGCCGATGATCCGAAATTCCGCACCTTGTACCTGCGGATGCGCAATCGCGAGGAACTCGACGCGCTCATCTCGCGATGGACGAGCGAGCGCAGCGCCGAAGACGCGATGGCGACGCTGCAGCGCGCCCGCGTCGCCGCCGGAGTCGTCGCCAACGGAATCGACATCTGCAGACGCGACCCGCAGCTCAAGGAACGGGGCTTCTGGCCGCCGGTAAGCACACCGGGCGACAAAACCACGCACGTCACCGGCATCCCGTTCAAGATTTCGACCGGATCCGGCACAATTCGGTCGGCCGGTCCCGAGGTCGGAGAGAACAACGAGTACATCCTTGGAGAAATTCTCGGACTAAGCCGTTCCGAGCGTGACGAATTGGTAAAAGCAGGTATAGTCTGGCCCTAGGCGTTTCGAGAAGGGGGGTCTTCTCTTGTTAGCCAGCGTTCTTTCCAGCGCTCTCGCTGGAGTCGAGGCCTATGTCGTCGAGGTCGAAATCGACATCAGTGGCGGCGTGCCCGACCTCAGGATGGTCGGGCTGCCGGAAGCATCGGTGCGCGAGGCGCTGGATCGGATCAAATCGGCGCTGCGCAATTCGGGCTACGAATTTCCCAACAAGAAGATCACCATAAACCTGGCGCCGGCCGATACGCGCAAGGAAGGTTCCGGCTTCGATCTTCCCATCGCCGTAGCCCTGCTCGGCGCCAACGGAGTTTTCAGCGACCGCGAACGGCTGCGCCGCTATCTCGTTCTCGGCGAGCTCGCGCTCGACGGCCGAATCAAGGGCATCAAGGGCGCCCTGCCTACCGCGATCCTTGCCCGAGCGGGAAACTTCGCGGGCGTGATGGTGCCGGCCGAGAACGCGCGCGAAGCCGCCGTGGTCGGCGGCGATACGCAGGTGCTCGGCGTGAGCAGCCTGCGCGAAGCGCTGGAATTCTTCGAGGGCAGCCGCACCATCGAGCCCGCCCGCGCCGACGTTCCCTCGTTGTTCCAGAACGCAAGCCGCTACGACGTCGATTTCAGCGAGGTCAAGGGACAGGAGCAGGCCAAGCGTTCACTCGAAGTCGCCGCCGCCGGAGGCCATAACATCCTGATGATCGGTCCGCCGGGGTCGGGCAAGACGATGCTGGCCAAGCGCCTGCCCACCATCCTGCCCGCCATGACCTTTGAAGAGGCGATCGAAACCACCAAGGTGCACAGCGTGATGGGCCTGCTCGATGGGCGCGCGCTGATCGCCACACGGCCGTTTCGCGCCCCCCATCATACGATCTCGGATGCGGGCCTGATCGGCGGCGGCACCATCCCGCGGCCCGGCGAAGTCAGCCTCGCGCATCACGGTGTGCTCTTTCTCGATGAGCTCCCCGAGTTTCGCAAGAACGTGCTCGAGGTTCTGCGCCAGCCGCTGGAGGACTCGAAGATTACCATCTCGCGGGTGATGGGGTCGCTGACTTTTCCAGCCAGCGTGATGCTGGTGGCGGCGATGAACCCCTGTCCCTGCGGCTTCTACACGGACCCGCAGCACGAATGCACCTGTGCGCCGATGGCGATTCAGCGCTATCGATCGCGAATCTCGGGCCCCCTGCTCGACCGAATCGACATCCACGTCGAAGTTCCGGCGGTCAAGTACAAGGACTTGTCCGAGCGGAGCGCAGGCGAGCCTTCCGAGGCGATCAGGGCGCGGGTGAACGCCGCGCGCGAGATTCAATTGAAGCGCTTCAGGAGCTCAACGATCTTCTGCAACGCCCAGATGGGCGCCCGCGAGCAGAAGGAATATTGCGAACTGGAACCGGCGGGAGAAAAGCTGCTCGAAGTCGCAATCAACCGGCTCGGGCTTTCCGCCCGTGCTTATACCCGAATACTCAAGGTCGCCCGCACCGTCGCCGACCTCGACCGCAGCGACACAATCCAGGCCGCGCACATCAGCGAAGCGATTCAGTACCGCTCCCTCGATCGCACGTCGGTATGACCTCGAGCGCCCGCCCGTGCTTTTCCAATCCGCGGGCTACAGCCGAGACGGAAGCGCGATGTAATGCGCGTTGACCAGCGGCGCGATCGCGGGCACATCGACAAACGTCAGCACGCCCAGCGCAATTACCACTGCCGCCACAACCGCGATCACCCAGCGCTCTTTGAACAAGTCGTCGGGCCGCTGCGCGCCCCGGCTCGCGCGCAGGCCCGCCCACAGGTAGAGACAAAACATCAGGCAGATGAGCGGCGTGGCCAGCAGATATTCGATCCGGTACTTGACGATAAACACCGCCAGGCCGAACGTCGTGAGTTGAGCGTACGCAAACGCCGACACCGTCAGGCTCCGATCGGAGTACGAACCGAATGACGCACGATAGCGGACGAGGTCGGGAATCCGGCCGGCAGCCGCAAATTCCCGATACTCCGCAAGCCGCTTCACCGCCATCAGAAACGCCCCGCCCATCCAGTAGGCGAACAGAACGCTGCCCGGCGGAAGCGTGTGAGGATCGACGATCGACCATCCGAACACCAGGCGGACGGCATTGTTGAATGACTCGCAGAGTACGTCGAAGATCGCCACGTTCTTCGCCCGAAATGGAGGTACGTTATAGAGGATGCCGTTGAGCAGAAGCGCCGCCGCGCACAGCCCCGTCAGCGCGGAGGCCGCCGTGCCAAGCAGCAGACCCGCCAGGCCCAGGATCGCGAATTCCGCGTAGATCGCGGCCCCGGACATCTCCTTCGCGACGCACGGACGGCGCGACTTGTCCGGATGGTGGCGGTCAAACTCGCGATCCAGCCATTCGTTGATCACGTAGTTGGCTGAAGCGCTGCAGAACACAGAGGCGAACGCCAGTATCAGGCGGTCAATCGAGAACCCTTCCGCGCCCGGGCGCAGGATCAGCGCGAGCGCGATTCCCGGCACGACGAAAAGATGCTTGATGGCGGAGGCGGGGCGCGTGACGGCGGCATAGTCGCGGAGCGTGGGCCTGCTGCGCTCAAGCACGGCTGGAGACAAATCGCGCGCGCTGGTCGCCATGCACCGGTTTATACGCGACGGCAAGCGGCAGTTGCAAATGTCACCCCGATCGAGTACCTGTCGCTCGCGATTGCACCGAGCCCGGACTCGAGCGGTACCTGTCGCGAAAATGACCGCGAGTCACTATGGCGAGGAAGTGTCTTGGTTCCTCATTTGACGCTGGATGACGCCAGGATTCGGCGCGTAATTGTTCTGGCCGCGATTGTTGTTGGCGCCTACGAGCTCTACCTAATCGCCTGGCGCTTCCGGATGAACACGGTTTCCCTCGATTTCTCGCTGTTTTACACCTCGAGCCTGGCGATGCGCGAGCATGGCGGCCCCTATTGGGTCGATTTGCGCCCTTTGGCGTCGCGGGTGGGCGTAAATCTGGGGCCGGTTATGTATGCCACCTACCCTCCGACCTTCATCTGGCTGATGGAGCCGCTGACGCTGTTGCCACCGTGGGCCGCATACTGGACGTGGACCGCCATTTCATCCGTACTGCTGATCGCTTCTTTGTTCCTCTTGCTTGCGGATGAAGCGCCGGCGCACTTTGCCGCCATTTTCGCCGCGCTGGCGATCTACTACCGCCCCACAGCGATCGAATTTCACTTCGCGCAAACCCAGATCCTCCTTTTGTTTCTTCTGGCCCTGATGATTCGCGCGCTGAGGGCGAGGCGGGATGCCGCCGCGGGGCTCATCCTGTCCTTCGCCGTTCTTCTCAAGGCCTTCCCCCTGTTCATGGCGATTTTTTTCGTGTGCGATCGGCGCTGGCGGGCGATGGCATTTCTTGGAGTTGGAATAGTGGCGGGCTTCGCCATAACCGCGATCGGAACGGGACCGCGGGCGTTTGAGTTCTTTTCAGCCCTGAAATTGACGACGGTTCCGGTGGCCGGACCGGCGATGCTCCCGATCATCGGCGTTGCGGGCACCGTCGAACGAATGACCGGCTACCTCGCGGGCGCCGCCGCGATATCGCGATTCAGCGTCCTGCTGCATCTCGTAACCGCCCTCATCGACCTCGCGCTGGTGACCCTCGCAGTGCGCGCAACCCTGACGGCGCGGGCCCGCAGCGATGAGCTGGACCACTCGTTCGGACTTCTGGTTGCGACCATGGTCCTGGTGGTTCCGAATGCATGGCCGCACTACATGGTGCTGTTCCTGATTCCGTTTCTGCAATTGGCGACGGCATGGCTCGGGGGACGCGCACCCTGGTCGGCGATCCTCTTCGGAGTCGCGGCATACTTGATCGCGCAATTCTCATACTCGTGGGGATGGCACATGTTCTTTCATGGCCGGCCCATCCTGGCGCAAGTCCTGATGGAAGGGATGTTTATTTCGGCGGTTCTCTCCTTCATTTCGTTCTACCAACTGGTGACCTGGCAACCGGCGGATGCCGCCGAAACCGAGCATCGGCTGTCGTTAGCTCATTAGACCACCGCGCGATTTTGCCCCGCCTCGGCGATGTGGTCGGCGAGCGCCGCGACGGCAGCGCACGCCCGGAGACGAAAAAATCAAGCGTACGGATTCGCCGACTTTGAGGGCATCGGCGGTCATTTCTCACCCGTATTGCTTTAATCTCGCTATCGGCGTAACTGATTTACAATATAAGGCTGGTTAATGAGGTTCTTGGAGAGGGACCGACGGTTTCTCTCTTCAAGGGGAGGTCCAGCGATGAGCAGTATGGCAAAGATGGCCGTGTTCGTCGTGTTAGGGTCCGCGATCACGGTAGCCGCCTTGGTGATCGCAAGTCATCTCAACAGCGTAGCCGGCTAGTCCTCCACCTCCTTCCCGCGCCCTCCTGTAGCCGGGGCGGACCTGATGTAGCTCACAAAGCGGTTTGAACGACCGCACCGGGTGATTCTGTGCGCTCGATGGTCTATGCTGTTTCGCGGCTGCGGCGCCGCAAGGGGCGCGCACGGAACTCAATGGTTGTTGGGAGAAATTGCGTTGTCTGCTTCGCTTGGGCCGCTTGATGAGATCAATCGATCGATCCGCGAAAATCGAGTTGACGGATACCCGCAAACCAACCGGCCGCTTGGGATGCATCCGGTGGAATTCGGCCCCGGCTCATCGAGATGGCGATGGACCGATCAGCCGGCCGGGGTGCTGAATCCTTTCGGCACAATCCAGGGCGGATATATCGGCGTGTTTGCGGATGAACTCTTCTCAACCGCGATCGGATCGGTTCTCGAACAAGGCGAATGGGCGACTACCGCCGAGATGAAGATGTCTTTTCTGCGCGCGCTCGTCCCCGGCAATATCGAGGGGGCGGCGCGGGTAGTGCGACGCACCCGCACCATCGCGTTCCTCGAAGCCACGATCACAACTCCCAAAGGGGAGCCGGCCGTTCTCTGCTCCTCGACCTGGGCTATCCAGCGCGCATAGCAAGAGCAAGGCTCCCCGGCTACCCCATCGGTGGCGGCTCGTTGACTGAAGTTAAGCGCTGGCCTAACCTTTGCCGTTTGCTACACTTAATTTATCGGGATAGTTGCGGCTCCGTTCCTCGACCTGCTGTATCCAGGCATCTGACTTATGTTCGACACTCTCAGTGACCGGCTCGAAGGCGTCTTCAAGAAACTTCGCGGTCAGGGCCGAATTACCGAGCGAAACATCGAAGACGCCCTTCGAGAAGTTCGCCTCGCCCTGCTTGAAGCCGACGTCAATATCCGGGTCGTCCGTGATTTTGTCGATCACGTAAAACAGAAAGCGCTCGGCCAGGAAGTCCTGCGCTCGCTCACGCCCGAGCAGCACTTCATCAAGTTCGTCGCCGACGAACTGACGCGCGCGATGGGCGGTCAGGCGCGCGAGCTGGACCTGAAGGTCAAGCCTCCCGTCAAAATCATGGTGGTCGGCCTTCAGGGCTCGGGCAAAACCACCTCGCTGGCCAAGCTTGCGCGATGGCTGAAAGCGACCCGCAAACGCCATCCGATTATCGCCTCGACCGACGTCTATCGTCCCGCCGCGATGGAACAGTTGCGGGTGCTTGGCAGGCAGGTTGACGTGCCCGTCGTCGAGAGCCGCGAAGATGAAGACCCGGTCGAAATCGCCACGCGCGCCCTGGCTCGCGCCGAAGCGGGCGGGCATGACGCGGTCCTGATCGACACGGCCGGCCGGCTGCAAATCGATGACGAGTTGATGGAGGAGCTTGAGCGTCTCAAGGCCGCCCTCAACCCTCATCACATCATCTTCGTTGCCGACGCGATGACAGGCCAGGAAGCCGCCAACGTCGCCGCCGGTTTCCATGAACGCCTCAAGCTGTCCGGTGTGATTCTGACGAAGCTTGATTCCGACGCGCGCGGCGGCGCGGCACTTTCGGTCAGCGCGGTTACCGGCGCGCCGATCCTGTTCGCTGGTCTGGGCGAAAAACTCGATGCGTTCGAGATCTTCTACCCGGATCGCCTCACCTCGCGCGTGCTCGGGATGGGCGACGTTCTGACGCTGATCGAAAAGGCGCAGACCACCTACGATCAGGCAAAGGCGAAGGAACTCGAGCGAAAATTCAAGAAGAACGAATTCACCATCACCGACTTTGCCGATCAGCTCAAGGCGATTCGCAAGATGGGTTCGCTCGGGGATTTGCTCGGAATGATTCCCGGCCTTAAAAAGATCGCCGGCGCGGCCGACTCCGAAGAGGCGCGGGCCGAGTTCAAGCGCATCCAGGCGATAATCGACTCGATGACGCGGCAGGAACGCGAAAATCATCTGATCCTGAACGGACGCCGGCGCGCGCGGATTGCCGCCGGCAGCGGAACTTCCGTGCAGGATGTGAACCGGTTCCTCAAACAATTTGACCAAACCCGCAAAGTGATGAAAAAAATCACCCGTATGGGCGCCGGAAAAGCGATGATGCGGGGAATGGGATTTGGGCGCTAAAATAGCAAGGGAGAATCAATGGCACTGGTAATCAGACTGCGCCGCCACGGCGGAAAGAAAAAACCATTCTTCAGAATCGTCGTCACCGATTCGCGCTCGCCGCGTGACGGTCGCTTTGTCGATCAGATCGGTACCTACGACCCCGCGTTCGACCCCCCGCGGGTCACGCTCAAAAAAGAGGAAACCGAGCGCTGGCTCAAAGCCGGCGCCAGGCCCAGCGAGACGGTAAGGAAGCTCATCAAACAGGCATCTTAACCGCAACGGTCTCCGCCTGACGCGACCCGCTGCTACGGAGCCAACCATGAAGGAGCTCGTTCAGTTCCTGGCGCAACAACTGGTGAACAACCCAGACGCGGTCGAGGTCAAGGAAACTCAAGGCGACACCGCCTCGGTGATCGAGCTCCGGGTAGCCAAAGAGGACCTGGGCCGGGTGATCGGCAAACAGGGCCGGACCGCCAAGTCGATCCGCACCATCCTGAATGCCGTCGCCTCGCGCACCAACCGCAAGGTGGTCCTCGAAATCATCGAAGAGAAGTAAGCCCGGAAGATGGCGCGGGCCAGCGGGCGTTCTCTCAAGTCCTCGTCGGGCGCTTCGCCGGCCGCCGAATCGAGCCCGTCTTCGCCCGGGGCGGAAATGGTCCGGCTCGGCCGTATCGTCGGCATTCACGGGCTTCGCGGCGCGCTCCGCTACAAGCCCGATAATCCGGACTCCGGCACACTCGATGAAATCGATTCCATCCTGATCGAATGCGGCGGGCAGCGCCGCGTCCATGAGCTTCTTTCGATGGCGCCGATCGGGCGCGGGATGTTCAAAATCGAAGTGAGCGGCGTTGTCGACGCGAACGGCGCCGAGGCTCTCAAGGGCGGAATCGTGATGGTTCCCGCCGACCGCCTGCCCGCTCTTTCCCCTCACGAGTTCTATTACTTTGAGGCCATCGGATGCCGGGTCGTCCTCACCGATGGAACCGCGATCGGCTCGGTCGTCGAGATGTTTTCCAATGGCGCCAACGACGTGATGGTGGTGAGAGACGGCGCGCGCGAAATCCTCGTCCCGGTCATCGAGGACGTCGTCAAATCAATCGACCTCGATGCGCGCCGGGTGGTAATCGAACCCGTCCCCGGCCTGCTCGATTAGCGGCCGCTCATCAGCCCCGGCCTGCGCCCCTTTATCTGCAGATCACGGTCGATTGGCAGTTCAACTTGTTGCTGAAGTGGCTGCCGAGAAAATCAAGGCCGCGATTCGGGCAGAACATAAACTCGCCCGGATGGTACCATCCGCCGTTCATGGTGGCATCCAGCGCCGCTTCCTTCTTGTCGGGCGCATCGACCAGCCACCCCTCCTTGTCCTTCACCATGAACAGGATGAGCTTGGTGGCCTCGCCCTTGGGAACGTCGTTGGCCGCCGTGAACATCGTCGCCTGAACCACCGCGGTTTTGTCGTCGGACCGCATCACACGCACGTTGCCATCGAAGGAGATTGTAACCTTGGGCCCGGTTTGCTCCGGACGAAGCTCTTGGGCGGTCAGCTTTTTCGCATACTTCTTTTCGACCAGAGGTCTCAGCGCCTCGACGTCGCCGTCGGCGATGGCCTTGAATGCTTTTTGCGCAGCCGTGGTCAGGGCGGGATCGGTCGCGGAACTCTGAGCCAGCAGCGGGCTGGAAATCGAGAAGATGATGACGGTCGCAAGAATTCTCGACAATCTCATCGTGTCCTCCACGGTCAAACAGCGTAACTACCACCCGAAAAACGGGACCCGCAAGACCCCGGCGGCGCTCGAGCGGCGCGTCTGGTTCTGGCCGGCGCGCCTCTATAAATTGAAACATGCCATCTGCCCTTTACCGTTGCGATAATGCAGTTTCACGTCATCACGCTTTTCCCCGAGATGTTCGAGTCGCCCTTTCGCGGTGGAATTGTCGGACGCGCGATCGAACAGCGGATCATCGAACTTCATGTCCACGCGTTGCGCCCTTTCGGTCTGGGCAACTACCGCCAGGTCGACGATGCTCCCTACGGAGGCGGCAGCGGGATGGTAATGCGGCCTGAGCCAATCGCCGCCGCGATCGATTACGTCATCGAGCGTCATCCCGGCTTATGGAAAATCCTGATGTCTCCGCAGGGCGAGGTCTTCAGCCACGCCATCGCGCGCGATCTGGCCTCCAGGCCGCAAGGACTTCTGCTGATTGCCGGGCGCTACGAGGGGATCGACGAGCGGGTGAGGTCGCTGGTCGATCAGGAAATTTCGATCGGCGACTACGTGCTGAGCGGAGGCGAACTGCCGGCGATGGTTGTGATCGAGGCAGTCGCCCGCCTGGTTCCCGGGGTGATCGGCAATCCGGATTCGCTCGCCGAAGAGTCGTTCGCGTCTGAAGGACTCGAATATCCGCAGTATACGCGTCCGGAGGAATTTCGCGGGATGCGCGTGCCGGAGGTTTTACAAAGCGGCGATCACGCCAAGGTGCGCGAGTGGCGCGAAGCCGAGGCCAGAAAACGCACCATCCAGCGGCGCCCGGACCTGCTCGGAGGTCACAAACGGTCTCGTGGCTGATATTTTCCTTGCCCTGCTCCACCATCCCGTCGTCGATCGCCATCAGCGCATCGTTACCTCATCGATTACCAGCCTCGACATCCACGACCTGGCGCGATCATCGTGCACCTTCGGAGTCCGGACTTTCTTTATCGTGCATCCGGTGGCAGAGCAGCGAGAGTTCGCTTCCACCGTGATCGATCACTGGCGGTTCGATTTCGGCAGATCGTACGATTCGCGCCGGCGCGAGGCGCTCGACCTGGTGCAAATCGTCGCCGATCTCGACGCCGCGGCCGCCGCGGCTGAGCGCCTCTGCGGCGCCCGCCCCACGATCGTCCACACGTCCGCTCGCGCCCGTGGCGGAATCTCGTTCGCCGAGCTGCGGCGTTCAATCGAGGCGCAGGATGCCCGCCCGCTGATGATTCTGCTCGGAACAGGATTCGGTCTCGCCCCCGAAGTGGCGGATCGCTGCGATTTGATGCTGGAGCCGATCCACGGCGCGGGCGACTACAACCATTTATCGGTAAGGGCGGCCGGTGCGATAATTCTCGATCGCCTGCGCGGACGCTGAATCGCCGGCGCAAGAGAAGGGGAATCGACTCATGACCTGCAGAAAACCCCGTCGCGTCTCTTTGCGATCGATCGCCGGCGCCATCCTGATGGGCGTGATTGCTTCGGGGTGCCTCGGGCCGAATCAACAAGTTCAACCGCCGGTTCGTCCTTCTTCGTCGCCAGAGCTTCCCAACCCGATCGGCGCCGTCTTTGCAAATTGCCGCGAACTCGTATGCACAAGTGCCGAGCTGCCGTCGTGCGACTTCCAGGAAGCCTTTCAAGGAACCGATGCCCAACCCATCATCGACAGGATGCATTGCGAGCGGTCGGGCGATGGAACCTACTGCGAACAAAGACGTGCACTTGGAAGCAATCTCGGCAGAGAGGCCAGCGGGGAGGTGCTGAAATTCCGATGCGCCGGCGATCCGGTGGAATGCTGGACGATCGGCGGAAGCGCAACCTGGGAAACAACTCTCAACCCGGCTCAGGAGGGCGGCCAGCCCCTCAAGTACCCTTGCCGCAGCGGAAATCCGGGGCGACCGCCCGCCGAGCATCCAGTGCCCGGTCCGGACACCGTCAAGACCGAGCCCCGGCACTCATTGGTTCCGCAGGGGGCGGTCGTGTCTTGTCTCAATCGCGAGCATTGGTTAGTTTGAAGGACTCGACCCCGGGTCCGATGTTCCCATGAATAGCGTCATCAAAAAGATCGAAGACCGAGGCCTGCGCAACGACCTTCCGGAGTTTAGAGTGGGCGACACCGTTCGCCTCCAGGTAAAGGTTCGCGAAGGCGAAAAGGAACGCATCCAGTCGTTCGAGGGTGTGGTCATCCGGATTAATCGCGGGGGAAATCGGGCCACATTTACGGTGCGCAAGGTTTCCTACGGCGTGGGAGTGGAACGCATCTTTCCCCTTCATTCCCAACGCATCGAGAAAATCCAGGTTCTGAACCACAGCCGCGTCCGGCGCGCGCGCCTGTACTACCTGCGAAATCTTCAGGGCAAGGCGGCACGGCTCGATACGACGGCCTAGCGGAACTGCCGCGCGCTTTTGCGGAGTTCCCGCCCGAATCGCAATCGCAGGCCCTGACCCGTTTCCTACGACTTTCGCTTGCTCGTCATCTGGACGTGCCCATAGAAGTGCGCCCCCTCGCTGATGGCGAGATTCTCGGCTTCGATGTTGCCGTGGACGCGGGCGTGAGGTCCGAGGACAACGCGCTTGGATGCGACCACATCGCCTCGCAGCTCGCCCATAATCAGCAGCCGGGGAGCGCGCACCTTGCCCTCGATCGTCCCCTCTTCCGCGATAACGACGAGCTCCGCGGATGAAACCTCGCCGCGCAAGCGTCCCTCGATTCTTACCGGCTCGTGAAAGATGAGCCGGCCCGACACGTTGATGTTGCGCCCGACCGCAACGCGCGTCCGTTCTTCGGTCCACGCGCTTGCGGGCGCATCGGACGCGACTGTGCCGTCACGTCCCAGCGTTTCCTGTTCTCCCATTCGCCCCGCGCGTTCCATAGAACCGTTTGTGCTTGATTAGAGTTATTGCGCGGGGAACACATGACAGGCAACCTTGTGCGTTCCCCGAGCTCCCTCGAGTTTCGGTTCCGTTATTTTACAACGTTCCTCCGCGTAAGGGCATCGCGGATGGAAGCTGCATCCCGACGGCGGATTAACCGGGCTCGGCATCTCGCCCGGAAGCTTGATCCGTTCTGATTTCACCTTCTGATCTATGGTCGGAATCGCCGAGAGAAGCGCGCGAGTGTAAGGATGCCGCGGATTGGCGTAAATCTCCTCGCGCGGAGCTATCTCGACGATTTTCCCCAAGTACATAATCGCCACGCGCCGGCTGATGTGTTCCACCACGCGCAGGTCGTGCGCGATGAAAAGATAGGTCAGATTGAGCTTTTCCTGCAGATCCTGAAGAAGATTGATAATCTGCGCCTGAATAGACACGTCCAGCGCCGATACCGGCTCGTCCAGCACAACAAATCGCGGGTTCACCGCCAAGGCCCTCGCGATTCCGATTCGTTGGCGTTGTCCACCGGAAAACTCATGAGGATACCGGTTCATCGCGTCGGCGCCCATCCCGACCATCTCGAGCAGTTGAACGATGCGCGCTTCTTTCTCGGGGCCGCGCGCCAGTTGATGAATTTCCAATCCTTCGCCAACGATCGCCCGTACTTTCATCCGCGGATTCAGCGAAGAGTACGGGTCCTGGAAAACCAATTGCATCTCGCGCCGCAGCGCGCGAAGCCCCGCGCGCGACAGAGTTGAAAGATCGCGCCCGTCGAACCACACGCTCCCGCGAGTCGGTTCAATCAGCCGCAGAATCAGCCTGCCCAGCGTTGATTTTCCCGAGCCGGACTCGCCCACCAATCCCAGCGTCTCGCCTCGCTGGATGTCGAGACTGACTCCCGCGACCGCTTTTACCGTGAGCCGGGTGCGAGAAAGCAGTCCTTCGCTTCCAGCCGGGAATTCCTTCCACAGATTTTCGACGCGAATCAGCGCCGCCGCAGTCGCCGATTCCGCGATGGGCGCGCTTGCCTGGTCAGACCCGGATACAAGCGACATAGTGATTGAGAACCTTTTCCAGCAAGGGAGGGTCTGCTTCGGCGCACTGTGGTATCGCGATCGGGCATCGGGGATGGAACCTGCATCCCGGCGGCGGACGCAAAGCGCTCGGAATCGCGCCCGGAATCGCCTGCAAGCGCCGCCGCGGCTTTCCGTCGATTCCCGGAATCGACTCCAGCAACCCCTTCGTGTACGGGTTCATCGGATTGCGAAAGAGTTCCTTGACCGAAGCCTGCTCCATCACGCGCGCCGCGTACAGAATCGTAACATCGTCCGCATACTCGTTCACAATGCCGAGGTCGTGCGTGACGAGAATGACGGCGAGCTTCAGGCGCTCCTGCAGCTCGCGAATCAATTCCAGGATTTGCGCCTGGATCGTGACATCCAGCGCGGTCGTCGGTTCATCGGCGATAAGCACCTGCGGATTGCACGATAGCGCCATCGCGATCATCACCCGCTGGCGCATCCCGCCCGAAAGCTGATGGGGATAGTCGCCGATGCGCCGTTCCGGGTCCGCAATCCCGACCATTCGGAGCGCTTCGATTACGCGATCGCGCGTCTCGCGCCGGCTGGTGCGCTGATGGAGGCGGATGGCTTCGCCAACCTGGCTGCCGATGGTAAAGACCGGATTCAGCGAGGTCATCGGCTCCTGGAAAATCATCGCGATCTTCGCCCCGCGAATCGTGCGCATCTCAGGCTCGGAAACCTTGAGCAGATCCCTGCCGGCAAAAAGAATCTCGCCGCCGGTGACGCGGCCCGACTCCGGCAGCAGCCGCATGATCGACAGCACGGTCGCGGTTTTCCCCGATCCGGACTCTCCCACCAATCCCATCAGCTTGCCGGGTTCGAGCGTGAAGCTGACGCGATCGACGGCGCGCACCTCTCCCGCATCGGTGAAGAAAGAAGTGCAGAGCGATTTGACTTCGAGCAAGGCGGCCACGTGTGTCAATCAGGTTATCATCGCGCCGAAGACCGGAACCAGACGGTTCTCCCGCTTAGCCGGCATTCGACGGGTCCAGCCGGTCCCGCAGATGGTCGCCCAGAAAATTGAACGACATCACCGCGAGAAAGATGAAGATGCCGGGAATTAAAATCCACGGGTAATGCCGCAGATTCTGCACGTCTTCCGCCGCCGCCAACAGATTGCCCCACGACGACGCCGGCTCCTGGATTCCAAGACCGAGCAGCGACAAGGCGCTCTCGCCAAGGATAAACCCGGGAATCGAGAGCGTGGCGGCAACGATCGCGTATCCCAGCACTGAAGGGATAACGTGGCGGCGGATGATGCGCGATCGCGATGCGCCCAGAGCGCGCGCCGCTTCCACGTACGGCAGCCCCCGGACCGTCGATGCCATCCCGCGGATGATGCGCGCGAAGCCGGCCCAGCTTATGAAGCTCATGATCGCCACGATCAGAAAAAACGTCACGACCGTGCTGAGCCCCGCGGGAATAATCGCCGCGAGCGCCAGCAGAAAATAAAACGACGGCAGCGACATCTCGATCTCGGACCATCGCATGATCAGGTTGTCGACCACGCCCCCCACATAGCCCGACAGCGCCCCGATCGTGATACCCAGCGAAAAGCTGATCACAACTCCCACCAGTCCCACGAACATGCTGACCCGCGCGCCGTACACGATGCGCGAATAGAGGTCGCGCCCGAGCGCATCGCTGCCCATGAGGTAAAACGGCTCGATGGGAGAGTCCGTGGTGAAAAGATGGCCGTGGCTGAGCAGGTGAATATAGAGCCTCCGCGACGGGTCCGACGCATAGCGGCGTTCCGTCGGATCGACCATCTTCATCGGATGCGTGTAGAAGAGGCCTTTGTCCCAATCGGGCGGCGCCGCGACATGAACGCGCATCGGCGGGCAATCCGGCATCAAACGATTCTGAAACGTCGGGTCATAGGGCGCGAAGAACGGCGACGCGAGTGCGAACAGGTAGAAGACCGTCAGGCAGAGGGCCGCGAGCCGCACGGTCCAGGACGCATGCCGCCATTCACGGCGCCATGCGGAGAGCGGCCGGGCCATTTCGATTGCCGGGGTCGCAAGGGTCGCGTTCATTGCGATGCCATCGAGGAGAAATCGACTCGCGGATCGACCGCCACCAGCGCCAGGTCCGCCAGCAGGTTGCCGATCAGGAGCAGCACCGTGCCCATCAGCACCGATCCCATCACGAGATAGATGTCGAGCGACCGCACCGCATCGAGCAGCAGCAGCCCCAATCCCTGCAGGTTCATCACCGCTTCCACGAGCGCCGCGCCGCCCAGCAGATCGCCGAGCGAGTATCCCGCCATCGTCACGAACGGGTTGAGCGCGTTGCGCAGCACATGCTTGTAGATGACGACGCGTTCGGAAAGGCCCTTTGCGCGGGCGGTGCGCACGAACTCGGAATTCTTGATCTCCAGAATCTGCGAGCGCATCAACCGCATCAGCCCCGCCATCCCGGCCACTCCGAGCACAAACACCGGCAGGATGAGATGGTTGATGCGATCGGCGATTTTGCTCCAGAAGTCCAGCGTGGCGTAATCAACGGAATAAGTCCCGCCGATGGGAAACCATCCCGTCTTCAGGGCGAAGTACATCATCAGGAAGGCCAGGAAGAAATTCGGCAGCGACATCCCGAAGAACGCGAGGAACGACAGGATGCGATCCCAGATCGAATTCTGGTTTACCGCCACCGCGATTCCGATCGGAATCGCCAGCACCCATGAAAACAGCATCGCGCTCGCCGAAAGAATAACGGTGTTGAGCGCGCGGGATCCGATGAGCGAGGTCACGCTCACGTGATAGGCGAGCGAATATCCGAGGTCGAGATGCAGCACCGACCACAGCCACTTGAAGTAACGAACCATCAGCGGCTGGTCCAGCCCGAACTCCCGCTCCATCTGCTTGATCACCAGCGGCGAGATCTGCGGATTCATCTTCAGGCTGGAAAAGAAATCGCCCGGCACCAGCGACATCACCAGGAACGAAAGGATCGTGATCCCGATGAGCAGCGGGATCATGTTGATCAACCGGCGCAGCAGAAAGCGTCCCATCGGCCTATTCCGGCTTGAACTCGATCCATTCCGGCTTGTACAGGCCCCACACCGTCGGCCGGTAGTTTTCGAGCTTGTTCTTCCACGCGCTGTAGCGAATCTGGCGGACCGTCTCGATCACGGCGAGCTGGTCGTGCAGGATCTTCTGAATCTCCCAGTAGTACGGGGCGCGCTTTGCCGGATCCATTTCAGAAGCTCCCTCGTCCAGAAGCTGATCGATTCGGGCTTCCCATTCAGTCGCGGGCTTCGGCTGGTTCGGATCCCAGAGATGAAGGTTGCCGGACGAACGGTAGAAATTGGCGCCATCGTTCGGCTCGATCGTTCCCGTAAACCCGATCAGTACGCAGTCCCAATCGAAGTTGCTGTCGAGTTTTTCCACCAGGGTCACGAAATCGATCGGCCGGTAATTGACCTTGATGCCAAGGTTCGCGAGGTCCTGCTTGAAGATCGCGCACATTCGATCCCGCTCCGGCGTTCCGGTGTTCGTAACCAGATTGAACTCGAGGCGATTGCCCTGCGCATCGGCCCGCACTCCCGGCGCGACGAGATGATAGCCTCCGGTCTCGAGCAGGCGCGCGGCCTCGGCAAGATCGTAGTCGTAGTCCTTCAGATTGGGATTGTGAAAGACCTTGTTGGCGGGCGAAATCTCCGCCACTGCCGGAGTCGCGAAGCCGTGATAGCAAAGGTTGATGATACCCTGCTTGTCGATCGCATGCGCCATCGCGCGCAAAAAGTTCAAGTCCGTAAACCATTTCAGCTTGGGACTGGCCACTCCGTTTTTGACGAAATGGCGCGGGTTGCGATTGAAGCAGAAAAACAGCGACCCGGTGTCGATCCCGACTTCCTTTACCGTGATCCCGAGCTTCTGTTGCTGATCGCGCAGATCGATTACCTCTTCCGGGCGCGGCCGATCGAACACATCCGTCTGTCCCGACAAAAATCGCAGGTACGCGGTACTAAGCTCCTGGACGATCGTCGTGGTCCGGCCGTGAAGGCGCGGAAGCTGGCCTCCGTGTTCGTCCTTCATCCAGAAGCCATCGTTGCGCAGATATTGAACGACCTGGCCCGGAACATAGCGCGTCATCCGGAACGGCCCGTCCCCGATCAGCTTGTCGGGGTCGGTGTTGATTCCCCACGACTGGTTGAATTTGCCGGCGCTATAGACCGGCTCGAGGATGTGCTCCGGAATTATCGGAACGGTGCCGACCGAAAACAAAAGCGGGGCGAACGGATGCGGCAGCACGATCACGATCGTGTAGTCGTCGGGTGCGGAAGCCTGGATCGGCTTGCCGTCGACCAGAAGCACTGAGCGGATGCTGGTGGCAATCTTTGGATCATAGACCACCTTCAGCGTGAACAGAAAATCGCGCGCGGTCAGCGGCTGGCCGTCGAACCATCGGATGCCGCGGCGGAGATGAAAGGTCACGCTCTTCTCGTCTTTGGATATCTCCCAGCTCTCCGCCAGCCCCGGCTCCGGCATCGTGGTAAGCGGGTTCAGCCTGACTAGGCTTTCGAACAAGTCGCCGATCATTCCGCCCGAAGTTGCATCGGTCACCAGGATCGGATTGAACGTCCGCGGGTCGCTCAGGTCCGCGTCGTACAGAATCTGCTCGCGGGCGTGGTTGATCGGCGGACGGTTCACGTGGCAGCCCAAGGCCGCAAGCGCGGCAAGCAGGGTCGCGATCGACGCTACGGCTTTACGAACCCGCATTGACCTGATTGGCGTTTTCTACCGCGGACGGAGGAGAAAGTACGAATGCGGAGGCGGGCAGGTCGCCATTGACGATCGGACGCTTGTAGCTGAGCGCGAGCCGGCTTTGCGCCAGCGGAAATACCGCCTCGATCGAATAGGGGAACATCAGGCCGCCGATGTCATGATAGTCGCGGTAGCGAACTTCGTACTCGACCGCGCCCGTATCATCGCGCATCCGCACCATCGCGAGCTGTTCATCCTCGAAACCCAGTTCATGAACGGACTTGCCAAGATGCCACGATGCGACCGTCATCCCATCCTCTTGCGCTATAGCGTCCGGCGTGCGCGCCGCCAGCGTGGCGGAATCGGGCGCGATGCCGAGCAACAGCGTGACGGCATCCGCCGGCGCCATCGGGATCTGGATAAACTGGTTCAGGGTACGGGCGGTCGCGGGAGCGTGGATCAGCTTGTTTTCCGAAGGCTCGAAGATAGTGAGGTCCTTCCCGGTAGTTACGAGTATCAGGGCGACGCTGAACGCGGACATGGCCTCGACCCTGAGGCTGTCCGGGCGCTTGATCGTGACCTGCTCGCGAACCTTGGGCGGATGATGGTCCGGCGCGGAATATTCCATGACCGCCTCGGTCTGCAGCGAGTCGAGCGCGCGGTCGCGATGCGCAATCTTTTCGGTGAGCCGGCCGACGGCGGCCGACTGGCCGGGGACGGAAACTTCAGCCGGCGGCGGAGGCGGCGAAGGGGCTGTTGCCGCGCAGGCGCAGAACGCGAGCGCAAGCAGGGCGATCGCAATCGAGCCGCCGAGCGATCGCATCGCGTTTGCGGCCCACCAGCTCAATGCACCGTGTTTTGCGCGTTTTCGAGGACCTGCAGCTTGTCCTTGAGCCGCGCGACCTGTTCGGCTTCCTGCGCCTTCTTCAGAGCGTCGGTGTACTCGTGCGTCGCTTCGCGCAGCTTCCCGATCTTCCGATAAGCATCGCCGAGATGCTCGGTGATGGTGGGATCGCTTCCGGTCAGGTTGACCGCGCGATCAAGCTGTTCGACCGCTTTGCGGTACTCGCCCTTCTGGTAATAAACCCATCCCAGGCTGTCGATGTAGAAGCCGTCCTCGGGTTGAACGTCGAGCGCGCGCTTGATTAGCTGCTCGGCTTCTTCGAGGTTCCTGCCTTCCTCGGCGTAGGTATAGCCGAGATAGTTCAGCGCCTGGGCGTTCTTCGGGTTAAGCTCGATCGCCTTCTTCATCTCCGCTATTCCCGCTTCGCGCTGCTTGTTCATGTCGAGCAGCGCGCCGAGCTTGAAATGGTAATCGTCGTTGCGGGGATCGATTGCGACCAGGTCCCGCGCGATCGCGATTGCCGCCGGATAGTCCTTCTTCTGCGTGTATTCGTCGCGCAGATAGCCCATCAGCTCGACGTCGTTGGGCTTCTGCTTGAGCGCTTCGTTGAGGGCCTCGATCGCCTTGTCGTAGTGTTCCTGTTTGTCGTAGATGCCCGCGAGCTGCACGCGCGAATCTACGTAGTGCTCGTCACTGACCGGGATGCGGTTGAACTCGTCAATTGCCCGGTCGTAATCGTTCAGTTCCGTGTAAGTGGCGCCCAGGTAAAAGCGCACCCGCATGTTGTCGGGCTCGGTTCCAAGCACGAGGTTGAATTGCGTGGCCGCCTGCTCGTAGTCGCCATGCTGAAAGTACAAAAGGCCGATCTTCGTCCGCGTGTCGGTCGGGTTGGTCTCGATGCCTTCGAGCTGCTTCAGCTCGCCGAGCGCTTCATCGTACTTCTTCTGCCCGACATACAGTTCCGCCAGCCGTTTGCGTGCGAGTTCGTTGTTCGGGTTTATCTGGATTATCCGCTTGTAGTACGCGACCGCCTCGTCCGGCTTGTTCTGCAGGATTCTTAGCGTCGCCAGGTCGAGCAGCACCAACTCCTGCTCCGGATTTCGCTCGAGCGCTTCCTGATAGTAGTGGTCGGCCGCATCGTATTTCTTGGCTGCCGCCATCACGCGGCCCGCGTAGTAGTAACCAAGGAAAGAACCCGGGTCGAGCGCGATTAGCTGCTGGAAGGTTTTCTCCGCGTCGTCAAAGTCGCCGCGCTTGGCGTACAGCGTGCCGAGGTAGAGATAGGCTTCCTGGTTCTTCGGGCTGATTTGCAAAACTTCCTTGTAGCAGCGCTCCGCCGTGGCATCGTCGCCAAGCGCCGAGCTGATTCCCGCGGCCAGCAAGCGCGCATCGACCGATTTGGGATTGACCTTGAGCGCTTCGTTGGCTTCGGTCAGGGCTTCTTTCAGGCGCCCGTCGCGCACGTAGAGCGTGGCCAAACGCACGCGCAGCGAGGAATTGGTCGGATCGTAGCGGACTGCATCTTCCAAACCTTTGAGCGCCGCTTCACGATCGCCGTTGTCCTGGGCGATCTCCGCAATCAGGAACGCCCCCATCGCCTTGGCATCCGGCGGGATCTCGACGGCGGGCGCTCCACCAAACGGATTGGGCTCGTCAGTGCTGGCGGTTTGAGCCGGCTCCTGATGAACGCGCGCCGCATGAGCGCATCCCAGGAACCCGATCGAAACGGCCGCAAGTACAGTCAGCACGCATTTGATCGATGGTTTCATTGATTATTGGACGGCTCAGTACGAATCTTGAGATACAAGGATAGCACCAAGCTGGGGCTTCAAGGGAGCGTCTTTCCTGCTCTGACTCGAAGGACCTTTCGCATCCTTCGCTATTATACGGTTCACTGCGGTGGAATCGAATGGCGGATGCGGCCCCATGCCAGCTTGCCACCTCCATCCCCGTCAGTTAGAGCCTTCCCATAAAGCACGTTGCCAAACTCGCTCCAATCTCAGCCTGCTCCGATTCCCCCGGAACACACCACTTTGAGCGGTGTGCCCTCGCGCCGCACGCTTGGCCTCCTGTCGCTGGTCTGCGTGACGTACCTGGTCGTGAGTGGTGGACCGTATGGCCTCGAAGATGCCGTCCGCCTGGCCGGACCAAAACTTGCCCTGCTCCTTTGCCTCATCGTACCGTTGACTCTCAGCCTGACCACCGCCCTGATGGCCGCGGAATTGACCGCGCTGAGACCCGTCGAAGGCGGATTCTATTTCTGGGTCAAGGAAGCGCTTGGACCGTTCGCCGGCTTCGCGGAAGCCTATCTCACGATCCTGTATACCGCCGTGGACATGGCGATTTATCCGGTCCTGTTCGCGTCTTACATCTCGTTCATCGTGCCGCTCGGACCCGCCGCGCAGATTGCGACCGGCATCGCACTCGTATGGCTGGCGGGAATCCTCAACCTGGCGGGAG
Organism: Pseudomonadota bacterium; assembly: GCA_021323675.1. Classification (GTDB taxonomy): domain Bacteria; phylum Desulfobacterota; class Binatia; order Binatales; family Binataceae; genus JAFAHS01. The sequence goes on along the minus strand of JAJPKP010000027.1, from coordinate 45,843 downwards.
TCCGGCCGGTTGGCGATGCGTCGATCGCGCTGGCGATCGTGCTGCTGGCTCCGTTCGCGGTGATGGTTGCGATTGCCTTCGGCCGCGTGGTTCATTTCCATCCGCCCGTGGCGCCCCTATGGGGTGCGGACCCGATGGGCGCGCTGGGAGCGGGACTCACTGTCGTCATCTGGAACTTCGGCGGATGGGAAAACCTGAGCGTTGTGTCCGCCGAAATCGAGCGTCCGCGGCGCAATTACGTCCGCGCAATCGCGATCGCCGTACCGATGGTTGTGGCAGGCTATGTCTTGCCGCTGATGGTTTCGCTCAGCGGATCGGACGGGGGCGCGAACTGGCAGGAAGGCTGGTTCTCGCAGGTAGGCAAACAACTCGGCGGGCCGATGCTGGGCGGAGCGATCGCGCTCGGCGGAGGCGTGATGTCGTTTGCCGTATTTCAGGCCGCGATGCTCTGGGTATCTCGGATGCCTTATGTTCTCGCGCGCGAGGGCTACCTGCCGCCTGCTCTTAAGGAAATATGGACGGTTACCGCCACGCCCCGCAAATCGATTATCTGGTGCTGCATCCTCTTCACCCTCCTGGTCCCGGTCGGCTTTCTCGCGCTCGTCGTGCTCGACGTCTTCTTCTACATGGCCGCGCTCGCCCTGGAGATGGCGGCGATGGTTCGGCTCAGGCGCATGGCCCCGAACCGCAAGGAGCTGTTCACTGTCGGTGGCGGCAAGATTGGACTCGCGCTCACGGTGGCCCTTCCGCTGCTCACCTGGCTTGCGACTTTCGGGCTTGCGCTCTCGAAGGGAGACGGCCAGCGCGACTTCCTGGTCGCCGTGCTGCTTGCGCTCGGCGTATGGCCTGCGTATGCGTTCGCGCGGCAGAGATGGGGCGGTCCGGCAACCGACTGAGGTCATCGCCGGGCGCGGGATGGAAGCCTGGCGCCTTGCCCGCGACGCGGGTCATAGCGGCGCGTCCATCACTTCATCGAAACGCGAATAGTCCAGCAGCGGCGTTCCATCGGTTTGAAACGTTGTGATGTCGGCAAGCCGTTTTCCCCACAGGATGCTGTCGGCATCGTAGTAGTTTCGGGCATTGACGGTTTGGGAAAACGTCTCCTCGAGACCGGTCAGCGAAATCACCAGCATCGCCGCCGCCTTCTTGAGCGATTCCGAAGTCTGGCCGGCGAGCGGACTGTTCGGTGTTATCTGATGTACCGCCGTCCAGCTCAGAGCGAACAACGACGTACGCTCGCGTTGAAGCGGCAAATCGTAAAAGCGGCGCAAGCGTTCGCCTTCGGCGGTGGTCTCGATGCGGGCGAAGGTCAGATGCACCTGCGCTTCGAGAATGCGGCTCTCCCGCAGATTCGCCATCCGGAACATCAGGCTGGGAACCCCGTCGCGCTTCGAGACTACCGCGTATCTGCTGAACCGAACCCGCGCCGACGGCAGCGAGAACTTGGCAAACACGAGACCCGTCATCATCGCGAGCCCGACCAGCCCCATCAGCGCCTCGATTGAGACCAGCGCGTTGGCGAAAAAAGTCGTGGGATGCAACACGCCGTAACCGATCGTCGCCATCGTCTGTACGCTGAAAAAGAACATGTCCGGATACGAATCAGCCCGCGCTCCCTGAACTCCTCCGTCGAGCCAGTAGAGCAGCCCGAACAGGCCATTCATCAGCGCGAACGCCGCCAGCACCATCATCAGCAGCGCGGGCCACGGAGAGCGAACAAGGAAGTGATAGAGGTCAGTGAAGGGAGAGGGCTGGCGAGGCGCCGCCGCCATCCGCGCCCCGTCGCGTGGACGTAATTCTTCGCCCATAGCGGGAGAATAATATGGATTTCCCGGCGCCGCGGCGAGGCTGCGGCGCGACGGCGATACGCGGCCCGCCGCCGGCGACCCGCCGATGTGTGGGCGGGACGATTTATTTGCTGAACGCCGCGCGCAGCGCTTCGCCCGCTTCTTTGATCCCCTGTTTGCCTTTGTCGAGCACGTCGGCGAAGCTTACGAAGCCGTGCGTCACACCCTCGTAGCGCGTGAGCGTGACGTTGACGCCGGCTTTCTTCATCTGCTCGGCGTAGCGTTCGCCCTCGTCGCGCAGAGGATCGTGGCTGCAGGTCTGCACCAGCGCGGGAGGCAAGCCCGCGAGGTTGTTCGCCCGGTTAGGACAGGCGAGCGGATTGCTTCGATCCTCGGAGCCGTTCAGGTAATGGTTCCAGAACCATTCCATGTCGGCGCGCGACAGGATGAACCCATCACCGGAAAATTCCTTCTGCGACGGAGTATCGTTCGCCGCTGAAATCGCCGGGTAGAAAAGCAACTGGAAGATGAGGCGCGGACCGCCGCGCTCGCGCGCCATCAGTGCCACGACCGTCGCCAGGTTTCCGCCCGCGCTGTCCCCTCCAACCGCGATTCGATCCGGATCGCCGCCGAAGGACTTCGCATTGGCCGCCACCCATTTCGCCGCCGCGTAGCAATCTTCCGGCGCCGCCGGAAACTTATGCTCCGGGGCGAGGCGATAATCCACCGATACGACGATGCATCCGGCCGCGTTGGTGATCGAACGGCACAACACATCGTGGGTCACGATGCTGCCGAGCACCCAGCCGCCACCGTGGAAATACACGAGCACGCCCTTGGGGACGCGGCCTTCGGCGGTGTAGATGCGGATTGGAATCTGGCTGTGGGGACCCGGAATATGCCGATCTTCTACGCGATAAACCTGCGGCGGCTCGACCGGGCGCGCTTCCAGCAGCGCCTGCATCTTCGCACGCGCCTGTTCCGGCGTTTCCGCCCGCAGGAACATCGGTCCCGAAGCGTTGGCAAAATCGAGCATAGCCTTCATTTGTGGATCGAGCGGTGCCGTCATCGCGATTTCTCCTCGGAGGCCCGGCAAAGGCCTGGCGCCATCATCTAGCGCCAACCTAAAGCAGGCTAATCGATGAACGCAAGGCCGGCGGGAGGGCCGCAGCCGTCTATAGGCGCACGCGGCGCAGCCTCAGCGCGTTAGTCACGACCGAGACCGAACTCAGGCTCATCGCGGCGCTCGCGATAATCGGGCTCAGCAGCAGCCCAAAGAACGGGTAGAGCACGCCGGCTGCGATCGGAACGCCCAACGCATTGTAGAAGAACGCGAAGAACAGGTTCTGGCGGATGTTGCGCATCGTCGCGCGCGACAGCCGGCGCGCCCTGGCGATGCCGCGCAGGTCGCCGCGGACGAGCGTGATGCCGGCGCTTTCCATCGCGACGTCGGTCCCCGTTCCCATCGCGATTCCAACCTGTGCGGCCGCCAATGCCGGCGCATCGTTGATTCCGTCTCCGGCCATCGCGACGATACGCCCCTCCGCCTGAAGCCGCCGGACCTCATCCGCTTTGGCCCCCGGCAACACCTCCGCGCGCACATCGTCAATCCCGATCTTGGCCGCAACGACTGACGCGGTTGCGCGGCTGTCGCCGGTCACCATCACGAGCCTGATTCCTTCGTCGTGAAGCATCCGCACGGCTTCGGGGGTGGATGCTTTGATCGGATCGGCGACGCCGATCGCACCCGCCATTCGCCCCTCGATCGCCAGCATCATCGCCGTCTGCCCGTCCGCGCGCAGTTGCTCGATGCGTGGCGCGAGCGCGGACATGTCGATGCCGAGTTCAGAAAACAGCGCGGCGTTGCCCAGCGCGACGGATCGATCGTTGACTGTTCCGGTGACGCCTTTGCCGGCGATCGCTTTGAAGTCGCGGGCCTCGGTGATCGATATCTGCCGCGCTTGCGCGCCCGCCACAATCGCGGCCGCCAGCGGATGCTCGCTGGCGCGCTCCAGGCTCGCGGCGAAAGCGAGCACATCGTTTTCGTTCCACGGTTCGAGCGCGATGGTAGAAGCGAGGCGAGGCTTTCCTTCGGTCAACGTGCCGGTCTTGTCCGCGAGCAGAGTATCGACGCGTTCCAGCGTCTCGAGCGCTTCGGCATCCCGCACCAGTACGCCCTCGGTCGCGCCGCGTCCCGTGCCGACCATTATCGCCATCGGGGTCGCCAGCCCGAGAGCACAAGGGCAGGCGATTATCAGCACCGCGACGGCATTGACGATCGCGTGGCCCAGCCCCTGCCCGGCGGCGAGCCACACCGCAAAGGTGAGAATCGCCACGACAATCACGGCGGGGACAAAGTACGCCGACACCTGGTCGGCGAGCCGCTGGATAGGCGCGCGGCTGCGCTGCGCCGCGCTCACCATCTGCACGATCTGCGCGAGCAGAGTCTCAGCGCCGACGCGCTCGGCGCGAATCACGATGCTTCCGGTAGTGTTGACGGTTGCTCCGATTACGCGATCGCCCGCCTTTTTCTCGACCGGGACCGGCTCTCCGGTCACCATCGACTCGTCGATCGCGCTTGCCCCCTCGATTACCGACCCGTCAACCGGAACCTTCTCGCCGGGGCGCACGCGCAGACGGTCGCCCGGCCTGATTGCTTCCAGCGGAACGTCCGCCTCGCTGCCGTCATCCGCGATTCGGCGCGCGGTCTTCGGCGCAAGCCCGAGCAACGCCCGAATCGCGCCGCTGGTTTGGCTGCGCGCGCGCAGTTCGAGCACCTGCCCCAACAGGACCAGTACAACGATAGTGGCCGCGGCCTCGAAGTAGGTCGGGACAAGGCCGTGCATATCGTGTTGCGCAGCCGGAAAGATTCCCGGAACGACCGTGGCTATCACGCTGTAAACCCACGCCACGCCGACGCCGGTCGCGATAAGGGTGAACATGTTGAGGTTGCGGGTTATTAGCGATTGATAACCGCGCTCGAAGAACGGACATCCGGCCCACACCACGACCGGCGTCGCGAGAACCAGCGAAAGCCACTGTGTCGCCGCCGGTGCAAGCATCGCCATCAGAATGCGATCCGGCATCACCATCTCGATCAGGATTGGCACCGTGAGCACAAGCCCGATCCAGAACCGCCGAGTCATATCCTCCAGTTCGGGATTGGACTCCTCGGCGGCCATAGCCGGCGACATCGGCTCCAGCGCCATCCCGCAGATAGGACACGCGCCCGGGCCATCACGCACAATCTCCGGATGCATAGGGCAGGTGTACTTCGCTCCGGCCGCCGCGGGCATCGCGGCCGACCGCTCGGCAGCCGATTTCTCAGCCTCGGCGACGAATTCTTCGGGATTGGCTTTGAAGAGCGCGATGCACTTCTGATTGCAGAAATAGTAGGTGGTGCCGTTGTGCTCGACCGTGCCTGCAGCCGCGGCGGGATCCACGTCCATCCCGCAGACAGGATCCTTCATCGTCACCGTGCCCGCGGCGGGGTGATGATGATGCTCGGAGTGATCCACGTCCCAAAAGATAGCAACGGTTTACCGGGCGAAGCGACTGCATGGTGCGGTTTTTTCGCAACCGCCGGAGGGATCGAAAAACTCTACTCCGGCACATGGATGAAATTGGCGCGCCATCGGGCTTTGAACCAGGGCTCCCCGTCGCGCGTTCCGAAAACGCCGGCGCTCACCGCCATTGCATCGCCGGTGATCCTGCAATCCAGCATCGTCACCTCGTCCACGGTGAAGGTCGTGCCGCGAAGAGCGGGATCGACATGGTATTCGTCGAAATGGAGGTTGGCGCGCAGCTTCGCGTGTGCGCGCCCATCGGTCGCGATCGCATCGACGTGCCCGCGAGCATTCTTGATCTGCTCGTTGGGGACGACCCCGGTTTCGCTCAAGGTCAGTTGGAACGGCCCACTGCCCACGCGCTTGTAGCAAAGCCTGTAGGTCTTGGGCGTCCAGTAACCAACCTTATGCGCGCCCGGCATCCGCTCCAGGCTGTCCACAGTTGAAACCACTCCCTGCCAGCATCCGCGGAAAACCTGCGGCAACGACGGAACCGATTGGACCGTGAATGATGGCGCCAAGGGTGCGGGCGTGGGCGATGCCGAACCGGTCGATGGTGCAGCGGGGGGTTGCGCCGCAAGCAGTGCATTTACTGCGGCCGCCGCAGCCGCAGCCGCCGCCCATGTCGGGTCCACGGGCGGAGGTGGCGACGCGGGAGCAGCCTGCTCGGACGGAGTCGCGGTCGGAGCCGGAGCGATCTGAAGGGTGCTGCTCTCCCCGGAATGCGACGAAGGGGTCGAACGGGGTACGCCGCCGGAAATCGGATTCTGCGACTGCGCCTGGGGTATTTCCATGTCGTTCTGCGCCCATACGGATGGCGCGACCAAAACGATCGAAAGAAGGGCGATCAATGCGATGCGAGACATTGCGGAACAGAGATGGAGCATACGCCGTGCCCGATAGACCCGCCTGGTTACGGATTATAGCCTTTTGGCGAGGCCACCTGGCTCGAAAAAAGACCGGTACATCTGATGGGTAATCAAGACTACAATTTTGAGGCGGCCTGGGCCGCAACTCAGGCCCCCGCCGTCGGAAGGCGAAAGGAAGCGCATCGGCTCGCAACCGCGATGCGCCGAGTTATCGACCATCTGGTGCAAGTGGCCGCGCCCGAGGCCGATCTGGCCGCCGCGGCGGATGCGCTCGAGCGCTATGCGGATCGGCTGGCCAGGTATCCCGTATCGCGCTCGTATGAAGGTTTTGCGGAAACCGCGAATGCGGGCGACACGCACGCCTTCTTCGACCATAGCCCGCTCATCGGGATGGCGAATCCGCTTGCGCCTCCTATTCGCCTCGCGGTCATCGGCGACCGCGTCGAGGGTCGAGTAATTTTTGGCGTGCCGTACGAAGGTCCGCCGGGACACGTTCATGGCGGATTCCTGGCGGCGGCGTTCGATGAAGTGTTGGGGATGGCGCAGTCGCTTACCGGAAGCCCCGGGATGACGGGAACGCTTGCGATTCGCTATCGCAAGCCCACGCCGCTGCTCAAGGAACTGTTCTTCGATGCGCGCGTGGATCGAGTGGAGGGGCGCAAGATCTTCACGCACGGAACCGTGTCGTGCGAGGGCGTCGTGACCGCGGAAGCTGACGGCATCTTCATCGCCGTCGGCCACGAACGCTTCATGGCAATGGCGGAGCAGATCACACGCAAGGAATAAAACCTCGTGAGCGGCGGAGAAACCGGCAACGATCTGCCCGGAGCAATAGATCTGTACCTCGATGACTCCGGATCACACTTTCCGGATCACCAAAGCAACTCGCGTTCTCAGACGGATTATTTTGCACTTGGGGAAATTCTTTTCGAATCGCGGAACTCGCTTGCGATTGTTTCCGCCTACAATGCCTTCTGCGCTGATCGGCACTCCCCGGAGACACAAAAAGACCTCGGTTTTCTGCCAAATGGCGGATCTCGTCTTGTACCCAATCGCTCGCGCAAAGTACGATCCGCAATACCGACCGTTCCAATTTCTCAAGCACGCGGGCAAACTCGTGGTCTGCGTTGTTCTCTCGGATGAGATCGAATTGCTGGGAACAAAGTACAGTTGCTTCGATTAGAAAAACGAAAGGCCCGAGAAATCGGGCCTTGGTTTCGGCCTTCTCACGAAGACCCCGGGGCTTTCGCCCATCCATGGGTCACATTACCTGTTGAAGCGATTCGGTGCAAATCGGACCTGATGAAAGCTCTTGCGATCGCACTGTGACCCACTTCTTTCCAAATCGCGGGTTGGCTCCCATTTCAGGGGCCGGGGCGGATTAGGCCGGACAGGCCGGCGAACATCAGCGGCGTCAGCGTCCATCCGGCGAGGATGTGAATCCACAGATACCAGCGCAGGATTCGGGCTGGAATTGCTTTCGTGAAATTTCCGGTGTTGGAGTTCGGGTTTCGCTGCGCGCGATGGGACGGATTGGGGCGCCAGTATTCGCCTTGATGCAGTTCGACCACCGGCAGAAAATTCTCGAGCGAATAGACTAGAGCGTTGAACGGCGGATAGTACGCGGGGGCGTTTCCGGTCTCGACGAAGTCGCGGTACGCGTCCGCTTCGGTCGGAGTCACGATTCTCAGCCGATAGCCGGCGCCGAATAAAAGCGTGCCCAGGAGCACGAACGCCGCTATCCACCATAACGCCCGCAGTGGACGAAACCCGTAACCAATTGTCACCTGCAGCACCAGGTTCCATGCGCGCTCGATTCGGCTCAGATTCCCGAAACGGCGCTGCGCCTCGCGCTGCGCGATAAGCACGTCCGTCGCGCCGCTGTCGTTGCCGTCGGCGGCGAGCACTTTGGCAAGCTGCTGGTAGGGCTGCGGCTTATAGCCTGGCGGTTGAAGCGCAAGCCATCCGAGCCGCGCCGCCGAATCCATCGGACCGTCCACAATCGATTCGTACACGAACCCGTCAAGGTTCAGGTTGCCGGGAGCGGGCCAACTCGCCGCATCGTCACCAATTCCCTCGGCCCGCGCCTGCTCCAAATCGAGGACGGTCTGTGGAGTATGGGCGACATCGACCCAATAGATTATTCCCGCAACTGCCGCGCGCTCCGCATCGAGGCCGTTGTCGCCGCCGCCTTCGAAGCGCGCGCCGTTGAAGCTTAACGAATGGCCTATCTTGGCGAGCCGAAAATCGACCATTCCGTCGGTCACAAAGCCCTGCTGAAAATCGGCATCGCCTTCTATTTCGGCTTCGGTCGCGAGCACCGAATCGCCGCCGGGATTGACGACATGCGCGCCAATCAAGTCGAGGTTGCCCTCGATATGCGCGCGAAAGAAGCTGATCGGGCCGTACCTCCCCATGATCATCGAGACGTCGCCGGCGATGTCGGACGAGTCTCCGTTGATGGGGCCGGTCGAACTGCGGCGCAGATCGATCGCCTGCAAATGCGCGTTGGAGAAATCGAGCCCGGCCGGGATGTAGCATCCCAGCATCGTAAGCGGCGCGCGCACCCGCAGGTACGACAGATCGATTTCGCCCGCGACTCTGGCTCCCGCGAATCCCGGGCCGCTCGGATGAACATAGCGGGCCGCGTCGGCATCCGCCGCAATCCAGCGGATGACCTCCGCGCGCACTGTGCGCTCAGGTCCCCACTGGTCGCCGTGGGCGACATCGTTGACCGGATTGGCGGGGTCGTCGCTCGGGCCAAGCCACACGAGATTTCTCATCGCCGCCCCGCGCACCATCAACTGCTCGGCACGGCTTAGCGGGCCGAACTTCTGCCCGGCGAGCTTTTCCAGCATCACCCCCGGGTCGGTATCGGCCGCTCGCGCCGTTGCCGCGGCTGCCAGCAGGAAAATGACACAAAGGATGAACGATGCTCGCCGCGCAAGCGGAATCATCCGCCAATCTCTGCGAGCCATCGCCGATGAAGCGGATTTGGCGGCCGGTCTTCCAGGTAGTCGCGGAGCGCCTGCCGCGCTGCGTCCTTGCGGCCAGCGCGCGCAAGGCTGAGGAAATACGATTGCGCGAACACCGCGCGCTGCTCGTCGCTGCCGCCGCCGCATGCGATATCAGAGAGCGTGGGCCCGAGCATCGCTGCCGCCCGATCGTAGTCCCCCCGGGCGAACGCGATCGACCCCTGAGCCTGAAGCACCCCGATGTCCTTCCAGACGTGCGCCGCTCGGCCTGTCTGGCGCTCGGCGTAATCCTCGACCTGGGCCATCGCGCGATTGACCTCCGCCGACTCGCCCGCGCGCTCCAGCGCATAGAGATAGATCGTCGTCAGAAACGGAAACACCTGTTCGTGCGTCAATGCGCGGATGTGCGGAGCGATTTCACGCCACCGCCCTCCCGCATCGCCGCCCGCCAGCTCGAGGTACCAAAGCAAAAGGATCGCATCGGTGTGCTCGACAACCTCTCCGGGCTGAAAACCCCAGATATGGCCCTGGTACGCATCGAGCACGCGGGCAAAATCGAGCTGTGCCAGATACAACATTGCCAGGTGAAACCAGTTGTGGGATCGGATGTACTGGCCGAAGCGCGGCCAGTCAGGCGCGAACTTTTCCAGCATCGCGATTCCTTCCTGGATTCGCGCCTGTTGGCCGTAAACATGCGCCAGGCAGTGCTGCGCCCACATGCATTGCGGGTCCTGGCGCAAGGCTGCCAGCGAAACCTCTTCGGCGCGTTCGCGATGGCCGTTCAGTTCGAGCGCAAACGCCAGCATCGCCTGCGCGTGCGGCGAATCGACATTGGCGGGCCCCATCTTCTCCATGATCCGCAGTTGCCGCTCCGCATCTCCGGTTTCGAAGCAGTGGAATTCGGCAATCTTCGCCGCCAGGATATCGCGCGGCCATCGGTCGATGATTTGTTCGTAAAAGCCGACCGCGCGGTCGAAGTCTCCTTCGCATCCCGCCGCTACCGCATCGATGAAGGTCCGCTCGCGGTCGTTGAGCTCGGCAAGGTGCATCCGGGCGCGATCGAGGTACGCGATGCCGTTTTGCGCCTCAATTTTCGATTGCGACAGGGCGTGGAGCGCTGCGGCATAGATTTGCACCATCGCGCAGTCCGGATCGATTCGCGCCGCGGCGGTGATTTCGGGCATTCCGGGCGTCAGCGACACGGCCGACTGAGTGAATCGGTTGATCGCCGCAATCGCCCGGTCGGAGTCGGTGGTAACGGCAAGGCCGCGGATGTCGAATTTCATCTCTGCTACCGCGCGTCAGAACCAGTTTTTCCCGCCCATCGTGCGCACGCCGCGAACCTGCCACGCGCTTTCGGAGCATGTCAACCGCCGAGATCGGTCATACGAAAAGCGCCCCGCATTGGCGAGGCGCTTTTCGTCGTGACCGGAGGATGTCGGCGGCTGATGGCCTACCAGAGGCCGAGCATGTTGCCGATCATCGGGCCGAGCTGAGAATTGTAGTAGCCGTTGTTGTAGTAACCGTTGTTGTAATACCCGTTGGTCCCGTAACCGCCGCCCGCTCCCATCCGATCGAGCTCGTAGAGCCGCTTTGAAGTCACCTTTGCCGCGTAGCGATTACCCCTCGCCAGGGCCGCCTGATGCTTCGCTTCGGCCTGCGCCCATTTCTGCTGCAGGTAGTTCATCCGCGGGTTGTTGCCGTATCCATAGAACCCCGGCATCTGGTACGAAGGTGCCGGATAGTAGCTGCGCGGATAGAAGCCGCCGCGATTGAAATCGCAGTCATCGTCGTCGCGGTCGTGATGGAACCAGCCGAGATGGCGGCCGTTATCATGATGCTCCCACTCGTGGGCCATCGCCTTGATTGGCATCGCCATCACAAACGCCATCGCACCCGCCATCACCATCGGAAGCATGCGTTTCAGGAATTGTTTCGAGGCCATCGTCGTATACCTCCCGGATCTTTCGCTTTCCCTGGGCGGACACTAGAGCATCGGGGATGCCAACCGCGTTGAGGCGCGAGACGATGCGTAAACGCTGATAGACCAAAACGGGCTTGCCCGACGCGCTGCACGATCCTGTGAAAGCGGCATACCGGAAGGTGTAAAAGAGAATCGGCCAATCGAGTTCCTTAACGAATCTTAAGGTTGCCGTCCGATAAGAGGTTTCTGAAGCGATTGCGGCGAAAACCTCGTCGATGCCGCATATCACGGACCCCAAGCACGCGGCCGCCGCCGGAGTGCGCCGGCGCTTCAGGGATGGCGGAGAAAAGTAGTAAGCTCGGCGCGATGCTCGTTGAGAGCCATTGCCACATCATCTCGCCCGACCAACGGAAGTACCCGCGCGATACGGGCCCGCGACCGGCCGCGTGGCTGCGCGACCTCGCGGCGGAGGACTTCATCGCGCTCAACGATGCCGCGGGAGTCGAGCGCGCGGTTCTGGTCCAGGCTTTCGGCGCGTACAGGTACGACAACAGTTACGTGGCGGATTGCGCCGCGCGCCATCCGGGGCGCTTCGTCGCCGTCGGCATCATCGATCCGCTGGGGCCCGATGCGCCGCGGACGCTCGACTACTGGGTGAAGGATCGCGGGATCCGCGGGCTTAGGATCGTGACATGGACCGAGCCGGAGTTGATGCTGGACGATCCGATGCTCGATCCCGTGTGGCGGCGGGCTTCAGAGTTGCAGATCCCCGTATGCATCCTGACGAATTTCCATCAGGTCGCGAAGCTGCGGCGCGTGCTCGACAATTTCGGTTCGCTTCGCATCGCGCTCGACCATCTCGGTCTGCCGCGGCTCGATGATGCTCCCGGTTTCGCGAATGAACAGATCATCTTCGATCTCGCGCGCTATCGCAATTTTTACGGCAAGTTCTCTTCGTGGACGATCGCGGCGGCGGAAAGGAACGGCGCCGCCGGGCTGGTCGAATTTTTTCGCCGCCTCGTGGATACCTTCGGGTCCCATCGCCTGATGTGGGGCACGAATTTTCCGGCGAGCAACGATCGCACCTACCAGGGTTTCGTCGAATATGCGCGCCAGAAGCTCGCGTTTCTTCTCCCGCAAGAGCAACGATGGATTTTCGGTGAAACGGCATTGAGCCTGTGGCCGATGCTGCGTTGAAACGCATGCGGTGATGAGAGGTGACCGGATGTGAAGGCATTCGTGATGAAGCGATTGAACGAAGTCGGCTTCATGGAGAAGCCGCAACCGGCGCCCGGCCCAAACGACGCGATCGTCAGGACGACCAGGGCGCTGATCTGCACTTCCGATTCGCATACCGTCCACGGCGCGATCGGCGAACGCGAAAATCTGACGCTCGGCCACGAAGCCGTCGGAATAGTTGATCGCGTCGGCTCGGAGGTGAAGCGCTTCAAGCCGGGAGATCGCGTGCTGGTCGGCGCAATCACGCCCGATTGGGGCCATACGGCCTCGCAGGCAGGCCATTCGTCGCAGTCCGGCGGAGCACTGGGCGGATGGAAATTCGCGAACATCAAGGACGGTGTCTTCGCCGAGTTCTTTCACGTCAACGAAGCCGACGCGAACATGGCGAGCATCCCTCCCGAGGTTAGCGATGAAGCCGCGGTGTACTGCGCGGACATGATGTCCACCGGCTTCATGGGTGCGGAGAATGCCGACATCCCGCTCGGTGGGGCGGTCGCGGTTTTCGGCCTCGGGCCGGTCGGACTGATGGCCGTGGCGGGAGCGAGGCTTTGCGGCGCCGGTCTCGTGATCGGAGTGGACTCTGTCCCAAAGCGCCAGGAGCTGGCGCGGCACTTCGGCGCCGACATCATCGTGGACCACACGAAGTCCGACCCCGCTCGGGAGATCCTCGCGATGACGGGCGGCGAGGGCGTCGATTCGGCGATCGAGGCCTTGGGCGCCGACGAGACGTTTCAGAATGCGGTGCGGGTTACGAAGCCGGGCGGGACGATCTCGAACACCGGCTATCACGGCAAGGGCGACTTCGTGCGCATCCCGCGCCTGGAATGGGGAGTTGGGATGGCGGAGAAGACCATCCGGACCGGACTCTGCCCGGGCGGGCGGTTGCGGATGGAGCGTCTGCTCAGGCTTTTGCAGGCGCGGCGCGTCGATCCGACGAAGCTCACGACCCACACCTTCCGTTTCGGTGAGCTCGACCGGGCTTTCGAGATGATGGACAAGAAGCTCGACGGAATAATCAAGCCGCTGATCGTTTTCTAGGGACACTGCTGGACGATCGCGGGAGCGCTCCCGCGCCGTTTCTTCCTTCGTCCGGAAATCGCTCCGGCGGTCTGGCGAGTGGCCGCGCTTATATGCTACTTTAGAGAGTCTTGTCGGAGGCCAACACGCACGCGATGAATCCGGTGAACATCAATAGGTTCAGAATTAATGCACGCGTGTTGTGCCCGCCGCCTTCGCATTAGCTGACAGCTAACATCGGTCATCAGTACGGCGACCGCGGGTGCATCGAATGAAGCATCCGCGGTCGCCGTATTTTTTTGCGGCTCGAAGATCCTCGAAGCGGAACGAAACGAAAGGAAGTATCGCAATGCTCGTCCAGGTTGAAAATCTGATCAAACGTTTTGGCGACTTCACGGCCGTGGATGGCGTTTCGTTTGGGATCAAACGCGGCGAGATTATGGGGATGCTCGGGCCGAACGGAGCGGGCAAGACCACCACGCTCCAGATGATCCTCGGCCTGATCACGCCCACCGCGGGCGAGATCAGGATTTTTGGAAAATCGATGGCAACGCATCGGGAGGAAATTCTCGACCGGATGAACTTTACCTCACCCTACGTCGCGTTTCCGTACCGGATGACGGTGCAGGAAAACCTGACCGTCTTTGCTCGGATGTACGGCGTCAGGGAACCACAGCGCCGAATCGACGAGATGCTGGAGCGGTTCGATATCGCCAGGCTTCGCGACAAGCCGATCGCCCGCCTGTCATCAGGCGAAAATACGCGCGTCGGCCTGGCCAAGGCGATGCTCAATGACCCGGACCTGCTGCTTCTCGACGAACCGACGGCGTATCTGGACCCTGATATCGCGTACCAGGTCAAAGAAGCGCTGCTCGAGGCGCGAAGCGATCGCGGCATGACCATTCTTTACACCTCGCACAACATGTCCGAGGTCGAGCGCCTGTGCGACCGGATCGTGTTTCTGAATCATGGCCGGGTGATCGCAATTGGCAGTCCAATCGAGATCACCCAGGCAATTTTGAATGAAGAGCGTGAGGCGCCCGCGCTGGAAGAGGTCTTCCTGCGCGTCGCCCGGGAGGCTCGCGAATGAAATCGCATCGCATAATCGCGGTTATCGTGCGCCATGCATACGAGGCGCGGCGCAACGCCGATCGCATCACCGACATGGTGTACTGGCCCGTGCTCGATATCCTCATGTGGGGCTTCTTTACGACCTATCTCGGCCGCGGCGTCGGGATGCGGCCCGACGTGATCAATGTTCTGCTGGGTGCGACCATCCTGTGGGGGATGTTCTACTCGTTTCAGCGTGACATGGCGGTCGGCTTTCTCGATGAACTATGGTCGCGCAACCTGCTCAATCTGTTCTCCACTCCGCTGACCATCAACGAGTACGTAACCGGGCTCATCTGCATAAACCTGGCGAAGACGATGGTCGGAGTCGGCGCGGCGTCGCTGCTCGCGTGGAGCGCTTACCATTTCAATATCTTTCCCTGGATCCCGGCGCTCGTGCCCTATCTGCTCAACCTGGTGCTGTTCGCTTTCGCGCTGGGCATCCTGACCACCGGCCTGATCTTCCGGTACACGACGCGAGTCCAGGGATTGGCGTGGAGCTTCGCCGGGCTGCTCGCACCCGTGTCCTGCGTGCTCTACCCGCTGAAATCGCTGCCCGGATGGCTGCGCGCGATCGCGTGGATGTTGCCGACGACGCATTCTTTCGAAGGGATGCGGCAGGCGATGGTCGGGGGCGGCTTTTCCCCGTACCACTTCTGGTGGGGGATCGGCCTGAACGCCATCTACTTCGCGCTGGCGATCGGCATCTTCAAGCTGGTGTTCGAGGCGGCCAGGACGCGCGGATTGCTGGTGAAGTTGGAGTAGAACACGGGCAATCGCGATGCGGCCGGGCGAGTGTGCCGCCGGAAACGGTCACGTCCGGCCGCATCGCGAGAGCAACTCCTATGCGCCTGCGGTTTTGGACGCCGCGGGTGCTGGCGATGCGTCCGCGGTGGCGGCGGCTTCAGCGCGGATAGCACCGGCGATATCCGCGCTCATCTTTGCCAGCGCGCGGCTGTGCGCCGCCGCAAGCGTATCGAAACCGTCGCCCGAAACCGTTTCATGCGCGACGGTGCGGCCCGATCGCGTTTCGCCGTTCGCCTTGCGCACGACCCATACCGCTTCCAGCGTCGTGCCCTGCCCGCGGATCGAATCGAACCGCTGCACGTCGATAGTAACGCGGTATTGCGCCTTGAAATTCGCGAGCGACGCGGTCGCCACGTCGGGACTTCCGAGCAGCACGCTTAGGTCGGCGGCCACAACACGCGCGATACTGTCGTTCAGCGGCGCCGACCATCGGCTGTACTCATCAACCTCCACGCTGTTGGGCCCCTTCTGCACGACGAACTGCGGCCGATCGACGTCGGCCGGAATCGAAACAGGCCCGACCAGAACGGCGACATCCGCGGGCGGAGCGCCGTCAGGCGCGGATGCCGAGCTCAGCGCGTAGAATTTTGGAGGCGGTGATGTGCCGCACCCAGCCAGGGCCGCGGCAAGCGCGACCATCGAAATCAGGCTCCTGATGGAGCCGCTCGGGCCGAAAGCCTTTGGCGTCGATCGCGTAGCCATCACTTTGCCTCACCCTGCTTGCCGCGTATGAGTGCCTCGGGATGCTGTTCGAGGTAGTCGGCCAGGACGCGCAAGGATAGCGCCGCGCGGCTGACTTCCTCCATCGTATTGCTTAACTGCTGGCTTTGCGGCGAATCCGGCGCGACAAAAGCGCTTGCGTTGTCGAGAGTGCCGCGCGCGCTGGCCAGAGTAAGATTCAGTTGCGCAAGCGCGCCGCGCAGCTCCTGGCCGATCTCGACGAAAGGCACCTGGTCGATCTTTTCGACTATATCCTCGACCTTTGCTTCAGTCCGCTGCAGGTCTCCGGAGATGGTCGGCAGGCGCACCGGACTTTGCGACCAGTCGATCGTCGCGGGCTTCGCCTTGGGAAAGAAATCGAGCGCCACGAAGACGGACCCCGTCAACAGATTGCCGGTGCGGAGTTGCGCGCGAACTCCATGCGCGACCAGGCTGTCGATCAGTTTTCGCCTCGCCGCCCGCTGCTCCGCCATCGGGACCTGATCCGCGATCCGCACTCCAAGCCGCTGCGGGTCAAGCTCGATGGTTACCGGGACGGAAAAGTCGAGGTTCTTCATATTGAACTGGGCGCGGATGTCGGAGACCTGGCCGATCCTGATCCCGCGAAATTCCACCGGCGCGCCGGGGGTCAGGCCCCGCACCGAATCCTTGAAAATAAGCTGATAGGTTTGCGGATTGCGCGGCGGAGGCTCATAGGCATCGGCATGGTTCGCAAACAGGGTGAACATCGAATCTTCGTCGGCGGGCGACGTAATCGGAGAGTCGGGGGGAGTTTCGAACGCGATACCGCCGATGAGGATCGAGAGAATCGATTCAGTTTGTACCTTCAGTCCACCGGCGCTCAGTTGCACATCGACGCCGCTTGCCTGCCAGAAACGCGTATTCGGGTTCACATACTGGTCGTAGGGCGCCCTCACGAAAATCCGCATCGTGAACATCCTGCCGTCCTTGTCGAGCTGGTAGGAAGCGACTTCGCCGACCTGAAGCCGGCGGAAGAAAACCGGAGTGCCCCGATCGAGCGATCCGAGGTTCGAGGTCTTCAGCACGAAGAAGCGGCCGGGCGCACCGCCGCTGATAATCGGCGGAGTTTCGAGTGCTACGAATTCGCGCTTGCTTTCGGTGGATGTCCCGATTTCCATTCCGATGAACGAGCCGGAGATAAGTGTTCCCAGACCGGTCACGTTCGCGCCTGAAATTCGCGGCTTCACCACCCAGAACTGAGTGTCCGCAACCAGGAAGTCCTCCGTCTTCGGCGCCATCTGGGCCGTCGCTATTACGCGCCGATGATCCTCTGACAGCCGGATTGTGGTCAGCGTGCCGACTTCGACCCCCTTGTAGTGAATCTTGGTCTTGCCCGCTTCCAGGCCGTCGGCGGAGGAAAATGTGATCACGATTTTCGGGCCTTCAGCCAAAATCCGCGTCATCGCCACCCATCCGCCGGCCACCGCCGCCACGATCGGCACTATCCAGACCAGCGAGATCCTGGTTCGATGCGCCGGTATCGCCCTCGATTGAGGGACCGCGGCGGGGGTTGTGCGTTCGTCAGCCATGTTGAACCTCGTTTGCGCTGGCCATGTCCCAGATGAGCCGTGGATCGAAAGACTCGACCGCAAGCATCGTGAGCACAACGACCATCGCGAAAAAGAGCAATCCCGGTCCCGGTCTCACCGACATCAACGGCTGCAACTGCACCAGGGCCGCGGTGAACGTATCGACAAAGACATCGACCATCGACCATCGCCCGATAAACTCCACGGTCCGGTAAAGCCGGACGCGCTGATGGCTGTTTGTGGCGGAACCGCGATGCACGCCGATCAGCAGGTAGATCAGCGCGATGATCTTCGCGCTTGGAATCATGATGCTGGCGAACAGCACGATCAGCGAAAGCGGCCATCCGGTCGGCGACCACAGCAGCACCACCCCCTGCAGAATCGTGTCCGATTCAGACCCTGCCGCGGTGCTGGTGGTAAGAACGGGCAGGACGTTGGCGGGGATGTAACAGATTGCGGCGGCAATGACGAAGGCCCAGGTGCGCTCGATGCTCGCATGCTTGCGAAAGTCCAGCATTTCGTCGCATCGCGGGCATCGCCCTTGCCTTGCGCCGGCGGCGGGCCGCGAAAGCAGCCCGCATACGTGGCAGCTCTGCAGCCCCCATCCCATCGCGCTCGAGGGCGCCGCGCTCATGGCTGCGCCTCTTCCGCATCCGGCCAGACGATCGAAGCCTCGGGAGCGCGGTCAACCCATTCAATTCTCTGCCACACATCACGCGGATCGAACGACGCTTCCATCGCGGCAAGGACAAACACCAAGGCGCCGAGCACAAACAGGGCGATGCCCGGAATCACCCGCGCGTAGTCGGCGATCTTCGTGAGCGCGACCAGCACACCGAGCATCATCACCTCGATCATGCTCCAGGTCTTTGCGGCAGGATGATGTCGTATGAGCACACCGACCCATCGGCGGGGATGAAGGCGGCGGGCACCAAACGCAATCGCAAGCATCATTGCTATCTGCAGCCCCGGCGCGACGATTGCGGTGAAAAGCACGAGTATCGCGACGATCTCCTGTCTGTCCGCCCACAGGTCCAGCACTCCGCCGAAAACCGTCGTCGATGCCGATCGCCCCACAACCGTCAGCCCAAGCATCGGAACCGAATTCGCCACGACGAATAGCGCGGCGGCCGCGATGGCCAGGGCGAGCGTGCGGTTAACAGGGTCGTCGCGCCGCCGCCACATCTCCTCATCACACTGAGGGCATCGCGCCGATTCGCCCGGCTCGAGGGGCGGCAGCCGCTGCATGAAGTCGCAGTTTTGGCAGCTTACCAGTGAAGGGTCGGCAACCGGATGATTGTACCGTTCGCTATAACGACTCACGTTTGGACAGGCTGCGCAGTCCGGGCTGCCGGGAATGCTTGGAATTCACAGACTCCAGAGATTATCGGGGTTCGGGAGAGACAGCGCAATCAGTCCGTTTCTTCGCCCCGTCACTCAACCCAGCGGTTGTCCCCCGAAGAGCCACGGATGGACGATCACGGCGAGGACAGTGACCGCAATCCCCGCGATGACTGCCATCCAGGGCATGTCCGCGCCTGTCCATCTCTGGCGTCCGCCGACTAACGCGGCGCCGGGGAAGAACGAGGTCTCGTGCATGAACTTCCGATATCCCTCGCCTATCTCCAGCAACTTGCGCGCATCCTGATGGCGGCCGCCGATGATACCGAGCGCGGGAAAGGTGGCGAAGAAAATCACGTCGCCCACCCACCCGTTCATCAGCATGTGCGCGAATCCGAAAAGCGCGAAAGCCACGAACGACGGATGGCGCGTGACTTTAAGCATCCCTCGCGGCGCAGCGGTTGCGGGCGCCCCGATTCCCGCCGGACTCGGCGTCATCAGGCCCGCCACTAGCAAGACGAACGCCGCCAGCATCATCGCCCACACCAACCATCGCAGCGGATTGTCCGCACGCAGGTACCAGAGCAAAGGACCGCTGTGTTTGTGACGGGCGAAGACCACGATCAACGGTCCGAGGGTCGCAAAGCTGACAAACGAATAGATTCCGCGATAAGGCTGTTCACCGACCATCGCGACAAGTCGCGGCCGGACCGCTTGCGAAGAGATTATGATATGCGTCGCGACGAAGAGTACGGCCCAAAGAAGAATCCATCCGACCGGATCCATGGCATCTCCTGGCGCTCAGGCGCCACCTATATTCGCCCGCGCAGGCGCAGGCAATATACCATGACTTCACGCCGTCGGCTGTTCGGGGTTTTAAACCATTAGATGGCATCCCACCGCCTTAATGTTCCGCCTCCCTTCGAAGACGCGATGAAGTCGCTGGAACACGAGGTCATGCGCTTTCTGCTGCGCACCACCGGCGATCGCGAGGACAGTCTCGATCTTTTCCAGGAGACCTGGCTGCGCGCGTACCGAGCCTATGCCAGGCTCGAGTCCGCGGACGGGCTGCGCCCATGGGTGTTCCGAATCGCGGGCAACTTATGCCGCAATCGGGCGCGCGATCGCGCCCGGCGCGCGCGGGTGATCGCCAGCGACGGCCGCGACCCGGCCGAAGCGGCGGAACTTCCTGTGGCCGCAATCCGCGATTCGCCCGAAAACGCAATCAGCCTCAGGCGCGCGTTGCGCGCGCTGCCGGGCAAGCAGGGCCGCGCATTCCTGATGCGCAAGTTCGCGGGATTTGACTACCGCGAAATCGCTGCCGCGCTCGGCTGCTCTCCCGAGAGCGCGCGCGCCAGCGTTTACCAGGCACTCAAGAAGTTGAGGTCGTCACAGCAATGAAGATGAACTCACGAGCTCAGCGACTCGAATCCGAGAACTCCACAATCGAGGCGATGGTGCGGCGGGCGCATCCCGCCCTTCGGCGCGCGATGAAGCTGATTCGGCGCCCTGAGGCGCGCGTCGCGGTTGCCCCCTCGCCGATCGGCAAACTGCTGGTCGCGGAGGGACCGCGGGGGCTGGTAACGGTTCACTTCCTCGCGGTCCGCGACCCAGAGCGCACACTCGAGATGCTGCGGCAGAGATTCGACCTCGTCGAAAACCAGCCGTCAACCGCGGAGCTCAGACGTTGTATCGAACGTTACTTCGCCGGAGACCTTCGTGTCCTCAGCCATCCGGTCGATCTCAGCCTCGTCGCCAGCGACTTTCAGCGGCGCGCGCTCACGCGGTTGCGCGCCGTGCCTGCGGGCGCGGTGATCACATACCACGCGCTGGCGGCGGCAGTGGGCGAACCCGATGCGCAGCGCGCAATCGGCAACACGATGGCGTCCAATCCGATTCCGATCTTTGTGCCGTGCCATCGCGTGATCAAATCCGACGGCACGATCGGCAACTACGGCGGCGGCGTCGACAGAAAAATCGTACTGCTGAGGAATGAAGGCTTTGTCGTGAAACGCGATCTGAAGTTGCCCGAGCGTTCTGTGCTGGGGCATTCGAAGACCCGGATCTTCTGCCGTCCGGAGTGTTTTGCGGCAAAGCGCGCGGCTCAGTTCAACCAGTTGATTTTTGCCGATGCCGCTCATGCACGCCGCGCCGGGCTCCGCCCGTGCAAGCTTTGCCGGCCGGAGGCGGAATCGGTTTGACGACCGCTATTGCCTGGTCAGATTGAAGGAACCCACGCCCTTGCACTGCTTGCGGTTACCGATCATCACGAACGAACCCGTCATCGCCGTTCCGTCCACGCTGGCTACGGCGAGCGAGTTGCACTTGCGCTGGCCGCCGCTCGCGGCGGCGTGAAATTTCATCGAGACGCCGTTTTTGGTGGCTTTTCCCGAAACCGATCCGGTTCGGCTCGCGTTGCCGGTGGTAATCGCAAACTGGCCCGTAACCTTTTTTCCGCCCTGCGCAAGGTCGAGTTCCATCGGGCAGTTGGCGCAATTGCTCGAGCCGCCTTTCTCGATACTGTCAGTCCCGACCCATCGTCCTGCGAACTGAACCGCGGCGGCGTCGGCGCCGTTCCCACTATCGCTCTGGTCCTGTGCGCTGGCGTCGCCCGAGAGCATCGCCACGATCAAGATCGACACGGCGGCAAGAAAGGCCCGACCGGGCGCCGCAGTTCTCATACGCTCTCTTTCCCCCGTGATGTTGCCGCCGCCGCTCCCATCATTTGATTGTATAACAAGAGCGCTGCACGGCCAGACCGCGCGACATCACGGCATTCCGCGATGACCCGGCCGGGAAAAGCGTTTATTCAGTTTCGTTCTGCTTGCGAAGCTCTTCGATCTCGAGGCGCTGCTGCTCGATTTGCTGTTGCTGATCCTGAAGCTGCGTCTGAGCCTGCTGATTTGCCGCTTCCTGATTCTGCAGCGAATTGCCGACCGCATACCCCGTCAGCCCGCCGAGACCCGCGCCGATCGCGGCGCCGGCACCCGGATGTCCGACGGCGGCACCAATGATTGCGCCGGCACCACCGCCCAGGCCCGCTCCTGCGAAGGTGCCTTCCTCACGAGTGGAAAGTGGCTGACCGGAACACCCCGCGGCCAGAACCGCCGCGGTCAGAATAGCTGCTAGCGCGACTTTGATACGCATACGCGGCCTCCTCGAAACTTGAATACGAGGAGGCCGCGCGGGCGGTTTCGTCTATTCGGTTTCCTGTTGCTGCTTCAGTTGTTGAATCTGCTGGCGCTGCTGCTCGATCTGCTGTTGTTGCTGCTCGATTTGCGCCTGGGTCTGCTTCTGCTGGTTCTCCTGGTTCTGCAAAGCATTGCCCACCGCGTAGCCGCCGACGCCTCCAACGGCACCGCCGATCGCCGCACCGGCGCCAGGAGCGCCTACGGCAGCTCCGATGATCGCGCCGGTTGCTGCGCCGATTCCGGCGCCGCCCAAGGTTCCCTTTTCTCTCGTGGAAAGAGGTTCCCCCGAGCACGCAGCCGCGAGGAACAGGGCGGCCAGCGCCAACGCACCGGTCGCGATCACTTTCTTGAACATGCGTAAACCTCCGCTCAGCTACTCAGTTTCCTGTTGCTGCTTGAGTTGCTGAATCTCCTGCTGTTGGCGCTGAATCTGCTGCTGTTGGGATGAAATCTGCGCCTGAGTCTGTTTCTGTTGGTTTTCGTTGTTCTGCATCGCATTGCCGACGGCAAATCCGCCTACGCCGCCGACCGCCGCGCCAATCGCCGCGCCGGCACCGGGAGCGCCAACCGCCGCGCCGATGATTGCGCCGGTAGCGGCGCCTACGCCTGTGCCGATAAACGTGCCTTTCTCACGAGTGGAAAGCGGCTCTCCCGAGCATCCAGCGACCACGAACAGCGCTACAGCCGCCATGATCACGCACATCGCCTGCGCAACACGTCGATTCACGATTTTCTCTCCCCGATTTTCTCTAGACCGCGCGCTTTTTTTCCTCCCGCGCGGGGCGCATTTTCCTTCCGCCCGAGTTTTCTATCTTCTGGACTGCTGATCAACCCATATGGCGTAGGCCTTCAGCATAAGCTTATGCCTAATTTTGACGCCAGGCACCATCACAAATTAACGAAGCCATAAAGGCGCGCCGTACCTGCGGCAAATGGCGTCTGCCCTCCTTCGCCGGACCTCTCTTCTGCCGCACTCGACGCGCAAACAAGCACTACTGTTTACCATCCGATTGCCTGAGCCGCCATCACCGGATGCGCCTGCCCCCGCGGATCGCATCCGCCCCGCAGCAGGCCCCGAGCGCGATCTATCGATACCGCCAGCACATGGCCTTCAGACCACGGCGGGCGCACTTCGATCTTGTGCCCCCGCGCGGCGAGTTCCGATCGCACTTCGCTCGCGATGCGCTCTTCGGCGCGCACCACCGCGGGCATCGCATTGTGCGGATAGAAAGTCGAAGGGAAATGCGCGGTGGAGAACTTGGGCGCTTCGATCGCCTGCTGCAGATCCATCCCGAAGTCAGCGACGTTCAGAAAAAACTGCAGCGTCCACTGATCCTGCTGATCTCCCCCCGGCGTGCCGAATGCCATATGCGGCTCGCCCCCGCACATCGCGAGCGAAGGCGACAGCGTCGTGCGCGGCCGTTTGCCCGGCATCAGGGCGTTGGGATGGCGCTCATCGAGGTAGAAAGTCTGCATGCGCGTGCCGAGCGGAAAGCCCAGCGACTCCATTACCGGCGAGGTCGGTATCCACGCTCCGCTTGCCGTGATCGCAATCAGATTGCCCGCGCGATCGCAGGCGGTGACGTGAATGGTTCCCTGCCCCCACGAACGCGACGCGGCCGCGTCGCCGCCGCGCTCGGGGCGCATCGCGACCGGATCGCCCGGCCGCTGATCGCGCGACGCGTGCCGCGGATCGATGAGTGCGCGGCGAATCTCCGCATACTGCCGCGACAACAGCGCTTCCATCGGCACGGGCGTGAATTCGGGGTCGGCGTAGTAGGCTTCACGGTCGGCAAACGCGAGCTTGGCGGCTTCTATAACGGTGTGGACGTAGTCGGCCGAGTTATGACCCATCGCGCGCAGATCGAAGCCTTCGAGGATGCGCAGCTGCTGCAGAAAGACCGGCCCCTGCGACCACGGTCCGCATTTGAAGACCGTGACGCCCCGGTAGTCCGCTGACACCGGCTTTTCGATTCGGGTGGCAAAAGCCGCAAGATCGGATTCGGCAAGCAATCCGCCGTTGGCTTCCGACCATCCGGCAATCTCGCGCGCGATGTCGCCGCGATAGAAACGATCGCGTACGGCCTGAAGCGCGGCTTCGCGCCCGCGCGCACGCGCGCCCGCTTCCGCATCGAGAAGGCGGCGGAAGAAGTTCCCGAGCGCGGGGTTGCGGATAATATCGCCCGGACGCGGCACTTTGCCGTCCGGCATGTAGATGCGCGCGGTTGAAGGATAACGCGTGCGAAAGACCTTCTCGAAGGCGCGAATCGATGCTCCCGCGCCGGCATAGTTGCCGTCGTCGTCCGCCTCCTCGCCCGCAAGCCCGACGTGCATCGGAAATCCGTCTTCCGCCAGCGCCAGGGCGGGCTCGGCGACTTCCGCGAACGATCGCGTGCCGAATTCAGCAAGCGCCGTGACAAGCGCATCGAGCGCCGCGGGCACGCCGGCCGCCATCAGCCCGTGCGCGGGAATAAGATCGATTCCGCGCGCCCGATACTCCGCAATCGTGGCGCGCGCCGGCGCGATCATGTTGCCGTTGATCGCGACCACCCGCCCGGCCTTCGCGGCGTAGATTAGCATCGGCGCTTCCCCTCCGATCGTATGCATGTGGGGGTTTACGATGCCCTCGACCAGGGTAGCGGCCACCGCCGCATCGATCGCGTTGCCTCCACGGGCGAAAATTCGCGCGCCGGCGGAGGCGGAAAGATAATGCTCGGCGGACACCACCGCTTCGCGGCCCATCACCAGCGGATATAGCGTGCCCATACGACAACCTCCTGCGGCGCCAAGCCGGATGAGTTAGCTCGAAGCTTGCGCAAGGAACCGCGATTGTAACAGCGGATGCGCCGATCGGATGCACCCGCTTTTTGCAAACGCTGCTCGAATTCGCATCGCCGTGCAACTTCGCAGTTTACGCCTGTTAACAATCCGCGCGTAACGTGGACAACCGTGCCGCGGGGGCATCTAAAGCGAGGGCCCGAGGTTTGCTATAATTCTTCCAGAAACTGGGCCGGACATGCGGTCTGGCTCAAAAAGGGATTGAGAATGACGATGGCGAGTACAAATGCGGAGGCGGTGGTGGGGCGGCATTGCCGATTGCTGCGGCCCGTGCGAGACCACGAGGGGCGCACCCGGTACAGTGAGAAGCCAAAAGTTCTGCGCGAGGTCGACAACCTGGACCGTCACATGTTGCTCGTGCAGTTTGAAGATGGCTCTACCACCTTTCTGTTCCCCGACGAAGTAGTCGTCGAAAACTGACTGTCCGCTCGGGCATCGCGCCCCGGCGGGGGAACAGCGTCCTCACTGAGGCGCGAATCCAGCGCGCCAAGGTGTGGACTTGCATGCAATAACCCCGCTCCTGCCGGTAATTTTGATCCGCAGCTTCCAGGCGAGGCACAAGACTCCTTTTCTTCGTCCGGCAAGCCGTCTCTTGAATCACGCTGGCGGCTTGTCGCCCGCACAGGAGCGGGAAGAATCAAAGTTAACCAGCGCGTGGCATCGCGCCGTCAGAAGAACCTGAGCGAAATTTTTCTTTCTCGTGCATCCTTCCAGGCCTAGGATTTTCTCGAGGATGCCGAGAAGGGCGAGCTTCAGCCCGCAATAACCGGATTCGACCCGCGCCCTTCCGGCACCAATCCGCAACCCGCGTGTTGGGAACGATGTGAGGAGGATGTATGCGACTTTTCAACCGTGGACTCATGGCAGCGTCGATCTTGGCGGCATTTGCGATGGCACCGCCGGCGTTTGCCAACCCCTTTGACGGCGGTCAGGCCTCGATACCCTGTGGCGACGGCCAGATCGTCTACGGCCCCATCCAGCTCTGGCCGCCGAATCATCAGCAGCGGATGATCACGATCACCTACATCGATAACTCCGCCACCGGCGCCGTTCAGGGCGACAACGATGGCGACCAGGAAAGCCTGACTATCGATTCCATAACCGACAACCAGGTCAGCGACGACGACGGAAAGGACCACGGATGCGGCCCGTCGAGCAAAAAGCAGGGACCGGACTGGGGAGGATTCGACAGCCAGCCCCTCACCGCCCTCGACCCGCAGAACATAACCGCGACTCCGTGGGTGCGCGCCGAGCGATGCGCCAGGGACAAAAGCGAACCCCGAATCTACTCGATTACCGTTTCCTGCGGCGATCCCGACAGCAATAACACCCAGAATCCCACCACCGTAGCGTTGACCGTGACGGTGCCGCACGACCGGCGGCATGCGGAAAAAGTGAACCGCTGATCGCAGTGCCGCGCTCCAGGCAGGCTTCCCGCGTGGAGCGCGGCTCTTTCCTCTCACGCGTCTTGCCGCGCGAGGAAATCGCGCGCGCGATACAAGGCGACGATGGTCTTGGCATCGACGATCTCGCCGCGATCGATCATCGCAAATGCTTCGTCCATCCGAATCCGGGAAACACGGATCACTTCGTCATGGTCGAGACTGCCGAAACCCTCGGACAAGTCGCGCGCCAGGTAAAGATCGATTCGTTCGTCGCAAAAGCTCGGGATGGTGACGATAGCCCCCAGATGGTCCCATCGCGCCGCCGCCAATCCCGCTTCCTCTCCCAGTTCGCGCCGCGCGCAGGCGAGCGCGTCTTCTCCCCCGTTCCGGCATCCCGCGGGAATCTCGCTGAGCCAGGTTCCGATCGCGTGGCGCCATTGACTCAGCATCACAACGTTTCCATCGCGATCGAGCGCGACGATTGCGGATGCGCCGGGATGGCGGATTACGGCCAAATCGACGGTTACTCCGCTCGGTAGCCGCGCGCTCTCGACGCCAAGGTCCACCACGCCCATCTTCAGCACCGGACGCCTGCTTGAATCCATGCGCAACAGCATCCTTGGGCGCCGCCGGGCGCGCAAGGCGGATCGAATTGCGCCGGACGCGCAAACGCGCAAGTATCTGCTTCCGCGCCGCGAGCTTGCGCGATCCGCGATGGCCCGCATCGTCATCCCAGTCTTCTTCGATTACGCCTCGAGCCTCTGTTACATCGCCTGGCGAATCATGCGGCAGCTGGAGCCGCAACTCGGCTTCGAAACGCTATGGAAGGGCGTGCCGATCGCCTTGCGCGATGCGCGCGCGAAGCCGGGCCGCGCGCTCAGCGAAACGGAACGCCAAAAGGTGCTGATGGTCGCCGCGGAAACCGGCATCCCGGTCACGCCGCCCCGGCATTGGATCGACTCGAACGCCGCGCTGGAGGGTTCGGAACTCGCGCGCGACGCGGGAGCATTTGCCGCGTACCACGATGCCGTCTTTCGCGCAGCCTTCGAGCAAGGCATCGATATCGCCGAGCCCTCCGCGCTCGATGCTATCGCCCGCGCGGCGGGAATGGACCCCGACGAATTCCGCGCCGGGCTCGAGTCGCGGCGGATGGCCGAGCGGATCGAGGCGCATCGCGCCGAGGCCGACCAGTTCGCGGCGCTTGGCTATCCGACCTTCATCCTCGGCGAATACCCTCTCATCGGCATCCAGCCAATTGAAACGATGCGCCAGATGATCGCGCGCTTCATCCGCCTGCGCCAGGAAGAACCGCAGGCGTAGCGCATACGCGATACGGATACACCGCCGGCACCCCGAAGGCGCTAGCGCTTGACTTGTGGGTTACCGAGTCGTATTTAACCGTATAGTTAATTATTCGAGGGACTCCGATGGGCATCTACCGATGCTGCGAAAGCTCGCCTTCCGACTTCGCCGAACGGCCACCCGCAAGCCCGGTTCGGCGCGCAAGCGCCGTGATACGCTGGATGCTGCCGGCGGCAGGGCTGGCTGTGCTGCCGAAATGCCCCGCCTGTCTGGCCGCTTATGTGGCGGTCGCCACCGGATTCGGCATTTCCCTGGCGGCAGCCGCCTATCTGCGCATGGCGCTGGTGGCCATGTGCCTCGTGACGCTGAGCTTCATCGCAGTGCCGCGCGCGGTGCGCATCGTGGCCGCCATCACACGCGCGTTGAGAACGCATCCCGCGTTGGCGCCCTCGACGTACCGTCATCGATGAGGTCAAACGGATGCAGGCTCGCAGTTACCAGGGCACAAGTTTCGAGGTATGGAATGGCAACGAGTCGTGGTTCTGGATGGTGCTCGATCTGGGCCGCAACGGGGGAATAATCGGTGCGGCGGCCACGGAGGACGGCGCGGTGCGCGATGCCCGCGCCGCGATCGAGGAGATTCGGGCGCGGGCGCGAAAGCGCGCTCCGGAAACGATCGAGCGAGATTTGATCGTCTGGCGCTTCTCGCTCGCGCGGCTCGCGCGCTACCTGGCCCGCATCGCCCCGGCAGCCGCCTGAACCGCGCGAGAATTCACCGCGAGTGAAATTGCCGCGGATGACGCGAGAAACCGGCGCCCGAGCAGAAGTGCATGAAACACTCCCGCCGGGCGCCACCCCCCCTTTACCATCCGAATGAGACCGACCCGGTGTACTGGTTGTACCCCTCGCCGTTGCCGTATTGGTTGTACCGCCACTCCGCTCCGACGAACGATTTGTCGAGCAACCCCTGTATCTGTTCAACCTTGAGCGACGAGAGTCCCCACTCGAAGCCCGCGCCGAATACTCCTCCCCCCTGCACGTCCGCGTCGTAATGGCGGTAGCCCGCACCCGGATTGCCGTTCTTCACCACGATTGGCGTGCTCAGCAGGTTGATATACATCGCCGGCCCCGCCAGCACATACGGCTTGAATGCCTCCATCGACTTCAACCCAATCAGCTCGGGCTGAAGATGGTATTGCACGGTGGGCTGGAGCGAGAGCGTGTACATCCAGGTGTTGAACGCGGGGTTTCCGAGCTGGCTTACCAGGTTGGCCTTGGTCAGCGCGTGGTTACCCTGCGTCCATCCCACCAGCATCTCTCCCGCCACGAACCCTCCGGGAACTCCGTCTTCATGGGTCAGGAGGCGATGGTTCAGGAACGCGCCGTAATAGAACCCGCCCGGCATCCCGTAGGGCGACTCCGACCATCCCGCGCGGAAGCCGACTTCGAGTGGAATCGAGCCGCCCTTTTTCGCGACGTCGCTTTTCACATCGCTTAGTTGCTGCTGGATCTGCGGAACCTGCTGCTGGAGAGCGGCGACCGGTTGCGCGGTCGCCTGCATCTGGCGCACCAGCCCTTCGATCTCCTGTTTCTGCGTGTTCAGTTGGTCTTGAATCGCGCGGTTCTGGATCTCGAGCGTGCGATTCTGCTGTTCCAGTTGAATGATGCGTCGCTGCAACTCCTGTTGCGATGCGATCGCGCCCTTCGCGCGGGCGCCCGGATCGGCGCCGGCGATCGACGAATGCGACGCGGCTATCGCGATGAAAAGCCCCATCGCGAATGAACGAACAATGGCTCTGAGCATGCGTGTCCTCCTTCACTCAGCCGCGTGGCCAAGCGAAGCATCGCGCATGCCAGCAAAGGAGCGCCGCGGAACTTGAAGGAAACTGTTCGATTTCGCTGCAACTTCATCGCGTTCTCTCAACAACCGCCTGAACCGGTTGGCGCGTTTGGATACGATGTGACGGTTCCGACGGAAACACTCGAAGCGATCGAACTTCAGCGGGTATTCATTGCCAACGCGTGCTAAGTAGAGACGCCGAGAATGGATTCGCGCAAACTTACACCGACCACGATGCCGCCCTCCTCGACCGCATCCTCGTTCTCGCTCTTCGCGGCCATACGGCCGCTCGATCGCTCCCGCACCATTCGCGACATGATCGCGGGGCTTCAACTCGCCGCGATGAACATCCCGCAGGCGCTCGGCTACACAAAGATCGCCGGCACTCCGGTGGTCACCGGCTTCTACACGCTGCTCTTGCCGCTAATAGCATTCGCCGCCTTTGGATCGTCGCGCTACCTCGTAGTCGCGGCGGATTCCGCGACCGCGGCGATCCTGGCCAGCGGCCTTTCCAACATGGCGCCGGTCGCAAGCGCGAGCTACGTCGCGATGGCGTCGGTCGTGGCGATGTTGACGGCGGGGATGCTCCTGCTGGCGCGCATCCTCAAGCTCGGCTTCCTTGCGGACTTTCTTTCCCAGACTGTGCTGGTCGGCTTTCTTACCGGCGTAGGCTTTCAGGTCGCGATCGCCGTGCTCGGCGAGATGCTTGGGATCGAAGTCCAGGCGCACAGGACCGTGGATCAATTTGTTGCAGTGGTCCGAAACATTGAACATGTTCATCTTCTCACCACCGCGTTGTCGATCGCGGTGGTCGCGGCCGTTCTCGGACTCCATCGCTTCGCCCCGCGCATTCCGGGCGCGCTGATCGCGGTTGCCGGCGCGATCTTCGCCGCCTGCCACTGGAATCTCGCGGGACATGGCGTCGCGATTATCGGTCCGGTGATGGGCGGATTGCCGCGGCTGGCGATGCCCGTGATGACCTGGCGCGAGGTTCAGCCGCTGATTCCGGTTGCCGGATCATGCTTCGTCATGATCGTCGCCCAAAGCGCCGCCACCGCCCGCTTTTACGCCGCGCGCCATCATCAGCTTCTCGACGAAGATGCCGACCTTGTCGGCCTTGCGGCCGCAAACGCGATGGCGGCGCTGAGCGGCACGTTCGTCGTCGATGGCAGTCCGACGCAGACCGCGATGGTGGAGAGTTCGGGAGGCAACAGCCAGGCCGCGCAGCTCGCCACCGCCGCCGTGGTGGCGATCGTGCTCCTGTTCCTGACCGGACCGATGCAGTATCTGCCGCGATGCGTCCTTGGCGCGATCGTCTTCGTCATCGCAATCCGTCTGGTCGATGTGCGCGGGCTTCGCGATATTCTGCGCGAAAGCCCCGGAGAATATGCGCTGGCGCTGCTCACCGCCGCGATCGTCGTGCTGCTTGGCGTTGAACAAGCGATTGTGATGGCGATGGTGTTGTCGCTGCTTCGCGTCCTGAGCCACAGCTACCATCCCCAAACCGGCATCCTGGTCCTCGGCGACAATCAGACCTGGGACCTGAAGCCTCCCCTGCCCGGAACGTTCACCGAGCCGGGGCTGGTGGTCTATCGCTTCGGCGCGGCGCTGTTTTACGCAAACGCCGGACTGTTCTCGCGGGAAGTCCTCGATCTCGCCGGCTCGGGAGCTCCGGAAGTTCGATGGGTGATCATCGACGCGGAAGCAATTACCAACATCGACTACACCGCCGCGCGCGTGATCCGCGACCTGCACAGGCGCCTGGAAACGGCGGGAATCGTGCTCGCGTTCGCGCGCGTCGCTCCTTCGCTCGCATCGGACCTCGCTCGCCATCGGTTGATCGGCGTTATTGGCGAGTCGCGCGTGTTTCCACGCCTGCACGATGCGCTTGCGGGCTTCGCTCGGTCGCATCCGCACGAAACTCCGCCGCTTGCCTGATGCGGCGAAATCCACGATGAATGATCCAGCGGTGCCTCGACCGCGCGCAGGCGTTCGAATGGCGGGCGAAGTTCATATCGCGGCAGCGTCCTCGGGTATCCCGGAGATTTCGCGCGAGGAGCTTCGCCGCCGTCTGCATACTCCCGGCTTGAAGATCCTCGACGTATTGCCGCCGCAATCGTACGCGGCCGGACATATTCCGGGCGCGATCAACCTGCCCTTCGACAGCATCGCCGATCGCGCGCGCGAAGTTCTGCCCGCGCTCGACGCGGAAATCGCGGTCTATTGCGCCAAGTTCACCTGAACCTTGAGCGAGCGGGCGGTCGCCCTGCTTCAACAACTCGGCTATAGCAAGGTGCGCGATTACTCCGGAGGACTCGAGGATTGGGTGCAGGCGGGGGGACCGCTCGAAAGCGCCCCCGCGGACCACAGCCGGCCGATGACGGCCTCGATCGCCCCGAATCTGCAGGTTGCACCCGACGGACTGGTCGGCAGGCTGCCGGCGCGCATTACGTCCGCACGGCGATGGAACAACGCGGCCCTCGAGTTCGTTGAACATCTCTCGACCCTTCATCTCTTTCTGATCTGGATCGGCACGATCGCGGCCTGCGGACTCGGCTACTGGCTAGGCGCGATAGTCGGCGAGCACGGACTGATCGAGGCGGGCAGGCCCGTCGGAGACGGACTCTCGGGACTCGCCAGCGCGCTCTACTTCAGCTTCGTGACCGCGACCTCGGTGGGCTATGGCGACATCGTTCCGGTCGGCGCGGCGCGGGCGATTGCGATCACCGAAGCGATCACAGCGCTGCTTATCTTCGGCGCGGTGGTCGCCAAGTTCGTCTCGCATCGGCAGGACCAGCTCGTCGAAGAGATTTACCAGGTGACCTTCGACGAACGGCTGGACCGCGTGCAGAGCAATCTGCATGTGGTTATCTCGGAACTGCTTGCGCTCACTTCGATTTGCGAGACGCCGTCGCTCCCCATCCATCGCGTAAGCGCGCGGCTGGACAGCGCGGTGCTGCTCTTCCTGGGCGAGCTTCGCACCACCCACGATCTTCTCTATCAGCCGCGGCTGCTGGTGGAGGAAGGAGTGCTGTCGTCTATTCTGGCGAACCTGGCTTCCGCTCTGGATGTGCTCGCGGAGCTGCTGACCTGCCTGCCGGCGGACTTTGTCCGCTCTCAGCCGCTGCAAATCGCGCTGGGCAACCTGACGCGACTCTCCGAGGAGATCTGCGGCACCTGCGTCCCGCACGAGTACACGCCGCGCCTGGTGTTTTGGATGGATCGAATACAGGCGACCGCCGGAAAGATTCGCTAGCATCCGCGCCGAGCATCTGGGGCGATTGCCCGCCGCGCGCGGCTAATAGAGCACCGAGGGCAGATATACGCCCGCCGGTTCGTTGTACAAGCCAATCGTCATCAGCGTCATCGGCTGCGTCATCCGGAGCCCTTTCGCCAGGCACCAGCGCATCAGATCCCCGTTGCGCGAGGGCACCAGGAAGCCGGGCCCGTCGAATGACCGGGCGGCGCAGATGAGCGCCTTCAGATCATCGTTGGTCTCCGCCACCGCGTGCGCGAAGAACGCGATTTGGGTCGCATAGCCGGTGATTCGTCCGGCGCGCTCGACGACCGTCGCGGCGCCGCGCCGGACCGCATCGCGCAGCTCGCCGCCGCGATGGTGCCCGTGAACGCGGATGCAGAGGCGGTTGCACGCTTCGAGGTCATTCTCCGCCGCGGCGCGGACCGCGTATCCGGAAATTGTCTCGTTGATCGCCGGACCCTGCATGCACGAGAGATGTTCGCGCGGATCGAAGCCGAGCTTGGTGTAAAGCGAAAGCGATCGGCAGTGATAACCGGCCTGCACCAGGCGAACACCCGCCACCCCCCGCTGCTCCGATCGCTCCATCACCGCGAGCATCAGCCGCCGGCCGATACCGTGGTTCTGCGCCTCGGGATCGACGCTGATGGGTCCGATGCCGGAAATCGGATTGCGCTCGTCCAGGAAATTGCTGCCCGCGATCCGCCCTTCGAGTTCCGCGACGACGCCGTGAACACCCGGGTTCGAGATCAACGCCGAGATCATGCCGGCCGCGGTTTCGGCATCGGGGAAATCCGGGGGAAAGTTATGCTCGTTTGCGATTGTTGTGAACGCTTCGTAGCAGATGCGCCCGAGCGCCGATGTGTCCCCATCCCTTGCCGGCCGAAGCGTAAGATTCATCGCCTTCCTATTCGCCGGCTCAGGCCGGCTTCACGTTGACGTTCATGCGGAAAAAATTGTCGGGGTCGTACTTCTTCTTGAGCTCGGCCAGCCGCTGATAGTTGGCGCCGTAGGCCTCGCGCTCGCGCCCCGGCTCGACATCGAGCATGTTTACGTAAACACCGTCCGACGCCTTCGCCGCAACCTTCCAGATTCGATCCACCCATTCAACCGCTTCGCGCGGCTCGGCGCCCTGCCAGTCGGCCTCGGCCCAGAAGGTGAAGCCGGGAGTGCGCTGATGGTAGGCGTTGAAGTCGATCGGATGGCGGCTGATGGCGCCGTGCAGATGCGAAAACCAGAGATCGGATCCCTGCGGCGAAGGCTCGGCCGCAATCGCATCGATCAGTTCATCGGTAATTGCCGGCAAAAATCCCGACCGCTGATAGCTGGACCATCCCGTCCACACTGGAAATCCCGCGGCGGCCTGGCCGTCGAGGTATGAGCGCCGTTTGATCGATTCCCGCGCCGGCCGCCCAAGCTTGCGAAAAGGTTCGACGTCGCGCGCGGCGCGCGCGGGATCGGAATGGAACACGAACACTGTCGCCATCACGTCGCGGTCGTCCGGGCGCTGCACGCAAAGCTCCGTGAAGAGATCGTCCGGCGCCGCCCGCGACGCCTCTCGATACGAGCGCATCACGCCGCGCGCCTGATCGAACGGATACCAGACCCATCCCGCGACCACCTCGCGCAGAGGATAGAGCTGAAATCCAAGCCTGGTAACCGTTCCCAGGTTGCCCGCGCCGCCGCATATGCCCCACAGCAAATCGGGGTTCCGATCGGCTTCGGCTTGCAGGATTCGGCTATCGGCCAGAACGATTTCCGAATCGAGTACGTTGTCGCAGCTCGCGCCATACCTGGGACATAGCGCGCCTTCGCCGCCGCCGAGCACCAGGCCGCCGAGACCTACGTCCTGGCACTGCCCCATCGGCGTCACCAATCCGTGCTTTTGCGCCTCGCGATCGAACTCGGCGCGGGTGACGCCGGGCTCGGCGCGCGCGGTGCGCCGCGTGGGATCGATCTCGATCCGCTTCATCCGCGACAGGTCGATCACCAGGCCGCCGTCGCATACCGAAAGCCCCGCCTGGCTATGGCCGCCGGACCGCACCGCGGCCGGAATATCATTGCGGCGCGCGAACTCGATGCATCGCGCGACGTCGTCCGCGCCCGCGCATTGCGCGATTGCCGCGGGATGACGGTCGAATCTCGCGTTCCAGACGCGCCGCGCGGCATTGTAGTCCGGATCGCCGGGAGCGATTAGCCGGCCCCGCAGCTTCGCGGCGAGCTTGCCCAGCGCCGACCGATCGATCGCCGCGCCGGCGTTGGCGGCCCACGGACCTGCCAGCGCCAGAACAGAAAGCGATGCCGCCTTGACGAATTCTCTGCGGTGCAAACCCCGCTGCTTCACTGCCTTGCGCTCGCGTGACCTAAACTCGATTCGGCTCAGAGTCGGTGAGTCAACTCGAAAGGACCGCCCGGAGCATAGATCGCGCGCGTCGCGATGAAAAGGCGGCGCCGATCGCGCGACGGCGTCGTCAGCGAGGCTCTTCCGCGGCGCGCGAGATCGCGGCGAACGCGATCAAGGGCGTAATCAGCGCCCCCTCAAGCGCGGCGAACCCGAGCTTGAAGACGATAAAGTGCCTGAGCAGCACATCCCGGTTCCCGAAACGGACCCAGACCGCAAACAGAACCAGCGAGACCACCGCCGCGCATGCGCCGCCCAGCGCGATCGCCCGCGCGACGACGCCTTGCGGCATCGCGGCGCTCAGCGCTCCACCGTCAAGCGGCGCGATCCTGCCACGGCGCACGTCGCCGCGCGCCACGCGCGTAACGGCCAGGCAGGTCGCGAACGCGATCATGAAGGCGCTCACGATCGTATCCACCATCGCGCCTCCCATTCCCGCGATCGGCACCCGCTCCACGTTGCGAAAGAAAAGCCATCCGAGCAACGCCGCGATCGCCACGTTGATGATCACGCCGGCGAGCGCCTGCTCGATCAACAGGTATCGGCGATGTTCCCGCGACAGCGTCATCCGCCTTGTCACCGCGCACATGAACTCACGGTCAAAGATTTCTCCGGAGGGTCGGGAACGGACGGCCGTGAGGACCGAATTCAGAGGTGAACCTGGCGGAGCGCCAAGCCGGGGCAAATGAGCCAAGCGAGTTCATCACCGGCCCTGATTTATACGACCAACTTGATTAGACCCGTGACAATCGTTCCCAACGGCATTACGGTCGCGGCGAGGGGCAGCGCCGGAATCAGGCCGGGAAGCACCATCGCGACGAAGTCGCTGGGTTCGACGGGCACGATCCGCATCTTGCGGATGATCTCGAAGCTGTTTCCGAGATCGGCCAGCGATTGAATGTCCGCGGTTCCGAGCATCGATGTACTCGGTTCACTTTTCTGCTCGATCCACCTGCTGTGGAATGCCTGGGTGTACTGGCTGGCGAGCGTGCCGTATTCCATTAATCCGCGGTTCTTGAGCATCATCAGCTTGGGCACAAAAATCAGCGTCGGGCCCGCGAAGACCAACAGGCCGACTACAAACAGCGACACGTAGCTCCACTCGAAGTCTTCGAGTTTTCCGCCGCTGAACAGGATTCTGCCGGCGATCGCGCTCGAAACCACCGCGCTCAAGGCGAAGAAGATCGCGCCAAACGGGATCAGGCCCTTGCCCAGAAAAGCCAGACCGCCGGCGGTGTCGGGATGCGTGGGCGTGAGGCGCAGGTCAAGTTTGGACACCTTCCATAGAAAGCTGCTCCAGACCACCATACGGTGCACCCAGCGAAAAATGAGAAACTGAAATATCGGCAAAGCCACAAACGCGTACCAGTAGCCGCCCAATGTCAATCCGCGGGCGGGGTCGGGCATGAACCACGTGCTGCCGCCCTGAGACGCAAAGCCAGACACTGCGTTGTAGGTTGCTATGTATGCCAGAGCGAGGACGAGCAGCTCCGCCGCGCGCGCATCGCGAAAACGCAGCGTGTCCCCGAGAATTTTCTCGAATCTGGCGAGATCTTCCTCGCGGACCAGGTTGGCTTCAAGGAAATGGCGCACCACCTGCCGCAGGCGCACGCCTACCGGAATGTCCGCCAGGATCATCACCGGCACCGCGAGCAGGAATCTGGCATGCGCGGCGAGGTCATAGAAGAACGGCAATTTCGCGCCCCTCACGGCAAGCCCTTCGATTAGGCACAGGACGCACAGGGGCGCCCATACGATCACCATCAGTATCAACGCGGTGCGCGCGGAGCCCATGCCCAGTTCCGGACGCACAAGACGCAGCCGCCTCAACACGGCGCCTCCGGGGCCGCCCTCCGTAAGCGTGAATTCCTGACCTGACTCTGAGTTGTTGTAGGCGCGCTCTTCCATGGCGACCGGACGCGGTTACGGCGCGGGTCAGCGGATCCTTCCCGGGGCCCGCTCGGCGCCGGCTGCGGGGAGCTCTTCCTGGGCCTGATACTGAAAGCGCATGATCTCCTCCGACGCCCGATGGAAGCATCGCGCGACCAGCGCCGTCCATCCGGTCTGATGGTTCGCTCCCAGCCCGCGGCCCGTGTCGCCATGAAAGTACTCGTAAAACAGCGGCAGATCCTTCCAGTAGGGATCGGCGGCGAACCGCGGATCATCTCCATGGCAAGGCCGCCGTCCGCTTGCGTCGGGCAGAAACAGTCCGGCCAGCCGCCGTCCCAGCTCGCGCGCGACTTCAAACAGGTTCATCATTCGGCCCGAACCGGCCGGGCATTCAACTTTGAGTTCGTCGCCGTAGTAGAGATAGTAGGTCTCGAGCGCCTCGATCAACAGATAGTTGATTGGGAACCATATCGGCCCGCGCCAGTTGGAATTGCCGCCGAACACCGCCGTATTGGACTCGCCCGGAGCATAGTCAACCCGGTAGCTCTGGCCGCCGGCTGAAAACACGAATGGATGCTGGTCGTGATGCTTGGAGATGGAGCGGATCCCGTATGGCGAAAGGAATTCGTTTTCGTCCAGAAGGTAGCGGAGCACTCTTACCAACCGCTCCTGTGTCGGAACCGCCAACATGGCTTTGCTGACCAGCCCGCTGGCGGGGTCAAGCACGATCGAAAGATGCCGCATCAGATGCGGCCGCTTGCGCATGAACCATCGGCACCGGCCGGCCAGATCGGGAAGCTTGCGCGCCATGTCGGTGTTCACCACCGAAGCGGCGAGGATCGGAATCAACCCGACCATCGAGCGAACCTTGAGCGGCATCTTTTTGCCCTCGATCACCAGATGGTCGTAGTAGAAGCCGTCCTCCTCGTCCCATAGCCCTCCGCCGCCAATCTTGTTGATGGCGGAAATGATCATCGCGAAGTGCTCGAAGAATTTGTACGCGATGTCCTCGTAGCCCGGGTCGTCGTGCGCGAGCTCGAGCGCGATCGAAAACAGGTTCGCGCAGTAAAAGGCCATCCACGCCGTTCCGTCCGCCTGCTGGAGGTATCCGCCGGTCGGCAGCGGCTTGGAACGGTCGAAGATGCCGATATTGTCGAGGCCAAGGAATCCGCCGGCAAAGATGTTGTTGCCTTCGGGATCTTTCCGATTGACCCACCAGGTAAAGCCGAGCAGCAGCTTCTGAAACGTACGCGTCAGAAATGCGCGATCCGGCCTGCCCTGCGCGACCGTCATCTTGTAGAGCCGGTACGCCGCCCATCCGTGCACGGGCGGATTAACGTCGCCAAACACCCACTCATACGCCGGTATCTGCCCGTTGGGATGCATGAAACGCTCTGACATCACCACCTCGAGCTGGCGCTTGGCGAAGTCCGGGTCGATCACCATATAGGGCATTGTGTGAAATGCCAGATCCCAAGCGGCAAACCAGGGGTACTCCCACTTGTCCGGCATCGACATCACGTCGCGGCAGTAGAGATGACGCCAGTCGTGGTTGCGGCCCTGAAGCCGTTCCCGGGGTGGCGGCGCCGCTGACGGATCGCCCTCGAGCCAATCGTCGCCGATGTAGTGATAGAACTGGCAGCTCCACACCAGCCCCGCCATCGCCTGCCGGATGACGTTGCGCTCTTCTGAAGCGAACTTGGAGGGGGCCGGCGCGGCTTTTGCCCCTGCGTCATCATGCGAGCCGGACGCAGAAGCCTGCCCCCCGGCGAGTTGTTCCGCCCAGCGAAAGACTCCGGCGTAAAACTCGTCCGCCTCCTGCTTGCGTTGCGAGACTATCGCTTCAAAGTTC
Organism: Pseudomonadota bacterium; assembly: GCA_021323675.1. GTDB lineage: Bacteria > Desulfobacterota > Binatia > Binatales > Binataceae > JAFAHS01. The sequence continues at coordinate 6,983 of JAJPKP010000027.1, read as the reverse complement.
TTTCCAAATCGTTCAGTGGTCACCTCGCCCGCGGCCGTTAGCCGCAGCCGGATGCTTACCTCGCCGGATGCGGGCACCTGAAGTCGATACATCGCGGCAGCCTTCGTTCCGGTCTTCTCCGGGTCTATGGCGTCCTTCTCGCCGTTGATGAGATAGCGATGAAAGGCATCCTTGACGTAGCGCTCCGGACCGCCGATTCCCCACAGGCGCTGGGTATTGGTGGCGTTATCGGTGAAGAGCAGATCGGGGGGCTGGCCGTCCGCGGAAGGCGCCGCGCTGAAGACGTACTTGCCCAGCGACTCGTGTTCGGCGCGAATTTCAGTCAAAGAGGTTTGCCAAAGCCGCGGCTTGCCCCAATAGTCCTCGCCGCCGCGGCCCCAGGACCAGGTATTACGGAACCACAGCGTCGGCAGAAGATGCAGTTGTACCGGTTCGGGGCCGCGGTTACACGCCGTGATCTGAATGAGGATGTCTTCGGGAGAAGCCTTCGCATATTCGACAAACACGTCGAAGTAGCGGTTGTCGTCGAAGATTCCGGTATCGATTAGCTCGAATTCCGGATCGTTGCGGCTGCGCCGGCGATTCTCCTCGACCAGACGCGAATACGGATATTCGGCCTGCGGGTATTTGTAGAGTGCCTTGAGGTATGACGAGGTCGGTGTCGCGTCGAGGTAGAAATAGCATTCCTTGACATCCTCACCGTGATTGCCCTCGTTGCCGGTCAACCCGAAAAGCCGCTCCTTGAGAATCGGATCGCGTCCGTTCCAGAGCGCGAGCGCGAAGCAAAGCCGGCACCATGAGTCGCAGATGCCGAGCAGCCCGTCCTCTCCCCAGCGGTAAACGCGGCTGCGCGCGTGGTCGTGGGGAAAGTACTCCCAGGCGCTGCCGCCGGCCGAGTAGTCTTCACGAACGGTGGACCACTGGCGATCGGACAGGAACGGCCCCCATCGCCGCCAACTCTCGTTGTCCCCCATTTTTTGCGCCAGGCGTGACCGTTCAGCATCGAGCTTCGCCGCGATTGCCATTGTCTTTTCCTCTCAGACAAAGTCAGCGACCCTGGCACCCATCCGATGATTTGACCCCGTGCCCGCCTGGCGCCCAATCCTTCCCGACCCGCTCCGGCCGGCGCCATCCGCACCCGCCGCAAAGCCAGGAGCACACCGCTCGAGATTGCGTTCCGCCAAGCTTGCCTTTGAGCGCTTGAGCGGCAAAACAGCTCTGTTCAGAACTGACGCCGAATTCCCGGCGTCATCGCCACGATGGTCTCAACAACCTCAGAGTTCAGCAATAGTTGTGCCTCGCGTTTTCAAGGACTGGCGGCATCATATGGTCCCCTGCGCCAGGCGGCTGGGTCAATCAGAGCCAGCTGCGACATTTTGCGCCCATCCGCGAGTAATGGTGGCTACAATCCTAATCAGGGCCAGCTCGCAAATCTGCAAGATACCGACGAGCTTCGTGTCGCTCCAAGGCTCTTGCCTGTCCGGAGCCGTCCGAGCTTCGATCATGTCGGCGATTGCCTGCTAAATCAGCGGGTATTGGCGATACGCCCGCGCAGTTTCATCTGGCTTGTCAGCTCGCCTCACTCGCGCATGAGGTCGCCGGCCGGCGGCGCGATTCGCCGGATGGATGGCGGGAATCTGGCGGGCGATTACAGCCATGCGCGCAGCGCGGCGAAAAACTCGTCGCTCGCGAACCGTTCGCGCCATGGATCGTGACCGCATCGTTGGAGCTCGCGATACTCGATCTGCGGCATGTATTGGCGCAGGCAATCACGAATCATCGCGCCCGGATGCGGGTCGTATGTCCCGTGCAGCATCAACACCGGCGCCTCAATCGCGCGAAATGCGGCGGGATAGACGCCAGCTTCCTGCAGCCGAAGCATGTCGAGCCAAGTTTCCTTCGATTTCGCATCGGACTCCGGCGGTTCCACCTCATCCGCCATGGGAAGCGGCGCATGGCAATAGATCCGATCAAGAAGCCGGCGATGCGCACGAAGGCGGTCGCCAGGATCGCGGATGTCATGCGCAAGGCGTTCCAGAGACGCTCTCGTCTCGGGAGTCATTCGCGCCGCGACTACCGCCTCGAATCGGGCGCGTGCGTCCTTATCAAAGGTGCCGCATCCAATTAGTACGAGCCGGGCGATCGCCTGTGGATGCGCGGCTGCATAGGCCAGCGCAAGCATCGCGCCCCATGAATGTCCGACAAGCACCGGCTGCGCTGGCGCGCATCGGCCCTCAAGCAGTTCATGCAGATCCGCGACATGCTCCGCCACGGTTGAGCTGACACCACGCTGGAAGGGTTCCAACACGTGAAATCGGTCAGCCAGACGGCGCGCCACGGGCGCCATCGAGCCCTGCGCGCCTGGCCCGCCATGCAACACGATCAGCGGCGGTCCCGAAGTCCCGTATTCCCGAATTCGCACGCGCCATCGTTACACGATCGTCCGCGAACCCGGAAGGAAACAGTCCTCACTCGATTCCGTGATTTTCCTTTTCGCTCCGGCGCGAGAGCATTGTCAGGCCAATGACTCTTCGATTCTCTGATATGACCAGACAGGAAGAGAGAGGCTTGCGAATGCCTGTAGCCGTCTCAAAAACGGAGAGAATCGATATCCGGGTTCCTCCCGCCATCAAAGAAACGCTTCAGATGGCCGCCGCGGAAATCGTCGGCGGCCGGCGTTCTTTTGTCGCGGCTATTTGAGCGGCGGCAACACGATGGGATCGGGCGCCTGGGATGCGGGCCACGGAACGTTGTACGTGGCCATAATCTCGCCGGTTACGCGTTCCCATCGTTCCTTCCCGAAGGCTTTGTAGGTCTGAAACGGATTCACGTATTCGCGCATCCGGAAGGCCTGGCCGTTCTTCGTCGTCACCATCGTGAAATACCGCTGCGTATAACGCCCTCCGTCAACGGTGTCGCCGCCGCCCGACGCCTCCAGGATGATCGTGTCGGGGTCGGCGGTGGGATAGATCGCCACGGGCTTGGTGCTGAAGCGCGGGACCACGCTCAACAGGAACTCCATGAAGCGGCCGACCGCCTCCCGCCCGACCATCGCAACCGGGATCTCGAAGGTAGGTCCCTCCCAGATAGCATCGTCGTGCAAAGCATCGAGCCAAATCGCGCGCTGCTCCTCGAGCGTCGTAACCTTTCCGCCAAAAGCGTCACCGATCGTCTTCCTGGCCACTGTCCAAGTCCTCCAATTTCCCGCGCGGCTTCATTCGCCAATCGCCGTCCCGTCCACCATCGCCGCCGAGCCCCCCATTCTCAACATTTCCGCCCCCAACGATCAAAGCCCGCCGCCCCCGAAACCGCGGCCGCCGAACTCCTGGCGCTAGTTGATGCGATCCGCGAAGGTTCCGCACGAGAACGCGACCTGGCGAAACGCGAACTCTCGACCAGACTCAGGGCGAGCCACTGAGACCGCAATCGAGCAGAGGCGAGGAGAGCACGATCGTCACGTTTGGGAAGATAGACGACGCGAAGCGGAGCGACGCGGAAGACCTCGACGCCGAGCCGAAGGATGAAAAGAACCGCCGTCGGCTCGTGCTCAGGTTCTATCGAGTGTGGAACCTCGAACAATGCAATCTGCCGCAGGCCGTGCTCGACAAACTGCCAAAGATCGAGACCCATCACGATCCGATCGAAGCCGTCGAGAAGATCATCTCCGGTATGCCGAACCCACCTGAGATCGCTCGCGCCGGCTCGAAAGCCTACTACTCGCCCATCACCGATCGCGTCACGCTGCCGCCGAGAGAGCTGTTCGAGTCCGCCGCGGAGGACGCGGCGACCACACTGCACGAAGTCGCGCACTCGACGGGCCACGAAAAGCGACTTGGGCGAGAAGGAATAACGGAAGTGGGGCCGTTTGGCAGTCCGCCAGGCGCTGAGCCTGCGAGCGTGACAGAGCGCAGCGTCCCGTTAAGGGTTGGCGCGCTTGCAGTGGAGCGCCGGCGCACCTCATTGAGCGCGGCGTAGCGGGAACGGCAGGCGCTACTGCTCCGTGCGGTATCTGTGCGCCGCGCCGTCCATAGCGGAGCCGCGCTACGGGTGGGCCGAGCGGCTCGCTCGACCTTGCTGCTGCACAGCGGACAACCGGTCGTGAACTTCGCGATCGCGACCGACGAGGCGTTCGTCGACAAGCAGGGGCAGAAGCAGGAGCGGGTCGAGTGGCACCATGTCGTGGCTTTCGCGAAACTCGCCGAGACCTGCAAGGAGTACCTGAAGAAAGGCCGCCAGGTATACGTCGAAGGGCGCTTGCGCACGCGCGAGTTCGAGGCCAAGAACAACGGCGGCAGGCGCCAGCGCACGGAGATTGTCGCCAGCCGCGTTCAGTTTCTCGGGGCTCCGCCGGCGGAACGCTCCGATGCGAGCGGAGTCGAGGAGCCGCCGATGCCGGCCGATGGGGATGTCCCGTTCTGACTGTCTAGTTGCTACGGCTCATTTCCCGGAACTCGAGGGCCCTGCGGTTGTCGCCGCGGGGCCTCTGTTTTCATGCACCTGCAAAGACCCGGCACTTGCAACACGATAAGGTATAGCTTATTCTTTCCAAGTGGCTGACTGGACCCTCGATGAGCACAAGACAGCCGGAGGTCAGTCCTACTTTGCTGAGTTCGTCACCGGTTTGGTTGACGCGAAGGATATCAAAGACGCCGCCGTGCTAACCGCGGCGCTGCGTACGCTGGGCAACCAGTTGCGTGAGCCGCGTTCGAAATCGCTGGGTGCTGGCTTGTTTGAGCTTCGTGGGGTCGCGGTGCGGATTTATTATGGGTTTTTGCCCGGACGGCGCGCAGTCTTGGTGGGCGGATATGTTAAAAAGCGCACAGACACACCTGCTAACGTCCTCGGGCTGATGCGTACGAGATTGAAGGAGGCCCAAAGTGAGTACCAAAAATCCAGGGCTGGAACTGCTCGAAAAAAAGGTCGATGAGCTTGGCCTTCGGCGCGAAGTCGAAGATGAATTGGCCCAGATTCTGATCGAACACAAGATTGCCACGCTACGAAAACGTCGCGGTCTCACCCAAGCGGCACTTGCCGAGCGGTCTGGTGTGAGTCAGCCGATGATCGCGCAAATCGAATCGGGCAAGCTGAACAATCTCACCCTGAAGACGCTGGCAAGAACAGCACGGGCACTCGGAGCCAGCCTCAAGATCGATCTGATACCGCGGTCGACATCGCGCAGACGAGGCCATGGGGCTCCGAAGAGCCATGGAAGCGGTTCTTCGGAGCGGATCTTCGCATAGCAGCCAGAGAGGAAATCCGGAAGTGCCGCGGGAGGGGAGCGAAGAACTGGAATGGAAAACCCGGCGAAGCCGGGTCGATCCGAAGCTTGGCGCACTCGGCTGGAAGATTATTGCATTCAAGTCCGATTTGGACCTATCGGCGTGCAGCGCCCATCCGGTCACCGAATACCCGACCGACAACGGCCCGGCCGATTATGCGCTGGTTCTAGGCGGGCGCATCGTCGGAATCATTGAGGCGAAAAAGCTCTCGCTCGGCCCTCAGAACGTGCTGACCCAGGCCGAGCGCTACGCGCGGGGGCTGCCGGCCGGCGAGTTCAACTTTGCCGGGCTCCGCGCGCCATTTCTGTACTCCACGAATGGCGAGGTGATCTGGTTTCACGACGTGCGCTCGCCAGCGAGCCGTTCGCGCGAGATAGCCAATTTTCACACACCGGCGGCTCTGAGCGAGATGCTCGCGCGCGATTTCGACGCCGAGTGCGCGCGGCTTAAAGCGCTGCCTAACAGTCACGGCTATTTGCGTCCGTACCAGCGAGAGGCCAATGCCGCGATCGAGCGGGCGATCGCGGAGCGCAAGCGCGTGATGCTGGTCGCAATGGCGACCGGCACCGGCAAGACCTTCACGATGGTGAACCAGGTCTACCGGCTGATGAAATCGGGGGTTGGCCGCCGCATACTCTTCCTCGTCGATCGCCGGGCACTGGCGGCGCAGGCGGTGCGCGAGTTTGCCTCGTTCGAGGCGGAGCCCGGCCTGAAATTCGACAAGATTTACGAGGTCTACAGTCAGCGCTTCCAGAAAGATGATCTGGAGCCCGGCGAGAAATTCGACCCCAAGGTCATGCCCAACGCCTACCTTACGGGGCCGAAGCCCGGAGCGGCGTTCGTCTACGTGTGCACCATCCAGCGGATGGCGCGGTACCTATTCCCCGACCGGAGCTTCGGGGAACGCGATGACGAAGACGAAACCGATCTGCCCGAGCCTCTGCCCATTCCAATCCACGCCTTCGACCTGATCATCGCCGACGAATGCCACCGCGGCTATACCGCCGCCGAGCAGTCACTGTGGCGCGACACACTCGACCACTTCGATGCGATAAAAGTTGGGCTTACCGCCACACCCGCGCAGCACACCACCGCATACTTTCGGGACATCATCTACCGCTACGACTACCGGCGCGCCGTGGCCGAGGGCTTCCTCGTCGACTACGACGCCATCGCGATCAAATCCGGCGTGCTGGTCAAGGGCGTCTTCCTCAAGGAAGGCGATCGCGTGCAGACGGTCGATCTGCAAACGGGCCTGACCGGGATGGATCAGCTAGAGGACGAGCGACAGTTCGACTCAACCGAAGTTGAGCGCAAAATCACCGTTCCCGAAACGAACAGAAAGATCGTCGAAGAGCTGAAAAGATACGCGCTGGAGCACGAGCAGCGCTACGGGCGCTTTCCCAAGACGCTTATCTTCGCGGTCAACGACAAGCCCCACGTATCGCACGCCGATCAACTGGTAAACATCTGCCGCGAAGTGTTCGGCCGCGGCGATTCGTTCGTCGCCAAAATCACCGGAATCGTCGATCGTCCGTTGCAACGAATCCGCGAGTTTCGCAACCGGCCCGAACCAGGGATTGTCGTGTCGGTGGACCTGATGTCCACCGGTGTGGACATTCCCAATCTCGAATTCATCGTGTTCGCGCGCCCGGTCAAGTCGCGCATCCTGTGGGAGCAGATGCTTGGGCGTGGCACGCGCCT
>JAJPKP010000043.1 GCA_021323675.1 Pseudomonadota bacterium | reverse complement strand
GAACGCCAGGCGCTCAACGTGTTCCGCATGAAGCTGCTCGGCGCCAGGGTCCAGCCGGTCGATTCCGGCAGCAGGAGCCTGAAGGACGCGATGAGCGAGGCGCTGCGCGACTGGACCGCAACCGTTCGCAACACCTATTACCTGATCGGCTCCGCCGCGGGGCCCCATCCATACCCGATGATCGTGCGCGACTTTCAAGCCGTGATCGGCAAAGAGGCGCGAAGCCAGATCCTCAAGCACGAAGGCCGCCTTCCCGACGTGCTTATCGCGTGCGTCAACGGCGGCTCCAACGCAATCGGCCTCGTATATCCGTTCATCAAGGACCGCGCGGTTCGCATGATCTTCGTCGAGGCGGGCGGTCTCGGTCTCGGCGGATGGCAGCATGCGGCGACGCTGACGGCGGGACAAACCGGCGTCCTGCACGGCAATCGCACGCTTTTGCTCCAGGACGAACTCGGGCAAATTCGCGAAACCCATTCGATCGCGGCCGGCCTCGATTATCCCGGAGTCGGTCCGGAGATCGCCTATCTGAAGGAGAGCGGCCGCGCCGAGTATGCGGCCGTCACCGATGCGGAAGCGCTGGAAGCGTTTCAGCTTCTTTCCGAGACCGAGGGAATAATTCCCGCCCTCGAGAGCTCTCACGCCATCGCCTACGCGGCGCGTCTCGCGCCGACTTTGCCGAAGGACAAGGTCATCGTGATTAATCTCTCCGGCCGTGGCGACAAGGACATGAACACCGTCGCGCGGGCGCTCGGCGTGACCCTGCGGGAAGGAGCCTGAGATGGCGCATCGCGGAAGAGTCGCGCGGAAATTCGCCGAACTCCGAGCCCGCAACGAAGCGGCGATGATTCCGTTTATCGTCGCCGGCGATCCGGACATGGAAACCACGCGCCGCCTGGTGCTGGAACTCGAAGCGCGCGGCGCGGACCTGATCGAGCTGGGCGTGCCTTTTTCCGATCCGATGGCCGATGGCCCTGCCAATCAGCGCGCCATCGCGCGGGGCCTCGCCTCGGGCGCTACCCTCGCCGGCATCCTTTCGATGGTTTCCGATCTCCGCAAGGAGACGGAAATTCCGCTGATCCTGTACGGATATTTCAATCCTTGCTTGCACTACGGATGCGAGCGGCTGTGCCGCGACGGCGCCGTTGCCGGAATCGATGCGATTTTGGTCGTCGATCTGCCGCCCGAAGAAAGCGCGGAGTTGCTCAAGCCGGCACGGGCGAACGGACTTGACGTAATCCATCTGCTCGCTCCGACCACTCCGCTCGAGCGCAGCCGGCGTATCGCGCGATCCGCCTCGGGGTTTCTGTATTATGTCTCGGTTACCGGAGTGACCGGCGCGCGCGGCGCGGTGGGCGGCGACGTTGAAGCCCGGGTTCGCGAGTTGCGCTCGGTAACCGATTTGCCGATCGCCGTGGGTTTTGGAATCTCCACGCCGGACCAGGCCGCCCAGGTCGGCGCATTCGCCGATGCGATCGCGGTGGGAAGCGCGATCTCCACGGTGATCGAACAGCATGCCGCTTCCGGCGACGTGGTGGATGCGGTGGGAAAGATGGTCGGCGCGATGAAGGACGCGATGCGGACGGCGCGCGGTCCCGCCCCGGTCCGCGCCGCCAACCAATAGCGAGGGAAATTGAGCGATGGCGCAAAACACGGAACCCCAGCCCGATCCCGCGCGTGCGAATGCTCAGCCTGCTCCCGCCCCCAGCGACGACATCTGGACCAAGTGTCCGACCTGCAAGGAGATCGCGTTTCGCAAGGAAGTCGAGCGCAACCTCAACGTATGTCCGAAATGCGGCCATCACTTCCGCCTAACCGTGAGCCAGCGGCTGGCTATCACGGTCGATCGCGGATCGTGGCGCGAAATGTTCTCCGAACTCGCAATCGGAGATCCGCTTAAGTTCGTCGACTCCCGCCCGTATACCAAGCGGATGGCGCAGGCGCGCGAGACCAGCGGACGCAACGATGCCGTCGTGGTCGGGGCCGCCGCTATCGAGGATCGTCCGCTTGCCCTCGCCATCATGGACTTCGAGTTCATGGGCGGAAGCATGGGGGTCGTGGTGGGGGAAAAGATTGCTCGTCTCTTTGATTTTGCCGCGCGCAGGGGCTTGCCGGTGGTGGTGTTTGTCGCCTCGGGCGGAGCGCGGATGCAGGAAGGCGCGCTTTCGCTGATGCAGATGGCGAAAACGTCGGCTGCAATTGCCCGCCTGCGCGATGCGCGGCTTCCGTATATCTCCGTGATGTGCGATCCGACCACCGGCGGGGTGGCCGCTTCGTTCGCGATGCTTGGGGATCTCAATATCGCCGAGCCTGGCGCGTTGATCGGATTCGCCGGGCGCCGCGTCAGCAAGCAAACGGTGAATCAGGAGCTGCCCGAAGATTTTCAGCGCGCGGAGTTTCTGCTTGCGCACGGGATGCTCGATGCGATTGTGCCGCGCCATCAGATGCGATTCACCCTGAGCCGGCTGCTCACGATGCTCGCGCGCCGCCATCCCCGCCGCATCCGGAAGTAGGGCCGCCTGGGCTGCGCGCTTTCCGCCGCGCCGCTCGGAGCCTCATTTCCCGCTGCGAAGACCGGCGTCGCGGCCGCCCGAATTGCTCCCTCGCTTTTAGCTTCCGTGCGATTTCCCCGAGCGATAAACTCATCCCCTGCGATGGAACAGCGGTTGTCCAAAACCCTCGACTGGCTCTATTCGCTCGAAGCGCGGGGCGAGATTTACAAGCTCGAGCGGATGGAAAATGCGCTCGCGCTCATCGGCAATCCCCATCGCAAGCTCCGCGCGGTTCATATTGCCGGCACCAAGGGCAAGGGATCGGTCGCCGCGATGCTGGACAGCGTGCTGCGCGCGGCGGGGATGCGAGTCGGCCTCTACACCAAACCCCATCTGGTGAACCTGGCGGAGCGCACCCGGATCGACGGCGCGGAGATGCCGGCGGCGCGGATGCTCGCGTATATCGAGCGCCTGCGCGCCATCTACGATCGCGCCGGGCTTGCCCTCACGTTCTTCGAATTCACCGTCGCGATGATGTTCCTCTACTTCGCCGAGGAGCGCGTCGATCTCGCGGTGATCGAGACCGGGCTCGGCGGCCGGCTGGACTCGACCAACGTGGTGACGCCGATCCTCAGCGTGATTACGCCAATCGGCTTCGATCACATGGAGTATCTTGGTTATACGATTCCCGCGATCGCGGCGGAGAAGGGCGGAATAATCAAGCCGGAAGTTCCGGTGGTGATCGGAGCGCGCGATCACGAAGCGCGCGCCACGCTGGTCTCGATCGCGGCGCAGCGCCGCAGCGCGGTGCGGATGGTCGATCGCGATTATTCGTTCAGATCGCACGCGCCCGCCCATCGCATCGCCTACCAGGGCCTCGCGCTCAAGCTGGACGATGTCGAGCTGGGGCTCGCCGGACCTTTCCAGCACGAAAATGCGGCGATCGCGCTTGCGACGGTCGAAGAACTGCGCGCGCAGGGATATCCCATAGGCGAGGAAGCGATCCGCCGCGGCCTGCGCGAAGTTTACTGGCCAGGCCGCTTCGATATCGTGTCGCGCAACCCGACCGTGATCCTCGATTGCGCGCATAACGAACTGGCGGTCTCCGCGCTGCTTGAGACAATCAGCGTCGAGCTCAATCCGCAGATTCGGCCGCATCTCGTGTTCGGATGTCTTGCGAGCAAGCAATGGGAGCGGATGGCGGCAATGTTAGCGCCGCGCGTCGCGGACGTGACCCTCACCAGGGCGCGGCCGAAGAACCCGCTCGATCCCGAAACGCTGGCGCCGGCTTTTTCGGCGCGCGTTCCCGCGCGTATCGAGCGCGATCCCTTGGCGGCGATCGACTATGCGGTGCAAAGAGCCCGTCCCTCCGAAGTGGTACTGGCCACCGGTTCTGTGTATCTTATCGGCGAAATCTATCCCTACTTTCTTGCCCGTGAGGGGAGGAGTGGTTTGTTTCCTGAAGGACCGGGCTAAATCGCTGACGGTAGCGCTGCTGGTTGCCGCGCTTTTGATTCACGCCCGTATCGCGCCCGCCGCCTCCATGCCCTCGGGGGTGACGACCCAGCGCTCGGAAGGCGGCGAGCCTATCAACGTCACCGGCCACGAGACCATCTACGATTCCAAGGACGATACCTTCACCGTCATCGGCGATGCGGTCATGACGCAGGGTGGCAGCGTCCTCAAAGCCGACCAAATCAAGCTCTATCGCAAGCAGCGCATCGCGGTGGCCACCGGCCATGTTCATCTGATCGATCCCGACGTCGAGATGTGGGCAACCGAAGCGAAGCTCGACGTCATCAATGAGACCTTGGAGCTGGATAACGCGCAAATTCAGGCCAAGAACACGACCTATCGCCTCGACGGAAAAAAGATTCGCAAGCTTGAAGGCCAGAACTACGAGATTACCAACGGGTTTTTCACGACCTGCGGATGCGTGAAAGACCGGGCGCCGGATTGGGCGATAACCGCGGACAAGATGGACGTGGATATCGGCAAGACCGGCACCGCCACCGGCGCGTCGTTCAGCGTGCTCGGCCATCAGCCATTCAAGCTTCCCGAGTTCACGTTTCCCGCGGACACCACCCGCCATAGCGGTCTGCTCGCGGGCCGCGAGGGACAATCGGGCTTGCGTGGTTTCCAGTTGCTGCAGCCCTATTACCTGGCGATCGACAAGAGCCAGGATGCGACGGTCGCATTCGATATCGAGACCCGCCAGCGAGTTGGCGGACTGGCCGAGTATCGCCTGACCAACGGCCCCGACGACTACTTCTGGGTCGACGGAGCATTTTATGACGAGTCGATTCGAACCGAGAGGAACCGCCTCGGCGACATCATCGACACCCAGACCAACGACCCGTTCATCCCGCTGGATCGCTACGGGATCATCGGGATGACCCGGCAGCACATCACCGACAATCTGATCGCCTACGCGGACACGGTCTCGGTAAGCGACGACTATTATCTGCGCGAGATGGACGTGTGGACGCTGTCGAACGGATTCGGCGGCAACTGGGCCTCGCTCCGCGACGCGATCTCGCACTTCGGCCTCATCGATGAATTCGACAACGGCTATGCGCAGATGCAGGGAACCTGGCATCAGGACCTGATCCAGGCAAATCAGTTCGCCCTGCAGGAGCTGCCTCGGCTTCTGCTCAGCGGGCGCGAGGAACTCGCCAACGGCCTTGCCTTTCTCGACTACGATGCGCAGGCGACGGATTTCTATCGCGAGTCCGGTCTTCAGGGCCTGCGCTTCACGGCGAGCCCCAAGGTCACGGTCCCGTGGCGCCTCGGTGACTATGCCTATGGATACGGATCGGTCGGTGTGGAGGGCAACATCTACGATGCGTCCGGGCACACGATCAACATCACTCCCGTGGGGAAGCCGTTCTCAGGGTTGCCGCCGACTCCCACCGGGCCGGGCGTGCTGCAGTACAACAACGGGCTGTCGAAAGGACCGCTCGCGCCGGGCGGCTTTCAGGGAATCGGAATTCCCTACCTGTCGACCGGAGTCGCCAGCGAGGTCGAGCGCGTATTCGACGTCAACGGGACCACGATCGAAAAGCTGAAGAATACGATCGAGCCGTTTGTCAGCTATACGTACGTCCCCCGTATCTACCAGGGGAATATGCCTCTGTTCGATCAATACGACCGCGTCAACTCGCGAAGCTTGTTTACTTACGGCGTAACGACGCGGCTGTTCGCAAAGATGATCCCCGCGCCGACCGATCAGGCGCAGGAAACGGACGAGGCCTCTTCCGCTCCCGGCTCGGGCACCTCGCTCGAGCAGCCGTCGCCTTCCGAGGCGTTTATTCCGGGCGGCGGACCGGCTTACAGCCGGGGCGAGGAAGTTCGCGAGCTGGCGCAGCTAACGCTGATGCAAGCGTACGATGTATCTCACGATGTGGGGCCGTTCGGCGATCACGTCTCGGACCTTCAGGCGAACCTCAACGTGTTCCCGACGACGATCGCGTCGTTCGGGTCGCAGGTGGACTACAATCCCCGCAACCACGCCGGCTTTACCTTTGCCAACGTTTACCTCACCTTTCAGCCGCCATGGTCGAAAGTGTCGAACGTTTACATGGGCAAGGCTTTGCAGGGCTCGTTCCTTCAGGCTTCGTACAACTACGTCAATCCGGAAGTTGCCGTGCTGCCGACCACCACGGCCAATGCGAGCCAGTTCGCGACGATTCGCGCCTACAGCGACATCTGGGACATGTTCGGCGTTTACGTCGCGCCCAGCTATAACTTCGCGGCGAACCAGCTTCTGAACGCCGAGTATGGCGCGCGAATCAAATCGCCCTGCGATTGCTGGGCGGCGGACATGGGACTCGTCGATTCGTTCAACCCGAACGAAGTTCAGGTGCAGTTCCAGCTAACCCTGGGCGGACTTGGCTCGATCGGGCAGAGCCCGTTCGGTCGAAATCCTTTCCAGACCACGGGCCTGGCCGGCAATCCGCTCGGAGTGCTGGCTCCCCACTGATACCCGGCTAGAAATAAAGCAGCGCGACGTCGGCGATCATCCAGAGCACGACGGCGATGAGCAGCGGCCTGTCGCGAATCAGCATCCGGGCCGGATCGCCGCCTTCGTCGCGCTCGTCGATCAGGTACAGGTAGCGGAGAATTCCGAACGCGACGAACGGCACGGTCAGATACAAATGCCGGGTGCCGAGCTTCGCCCCGACTTCGGCCGACGCGGTGTAAATCATGTAACTGACCAGCGTCGCTCCCGCCACGATCGCGATCATTTGGTCGATAAGCCGGATGCTGTAGAAGGCCAGCGCGCTGCGATGCGCCGCCGCACCGTCGCCCATCGCGATCAGCTCGTGGCGGCGGCGTCCCAGCACCAGCAGCAGCGCGAGCACGAAGGTGATGAACGCGAGCCAGGGAGAGACCTCCGCATCGATCGCGACCCCGCCCGCGAACGCGCGCAGCACAAACCCGATTGCCACCGCGATCGCATCCACCACCACATACCGCTTGGCCCACCACGAGTAGGCAAATTGCAGCGCCACATACAGGGCCGCGATTCCGACGAATGCCCGCCCCAGCGTCAGGCTCAGGATGAGCGAAACAGCCGCCAGGGCGGCCGCGAACGCAACCGCCTCCGGAACATCCAGGTCGCCCCGCGCCAGGGGACGGTCGCGTTTTTCGGGATTGAGGCGATCGGTCTCGCGGTCGTTGATGTCGTTGATTACGTAAGCGAGGCTCGAAAGGCTGCAGAACGCGATCAGCGCGACCAGCGCCACAAGCGCGTCGTGGAAGATGAACAGGCGATGGCTGAAGACCAGCGCGGCCAGAACCAGACCGTTTTTGAGCCACTGTTCCGGACGCGCCAGTGCCAGCATCGCAGCGGCGCGGCTTCGTGGCTTAACCGTTTGTTTCATCGCCGCATTCATCGATGATTGGTTTTACCGGCGCGCGCTTTGGTCGCGCAAGGTGCCCGGCCAATCGCGCCCCGAATACCCCATCCAGGCGCCCGATCGGCCGGTCTTGACCACGCACCGAAAGTCGGAAAGAGAATAGCGATCATGAGCAACACTTCGCACGAAAAAACCGGACCGAATGCCACCGTCGATATCGCCGGGATTCGGAGATTTGTGGCCGACCGCAAGCTCGGCGACCCCTCACAGCTCCGCTCTGAGAACATCTCCTTCGGCCATTCCAATGAAGTTCACTTGATTCATTTTGACGGACGATCATGGGCGCTCAGGCGCCCGCCGCGCGGCCCTCTGCTGCCAACCGCCCACGACGTGATGCGCGAGTATCGCGTATTGAGCGCGCTGCAGAACACTCCCGTGCCGGTGCCGCGCGTGTTCGCCGCCTGCGACGATCCATCCTATATCGGAGCACCCTTCTACCTGATGGAATACATGCAGGGCGAGGTCATCCGCGGCGAGACCAAAGGAACCTTTGCCGATACTCCCGAGCGCCGCCGCGCGGTCAGCGAAGCGATGATCGACGTGCTGGTAGCGCTGCAGGCGGTGGATTGGAAGGCGGTCGGGCTGGAAGGCTTCGGCCGGCCCGACGGATACCTGCCGCGCCAGCTCAGGCGCTGGACCGATCAGCTCGACCGCGCGACGCAGATCACCTCGTCAATCCGCCCCTTGCCAATCATGGCCAAGGTGCGTGAATGGCTCGAAAAACGCATCCCCGACTCCCCGCCTGCGACCATCGTGCACGGCGACTACAAGCTCGACAACGTGATGTTCGATCCCAGGGCGCCGGGCGCCAAAGTCATCGCCGTGTTCGACTGGGAGATGTCCACGATTGGCGATCCGCTTGCCGACCTCGGCTGGCTGCTGTCGTACTGGGTGGAGGCGGGCGACAGTTCCGATCGCAGGGGAATCACCACCGCGGTCACGGCGGAGCCGGGTTTTCTCACCCGCCGCGAGATGCTCGATCGATACGAAGCGAAGACCGGCCGCAAGATGACGGATTTCGCCTTTTACGAGGCGTTCGCCATCTTCAAGCTCGCGATCATTATGGAAGGCAGCTACTCGCGCTTCGTCAACGGCCAGACCGACGATCCGCTGTTCGTGGCGATGAAGGAGCGGGTGCCTGCACTGGCGGATGCGGCCTGGAAGGTCTGCAACGCGCCCGCGCGCTAAACCGCGCGCATCGCGCGCGCCGGAGGAATCGTCATGAGCGACTACCGCTTCATTCAGGTCGAGGATGTCGAGGCCGGCATCCGCCGCATCGCACTCAACCGCCCCGATAAGCGCAACGCGCTGTCCAACGCCCTGCGCGGGGAGCTCTTCGATGCGCTGCGCAAGGCGGACGCGGATGCACAGATCGGCGCGATCATCATCAAGGGCAACGGCAAGTGCTTCAGCGCCGGCTACGATCTCGCTCAGTCGCCGAATGAGCCGCTTCCGCGGCAGGTGTCGCCCGGCGAAGGTATCTGGCCGCGCCATCTGGTCGACGGATGGTTCGAGATGTGGGATATGGCCACCCCCATCATCGCGCAGGTGCACGGCTACTGCCTGGCGGGCGGCAGCGAACTCGCCACCGCCTGCGATCTGGTCTATGTCGCCGAGGATGCGCAGATCGGCTATCCGCCGGTGCGCGCGATGTCCACGCCCGACTGCGCGTACCATCCCTGGCTGATGGGACTGCGCAACGCGATGGAGATGATGCTGACGGGCGACTCGATCAGCGGCATCGAAGCGGCGCAGATGGGTTTCGCCAACCGCGCCTTTCCGGCCGGCCAGCTCGAGGAAGCGGTGCTCAACGTGGCGCGGCGCGTTGCGAAAATACCGCGCGACCTCCAGGCCCTCAACAAGCGCGTCGTGCATCGCGCGATGGAGGTGATGGGGGCGCGGGCCGCGATCCGATCCGCCACCGAAATCCAGGCCCTCTGCTTCCATCAGCAGTCGTCCCGCGACTACATGAAGAAGATGCGCGAAAGCGTCACCCGCGCCCTCGATGAGCGCGACTCCAAGTTCCAGGATTATCGAACCGCCGAGCATCGCAGGAAATAAAGCGGTACCCTGACGGTATGAGTCAGGACCGCCTGTTGCTCGAACTCGCGCGCTTCATCGAGCGCGTGACCGCCGTCGCGCGCACCGGCCTCGCCTTTCAATCCGAAGGCTTCGACGCCGAACGCTACGAAGATCTCCTGAAAGAAGCGGCGCGGATGCAGGCGGCTGCGTTAGATGCGAGCCTCGAAGAAGCCGAATCGATCCGCCGCGGATGGCGCGACGCCGTCATCAGCGGCTACGAGGGCTACGTCACCCCCGCGGTCGGATGCGGCATCATCGCGTTCAACGATTGCGATGATCTGCTGATGATCCAGCGGACCAGCGGCAAATGGTGGTATCCCACCGGCTTTTGCGACGTAGGCATCGCGCCCGCCGAGAATGTCGTCAAAGAAGCCTTCGAGCAAACCGGCCTCATCGTCGAGCCGCTTCGGCTGATGGCGATCATGGACAGCCGCAAGTCGGGCGACGGATGGCGCCACATCTACTCGATGCTCTTCTATTCGCGGATCATCGGCGGCACTCCGCGGCCGCATCCGCTGGAAACCCTGGACGTGGGTTTTTTTCCGCTCGAGATGCTGCCCTATCCGCTGCACGGCCGCGACCGGCGATGGATTCAGATCGCGCGGGAGTTCCACTTTGAAGGGCGAATCGAGACTTACTTCGATCCCGCCTGAGCGGAGAGATACGCGGCGATGCCGTGCCGCTAAACCGCCGCGCGGCGGGCGACCCGGCTTGCCAGCGCGAACATCGCGATTGCAAAAACAATCGCGATTGCCGCCGCGGGCTTGAAATGCGTGTACGCGCAGAAGCTGCTCGGCTCGGCGAGATACAATCCGCGCCGGAGCGCCGTCATCCCGTAAGTCAGCGGATTCAGCTTCATCGTCCATTCCAGCCACACCGGCGCTCCCTCGGCGGGAAAGAACGCGCCCGACAAAAGCCAGATTGGAATCAGGATCAGGTTCATGATCGCGTGAAAGCCCTGCGTCGATTCGATTCGCCACGCGATCACGAGACCGATGCTGGTGAGCGCGAACGCGATTATCGCCATCATCGCCGTTGTCACCGCGATCGCGGCGAGATCCAGATGAATTCCGGCAAACGGCGCGAGCAGCAGGAAGATGATTCCCTGAATCAGCGCCAGCGTCGTGCCGCCCAGCGCCTGCCCGAGCACCACCGTGGTGCGCGATACGGGAGCGACCAGCACGCCCTGCAGGAAGCCCTCGCGGCGATCCTCGACCGTCGAAATCGTCGCGAAGATCGCCGTGAACAGCAGCACCAGCACGATCACGCCGGGATAAAAGTACTGCGCGTAATTCATCCCTTCCGGCATCCCGCTCGGACGAAACGATGCCTTGAGGCCCGCGCCGAGCAGAAGCCAGAAAACCAGCGGCTGCAGGATCGCGCCGGTGACCCGGCTGCGCTGGCGCACGAAGCGCGCGATCTCGCGCCACCACAGCGTGCCCGCCTGCAATGCTATCGATGCCATCGCGGCCTCATTTCTTTGCCGCCGGCTCCGGGTCGATTACGAAGCGATGGCCGGTCAGATGGACGAACACGTCTTCGAGAGTCGGCTTGCCGAACGACAGCGACTCGATCTCATCGCCAAACCCGTCGACCAGGTCGCGGACGATTTCATGCGCCCGGGGACGCTCGATTCGCAGGGTTCCATCGACGACCTGGCTCTTCAGCTTGAGGCGCTGCATCAGCTTGCGCGCCAGAACGTCCGGCGCCGAGGCGTGGAGCACCAGCACGTCGCCGCCGACGCTGGACTTGAGCTCGCCCGGCGGCGCCATCGCCACCAGGCGCCCGCCGTCAAGAATCGCAATCCGGTCGCATCGCTCGGCTTCTTCCAGGTAATGCGTGGTCAGCACCACCGTCACGCCCTCATGCTCGCGCAGATGCGCCAGGTAGTTCGAAAAATCGCGCCGCGCCGCCGGATCGAGCCCCGTGCTCGGCTCGTCCAGCAGCAGAAGCTCCGGCTGATGGAGCAGAGCTTTGGCCAGCTCCACGCGCCGCTGCAGGCCGCCCGAGAGCGTCTCGACAATATCTCCGGCGCGCGACGCGAGCCCGAGCCGGTTCAGCGCCCGCGTGATCGCGTCGCTGAGCGGCCCTCCGCGCATCCCATAGAGATGTCCATGATGGGCCAGGTTTTCGGCGACCGTCAGCTTGCCGTCGAGGCTCGGATGCTGAAAGACGACGCCAAGCTTGCGCCGGACCGCAATCGTGTCCGACGCGAGGTCATGCCCAAGCATCGCCGCGCTTCCCGATTGCGGGCGCGCAAGGGTGGAAAGAATGCGAAACAGCGTGGTCTTGCCGCCGCCGTTCGGCCCCAGGAACCCGAAAATTTCGCCCCGCCCGATCGTGAAGCTGACGTCGCTCAGCGCCGCGCGATCGCCGTAGCGAAAACCGAGCGATTGCGCTTCTACGGCGGCCGGTCGCACGTCTGTGCGCGCGGCGATGGAATCGGCGGCGGAAGTGGAACTCATCGAAGATGACTCGATCCCTGATTATTCCGCGCCTGCTCAGGCGCCGCAAACTATCGCGGCGGCTCGCATCGCAGTCACTTCGTCACCGCGCCCCGCGATGCCGACGAGACGAGTTGCGCGTACTTCGCCATCACTCCCGATTTGTAATGCGGAGCGGGCGCCTTCCAGCCTTTCAGCCGGCTTGCGATCTCGCTGTCCGAAAGCTCGACATCAAGCCGCCGCCTGGCGATGTCGAACGTGATGACGTCGCCGTCGCGCAGCGCCGCAATCGGTCCGCCGACCGCCGCCTCCGGCGCGACATGTCCCGCCATCAGGCCGTGCGTCGCTCCGGAAAAACGTCCGTCGGTAAGCAATGCCACCTGGTCGCCCAATCCCTCGCCAACCAGCGCCGCCGTAACGCCCAGCATCTCCGGCATCCCGGGCGCTCCCTTCGGACCCTCGTACCGGATCACGACCACGTCGCCCGGCTTTATCTCCCGGCGCGACACGGCCTTGAACGCGTCGTCCTCGCAATCGAACACCCGCGCGGGACCGCGATGCGTCATTCGCTCGTACCCGGCGACCTTCACCACGCATCCCTCGGGCGCGAGGTTGCCGTGCAGAATTACGAGACCGCCGGATGGCTTGAGCGGATTGCCGAGCCCGTGCACAACTTCCTGGCCCGCGGTCTCGGTGGCCTGTTCGGCTTCTTCGCCGATCGTCCGGCCCGTGACCGTACGCTCGCCCGCGTGCAGCAATCCCGCGTCCTTGAGCCGCTTCATGATGAGCGGGATACCGCCGGCGGCGTGCATGTCGGCCGCCATGAAGCGGCCGCCCGGCTTCAAATCCGCCAGCAGCGGAGTGCGCGAGCTGATGCGATCGAAGTCGTCGATGGAAAGTTCGATTCCGGCTTCGTGCGCGATCGCGAGCAGATGCAGCACCGCGTTGGTCGAGCCGCCGGTCATCGCGACCGCCGCGATCGCGTTTTCGATCGCCTTGCGCGTCACGATGTCGCGCGGCCGCAAATTCTTTTTCAGCAGATCCATCACCATCTGCCCCGCCCGGTACGCGCCCCTGGGCTTCTCGGGATCGGTGGCGGGAATCGAGTTGATGCCCGCCGGCGAGATGCCCAGCACCTCGGACGCCGTGGACATCGTATTGGCGGTGAACTGGCCGCCGCATGCGCCGACTCCGGGACACGCCACGCTCTCGAGCTTGCGCAACTCGGCCTCGGTCATCTTGCCCGCGGAATGCGCTCCGACCGCCTCGAACACGTCCTGGATCGTCACGTTCTGGTCGCCGTAGCGGCCGGGTTGAATCGACCCGCCGTAGATCATCAGGCCGGGCAGGTTGAGCCTGAGCAGCGCCATCACGGTGGCCGGAATCGTCTTGTCGCATCCTGAGAGGGCGACGATGCCGTCGAACAGATGGCCGAGGCTCGTGAGCTCGATCGAATCGGCAATCACTTCGCGGCTGATCAGCGACGCGCGCATCCCGTGCGTGCCCATCGAGATGCCGTCGCAGACCGCGATGGTGTTGAACTCGACCGGGGTCGCGCCCGCGTCGCGGATGCCGCGTTTTACGTGCTCGGCGAGATCGCGCAGATGGTAGGTGCAGGGCATGATCTCGATCCAGGTGTGGGCCACGCCGATCAGGGGCCGGGCCAGGTCCTCGTCGGTGTAGCCGACCGCCTTCATCATCGCGCGCGCCGGCGCCCGCGACGGACCATCGAGAAGAACGCTGCTGTTGGGGCGAAGCGGATTGTTCGAGTCTGCCATCTTTGCTTCCTGCGCTTTGGGGAAATGTAGTGCGCGCGCCAAACCGCGCGCGGTCTTACATTTGTATTACACCACGAGCCGCCGATAAAACGGTGCGCGATCGCAAACGAAGACCACCGCGCCCGTCACGCGGATTCGACCGAATTCCGCGCCACCGGCCGCGGCCGCAGCGCAAGGTAGCAGAACACCTGCGTCATCGAGACCAGCGCCGCAATCTGCCAGGCAGCCGAAATTCCGAACGCATCCACCAGGCGCCCCTGGGCGGGAAGGCCGATAATTCCGCCGAGCGTGGACATCGTGGTCGAGAAGGAAAGCAGCGTCGCGCGGTTCTCGCCCTGGATCACCTCGTTGAACCACGCGAAGCCGATCGGGCCCGCGATACCCATCGCGAACGTGGCGGCCATTATCGCTCCGACTGCCAGATAGACGTGAGACCCGGTGCGCGCTGCGGCGATGATCGCCGCGGCCGCGAAGCCCGTCATCGCGGCAATCAGACTCGCTCGATTCTCGCTCGCGACCCGCATTCTCGCCGCGACTTCGAGCCCCATCACCTGCGCGGCAATCAAGGCGACCGACACCCATCCCACTCTGGCGATCCCGGCCCGCAGACTGTGATTGAAATACTGCTGCCACTCCTGGCCCCATCCGTACCACAGCAAGGCTGACAGCAGGCCCGCGACCGAGAGCCATCGCACGTTGCGATCGGCGAAGCCGAGGCGGGTGGAGTCGATACTGCGCCGGCGCACCTCTTGCAGCATCTGCTCGGCCGATTTCGGCTGTGCCGGGCGCGCACCGCCGGTCATCATCAGCGCCGCCGAAATCCCGGTTGCAATCCAGACAACCGCGGCCAAGGCGATCGGAATCGCGATATCGAGTTGCGCGACGTAGGCACCCGCCAGCGCCGCGCACATCCCGACAACCTGGGAAAGCTGGAACTTCCGCGAGAACAGGGCATCCTTGGCGCCTTCAAAGCCGGCGCCATCCAGCGCGTCGATCGCCCAGGCATCGATCGGCCCGTTGCCGAAAGTGGTGCCGAGCCCGTCGATCGCGGCGGCAAACATGAATTGCCAGTACCGATGAGAGAGAAGGTAGATGAGAAAGGCACACGCGTGCAGAACGCATCCCGCGACCGTAGCGGCCCGCCGTCCCGCCGCATCGGCAAATGCGCCCGTGGGCAGGTCGGTCAGAAACGTCATCAGCACAAACACCGCGCTGACGACGTTGATCTCGAACTGGTCGAGGCCGCGCGAGCGCAGGAACAAGGGATAGATGGCGAAGACGATGAATGGACCGAGCGTGTACCACGCCCATACGAGGTAGTAGCGAACCGTGATCGACCGAATCGAGTCGTTCATAGGAGTCCGCGTCGGGTTCGTTCGCGATGACCAACGGCAGAGGCGATGCTAACGCCGGGTCGGGCGGAGGGCCAGTTGCTCTCCCGGAGGATTTCGAGGCGCGAGCGGGGATGGGGCGGCTGCGAAGCGGAGTAATTGACTGAATCAGTCAATTATGAGATAACCAGGCGCGTGCGCGTCAGATCCCAAAGCTGGCTCTCCGATCTGCTCGAGGCCGCCACCACGGTGTTCGCCGCCAAAGGCTACCGCCAAACCCAGATGTCCGATATCGCCCGCGAGATGGGAGTCTCGCAGGGCACCCTCTACAACTACGTCGAAAGCAAGGAAGCGCTGTTCCTCCTCGTCTGCCAGCACGGCTTCAGCGACCGTCCGATCGAACCGCCCCAGGCCCCGCCCATCGCCGCCCCCTCGTTCGAAACGATGGTGCAAAAGGTGCGCGAACAGATGTTCGCCAGCACGCATCTCGATGCGCTCGCGGCGGCGCTTCGCCGCAAGGACGTGCTCGATGCCCGCAGTGAGCTGGAGGGCGTGCTGCGCGAACTGTATTCCGTGATCGAACGCCATCGGCGCGGCTTCGATGTAATCGAGCGCTCCGCCCTGGACGTGCCCGAGATGGCGCACATGCTCTTCATGGAAGGCCGCCGCACGGGCGTCGCCGGACTTGCTCGCTACCTCGCCAGCCGCATCGAGTCGGGCCACTTCAGACCGGTGCCCGAGGTGCCGACGGCGGCCCGTTTCATTATCGAGGCGATCACCTGGTTCGCGCGCCATCGCCATAACACTCCCGACTCGGAGATGATCAGCGATCGCGACGCGCTCGAAACGACGATTCATTTTCTGGTCAACGCGCTGATTGCGGCTGGTCCCGAAACGCGGCCGCCGCGCAAGCGTATGAGGACGGCGAGGGCGGCTTCTTCCGGTGCCTCTGCGCCGAAGTCCGTTCAGAAGCGTTAGATATGCGCCGAGCTTGATTGCGATTGGAAAATCCAGCCGGGTTCGCAAGTCGAACTCACGAGCAACGAGCCATGATGAACAGAAGATCGTTTCTTAAAGCTGTCGGATCGGCGGCTCTGCTGCCGATGCTTCCTCGTCCCATCCTGGCAGGCAACGGTTTCAGCCGGGTTCGTCCCACCAGCGCCGCGTGGCCGTCGCCGCAGGCATGGAAGAAGCTCAGCGAAGCGGTCGGCGGAAACCTGATCGCGATCGACTCTCCGCTCTCCGTGCTCAAAAGCGATCCCGATAGCAGCGCCGCAAAGAGCATCTGGAAGAGTCTGAAAAACCCCTATTACATCGGGGAGAATCCCGGGCTCACGGAGACGATGGGATGGCTCGATGCGTGGGCATCGAAGCCCTCCGTTTACGCGGTCGCGGCTCGAAACGCCAACGACATCGCCGCCGCCGTGAATTTCGCCCGCGAAAACAACCTGCGCCTGGTGGTGAAGGGAGGCGGCCACAGTTATCAAGGCACCTCCAACGCGCCCGATTCGCTGCTGATCTGGACCCGGCACATGCACGATATCGAGATCCACGATGCGTTCGTGCCGCAGGGATGCGCCGGCACAATCCCGCCGCAGCTCGCCGCGACTCTCGGCGCGGGAACGCTCGATATCCAGGCCTACGATGCCGTTTGCAACAAGGCCGGAAAGTACATCCAGGGCGGAGGATGCCTCACCGTCGGACTGGCAGGCCTGATCCAGGGGGGAGGCTTCGGAAGTTTTTCCAAGCGCTACGGACTCGCCGCCGCAAGCCTGCTCGAAGCCGAGGTCGTCACCGCCGACGGCCAGATCCGCATCGCGAACGCATGCACCAATCCCGATCTGTTCTGGGCGCTCAAGGGCGGGGGAGGCGGCACCTTCGGCGTGGTGAGCAGGATGACGGTGCGGCTCCACGACCTTCCGAAGCTTTTCGGCACCGTCAGCTTTACGGTCAAGGCGTCCTCCGATGACGCATATCGCCGCCTCGTCCGGCAGTTCGTCGGCTTCTACCGGGAGCATCTCTTCAACGACCATTGGGGAGAGCAGGCGCACATCCGCCCCGACAACGCACTCGACATCGGGATGCTCTCATATGGCTTCGACGTCGATCAGATGAAGCAGATTTGGCAGCCGTTTATCGACTGGATAAAAAATTCGCGCGACTATTCGATCAAATTTCCGCAACTCATAGCCAGCTTCCCCGCGCGCCACTTCTGGGACGTGAACTGGTGGAAGCAGCACTGGCCCGAGACGATGTGGCGCAGTCCCGGCGGCAATCCTATGATCGGATTGCTCGACTGGACGCTTCGCCATCTGGTGCCGCAGCCCGTTTTCGACCTCGATCCGCGTCCCGGCACCGAGAACGCGTGGTGGAAGCAAAACACCGGGGAGGCCGGATGGTTCATCTGGGGCTACCAGTCGCTGTGGATGCCCGAATCGATGCTGCAGGAGAGCGAGCAGCAGCGCCTGGCCGATGCTCTATTCGAAGCCTCGCGGCACGCGGCTGTCGGATTGCACTTCAACAAGGGGCTCGCCGGAGCGCCGCCGGACGCGATCGCGGCGTCGCGCGACACCGCGATGAATCCGTCGGTGCTGACGGCGTTCGCGCTGGCAATCGTGGCCGACGCGGAGGATCCCGCCTATCCGGGAATTCCAGGCCATGAGCCGTCGGTCGACAAGGGCCGGCAGGCCGCCGATCGAATCGAGATGTGCATGCAGAAGCTCCGCACCGTCGCGCCTGACGGCGGCGCGTATGTCAGCGAGAGCAACTTCTTCGAAAAGGGATTCCAGCAGTCGTACTGGGGTCCCAATTACCCGCGCCTTGCCGAGATCAAAAAGAAGTACGATCCTGACGGCTTGTTCGTGGTCCACAACGGGGTCGGCTCGGAGCAGTGGAGCGCCGACGGCTTCACGCGGCTCTGATCCGGGCAGAGCGCGAAGCGCAACTCGATTCCGCTTCTCGGGCCGCAACAGGATAAACTGTCGCGGAGCCCGCGCCGATTTCTCTCGCGGATGAATACATCGGCCGCCCCGCGCGTCCTAAGTACCGTGCATCTAAAATGCACAATACTTCTTGACGGCGGGCCTGCGCTCCTCTAGGCTCTGCTAGTCGCGGGGAGCCTCGTGCCGCGCGGCCGCCGGCGAAGTGATACGGACAAGGCTGGAGTAAGAAAAGATGGTCTTTGGATGTTCCAATAGCCGGGGTCGTGCGAACCGAACCGGTCTTCGTTTCCTCTGCGCAACGATCGCGATCGCGTGCCTGGCGGCGGGCGTCGCCGGATGCGGCGGGTCGTCGGACCCCTCCTCGAGCCGGCCAACCTCAAGTCCATCCGCAACCCCCACGGCGACCGCAACGCCCGGCCCTCAGCCCGGCGCGTTCTTCTCCCCGCTTGCGCCGCCGATATCTCCTAACACGGTCTGGCATAGCGCCGTCACCAGCACTCAGGGGCAGGAAGCCGCGGCCGCGTCGCCAACTGCCACGCCGGTTTTCGATCGCTACTTCTACCTCGTCAACGGCATCCTGTCCGACGGCTCTCCGCTGCCGACCGGTCCGGGCACCTCGTCGCTGCCTTCCGCACCGCTTGTGCTTACGGTGACTGGCGCGGCGCCCTACGGAGCCACCGCTCCCAACGGCGCGACCACGGTGAGCCTGCAGGCCTACAGCCCTTCATCGGGCGGCAGCCAGATGTGGAAGGCCGTGGCGGGTCCCACCGCCGGCAGTCTCTATCTGCGCAGTGCCGAGAGCTTCGCGGTAAGCCAGGTCAACCAATACGCGCCGAGCCTGATAGGTCCGGGCGCACCGGGGATGGCGCTCGACCTCGGTTTCGGTGGTCCCTTGAACCTGCAGGCGGCGATCTACTCGAACCAGCAGAACTCTCCGAGCGGCGACAACAGCGGCTTCCAGCAATGGAGCTACGATCCCGCCACCGCGCAGATCACGAACCTGAGCGCGAACGGCCAGCTCTACAACTCCAGCGGCGGAGTCGGGGTCGCCTCCCAGGCGCCGGCCCCCGGCAATCAGTGGTACGCGTACCCGAGCTATTTCGTGGGCACGATCGTCGATGAGCCCAACTCGAATCCGCCGTTTCCGGCCGCCGCCGATGCCGGCCAGGCCGCCGCGTATGAATACATCAGCAACCTCCCGGGCCTCGATGTGGGCGGCGTCGGTTGCAACTACGAAGGCACCGCCTACACCGGCATCCGATGCGAATACACGATCGTGACCACCTCGAAGGCGCTCACCAACTGCTTTTCCGCCGTATCGAGCGCGACGCCGCCGTCGTCATACAACGGAACTCCGATCTCGCCCGCGGATTGGTCGGCGGTCGCGAGCCAGATCGAGAATGAATGCTCCGATGCGGTCGCGGTGCAGAATCTGTTCGACTACTACAACCAGATCTTCGATTTCGTCTTCATCAACGCGGGCGATCAGGTTGCCAACCTGTTGACGGACGTCAAGCTTTCATCCAATCAAAGCCTGACGGTGGCGGCTCCCCTCGAGCTGGTCGAAGGCGTCCTCTACACGCTTCTCAACGTGAGCAAAAACACGGGCGCCGGCGTGGTGGCCAACCTGATGGCGGCGGCGGTCAACACCGCCCTCGCGGTGCCGCAGAACACCCTCAACGACAAGCTGTCCACCACCGCGGGCGCGCTCTACGGCGCATTGTCAACCAGCTTCCAGCAGGTGAACGCGGGAGCGCTTTCGGCCGAAAACGCGATCCTGCAGGATTGGGGCCGCCTGCAACAGATCGGAGCGGCAACCAACATCGTCGGCTACAACGGATTGGGCCTGAACTCCAACGATGTCGGGGGCCTCGAGAACCAAACGCTGAGCGCCTACGAGCTGATGATCATGGAGCAGCTGATGCCGGTCGCCTACAACCCGTGGATCACTTTCGCGAGCAAGGGCGCGCCGACCGGGCTCAACACCTCCAACTACAACAACTTCAGCTACGCGACCTTCGGCAGCAACACTCAGAACAACAATTCGAGCACCTTTCTCAAGAATCCGTCGCTGAAGGTGATGCAGACCGACATCTTCGACAACGGCGCGGATCCGTTCGAAGTGTTCAACGCGCTCAACGGCTGGAGTTCATTCAAGGTTGACATCAACCAAGGCGACTCCCAGTACTGCAGGATGATCACGATCGCGCTGTTCAACGCGACCCCGAATTTCTTCACCATCAACATCGCACCGTCGAAGGGACTGATCGCGTTCCCGGGATGCAACCAGGTGACGTGCACGCAGGGATGGGGCGGCGCCGAGCTGCGCCCGTACGGATACCTGACGCTGTATGCCCAATCGAACGGCAGCAAGCTCGAGGACACGGTGGACATCTATTCCGGCGCGACGCTGGCGGGCTCGCTGACCGTGCAGGGAGACAGCTTCTGCTCCAATGGAGGAAACCTGAGCGGAAGCATCAAGCCCGCGGCCGGCTTCAGCTTCACCCAACTCGGCGTGCTGAACCCGCGCCACTCAGGCGACGGCGGCGTCTGGACCACCATCTACCAGTGACGTCCATACGCATCTTGCTGCGATTCCCGCGGTCCTGAAGGCGGCGTGCTCACGCGGCTCGGGCTCGGAGATAATCCAGGCTGCCGGGCAGGTCGCGCATCATCTTGAGCAGCAGGTCCATCGCCGCGTTTTGAACATTGCGGCCCGACTGGTCGGCATTCGGCGATTTGCTCTTTGGTGCCTCGGTCGGGCTGGAAGCGCCGTTCCGGCAGACGCGAAGCGAGCTCGTCCGCAAGTCCCGCATCGACCTGTCTCCGAAAGTGAGACGCGGCACAGGCGGCAAACCTGACGACGCAAGGCGATCAAACGCGGCCATCAGGCGTCTCGATCTCGACTCGGGGTGGGATTCCGGGCAAAAAGGTGCTTGAATTTGTCACGACGCCCCCTTAGCTCAGATGGATAGAGCACAGGATTCCTAATCCTGGGGCCGTGGGTTCGAATCCCGCAGGGGGCGCCAGAGTTTCTTCTGTAAATTCAAAGGGTTTTGCGATCTGGCGTGCTCCGGCCGACCCGCCGGATCGTTCTAAAGTGTCCAAAAAGTGTCCAAAATTTCCGGCCAGTGTCCGCGACAGGCGATGAACGGAATCGCTCTGTGTGCTCGTGAACCAGTGGCTGTAAACCTTTAGCGTGGTCTGCGGGCTTGAGTGTCCGAGGAGATATTGAACCTCCGTGACCGGCGCGCCCGAGATGATCAGCGCCGATGCGAAGCTGTGCCTGAGTGAGTGCATGTCTACGCGTCGAAGGCCTGCTCGTCGGAGCGCCGGGTAGAGTCCATAGCGGAGGACGTTGCTTCGATGAGTTGGCGCTCCCGTGGGCGCAGGAAAGACAAGTTCGGGCTCGCCCTTCGGACACTTCAGTTTCCAGACGCGGAGCGCGGAAATAAGCTCGGGCGGAGCCGGTAGTGTCCTGATTCCCGCGCTGGTCTTCGGCTCGTAAAAGCGTGGCCGGGCCGGGCCCTCTTCATCTTTCAGCCTGGCCCAAGACAGGCTCCGCCGCACGAAGATTTTTCCCGCCGGAAGGTCGACCTCAGGCCATCTGAGCGCGAGCAGTTCGTCGTGGCGCATCCCGGTGAGCGTCGCGGTCAAGAACAGCGTCCGGTAGAAACCCGGCTCTGCCGCTGCCAGCAGCCGCCGCAATTCCTCGGGGCTCAGCACTTCCTCGGCGCGAACCGGCCGCGTCGCGTCTCTCATGAGGCGGGAGCCGTCTTCACTGATTTCGCCGCTGCTAACGCGCAGTCGTTCGGCGATAGCCGCCGGATTGGATGTCGCGTAATTTCGGCGTACGGCAAGCTTGAAGATCGCGGCGGCGGTGGTCAGAACCTTGTTGACGCTCTGCGCGCTGAGTCCGTCGCCGCGGAGCGTGTCGCGAAGCTTTTCGATCGTACGGACGCTGATCTGATCGAGTCTGAGATCGCCGATGTGCGGAAGCAGATGGCGGTCGATATGGGCCTGCCAATGAGCTTGCGAAGACGGCCGGTGTTCGCCCTTGCCGGCGAACCATTCTTCGGCAACGTTACGGAAGCGGGGCACGTCTCTGGCGGAGATGAACGTTCGCTGGTTGATCTTCTGCCGGAAATCGGCGAGCGCCAGTTCCGCTTCCTTGCGCGTGTCGAACGTTGCGCGGTGTCTAACCCCGGTTTGATCACGGAAATCGACGCGCCATCCGCCCTGGTCAGTCTTCCTGATGCAGCCCATACTCAACGCTCCTTCGCCCTGACTCGTTGCTCGGATGCGATTCTCTTGAGCAGCCTGGCGGCCGGTTCGGAAATCCCCATCTCGCCGCGCTCCCACCGCGCCACGGTGTTAGAGCTTACGCCAACCGCGTCGGCCAAGGCTACCTGCGTCCAGCCCAGTCTTCGTCTAAGTGCGCGAATTTCCTTACCGGTCATCCTATACGTAGCGTATAGCATGACCACAAGAACGTCAAGCTTCTTGGCGGCTTTGTTCGGCGAGGTAGCGTTCGACTTCTTCGAGCCTAAATCGAACGTAGTGACCGAGACGGAAGGACGGCAGGTTGCCGAGCCGCGCCTGTTCTCTGACCCATGATTCCGGAACTCCCAAACGCTTGGCGAGTTCGGGCGCGTCGAGAAGCCCGGTCGGCATGTTGTTGCCGTGGCCGCCATTGCGCTGGCTCAGGATCAACGAAAGCAACACGCCTTCGAGCGTCTTGAGAGTTGCGGTACGCGAGGCAATCTCGGTCAGCAATTGCGGAAGGGCTTCGAAGGCCAGGACCTTCGCGCGTGCCGGATCAGCGATTAGCTCGTCCACGGTAATGGGCGACAGAGAGACGCGCTGCACGATTGGATGCGGTGCCTGATACGACATAGCAGACTCCAATATCGCAAGGGTTCCGCCTCACCACACTCCTCCAGACCCTGTTCGGAGCAATCAGGATGCCTTCGGCTAACCGCGCACTGGGCTCACGCTCGTTCGCGATCCACACGATCCGGGAGCACGCCCGCCGAAGACGGGCACCTCAAAAAATCGGCCAAAAAAGGTGTTCATGTTCAATCTTTGCACACATGCTCGTCAGCGCCTGAAATTATTGGGCAATTCGGTAGTCTGGAATCTCGAGCGTGCAAAGTTTGAACACTCGACGACAGTCGGCAGACACACGCGCATCCGCCCGCTACCGGGCAGCATTCAACGTCAATACAGAGTCGATGGTTTGCGTCTCTACGAGGTCAAGCCCGGTCGGGCCGCCCGTTGTCGTCGATGAAACGCGGCGACCTTCATCCGGTTGCCGCAGGCCTTCATGCTGCACCACCGACGCCGGTGGTTCCTAGTGGTGTCGTAGAAATAGAGGCCGCAAGTGGGATTCGCGCAGCGTTTCAGCCGCAACCAGTCGCGGCGACAGAGAAGATCGCACGCTGATTCCGCGATCGGCCCGAGAAGCTGATCGGGGTGATCGAATCGAAGCCGAAACTCCAGCACGAAACCGGTCCTCGTCTTGGCCAGCGCCCAACGACCGGTCATCTTTCCGAGCACATTGCTAATCGCAGCAATCGCCGGTTTTGGAACCGAGCGATGCTCCAGAATTCTCTCGACCACCTCGCGAAGCGTTTTCCGCAGAACCAAGGCTCGCCCGAATGCGCGTCGGGCCACAGGCCCTGTGTTCCATCGTTGCCACGCTCCCCTGCGTTCATTGCCGGCGATCAAATGTTCTTCGTAGAGCCACGTCAGGAGATCGCCGAAGTCACGAAGCGCTTCAGTTCTGGCGGGACTTCCAAGCGCTGCGGTGTCGATGAAGTCTAGGCAAGCGATTCTTCCGATAAAGATGAAGCCTTGGGTTTTCATGTGCTTCATTCGTCAGCAAGAATTGTTGCGTTTTTGTTAATTGCCGCTTCTAACCAAGAAGCGATCCGTTGACAGGTTATCCACAGCCTAATTATTTTCATTGAACGTGCCGGAGGTGGTGTGGTTGTGAGTTTCAAGACCTCGCGAGCGAACATTGGTTGGTCAGTCGCTAGCGATACGCCGGGCCATACGCCTGATCGAAGAAGCCGCTCCCACGAGCGCGCCGGTGATCATCACCGGCGAGAGCGGTAGCGGGAAAGAACTGGCCGCACGCGCGATCCACGACAAGTCGCCCCGCCATAGCCGAGCCTACATCGCCATCAATTGCGCGGCGGTCCCGGAAAACCTGATCGAAAGCGAACTGTTCGGCCACGAGCGTGGCGCCTTCACGAGCGCGGACCGTCGGCGTGAGGGCTGCTTCGAGCTCGCGAACGGCGGGACGCTCTTTCTCGATGAGATCACGGAGATGCGCCTCGACATGCAGGCCAAGTTGCTGCGCATTGTCGAGGAACGAAAGGTTCGGCGTCTGGGCGGTACCGTCGAGGTGCCGATTGACGTCAGGATTGTTGCTGCTTCGAATCGTTCGTTGGCTCAAGCGATCTGCGAGGGGCGCTTACGCGAAGACCTGTTCTATCGTCTGAATGTCTTCCACGTAGAACTTCCTCCGCTGCGCGATCGGCTTGACGACCTGTCGCCGCTTGCCGAGCATTTCATCGGAGAATTCAACCGCGAACACAGCAAGAGCGTGCAAGGGCTGGAGCAGGACTTCCTCGATGCGCTCAGAGCACACACCTGGCCCGGCAACATCCGCGAATTGCGCAACGTCATCCAGCGGGCGGTTATCGTATGCCGGTCGCCTATGCTCTCGCTCCGAGACCTGCCGCTGGAACTGGCTTCGCGCCACGGACCGGAAGTCAGCTTCACGGTTCGATTGGGCTCGTCAGGGTCCGAAGTTGAGCGCGAGCTTCTGGTCCGGACCGTCGCGTATGTCAGAGGGAACAAGGCTCGGGCGGCGGATATCCTAGGAATGAGTCGGGGAACTCTCTATAACCGGCTCAGACGGTACAGCCTGCTCGAAACAAACGGTCACTCCAATGGACGCTCGTACCGCAACGGTCGACACGGTCTGTCGTAGCGGCGGCGGATCACACAGCACGTTGCGCAAGCGGAGAAAGACTGACGTTTCACTCGTGGCCTCCAGGCTACTTTGCGTCGGCAAGAGGGCGCTAACGGGTTCGCTCATCATAGAGCCGTGCGACACGTCGACTGAGGCAGAAGAGGTCTAGCGCTCCGGGAGTCTCTGCCATGGCAAGGCAGGCAGCCTCCGCGAAGTGGTTCCAGTAAAGCTTGCATGCGTAGATCCGCTGACGGAGCCTATCCTCGAACAGTCCTGCCACGTGCTCCGGTCTCGGATCGACAACTACGATTCGTCGGCGAAACCTCTTGAGAAGCTCACCGAGAAATTCGAACGACTCAGCGTCATCGATCGAACCGTTCTGCTGGCGGCCGAATGAATAGCCAACCAGCAAGAGAAATTCGCCGCATCGGCTCAGGCGCTGCATGGCGAACTTATATTCGTGTCTTCGGGTGATGGTTCTCGGCTCGGGACCGGGAAGCCATATCCCTGACGAATTCGGGAGCGCCAAGCCAAACTCGGCGGCTGCGCGAAGGAATTGTTCGAACTGAGGGTGTTCTATAAGACGGCGCTCAATCGCACCGTGCGGATTGAGCACGATATGAGGCGGCTCGCAGTAGTTAGCCAACAACGCGTCGGTGTTGAAGTCAAAGAATACCGCCGGTGGTGGTACGAAGGAGAAGACCCGGTAGTTTGCGGGTGCTGTGGGTTCAATAGGTCGATAAATATTCTGCTGAAAGAATGCGGCAAGAGCCTCGTCAAAAACTCCCATCAGCAGATAGGCTTTCCACCGTTCTCTCTGAGCGAAAAGGACATGAAGAGGTAACAAACGGTCCCTAATGACGGATCGAGGCGCTCGCCGGGCGGGATAGGAGCCAATCTCATCGTACGCCGAAATCCCGAGCTGGACGATCATGTCGGTGGGTGGAATTATTGGAATCGCCAAGCCTGCGCCTGACACAACGAACAGATTTAATGACGACAACGCGGCAGTAACCGGCGAGACGTGGCCAAGTGTGTCCGCAGGAAAGTCTCTCGGTGCTTTCATTTGGGCCTAAAACCATCGCCGGGACAATTCTACCATCGAGCGACGTTTCAGACGTGATCGCGTCGGCGTGGAGTTCAGGGCGGAGGAGTGTCACGGTGGCCACTGGTTCGAGTCGTCCGCGTCAAGATTGCGGGCTTTGCGATCTGGCGGCCTTTCTGATGCCGATGGCCGTGAAGGCCAGAGCGTCGACGGGGAACTAAGATTAAGAAGACTGATACGATGGCGCGCCCGCGCAACGAGCGCGGGCGCGCCGCAACTTTTATTGCCCGCAGGGTCTGCGATTGAGTATGTAATCGACCGCGTGCTGTGCCTGGGCTGCTGCGTGGATCAGAAGCTTGCGATCATCGCGAAGCTTCTTCAGCCAACCGGCAACGTAGGCGGCCTGATTATGAATGACCGCATTTGAAATCCCGGCTTCAGCGCAAAGATAAGCGGCTCCAAATTCCGCCGTTAATTCTTCCTTGGAATAGACGGGTGAACCAAAGGGCGCGGCCTCGCAAATTCCTTCTCGCGCAAGGCGTTTATGACTTCCTGAACTATGAACTAGCTCGTGCGTCGTTGTGGCCGCCTCTTCTTCGGCGCTGATGAATAGCTCGCGCGGCGGAAGCGTAATGCGATCGGTAAGCGGCGAGTAAAACGCTTTTGAGCCTCCGCGTACTATCTCGGGCGGGTTAGGCATTCCGGCTATGATCTTCTCGACGGTTTCGATCGGATCGTGCTGATGAGTCTCCATCTTCGGAAGCTTGTCGAGAAACGATTGCGGCAGTTCGCATTGTTCGAGGTTCCAAACCCGATAAAATCTGAGTAGGAATCGACGGCGCGTCTTCTGCTCGGTCTCCTCGGTGTCGAGGTCTTCGGCGCGCTGCTTCACGTCATCGATTTTCCAAAAGACGATCGCGGTAGATTCCTCGCCCTTGCGGATGTGTCCGCCAAGCTCGTTCGCTTGGCGCATCGTCAACCAGAATGGCGAAACATACTTTGAGGCCGAAAGCAGAAAAACATTCACGCCGCGATATGGCTTCTTGCTCACAAGATTGCGCGGCAGTCCGGTCGAGGTCCACGGCCTGCGCCACGGCACTACGCCGCTTTCGAGTAGATTGATGATCTTGTCGGTCACGATTTGATAAACGTCCATTGCCGTAATCTCCGATTGTGAATTGGTTGGTTGCGGGAGAACCGCTTGCGCGGCTCTCCCTTAGGTTGGGGTCGGGCTAGAACGGGATGTCGTCGGAAGCCTGAGCCGTCGGCGCGTTGCCGTTGGCGCGATTGCCGAGCAGGCGGAGTTGCCGCGCCACGATTTCGGTCCGATAGCGCTTGCCCGATCCGTCTTTGGCTTCGTACTGGCGGGTGGTGAGCCGGCCTTCGACGTATACTTGCCGGCCTTTGCTGAGGAACCGCTCGCACGTATCGGCCAGCCGTCCGAAGGCGACTATCCGATGCCAGTCGGTGCGCTCCTGCTTCTCGCCGTTACGGTCGGTAAACCGCTCCGTGGTCGCCAGCGAGAAATTCGCGACCTTCTGCCCGCTTGGCAGCGCGCGAATCTCGGGGTTAGCTCCCAGATTGCCGATCACGATTACCTTGTTGATTGCCATTGTGCTTACCTCACTTGAGTTGATTTGCCTTTCTCAGTAGCTGTCTTCATCGATCCGGTGAGCGCTGAAGTCGCGTTCGGCCTTTTGGCCATGACCGCAATCGGAGCCGTAGAGGGCTCGATCGCTCGGGTAATAAAAGGCGCGGTCGCCAACGTTGATTGCGGTTTGGCAGTTCGGCTCGGCGCACTTGGCCGGATACCGGACGGTGATCCACTTGGGATCGCATTTGAACCTGCGTCGCATGTTTCGTTTCTCCTTTCGCCCGCTTCCGCTCCTGCGGCAGGGCGTGCTGCGCTTTGCTTTCATCCCCGCGCAACTTTTTCCGCGCGGGCCTCTCACAAACGAACTGGAGGCCCGTGCGCAGATTTCTAGATGGCGCGAGCGGAGCGGGCGGCAGGACGTGCCAGAGCGAAGCGGCCCAGAGGGCTGGAACGGCGTGCTAGCGGCGTGAACGCCACCACTGAGAGCGGCAGCGAAGCGGAGACGCGGGATGGGTCAGAGGGGACTACAGGATGGGCGCGAGAGGCGTAGCTTGCGAAGCCCGAGCGAGCGACTCATAGCGAAGGGACGCTAGATTAGAGACTGTGAGCAGACGTTGTAGGCTGGTAAAATCTTGGCGCGTGCGCGGGAACGCTTCCAAGTCGCGCGGAAGGCACCAGACTTTAGGTCGTCAACTCGATATTCCAGCCGCCCAATCGAAAACGAACTGGCTGATGGGTCGGCGTCCGAGAGGGCTTAGGTTTAAACCCAGCGCGAGACTTCAATACGTCGATTGCTTTGATGGGATCGGCAGCTATCTCGTTAATATCCTCGACCGTGCCGATCATGACGTTGCGCCGCAGTGCGACCTCCCACGTTGCGTAGTCTCCTCGGTAGCCGTTCGTGATTAGAAATCCAACGGCCCCGGGAAGACGCGGCACCACTTCTGCGGTGTGGTTGATCCCGTCGATAATATCTTCGTTTCGCCGACGCACCTCTCCAGGAGTCATCGGCCGCACCAGCGATTTTAGCTGCAGAACCAACCCGTCAGCCTTTCTGACAGAGTAGATATCAATTTCCTTGTCGGGACCGTGCAGAAGATAGTGCGGAGTGGCCCGCCAGCCGTGCGCCTCTAATTTGGGTCGAATGGCATCGATCATCCGGTTCTCTCTTAGCCCGCTGACTGTTGAGTACTGATCCGGATCAATTTGGACCGCGCGCCGGACCATATGATCTTCGCCGAGCGGTCCGGCCATCGCGATTACAGCGTCGCTAGTGCTCAAGCGCCGCGAGCCGACCATGACAAAAGGCACGTCCAGCATGGAGACGAGACGCCATTTGTCTCTCGGGCCGGAAGGGCCGGTGATCATCGCGGGCGTGAGCGTTAGGTCTTCGAGAACCCGCTGTTCCGCTTCATCGAGCACGTCAGGAAATTCGAGGATAGTCGGACGCGTGAACAGTTCGGTGCCATTTTTTAGGCACACTTTGGCGCAGCCTTGCACTTGGGGAGAGAAAGCGAGCCGGCGGGCCAAGCGCCTGAAATCCCCGGCTGTCCACCGGCGGGTGAGCTGGTCGGAGTCTTCCACAAATGAAGTCTGAGAGTGGTAGGCGTTAGTCAGGCGTTGATGTTCGAGGAGATCATCGTCGAAACCCGTGAGGTCGGGTCCCTGATGAACCACCAGTAAGTGCTTTGTCAGGTCAAGGTCGATCGCAACGGCGTCCCCTTGTACCGAGGTCATTATATCGACGAAGACCTCGTAAAGCTCTCCGAGCCTCACCAGGCGGTGCATGCCCTTCGGGTCGAGATTTGCCCGTCCACGGCCCTGGACTTGGCAGAACTCCATAGTCCACTTGAGCGCCTGAAACACGCCGGCGCGCATGCGGTCTTCGAGTACGCCAACCGGGGTACTCAGGGTAAACAAGACATCGTGAACCGCCTTGGCGAAGAAAACTTCGATCGCGTCGCGGTAGTAGTTGAGAAGGCGCTGGAGCAACAGGTCTCGCGGCGCGAGCCAGTAGGAAAGGCCCGCAATCCAGTTATCGATCGCTTGTTCTGTCGCGCGGACCTGAGCTGTTACTGGCACGTTACCGAGATGACTTGGGATCGAATGTGACCCGCGCAGAGGTGCGCGTAGCGCTCTGCACGGCGATGAAATGGCGGTATGTCCTCGAAGAAAGCGGAGGGGTCACTTCCTGATGGTGTCTGATTTCTCGCGATTTTCTTCGTGGTGAAGCGGCTGAAGATTCCGGATGTTGTCGCTGCCGCCTTTGGCCACAGGAATCTTGTGATCAATCTCCCATCCGTATTCCCCCTGTGTGCCATATGATCCTTTGCGAATCACGTTGCCCTCGGGGCCTCGACGCCAAGTCTCCGTATTCCTACCGCGGATAGGCTTGCCTTTTTCCCACACCTCGTCAATCAGTTTCTTGCTAGCCATAAATTCAGCAGCTCCTTAATTTCGAACCGTGTTTGACCGAGACTCCCGGTCATCTGAAACAGCTTCACTGCATAGCGACAGTACCAAGGCCGCGGTCGCGCTCCAGACGCGATGGTACGCCGCCCTCAAAGAACCCGAAGCACCATCGGTCAATAACGAGATCCCCACGCAGTGCGCGGCACTCGGCGTTGTCGGCAGGGACTACGCCACGACTAACGAGTATCGCGGCGAGCTGGTCCGTTTCCGGCCGTTCATAGCTCCGGGAGTTGAGAACCAAGACCCGACGGAGCCGTAGACAGCCACTGGAATCGAGAGCGTTTACCTCGATCTCCGTGGCATCGAATGTGTGATGAGCGCTGAACGCGCTGATGCAGCGCGCGACGCCATACAACGCTTGTTTTAAGGCCATCCCAGCCTCCATCAGATTACTAGCAGCTCAGAATCTTAAGAGGTAATATACCGTTCGGAGGGCTTTGAAACCAGATGGGCGCAAACCTCAAGGAAATCGCGAAGCAGGAAGAAGTTCCCTACTCGACGCTGGCCGGCTGGATCGAGCGCGGGCTCATCGAGCCGAGTCACAGGACCGGAAAATCGGGAGCTGCGGTGATCCTGAACGGTAAAAACGTGATCGAGCTGAAGAATCTGATACGCCTGCGCAAGGGTGGGCTCTCTCTCCAGCGCGCTCGGCACCTAATGGAAGACCTGCGGGCAGCGGGGTTCAACCCGCTGAGCCAAGGTGTCTTCATCGTCTTGGACCGGCGGAAAGGTAGGGTGGTTCGGATTTCGGAAGATCGGAGGACGGCGCGTGAGGTTATGGGTCCGAGCAAGGGGCAGTATGCGCTGGTGAAAGTCGTGCTTGAGGAACCAAAAGGCTGACAGGTCGGGGAGTGTTGTCCGTCCGTCAGAAAATCAAAAACGGGCGTTCCAGGACAGAGGAGAAAACCATGAGGGTGAAAAACATCAACGGCACCAGTGACAATACGTGCAAATGCGGCACGTGGCTGGACCATTGGAAGAAATTCAGTGGCCAGAGTCTTCCCTCGTACTGCCCCGCATCCGCGTGTCTTCAAAAACCAGAAGTGGGTGCCCATGTGCAGAAGGACGGTTCGACTGACACCAGTTGGTACATTGTTCCGCTTTGCAAGAAGCACAATGGCGAAACCGGCAAATCGCTAAACATCGGCGACTCGGTGAAATTTGCGTCGGCCAACGTCGGCGCAACCTGCGGCAAATATTGATAACGCGGCAGTGAAGCAAATGGGAGCGGAGACCTGACCGAGTCGGGTTTTGGGTGAGCGGCGCGAATAGGCGACCTGCTGAGTTGGTGCTCCAAGTTTCGGTCGTGATGGTTGTGTCCCTGCCAAGCGCCTGCATAGCGGCTTGGAGGGGGCCGACGGTTAGGCTGGCTCGGGGTCGGTTCGTGGAAAGGTGGCGCGAGAACTCGCTAGAGTTCGCGCCGCAAATCGTCTGGCCGATCGGGAATGTCCGCGCGGAGTTTTTGCGAAGATCGCCTGAGCACTAGGGGCGCTTGCGGTATCTGGGGAGGGGCCGCGTTCGTCATAAATCGTGGACGATCGAGGGGCACAATCGAACCAAAATTCAACGTGTCGTATGCTTGACAATCTCGAAATGACGACGTACAGTCTGTCTAGTTTTGAGGCAAAGGAGCCATACGATGATCCTTTCATTTCCGGCAATGCGAGGGCACATGGGCAGGCGGGATTATTTCGTCACGATGGTGAAGCTCAGCCTTGTGCCCAAGCTTTTCAAATTCCGGGACTGGGCGGAGTTGCCGCCGGAGCAGCGGGCGCAGCGCGTGATCCAAAAGAGCCGCATCCCGGAAATCACCCAATACATCCTCGATAATGAGGACGGGTATCTCTTTTCCTCGCTGACCGCCTCGTTCGATTGCGAGCCGACCTTCACGTCTGTGAAAGGCCGGGACGACCTAGGCACCCTGGAGGTTCCTTTCGACTCCGATCTGGTCATCAACGACGGTCAGCACCGCCGGGCGGCAATCGAAGAGGCCCTGACGCAAAATCCGAAGCTCGGCGATGAGACTATCTCGGTCGTGCTTTTTCCGTTCGAGGATCTCGGGCGGATGCAACAGATGTTTTCCGACCTCAATCGCACAGCGCGCACAACCTCGAAGTCGCTCAACATCCTCTACAACCAGCGCGATCTGATGAGCCAGATCACTCTCACCGCAACTGAGCGAATCGAAGTGTTCAAGGGTCTGGTCGACAAGGACCGCGTATCGCTCGCTCTTCGGTCGCCGAAGCTGTTCACGCTCGCCGCGATTTATGACGCCACCAACGCGCTGCTCGGGTCGGTGGTCGACGCGGACTACGACAATAAGCTCGCTCTGGCGCTCGAGTTCTGGGATGCGGTAGCCGAGAACATGCCCGAGTGGGAAAAGGTCAAAAGCGGCGACCTCAGGCCGATGGAGCTTCGGCAGGAATTCATCCACTCGCACGCTGTCGTGCTCTGTGCGCTCGGCTCGATGGGCCAGACGCTGATTTCAACCTACCCGGATGATTGGAAAACGCGTCTTCGCGGGCTTCGCAAGATCGACTGGCGGCGGACCAACAAGGAATGGCAAGGGATCGCGATGTCGGGCTCGGACGTGGTCAATCGGCGCCAGAACCGGATGGATACGGCATCGTTTCTCAAGCTCAAGATGGGTCTAAAGCTAACGCCCGCCGAAGAACGGTCGATCAAGGGCGCAACCGATATCTCATTGATCATGAACGACCTGCGTAAGTTTACGAGTGAACCTGCTCCGGCGGAAAACTAACTCGAGGGAAAACTTCGGTGGACGACTCAAGCCAGCTTGTCGCGCAGTTTGAGAAAAACGCGAAAGAGGAAGTTCGCGTCAGCATCGACGACTTTCGCGGGCGGAAGATCATCAACATCCGGGTCTATTACCGCTCCGACGCCGGCCAGTGGCTGCCCGGAAAGCAGGGGCTTGCGTTGGCCGTTGATCGCTATCGGGACTTGGCCGACGCGGTGCTGAGGCTTGGCGAAGGGCTGCAAGCGCAAGGTCTCTTGCCGGCGTCGAAGGGTCATGGGGAGGATACTGGCGGCCCGGACAGAACTCCTAAAGGTGGAAATCGAACGTCGGGTGCGGGGGCTTAGGGTGGCCACCTGGACGGAAGCGATATCGCTCGGTTCGAAGATCTTCGACGTTGCGCGCGACTGGTTCGCAAGCAGAATTCCTAAGCGAAGCCTGATCATCGTCCCACGGGATTTCCAGCCGCCACTTATAGGACCGGGCTTCTGGTCAGTCGCGACCTTCCCCGGAAGTCCGCAAAAGCGCGGAATGTTCGTGAGGTTCACCTTTAGTCTGAGAAATATTGCGGGGCAGCCGGTTAGGATCGTGCGGTCGCGTCTCAAAATCACCCGGCGGCATTTTGGGCTTCTGCCCGCGAGCGCGCGCGTAGTTGATGGCAAGTGGCTACTGCAGCCTGACGCTGAAACGAATCTGTATGGCGATCATGCCGTGCGTCCTCAGACTCCCGCTGTTCAAGCCGAAGCGCATTGGCTCGTAGAGCCCGCGATAGCCGTCGATGGGGAGAGCTTTCGCGCGAAGGTTTGCCTTGTCGATGATTTCGGCAACCAGCATTGGACGAGAAACCTTACGTTTCGTTCGCTGCCATTGCCGCGCCCACTATCGGCGCCCGATGGAGGGCCGCAATAGATGGCATTCTTGGACGACCATGACCTGCGGCCACTTGAGATCGGCGATGCGCGCTCGTTCCACCCGGTCGGGCTGGCGCTCGGCAAGGGTGCGCAGCCAGTTGAAGTCGCGGTTATCGAAGCCGGTCATCGGCCCTCGCTTTCCGATCTTCGAACTCTGTGGAAGGCGCGGCTCAAAGGCCGCGCGACGCCGCTC
This sequence comes from Pseudomonadota bacterium, assembly GCA_021323675.1. Classification (GTDB taxonomy): domain Bacteria; phylum Desulfobacterota; class Binatia; order Binatales; family Binataceae; genus JAFAHS01. Next base: position 848 of record JAJPKP010000043.1, on the reverse strand, counting down.
CTTATGGTCGCGCTTTACGATGGGCACGCGGCTATCTGCGGCCCGGCCGGGGACCAGCCGCCCGCTTTCGCGGACCTCGATCCTGAATTGGTCGAACGAATCTGCCGCGCCGCTCTGGAGGAACCTGACCGCCACGCCGCTCTGCGGCGACTCCATTCGGTCATCCCCAACGTTGAAGCGCCGCTTGCTGGTCTGCGAAACGAAGGCCTGTTCGCAACTCATGAGCTGGAACACGACGTGCGGCGCCGAGCGGATTGGCCGGAAGCGAATTCACGCGCCACGCCGGTGCTCAGGGAACGCGGCGAAGCGCTACTGCGCGCACTGGGGTTTTCGGTCGAGCCGTTGACCGCCGGTCCCGGCTCAATTCTGCGCGCGGCTGGAACGCGCACGGCTCTCGCTATCTTCCTCGATCGCAACGAATCGGCGGAAACTCCGAGCCGGCGTTTTTCCGATCACTCACCGATCACTTGGGCGCTTAACGTCGCCGACCAGGAACAGCTTCGGTACGTTATCGTTTGCAACGGCGCTCAAGTCCGGCTCTATCTCACTGAGCTCGGCCGCGGCGTGGGCCAGCGCGCTCGGACCGAAACCTATGTTGAGATCGATCTCGACTTTATCAAGGCAGCTGAAGCCGGTTATCTCTGGCTGCTTTTTTCCGCTCCAGCACTCATTGCGGGTGGTTCGGTCGAGGAAATTCTCGAACAATCGCGCCGCTTCGCCGCCGAACTCGGCGAACGCCTACGCGAGCGCGTCTACCAGGACGCGATTCCGCGCCTCGCCAAGGCTTTGCTGGCCGCGCGCGGATTGGCGCATCCCACCGCCGAGCAGCTCGCCGAAACCTACCAGAT
>JAJPKP010000077.1 GCA_021323675.1 Pseudomonadota bacterium | reverse complement strand
ATCTCGCCGTGTTCGGTGAACTTCACCGCGTTGCTGAACAGGTTTCTGAGCACCTGGCCCAGGCGATCGGGGTCGCCGTGCAGGAGGCGCGGCACATCGGGTTCGATTGCGGCGATGACTTCCAGCCCCTTACGCCGGGCGGCATCCGCAAATGGATTCAGCACGGCGTGTAAGATCTCTTCAAGGTCGAAATCAACGGTTTGAAACGTAATTTTGCCGGCCGAAAGCTTGGAGAAGTCCAGGATCTCGTTGAGTATGGCGAGGAGGCCGTAGGAATTTTCCCTGACGCTCAGCAGGCGCCGCCGCTGCAGGTCACTCGATGCCGTGTCAAGCAGCATGTCGACCATGCCGGTGATGGAGGTGAGAGGCGTACGGATCTCGTGGCTCATGTTGGCCAGGAATTTCGAGCGCTCCCTTGCGCCTTCCAGCGCCTCATCGCGAGCCCGCGTAAGTTCAAGCTCATAGAGTTTGCGCTCGATTATGTCGTGATAGATAGTGGATATGGCAATAACCTTGCCTTGCTGGTCGACGATGGGAGAATCCGTTACCAAAACTTCCACCAGACTGCCGTCCTTGCGCCGACGCTGGCTCTCGAACTGCTGCACTCCCTTGCCGGCCAGGACCAAATTGAGGTGTTCCAGCAACTCTTTGCGCCGTTCCAACGGAGCACAGACAGTTATACTGCGCCCGATCATCTCAGCCGCGCTGTAGCCGAAGAGCCGGTTTGCACCCGCATTCCAACTGGTGACGGTGGTATCAGGAGAGTAGCTGACGATGGCGTCGGCTGAGGAAGTGACTATCGAGGCTAGCAGCGAGCGTTCACCTTCCAGGCGCCGGCGCTCGCTGATGTCGCGCGCCGAGGCAAGGATTCCGAGCACCTTCCCCTCGGCATCTTTGAACGGCGAGATGTTGAACGAGACCAGCGACTCCTCGCCGCCGGCGGTATGCAGCGTCAATTCGTAATCCTTGACCGGTCCCTCGGCCAGCGCGTGACGCAGTCCCCCGGCCGCGCGCTCCGGATCGGTGAATAGCATCGGGAAACTGTTGCCAATCAACTCAGGACGCGTGTAGCCGGTGAGCGTGAGCGTCTGCTCGTTGATATCCGTGATAACCATCCGCAGATCCACCGCCAGCAGCGCATCGACCGAGCTTTCGAAGAGACTGCGGCTGTAACTCTGCTGCTCGCGCAACTGCCGATCCAGGCGGCGCTGCTCGGTCACGTCACGCACCACGCCGAGCGCGCCCTGGGGTTGGCCCGCCGCATCGTAGAAAATCGAGGCGTTGAGAGACACCGGGATCTCGCGTCCGCTAAGGGTACGCATAGTGAGATCGCAATTGGTAATCGCGCCTTCGTTCACCGCCCGCGCAATAGCGGCGGCAGCCCGGTCCGGGTCAGTAAAAAGCGGGTCGAAGCGGTTTCCGACAAGCATCGTCCTGGGCATTTCGACCATCGTGGCCATCCGCTGATTAACGTCGCGAATAATCGATTCGTTATCGATCATGACCATCGGATCGACGGACTCGATGAGCCCGCGGGTATAGGCCTGCGTCTCGCGCAGGTCCTGCTCCATCTGCTTTTGATGGGTGACGTCGCGCGCCACCACAAGGACCCCGCGCGGCTGCCCAGCTTCATCGCGAAATACCGAAGCGTTCGACGACACCTCAATTTCGCCGCCCGTCGCGGATTTCAGGACGAGATCGTAGTTGGAAACAGAGCCATCCTTCAGGGTACGGGCGATACCCTGCGCGGCGCGTTCGCCATCGGTAAAGTAGGCGTCAAAGCGGGTTCCGATGATGGCGTCGCGGTTGGTTCCGACCAGCCTGACGGTCTGTTCATTGAGATCGGTGACAATAAGGTCCCTGTCCACAGTCAGCATCGCGTCAAGCGAAGACTCAATCAGGTTGCGGGTATAGGAGCGCGCGCGTTGCAGCTCCTGCTCGAGGCGGGTTTCCTCGGTGGGACTGCGCTCGAAGCTGGCCACCCCGACCACGGTTCCGGCCGCATCGAAGATCGGCGAGTACGATACCGACAAACTGATAATCTCGCCGTTCTTGCGCCGGCGGCGTACTTCATGAAGGCCGGGATGTTCGCCGCGCGTCGCCCGCGCCAGCAGTTGCGCCCCGATGGCATCCCCCTCGGGGGACAACAGGCTGCGGGGCTGGCCGACGATTTCCTGCGCGGTGTAGCCATAGATCTCCCCCGCCGCGCGATTCCAACTGGCGATCTTGCCCTCGCAGGTTACACCGACGATTGCGACTGAGGAGGATTCGACAATCGAGGCTAGAAAAGCGCGCGCCTGCTCGGCCTGTTTTCTCGCGCTGACATCGTGGATATTGACGACCACCGACGACCGTCCCTCCGGGTCGGCGATGCGCGATAGCACGACCACACAATCAAGCCAGGCGCCGTCCTTGCGCCTCAGCCGGCAGTCCAGTCTTGACGATCCAGTGCGCATCGCCGCGGTCACTGACTGCCGGGCGGTTTCCAGCTCCTGCGGATGGACAAAATCGAAGCAGATTTTTCCGAGCACTTCGCCTTCTTCATAGCCGAAAATTCTGCGCATCGAGGCGTTATCAAACCGGATCTTGCCCTCGGCATCGAGCACCACGATTACGTCGAAGGAATTGTCGATCAGCGAATGAAAATAAGCCTCGCTGCGCCGCAGCGCCTGCCGCGTATCCAGACGCTCGGCTACCTGACCAATCGAGCCGGCAAGAGCCCGCAGAAAGTGTACGTCGTACTCGAGGAAATCGCGCCTGGAACGGGTATGCACGGCTAGCACTCCGTAGGGCCGGTCGGCATTCCCGATAATCGTACTGAGGCCGCTGACCACTTCGTGATCGATGAGCAGTTGCGAGCCGCGAAAGCGCGTCTCGGTGCGCAGGTCCTTAACGACCACCGGATCTTTGGAGAGCAGCGTATAGCCCGCCTGCGAGTCTACCCCCGTGTTCATGGTCGCCCGACCCACGAGACCGGGTTTCCATCCGGAGCCCGCGCGCATCAACAGTTTCGTGGACCCCGGTTGCAACTCCAGCACTTCGCAGTAGTCGACCTTCAGCGTGCGAACGACCAGCGCGACCGCCTCCTCCAGCAGCGCGATCAGATCATCCGCTCGGAGAGCCAGACGTGCGAATTCGACCAACGCCTGCTCCTGCTCCAGCCGGGTTCGCAGTTCGGCCTGAATCAGCCTGGTTTTGGTTACATCGCGATAGATCGCCGATGCTCCGACCAGATAGCCGGCCTGATCTCGCACCGGAAAAACGGTAACCGAGACGTCCACCAAACTTCCGTCCCTGGTGTGCCGCAGCGTCTCGTATTGAAGCGGCTCCTCTCCCCGCATCGCCTTTTTGAGCATGTCGATGAGCTGCGGGCGCACGGACGGACTGGCCAGTACGTCAGCGATCGGCCTGCCGATCGCCTCTTCAGAGCTGAACCCGAACAATCGCTGTGCGGCTGGATTCCAGGCGATGATCTTTGCATTCCGATCTACAGAAATGATCGCGTCGCCGGACGATTCCATAAGTGCGGCGGCAAAGGCGCCGTTGGCACCGTCCGCTTCATGGCTCTTCGCAGGTGATTGATGATTCGACATCTTCGACCGCCTCAAAGGCATCGATGCGATGAGGCTTGTGACATTAGACAGCAAAATGCGCGCCGAAAATTAAACTTGCATTGACTATCTATAACATCAATTTGCTATGTTAAGCTCATAATGGCCCTCAAGGGATGGGGCGGATAGACACACGGCCGTCCGTTTCGCGACGGTTGCTCTTCGCAGCGACCTTTCTGACGCAACATCGGATGTCTGTTGGACGCGTATCGTTGGGGCGCTCTCCAGGCACGGATCGTCCCCCTTCGAAGCGCGATGACACAATTGACAGGATGGGTTGTGTACCGGAATCGCGGTCTAACAAGAGGCCTGGCTGTCCGGAACTGTTTCATTTGTGAGCGGCCAGCTCGGGAAAGGCGCGCTCGAGTTTGGGTCTAAGAGTTTCCAGTGCGTCGTCATTGAACGGCTTGACCACGTAGCCGAAAACACCTTCCGTGAAGAAGTCCTGCTGAACTTTTTCCGAAGGAATGACGCTCACGACGATGATTGCTGTCTCCGGTACTTCTTTCTTGACCGCGCGCACCACTGCCATGCTGTCCACTTCGTCCTTAATCGGCATCACCAGATCGAGTGTAATGATGTTGGGCTTCAGGCGGTGGAAGCTCTCCAGTGCTTCGAAAGCACTGGCCGCTTCCCCAACCACCGTGCATCCGGCGCGGCGCAGGTGATAGGAAGCAAGCCGCCTGGCAACAGCGGAATCATCGACAATCAGCGCCGTGACAGCCATCGTGAAACTCCAGGTGTGGATGAGGCGGCTCGAAAAGATCGCGAGCGATGCGACATCTACGCTTGCGCGCCCCCCTTCTTTCGTCCGCAACGGCAAGTTTGGCTGGTTCGTTCCGACCGCAGTCCTGACGGAGCTTTCATGCCACGCTCACTGGCATTCCTAGATGCGATGCTGTTCCTGGTAAGCGAGCACCACATACTCTTCGAGCATCCGCTGCGCGTTGAAAAACGACGCGTTGAAGGCGATCGTGGCTCGCATGGCCGCGGCCCAGCGCTCAGGCTCATCGTGATAAATAGGTAGAATAACTTCGTCCAGTGCGCGGTAGAGGTCGCCGGCATCTTCGGCGTCGGTGCGCTCAGTGGCGCGTCCGCGACCGCCAATCCCCCATCCGGTCACCCCCTCGATATGGCCTTCCAGCCACCATCCGTCGAAAATACTCAGGCTCGGGACGCCGTTGTGGGCGGCCTTCATGCCACTGGTGCCCGACGCTTCGAAGGGCGGTTGGGGCGTGTTCAGCCACAGATCCACGCCGGCGACGATCGTTCTAGCCAGCGCAAGGTCATAGCTAGGCAGAAATGCGATCAGGACTTCGGGCGCCAATTCCTCCGACCAGCGAACGATTTGCTGGATAAGCCGCTTGGATTGCTCATCGCTGGGATGCGCTTTGCCGGCCATCACCACCTGCAACCTCCCGAAACGACGCGCAATGTCGCGCAAGCGCTTTGGGTCATGAAACAGCAGCAGCGGCCGTTTGTAGGTGGTCATTCGACGAGCGCAGCCGATAGTGAAAGCCCGCGTGTCAAAACCGCGGTTGGCGCGTTCATTGACCAACGCCACCAGGCAGGTCTTGGCTTCATCGTGCGCGTGTTTTATCTCGGGCAGGGGTATTCCCAGCGCGTAGCGCAGCGAGAACGAATCGCGCCGCCAATCCCTGATGTGGCGGTCGTACAGCGCCTGCATCTGCGGTGAAGTCCAGGTGGCGGAATGCACGCCGTTGGTGATCGTCCGATCGGATAGCCGGGGAACATCGTGCTCGAAATATGTCCGTGCCGCTGCGTGACGCCGTTGACGTAGTGGCTCAGCGACAGCGCCACCAGGGTCACCGCTGCTGAACGAGGGCCAGTTCGGGATGGAGCTGCGTCAGCTTGATGCGCACCGGCTCGAACGATTCTTCCGTAAGCGGCTTGACGATATACGCCAGCACGCCCTGCTCGATATATTCATAGCGAATCTTCTCGAACGGGATGACGCTCACCACGATCACGGCGGTCTGCGGACGCTCGCGCTTGATGGCGCGCAGAAGGCCCATGCTGTCGATGTTGAAATGCTGAGGCATCATCAGATCCAGCGTGACCACGTCGGGCTGATGCTGGCGGAAGAGATCGAGCGCCTCGAGGGCGTTGCTGGCTTCCGCCACCACCGCGCATCCCGCCTTCCGCAAGTAGTGGACGATGACTTTTCGGGCGGAGGGGGAATCGTCAACCACTAAACAGGTAACTGGCATTCAAATCTCCGCAGAAGGAGCCGGCACTAATGCGAGTTGGCCGGCAATGCGTCTCGTTCCCGATTCAGCTCGCGGCTCACGCGCTCGCATTCCTGCTTGAGTTGGTCAAGGCCGGCGAGCGCCTGATCGGTTGCCTGCGCGCCAGCCATTTTTTCGACTGCGGCCGCGAGTTCCGCCATGCGTGCCGCGCCGAAGGTGCGCGCGAGACCCTTGAGGCTGTGTGCCGCAATGCCCGCGTCGGCGTGGTTGTGAGCGGCAAGCATGTCCGCGAGGTGCGCAACCTGTTCGGACATTTCTGCCAGCGCGGTGCCGATGAGTTCCGGCAGCAAGCCGGCCTGCGCGCGCAATCCATCCATCGTGGCGGGATCTAAAACCGGCCCGTCATTCCCGGTCGAAGCCTCGTTCTCTGTGGGCGCGGGTGATGCGGGAGCGGTTTCATGGGCCGTTACGCGACGGAGTGTCTCAGCGAGCACTTTGAGGTCAACCGGCTTGCTGAGGTAGTCGTCCATGCCTGCGTCCACGCATTTCTTCTTGTCGCTGTCGAGTGCGTGCGCGGTCAGGGCGACGATCGGAATATGCCTGGCGGGCCCTTCCCGCCGGCGAATCTCTCGAGCCGCTTCATATCCGTCCATCTTCGGCATTCGGCAATCCATCAAGATTGCGTCATAAGCGGTCCGGGTCCACGCTTCCAGCGCCTGGAGGCCATCGATCACTACATCAGCCTTGCATCTGAGTTGTTCCAATTGCCACATGACCACTTTTCGATTGGTAGCGTTGGTTGAGGTCGAGGAGATCGTTCACGGTGTCGGCGATCTTGCCGGCGACCCCGGTCTGGTCGACGGGCATGCGGTGTTCGAACTCGCCCCTTTTGAAGGCGTTCAAGACCTCCAGGAGTTGGCTCGGATCCAGAATGTCATTGGCTTGCGTTGATGTAGATTCCATTTCGTTTCCTCGCGCCTGCTTCCCTCGGCGCTCTTGTGTCGGTCTTGTGCTCCGGATCCGGTTCATCGGAGGATCGGCCACGCAGTGCACTCTGCGCACGCATTAGCCAAGCAAGGAACATTCCAGCCTAATATCCATCCGGACATCCCACTTTCTCCGCTTCGCCAACCCAAAGTGTTCTCGGCGCGATCGGAAGGAATCAGCCGCGTTTAAGTCAGAAGCCGCTGACTATTTTGAAGCTGGAAAGATGGCGATTGCGGCCAAGGAATGGCGCCATTCGACTGAAGAACGATGGAGCCACGGTGACGCGAATCGGTGTGACGCTGCACCCGGACCTGAAAAGTCGGACGCTCGACAAACTGTTCGCCGCGCCGAAGTTTGTTGCAGAAATGAACGGTGGCAACTCCACTCTGCATTTCCAAAGACACCGCTCATCGTCGCGCACGATCGGTGAAGCGCGGGGAGCCAGGCAATCCATGAGCCCGACGATGGGCGGGCGCGGTTGTCCGCCCCCGAGGCCGGGGCGTGGCGGCCCGTGAAGGGATGCCGCGGCATTGTACTAAAGTACGTCAGGCGGGAGCGCGGGCGATTGGATATAAGAGTCGCCCATGAAGACCATCGCGCTAAAACTCGGTGTGGTTCTCGCGCTTGCCGCGATCGTGGCCGGATGCGCCGGCGCGAAGATCAGCGAATCGCAGCAGGTCGGGCAAGTCATCGCGCAGCGGCCCGCGCAGATCGTCGTGTACCCGTTCGCGATAAATCCCGCTGAAGTGACCCTGAATCAGAGTATCGTCCAGAAAGTCTATCGCGGCGTATCCGGCGCCGACGCGACCACCGAGCAGCAGCAACTCGGCCATCAGACCGCGCAGAATCTCTGCGTCCAGATCGCCGCGGACCTGAGCCAGAAGGGACTTCCCGCCGCCTGCCAGCCGCGCGGAACCCCGGTTTCGGACAACACCCTGATAATCGACGGCTTCTTCAAGGACATCAACGAAGGCAATCGTCTGCGGCGGATGGCAATTGGTTTTGGCATGGGGGCCTCGACTCTCGACGCGAACGTGGACGTCTATCAGCGCTCCGATTACATCTCGCATGAAGTGCTGCAGTTCGACACGCATGCGGACAGCGGCAAGATGCCGGGGTTCGCGGTCACGGGAGCGCCCGGACTGGCGGTCGGCGGCACCGCCGCGATCGCATCGACGGCGGCCAACGTCGCGGCGGGGGGAGTCAAAGCATACACTTCGTCCACCGGCTACCTGGTCGATCAGACCGCCAAGCAGATCGTGGATGAAGTCACGCAATTCTACGGCGAGAACGGCTGGGGCGCGCCTGTGGCGAACTGACCGCGCAAGGCTGCCCGCCGGGCTTCCGGCGGAGATTCCTAGCGAAAGAACCAGGAGAAGCCCACCACCATTCCCCATGGCGTGTTAAGGCTTTGATTGGTGGTGGAAGTGCGCTCGCGGCCGTTCAACTCGCTGTTCGAGAAATGCTGCGCTTCAAGGCCCGCATACACGGACCTCCAACTGTCGATGAAGCAGGAGACGCCGATTTCGCCCTTGATCATCGCCATGAAAGGCCCGGTCAATTTCGAGTCGTCGTGAACGGTGCCGATATTGAGGTCGGAGTAGCCGGGGCCGATTCCGCCGCCAATCCAGGGCACAAAAGGACCGTAGCCCAGATTCACAAAGTGATATCTCGCTTCGGCTAAAACTCCGACGAAGTTCTGATTCTGGGTATTGAAGCGCTCGAACGTCGGTTCGAGGCCCACTTCGAAAGCGCCGTCCAAAGGGCGCAGCCGGGCGGGGAGATGAACGACGCCGAACGGCAGGAGCGAGAAGCGCGCCCCCACATTCCAGGCGTTGATAAACCCGCCGTTGAGCCGGTTCGAGCTGAAACGGACGATCGTGCCCTCCGCGGACACGACCTTAGCCATCGGTGCGAAAGCTTCGTCGGCATCGGAGGCTGATGCCGCCGAAAAGCCGCTCAACACCGCGATACCTGCCGCCAACAGCATCGATACGACGCCGAACAGACGGCCGCCTTCACGTTCGCGTCCAGGCATCCTTCCTCCAATCTGCGGAAACGGATACCGCTCAACAGAGCACGGAGGCTTCAGACCGCACGCTCGCAATGTATTCTCAGAAGATGTTCGGCGCAAACAATTCGTTGAAACCGTGCGATCCGGCTGTGATCGGCTTTGGGAGTCACCGCGGGCCTGCTCTGACTAACAGTGATAGCCTGATGACAAGCCTTCGCGCAAAAGGGCGCCCTTTCACTCGATGCCATTGGAGAGCATCTCGCGAGCGATGCGGCCGGCAGCGATGCCGTATCGCAAGGACGCGGACCGGCGGCTGCGAATCGTCCGGCGCTGCGCGATCTACGAGGCCAGCGGCGCGAGCGATCCTACTGATTCGGGAATTCCCGAAGCCGGCAGCTTGCGCGATCCCGGCTGCACCTCGAACGGCGATACCAGCCCGAGCTCCTTGCCGATCTCGCGAACGGCAGGCACCACTTCCTCGGCCAGCAGGCGGATATTGGTGGTGCGCGCTTCGGCGGAGATCGGTCCGTCATTCTGCCAGAAGCCGAAGATTCCGGGGCGCAGCACTTCCAGCACCTTGCGAATCCTTGGGATGACGGATTTCGGCGTTCCGCAGATCACCTGCATGGCGCGCTCGACCTGCGGAAACGTGTCGAAGATCTGTTTGCGCGTCGCTTCCACATCGACGTGCTCTTCCTGCCACGCGCCGGTCCGATAGTCGATTTGCGAAGCCGCCACACGTTCGGTGGCGGACCCGTTGCCGGCCCCTCCGCCGACCGCATTCGCAAACGGACTCCCCTTCGACGAAGACGGATCGGAAAACTGCCGCGCGACTCGGCGGGTCGCGTCTTTGGAGTTGTAGCCCGGCGGAAACATCCACTGCGGCTTGCCGAACAGGCTGTAGCCGATTCCCGCGCCGCCGAACATGTCCCACTTCGCAAGGTCGTGCGCCTTTTCTTCCGTCTCGGCAACAAAGACCTTCTGGAGGTAGCCGAAGTTTTCGGGACCGACCTGGTAACCCTCCTTCGCGGCCGCATCGCGATAGATGTTCCACAACTCCACAGTAGGCTCGAGGAACGTGGCGAGCGCGATGTACGGGTACTTGTGCTGAGCGCACCAGATGACAGTCTCGGGGCTGAGAAGGCCGGGAATCCAGATTGGAGGATGCGGCTTCTGGATGGGCAGCGCCCAGGGATCGACGAAGCGATAGTGGAAATGCTTGCCTTCGTAGCGCCACGGTCCGGGCCGCGTCCAGGCCTGAACCACCAGGTCGTGCGCCTCGTTGAAATACTCGCGGTTGTAACCCGGATTCGCGTTGGTGGCGAATTGCTCGCTTCCGGCGCCGCGGACCCATCCGGTCACCAGCCTGCCGCGGGAGATCATGTCGATCAGCGAAAGCTCTTCGGCCAGGCGCAGCGGATTGCCCACCACCGGCAGCGGATTGCCGAGCAGAACGATCTTCACGCGCTCGGTGATGCGCGCCAGGATTGCGGCCTCGACGTTCATCACCGATCCCATGCAGAAGGCGGTGTCGTGATGCTCGTTCAGCATCACTCCGTCGAAGCCGAGCTGTTCCGCGAGAATCTTCTCGTCGAGGTACTCGTTGAGAAGCTGGGATCCCTTTACGGAGTCGAAGTGCTTGTTCGGGATGCCGAAGAAACCGTTCTTGATTACTTCATCGTTGGGAACATGCCGATAAGGACGCTCGGTGAAATACATCAGATGCATGGCCGGACCTCCTTGCTCAGTCTGCGAGAAAGGCTTCAACCTCGCGGATAAACTCCGCTGATTTTTCGATTTCGGGCCGATGACCGCAGTTGTCGAAGGTGACGAGGCGCGCTCCGCGAATCGCCGCGCGGTACGCATCGCCGGCGCTTGCCGGCACGACCGCGTCCTGCCTGCCCCACACGATCAGCGTCGGAAGCCCCGCCGCGACGCCCAGCAGATGAGGCAAGGTAGGATTGTGCATGTAGGGCGTCCACGCGAGCCGGGCGGTCTGCGCGCGCGCATCCTCAAACATCTCGAACGCTTCCGGCGACATCCCGCCGCCGAACAATTCGGGGAATTCGGGAGTGTTGGGAGGGTCGTACACGCTCGCCATCAGTTGCTGCGGAGCCATGAGCTGAAAGACATCCAGGATATTTCCGCTCGGCGGCCGGATGCCGGCGGGAGCCACCAGGATCATCTTGCGGAACTGGCCGGGATTCGACGCGGCCATCTCCGCGGCGATCCATCCGCCGAGCGAAAAGCCGATCACGTCCAATGGCGCAAGCCCATTTTCCTTGAGATAGCGCGCGTAGAAACCGGCGAGGTCGCGAATCGACATCATCCATTCGGCGCGCTCGGTGCGGCCGAAGCCGGGATGCAGCGGGATAAGAAGGGTGCGCCGTCGCGCCATCGCGCGCGTCCATTTGAGCCATCCCGGATGCCCGAGCTCGTCATGCAGCACAAGCATCGGCCTTCCCGTGCCGCCCTTGACGACAATCAGGTTGGTACCGTCAACACTTACCGATTCTTCGCGCCATTCTTTTGTGTCATCGGCCATCGGGCTTGGCGCCTCCCCCGGTTCAAGTTCCATAAGTCGCCCTAACACAGCCGGCAAGAAAAATACAAACCGATCGGTACGGAAAAGACGGCACAGGCGCGGAAACTGGCGGGTGGAAATTGCCGGAATTGGTGCGTTTTTTCGATGGCTTAAAGCGCCGGCTGCTTACGCATATAATCAAGCCCTGATGGGCGACGATTTATCCCAGGCGCGCGCGCGGATGGTGCAGGAGCAGATCGAAGCGCGCGGAATACGCGACCGCCGCGTCCTGGCTGCGATGCGCGTCGTGGAGCGCCATCGATTCATCCCCGCCGAACTCGCGGATCACGCCTACGACGACGGCCCCTTGCCGATCGGTAATTCGCAGACGATCTCGCAGCCGTACATGGTAGCGCTGGTCTGCGAAGCGGCCGCGCTGGATGGAACCGAGCGAGTGCTGGAGGTCGGCACGGGCTCCGGATACGAAGCCGCCGTGCTCGCCCATCTGGCGCGCGAGGTGTACTCGATCGAATGCATCGAACATCTTCACGATCGCGCGCGAATACTCCTGCAGGCGATGGGCTATACGAACGTGCACCTCATCCTGGGCGACGGCTCCGAAGGATACCCGGACGAGGCGCCCTACGATGCGATCGTGGTGAGCGCGGCGATGCCGGGAATTCCGATGCCGCTGATGCGCCAGCTTGCGCCGGGCGGGCGGCTGGTCGCGCCTATCGGAGAAGACGAGTTGCAGAGTCTGGTTCGAATCAGCTTCAAGAACGGGCATTGGCAAGAGGAATATTTCGGCGAATGCCGCTACGTGAGGATGACCGGAAAGCACGGCTTCAGTAGCTAGCGGGGCGAGCGCCCGCAGAAGCGTGGCAAGATGGGCGGGGCGGAGTGGTGAAGGCGGCGCGGACGATTGCGCGGATTTCAGCGGCGGTTTTGCCGCTTGTGTTCGCGCTTGCGATCGCCGGATGCGGGAGCGCGCCGGCGCCCAGCTATCCGTCGGGCCCGCCCGCGCAGGCAAGCTACGTCGTGAAGTCCGGCGACAATATCTATCGCATCGCGGCAAAATTTGGCGTCAGCGCCTCGGCCCTGATGGCGGCCAACGGACTCGGCAGCCCGCGCGATTTGCGGGTCGGCCAGACCCTGGTCATCCCGGGATCGTATCGCGCCTATTCGCCGGCCTATGCGGGAAGGTCGCATGCCTTCCCTTATCACGGCGAGAGAGCGGCGCGGCAGTTCGCCTGGCCGGTGTCTGACGGCACGGTTTCGTCGGGCTTTGGAATTCGCAACGGCGCGATGCACGAAGGGATTGATATTGCGGCGCCGGCTGGAACGCCGGTTCGCGCTGCCGATAGCGGTGTGGTCATCTTTTCGGGACAGCTACACGGCTACGGCAACACCGTGATCATCAGCCATAGCGGCGAATACGCAACCGTCTACGGCCACAACCAGGTCAACTTGGTGCATGAAGGCGCCCGTGTCGCCCGCGGACAGGTCATCGCGAGAATCGGCAGCAGCGGCAGGACCACCGGCGCCAATCTGCACTTCGAGGTGCGCCACGACAACGTCGCGCGCAATCCTCTCGCCTACCTGCCGGAACCTCCGGCCGCTCCCGGCATCACCTACGCCGAGGGAGGCGGATCCTGAGCGAATCGAGGCGGCGGTCTGCCGGGTTGACGCCGGCACTTTTATAGTTAACCATATAGTTATCTACGCACCGAGGCATCCAACGTCGAAATGACACCCGACACCTTGAGCACGACCTTTTCCGCGCTGGCCGACCCGACCCGCCGCGCCATTCTTGCCCGCCTCGCTTCAGGCGAGGTTTCGGTCACCGAATTGGCGCAACCGTTCGACATGAGCCTGCCCGCCATTTCCAAGCATCTGAAGGTGCTGGAGCGCGCGGGATTGATCTCGCGGGGCCGCGAGGCGCAATGGCGCCCCTGCCGGCTGGAAGCGAAGCCGCTCAAGGACGCGGCCGCGTGGATCGAGCAGTACCGGAAGTTCTGGGAGCAGAGCCTGGATCGTTTGGACGAATACCTGAGGGAGATCCAGGCTAAAGGAAAGAAGTCCCGCCGCCACTAGCTCCGCGCATCTCCGTCAAGAAACCAGCGTCCGTCATTTGCCCTGGAAATTGGGCGGCCGCTTCTCCAGAAAGGAGCGGAGTCCTTCCTGAAAGTCGTTCGATCGAAACAGGACCAGGAGCTGCATCAGCACATGATGCGTGTGCGACTCGAAGTCTTCGCTCAAGCCGTGACGAAACAGGCGCTTGATAGCCTTCACGCCGAGAGGAGCGTTCGCCGCGATCTTCTCCGCCCACCGCATCGATTCCGCCATCAGGTCGTCGTGCGCCACGACCTTGTTGATCAGGCCCATCTCAGCGGCGCGCTCCGGCGTGATATCGTCGGCGATGAACCCGATTTCGCACGCTTTGGCCCATCCCACCAGGCGCGGCAAGTACCAGGTGCCGCCGCTTTCGGGCACGATTCCGCGCTTGGCAAACGCGGGCGCAAGCTTGGCCCGATCGCTCATCAGGCGGATGTCGCATCCGAGCGCGAGATCGAAGCCGTAGCCGGCGGCCGGACCGTTGATCGCGCAGATTACAGGCGTATCGATGCGATGAAGCGTTACGGTGGGAATCTCGAGCGTGCTGATGTGCGAAGCTCCGCCGAGCGAGCCGCCGATTCCGCGCCCGGCAGCGGTATCCTTGAGATCGAGTCCGGCGCAGAAACCCCGCCCCTCGCCAGTCAGAATGACGGCGCGAACGTCGGCGTCGTGATCGTATTCGACCAGCCGCCGACCCAGCTCGGTCAGCATCTCCGCGCTGATCGCGTTCATGCGATCGGGCCGATTGAGCCTGAGAATCGCGACGTGCCCGTTTTTTTCAGCCAGCAGATCACTCATTAAGCAGTTCTCCTCGCGGCGCGCCTCAAGGCGGCCGGCAAGAGAAGGTGGCTAGCACATCTCGATTGCCGCCACCAACGTTCATCGCGTTTTCCATCTCGGCGGGCGCCGACGATTCCCGCGCAACGGCTACTGATCCGAATATGCGTCCTTGTACTGCTCGTGAAGCTTTTCCTGCGCGGCCGCCGCCTCATCCGCGGTTTTGTATGGACCGACTCGCACGGCGTACCGCTTCTCGCCATTGACGGTCGTGGTGCTCTCGCAGGCGTTGAAACCGAGATCGGAAATACGCTTCACCATGTCGTCCGCCTCGGTCTTGTCGCTGACGGAATCGACCTCGATGTTGTAGCGATGAGGAGTCGGCGCGCAATGCTTGACCGCGGCGGCATCCGAAGAGCCGGCTTCGGTTCCGGGTTCCTCGGTGAAGGAATCGGTAGAAGAGGAAATTATGGTTGTCTTTGACCTGGGAAGCGAAGCGGCTGGGGGACGAGTGGAGGATAGAGCCGATGCGGTCTTTTTCGGGTTCGGCGCGTGCCGCTCCTCGGCGGCCAAGGACGTTGGCGCGTTCGTTCGCGGGCCTGATGCTATCGGATTCGTTTTCCGCGAGGCTTGATGGTTCGAGGCCTCGGGCGGATTGCTCGCCATCGGTCGGGACGAAAATTCCCATCTGATCAGCGCGATCGCAACTATCGCGACCACTACCGCGGCAATGGCTCCGGCCGGAGCGGAGGCGGCCGGGCGGATGAATCGACGCAAGCGGCTCAGCTCGTCGATCGAGGTCGCCTTCGCGGCTTCGGTGTTGGTGCTGCGCGATGCGCCCGCGGCGGTCTCGAGTGTCCACCTGGGTTCGGCGGGTTTCGCCGCGGCGGTCGCCGCGCCGTCGTCCAACTCGACGACCTTGCCTTCGCAGTGGGGGCAGGAGCCGGAGTTTGGCGGAAGCGGTTTTGCGCACTTGGGGCATCGTTTCACCTCCGACGCCCAGAGCACGCGATGAACGCGATGAGAGCCGGCAAGTCCTTTGAGATTCATGTCGCGGCCGGCGTCGTAGCGGATGTCGCCCGCGCTCTCCGTGATCGCCTTGAAGGTGGATGAGACCAGAATTTCGCCGCCCTGCGCGGCTGCGCCGATTCGCGCCGCCAACACCACCGTCTTTCCGAAGAAGTCGCCCGACTCGCGGATGGCCTCTCCGGTGTGCAATCCGATTCGCACGCGAATCGGGGCTTCCGGATGCTGTGCGCAATAGTCTGCCAGCCATCGCTGGATGTCCACGGCGCAGAGCAGCGCGCGGCGCGCGCTCGCAAACGCGATCATGAACCCGTCGCCCATCGACTTCACTTCGTAGCCGCCGTGCGTCGCGATCTGTTCGCGGATGGCCCGGTTATGAGTGCGGAAAACTTCCTGCGCGCGCAGGTCGCCAAGCCGCTCGATGATCACGGTGGAATTCTCGATGTCCGAGAACAGGAGGCTGACCGTGCCGTCGGGCGCGGCATGGCTGCTCAGGTTCGGACGCTCCACCATCACGCTCGACGCAAGCTGGTCCATCGCTCCGCGGGACGAACCGGCGATGGCGTGAAGGGTCTCTCGCACCGCCGCGGCGCTCTGCGGGCGTTCAGCGGGGCTCTTGGCGAGCAGCTTCAGCACGAGCGCATCGAGCGCCGCATCGATTGCCTGCGCATGCGCGGACGGCGGCTGCGGAGCGGCGTTCACATGCTGCGAGACGATCGCCACCAGGTCGTCGCCGACAAAAGGCGGCCTTCCGGTCAGCATCTCGTACAGCATCGCGCCCAGGGAATAGAGGTCGCTGCGAGGCTCGAGGGCATGGCCAAGCGCCTGCTCGGGCGGCATGTACGCGGCAGTCCCGACCATCATCCCCTTCGCGGTCACGCGCGATTGATCGGGCGCCACCGCAAGCCCGAAGTCGCCGAGCAGCGGAGTTCCATCGTTGGCGAGAAATACATTCGCGGGCTTGATGTCGCGATGCACGATGCCGAGCGAGTGCGCGTGCTCGATCCCCAGGCATAGCTGCTCCGCGATACGAACGGCATCCAGCGGCGCGAGCTTGCCGCCCGAACGGCGGAGCAGATCGGCCAGCGATCCGCCCGGAAGATACTGGCTGACGATATAGGGGCGGCCGTTCTCGGCCTCGCCGATGTCATAGATTCCGACCACGTTGGGATGGTCGCCGAGACGGCCCATCGCGCGCGCTTCGCGCAGGATGCGCGCGCGGCCCGCATCGTCAAGTCCTTCGACGCGAAAGAGCGAGACCGCAACGTCGCGGTCCAGCACTTCATCGTGCGCCAGATAGACGATCTTGCTCGCGCCCTCGCCGAGCATCCTGCGCACGCGGTAGCGTCCGTTAGCGATCGCTTCGGGATGGCCGGGGCCGGCGAAGGCCGCAGGGACCTGGCGGACCAGCGCCCTTCCGCATCCGCCGCAGAACTTGTGGTCGGGACGATTGGGTGCGCCGCACGCGCGGCACACCACTTCGAGCGCCGCTCCGCATTGTCCGCAGAAACCGCGCCCTTCGGAATTGTCGCTGCCGCAAGATACGCAGACCACGCTATCGGTCCCCGAACGCTATCTATCTATTGTAGCGGTCATCGGACGCCATAACAGCGCATACGGCGGCGTCGGTCTTCGCCCCCGGCGGCGATTTTCGGCGCGCGGAACGGACGTGGTTCGCGAACTCTGAGCGCTTCGCAAATCGGATGCGCATCAAGCGGCGCTGATACGAAAGCCCACCTTCGGGAAGTGGTTCACGATCTTTCCAAGTTGCGGGTCTTCGCGTTCGACCGCAATTTCGTGGATCGAACTGGTCACGACAACTCCGGTAACCGGATCGAAGCCGTAGTCTTCCGGCGTAACCGACACGCGCATTCCGGGTTTGAGCCCGTTCGGATCGCCGTGGTCGGCGCCGGGCGTGGTCGCGGGGGTGCTTTCCCTGGCGATCTTCAGCGCTTCGTCCGGATCCATCGGCTTTACGTCGCCGTAGCCCATCGCGTCGATTCGCTCGAACCACTTCATCACGGATGGAAACTTCTGAGCGAGCGAGAACGCAGTCGGTTCCGCGCGCAGGAACCATACGCAATGGAAGCAGGCGGCATCGGCCAGGCTGAAGGAGTTGCCGAGAATAAACGGCCGCTTTGCGAGCGAGCGTTCGAGGTTGTCGAGATATGCGCGCACGTAGTTGCGCGCATCAGGGGCAAGCAGCGTTATCTCCTCGAAATTCGCGCCCCGCATCATCTTCGAGCGATCCTCCAGAAAATCCTTTCCGATCACCGCCGCCAGCTTCTCGAAAATGACCGGGGTCGTCGAAAAGAAGAATCGGCGGTCGGCGAACAGGTTGATCATATGGCAGGCGGCCTCGGTTCCGTCCGGATAGATGGTCGGCTCGGGATAGAGCTCATCGATCTTGCGGATGATGACGCCGGTGTCGCACCAAACGTCCGCGCCAATTTGCATCACGGGAATGCGGCGGTAGCCGCCGGTCAGGGGAATCAGCTTCGGTTTGGGCATGATGACCGGCTGTTCAACCGATCGCCACGAAACCTTTTTGTGCGCGAAAATTTTGCGAATCTTCTCTGAAAAGGGCGAGTTCACGTATTGATGAAGAATAATTTCCGCCACTGGCTTTCTCCTGAAATATCGGTTGGCGAGACTTAACCATAATGACAAGCAGCAAACCAAGGGGGCTAGCAAAACCCTGATAGTGGCCCGGGGCATAAACCTGCTAGGTTGCCGTCCATGTTTGGAAATCCTGAATTCGACCTGTACGAGGCAATTTACACCACGCGCGCGATGCGCCGGCTCAAACCCGATCCGGTGTCGCCGCAACTGATCGTCAAGGTAATCGAGGCGGCGACGATGGGGCCGAGCGGCGGCAACCGCCAGCCCTGGAAGTTCATCGTCGTGCGCGATCGTGAAACCAAGGCGTTCGTTGCGGAGCGCTATCTAAAGGCCTGGAAGATGTACTTTACGGGCAAGGCGCGCGCGATCGCGGAGAACGACCCGCAGAGCCCGCAGGGACGCATCCTCCGCTCCGCCAATTATCTCGCCGAACATATCGCGGACGTTCCCGTGATGATCTTCTGCTGCGTCAAGCGATATACGGATCCGTGGCGTGCGGGGCAGCCGATGCTCAACGCGATATTCCCGGCAATTCAAAACCTCTGTCTGGCCGCGCGCGGTTACGGACTCGGCACATCGATCACCGGACTGCACATGAGGTTTGGCGCGGAGATCAACGAACGGCTCGGGGTGCCGCCCGAGTACGACAACGTCGCGCTGATCCCGATGGGCTATCCGAAGGGACGATGGGACCGGCCGGCGCGAAAGCCCGCGCTTGAAGCAACCTTCTGGGAAAAGTGGGGCAATTCGATCGCGACGATACCGGAAGAATGAAGCGCGCCGGTCGCGGCGGCGGCATTTCGAAGGTCAGGCTTCGATTGTCGCGAGCAGATTGTTGCGCTGAATCTGATCGCCCGGCTTTACGCGGATCTCCTTGATACGGCCCGGCGCGGGAGCTTTGACCGGAATCTCCACCTTCATCGACTCGATCACCATGATCTCGTCGCCGCGCGCCACCTGAGCGCCTGGTTCAACCGTAATTCTCAGCACCTTGCCCACCGCGGGACTCTTCACATCCATCGTTCGTTCGAGGTTCCTTTCGGACCATCAGCGTCTTAGCAGGCATCGCGTCCGCCGCTCAATGGCGCCGGCCGCTTCGCCTTGAGTTGAACGCTTGGAAGGATGTACTAAAGGGGCATCGTTTCGGTTCGGGGGACATCGTCCCCAGAACCATCAAATCTGTGTTCGGTGGAGTGGCCCCTTTGGCTATGAACGGCCGGATGAACGGGTTTGTTGCCGCTCGCACGCTGGATGAATATCCGCGCGGCGCGCACCGCTGGGCGCTGCTGCTGCTGACCGTCCTCGCGTCGGTTCTGGGCGCATACGAATTCCAGCTCGCCCCCCTGCTGCCACTGCTGCTTCCGTCAATCCACATGAGCACCATCGCCTACGGATGGTTCATCACGTTCGCGGTAATGGTGTCGGCGGTTTCCGCATTCTTCGGCGGACCTCTGGCCGATCGCTACGGCCGCGTGGTGATCATCGACATCTGCCTTGGCGCGGTGACGGTTTTGCTGTTCCTCAATCTGTGCATTTACAACATCACGTCATTCGTGATCGTCCGCACGTTGATGGGGGTGGTCGGCGGGCTGATGGCGGGAGCGGGAGCGGCGTTGATTCGCGACATGTCGCCGCGGCTCAGCCGGGCGCTGGCTTTCGGGCTGCTGACGATCGGTCCGGTGGGCGCGAATTTTCTGGCCAACTTTGTCGCGGGCCGCACGCTTCCGATATTTCATACCTGGCAATCGCAGATCTGGATCGCGGGCTTTCTGGCGATTGCGATGTACCTGCCGATTCTTTTCGGCCTGAAGGATCTGAGCCCTGAGCTGCGGCTGCGGATCTTTCGCACGGAACTGGCCGCGATGGAGGCGGAGGGCCGCGCCCCCGCCGCCTCTGAGCTGCCGTCGGGGACGGTCGATGCGTTCGGGCGGCTGCTGAGTCATCTGGAGGTCTGGCTGCTGGTATTCGGGGTCGTGGCAAATCTCACCCTTTACTTTACAATTCAGCCGTTCGGCCCCCTGATGTTCACGCAGGCCTTTCATTACACTCCCGCCGAAGCCGCCAGCATGAACGCCTACTTCTGGCTCGCCAACCTGGGCGCGCTGGTAGTGACGGGCATCATTTCCGATCGGCTGCAGACCCGAAAACCGATCGCAATCTTCGGCGCGTTGCTGTCATGCGGGCTGCTGGTCTGGTGGATTCCCACTTTCGGCCATACCCTGCCGCGCGTGACGATGACGCTGGCAGCGTCCACGCTCGGATGCTTCCTGGCGATCGGATACGTGCCGTGGGCCGCGCAGTTCTCAGAAGCGCTCGAGGACGTGTCGCCCGCCCTGCAGGCGACGGGATGGGCGTTCTTCGGATTGATAGCGCGCGGATGGGCGGCGATTGCCGCCCCGCTCACGCTTTATGTTGCCGCGCATTACGGATGGGCGCCCTGGATCAAGGTCTCGCTCGGCGGCATGGCGATATACATCGTTGCGATGATCCTGACGCGGCCGCACGCCGCATCGCAGCAGGCGGTCGCTCATCCCTCCGCAAAGACGGCGCGCGCCTGAGCCGCGTCACGGGCGCATCGTGCGGGTTCGGATGCCGAGTTGGGTCGGCACGACCTGGTACGCCTGATGCACCCAGTCCACCAGGATTGCGCGAGTATCGCGAGGATCGATTATCTCTTCGATTCCGAACGCTTCGGCCGTGCGGATGGGTGATCGGATCCGGTTAAACTGCTCTTCGAGTTCGCGCCGCAGCTTTTCGGGGTCCTTCGATGCGGCCAGGTCGCGTTTGTATGCCGCCTCGATTCCGCCCTCGATCGGAAGCGATCCCCAATCCGCGGATGGCCACGCGTAGCGAAGGTTGAGGCCGGTCGTGATTCCGTGGCCTGCGCCGGCTACTCCAAAGGCCCGGCGCACGATAATCGCCACCTTGGGCACGATCGTCTGGAACATCGCGTAGAGCGCGCGCACTCCGCGCTTGATCGTCCCGGCCATCTCCGCCTCGCGGCCGATCAGGAAGCCCGGCTGATCGACGAAATTCACGATGGGAAGATGGAAGGTGTCGCAAAGGTCGAGAAATTTCGTCATTTTGTCGGAAGCCGGACCGTCCAGCGAGCCGCCGATCGCATAGGGATCGTTCGCCATCACCCCGACCGCGTAGCCGTCGAGCCGCGCAAAGCCGGTGATCAACGAAGGTCCGAAAAAGGGCGTCATCTCGAAGAAAGAATCGCGATCCACGATCAACTCCACCATCCGGCGCGCGTCATAGCCATGCCGGCGATTGCGCGGAATTATCGAGATCAGCTCCTCTTCGCGGCGATATGGGTCGTCGGCCGGCGTCGTCCGGGGCGGCGCCTGCCATACGCTCTGCGGCAGGTAGGAGAGGAAGCGGCGGATCTGCCGGAACGCATCCTCCTCGCTTTCGGCTTCATTATCGACGGCGCCGCTGACGTGCGCGTGAATTTCCGATCCTCCCAATTCTTCCTTGGTGAGATCTTCGCCGACGCCCCACTTGACTACGGGTGGACCGGCCACAAAAAGCTGGCTCGTGCCTTTGACCATCACGGAGAAGTGCGACGCGGCGACGCGCGCGGCGCCCAAACCGGCCACCGAACCCATGCATCCGGCAACCACCGGAACTTCCGCCATCAACTGCACGAGGATGTCGAAGGCCGGGTTTGCGGGAACATAGGTCCGCTTGGTGGTTTCGAACGTGCGCACGCTACCGCCGCCGCCGGTCCCATCGACCAGCCGGACGATTGGAATATGCAGTTCATGCGCGATCAGTTCGGCGTAGCCCTGCTTGTTCCCTATCGAAGCATCCGCGGCGCCGCCGCGGACGGTGAAGTCGTCGCCGCCCACCGCGACGCGGCGGCCGTTGATGCGTCCGACGCCGCCGACGAAGTTTGCGGGACGAAACTCGACCAGC
This sequence comes from Pseudomonadota bacterium, assembly GCA_021323675.1. Lineage (GTDB taxonomy): Bacteria > Desulfobacterota > Binatia > Binatales > Binataceae > JAFAHS01. Next base: position 7,266 of record JAJPKP010000077.1, on the reverse strand, counting down.
TTGTCGCCCTCGTATTTGGGCGTCCCCGCGATTGCTCCGTACTCATGGAAAGAACCCGGGTCCAGCAGGCGGTCGATTCGCTCGCGCACCGTGAGCTTGCCGCCATCGTGCTGGCGTTTGATGTTCTCAGCGCCGCCCATCTGCTTGGCGATTTCGGCGCGGCGGCGAATTTCATCGACTTCCTGCTGCCAGGACATAGGCAATCTCCCTTCGCAATGGGGCAATCCTAGCGCCTTTGGCCGCTTGCTGTCAGGCCGAGACGAACGATGCCCGCATCTGTGTAATCCATGGATTGTGTCTGTTAGCTTTATCGCCGTGACGAGCAGCCGCGCCGCGAACAATTCCACGATGCCGCTGCCGCGCCGGGGGGTACTTACCGGATGGGGCAGCTTTCCCATCGCCGAAAGCGACATTTATCGCCCGGAAAAGATTGCCGAGCTCGCCGCCGTCGTCACCAGCAATAGCACTTCGGTGATCGCGCGCGGCGCCGGAAGGGCGTATGGCGATGCGGCCCTTAACGGCGGAAATCGCGTCGTCGATATGCAGCGGCTGAGCCGGATGCTCGCGTTCGATTCGGAAAGCGGGCTGCTGCGATGCGAAGCCGGAGTCACCATCGGCGAGATTATCGACGTATTCCTGCGCCGCGGATTTTTTCCGCCCGTGGTTCCCGGTACTCAGTTCGTCACCCTCGGCGGATCGGTCGCAGCCGACGTGCACGGCAAGAGCCATCACCGCGATTCTTCGCTCGGCAACCACGTGACAAGCATCGACCTGATGCTGGCATCGGGCGAGGTCAGACGATGCTCTCGCGAGGAGAACAGCGATCTGTTCTGGGCGACCGTGGGCGGGATGGGACTGACCGGAACGATCCTGGAGGTGGAATTGCGGCTGCGCCGCGTCGAGAGCGCATGGTTCGACGGGGAAATCTCGATGGCGGCGAATATCGACGAAGCAATCGAGACTTTCGAGCGCACCGAGCGGCAATACGGCTACTCGGTCGCGTGGATCGATTGCGCGGGCACTCGAGGTTCGCTCGGCCGCTCGATCGTCAACCTCGGCAACGTCGCATCGCGGCAATCGCTGCCGCCGCCGCTTCGCCAAGAGCCTTTCAAGGTTCCGCCGAGAATGCATCCGACGGTCCCCTTCAACCTTCCGAGCTTCGCGCTCAGCTCCCTGGGCATCAAGACGTTCAACACCGCCTACTACGCGATGCATCGCGCGGGGCCGAAGCTGTTTGACTATCAGACCTTCTTCTTTCCGCTCGACGCCATTCGCAAATGGAACCGGATCTACGGCACGCGCGGTTTCCTGCAGTACCAATGCGTATGGCCCTTGAGCGAGAGCCGCGCCGGACTGATCGAGACTCTCGAGGCAATCGCGCGATGGGGCGGCGGGTCGTTTCTGACCGTGCTCAAGAAATTCGGCCCGCAGGATGGCATGCTGTCTTTTCCGATGCCCGGATACACGCTGGCGCTGGATTTTCCAATCACACGCGAGCTGATGGAGTTCCTGGACCGGCTCGACGAGATGGTGGTTAAGCGCGGGGGGCGGGTTTATCTGGCCAAGGATGCCCGGCTCAGGCCCGAGGTGTTTCGCGCGATGTACCCGAAAGCCGGGCGATGGCTGGAAATCAAGCGCGGCGTCGATCCGGAAAACCGGTTTTCATCCAACCTCGCCCGCCGAATCGGGCTTCCTGGCGGAGAATGAGAGCGCGCGCAGCTTGCCTGGTCCGAATGCCTGCGGGACTCATGTGGACAGGCGCAGGCGGCGCCAGTTCGTTGCGACGAGGTGGCCACCGATGCAACGTCTTCTAATCCTTGGAGCTACCAGTCCCATCGCGCGTTCGCTTGCGATGCGCTTTGCGACGGAGGGCGCGTCGCTCTTTCTCGCCGCGCGCGATCTCGCCGAAGTCGAGCGCCTGGCAAGCGACATCACTGTTCGCACGGGAGCAAGAGCCGTTTCCGGGGTCTTCGACGCCGCCGAATTCTACTTTCATGCGACCTTCTTCGAAAAGGCCGTGGCCGAACTGGGCGGACTCGATGGCATGATCGTCTGCTTTGGCACGCTGGGCGACGAGACCGCGGCGCAGGTTGACCCTGAGAAAGCCCTGGCCATCTTGAACCAGAACTTCACCGGGGCAGTTAGCCTGATCACGCTTGCCGCGCGACACCTCGAACAGCAAAAGAGCGGCTTCATCATCGCGATTGGCTCCGTCGCCGGCGAACGCGGACGGCCGAAGAACTACGTGTACGGATCGGCGAAGGCGGCGCTCGCCACTTTCCTGCAGGGGCTGCGGGGAAGGATGGCCCGTGCCGGGGTTCATGTTATGACAGTGAAGCTCGGCACGGTGGACACCCGCATGACCTGGGGAAGAGAAAGTCCGCTGACGGTCGCTCCAGAAGCCGCCGCCGACAGCATCTACGGCGCATGGAAGCGCGGCGCGGAGGTGGTCTTCGTGCCGTGGTTCTGGCAGCCCATCATGGGAATTATCAAGCTGATTCCAGAGAGCATCTTCAGACGCGTCAACATCTGACGTCGAAGCCTGCGGCAGACGCGCGTCCGGCTGAGAAAGGGAAAGGGATGAGACTGCCCGGAGCAACGCCAAATCCAAGGATCGCATTCGCAGTCGTAGCGGCGGTCATAGCAATCCTGGTTGCGAGCGATGTGTTCGCCGGAAGGCCGGCGCAGCAGCTTGCCACCATCACGTCCATTCGCGAGACCCGTTCGACCGCGCTCGGCGGCAAGGCGATCGAGATCACGCTCAGCAGCGATGCTCCGTTTGTAGCCGATAACAACCAGCAACTGATGCTGATAATCGGCGGGATGCATTTCACCAACTATCATTACCGGCACGGCGACCAACGAACGATCGTGTTCACGATCGACCGCGCCGCGTTTGATTCGCTGCCCAACGGCTCGTCGGTAAAGGTCGGCTTCGGACTTCAGCGGGGAATGCGCTGGAATGCGGGCCCGTTGAACAAGTCGTTCCTGGGCCGATATTAGCGCTTTCCGCCCGCTTTGTGCCCTCGCCTTCCTGCACTATAAGAACATTGGCACGACATTCTGAGCTTGCGAGAGGCTGTCTCACGATGGCGGAACAGGAAAAATTCCACAAACTGAAGTACAAGGGCGCGGTTGACGCGGACGGCCACGTGCTGGAAGACGCGGCACTGTGGGATCGTTACATCGAGGCCAAATACAAACCCGGCGCGGTGCGGATACGCAAGGACGATCGCGGCGAGGAGCATCTCGAAATCGGCGGCCGGTTCTCGAAAATCTTTTATGGCGCCCGATTGGCGGGACTCAGCGCGATGGGCTCGACGCGCGAGGGCGGATGGCATCAGGCTCCCGGGTATGGAGTTGCCGCTCCCTTCGGGGCGATGGATCCAAAAGAACGGCTGTCCCGAATCGAGGCGGAAGGCCTTGAAGCCGCCTTCATCTACCCTACCCTGAGCCTGCTCTACGAGACCGAATGCGAGGATATCGAACTCGCTCAGGCGCTCACGCGCGCTTACAACCGATGGGTGGTCGATTTCTGCAAGGACAGCGGCGGCAGGCTCATCCCGATTGCGCATCTGTCGCTCGGCGACCCTGAAGGTGCGGCGCACGAGCTCGAACGCGCGGTCAAGGATGGATGCAAAGGCGGATGGGTTGCGCCATTTGTGATGACGCGCAAACCGCATGCGCATCCCGATCATGACGTGCTGTTTGCGAAAGCGCAGGAACTCGGCGTGCCGCTCGGAATTCATCCGACTATCGAGCCGACCTGGGCGCTACCCGGAAGATACGATTGGAAGTACCTTCGGGGGCAGTTTTACTTCCTCAACGTCACGGCGGGCGACGGAATCCGGCATGCGTTCACTTCATTCTTTCAGTACGGAACCTTCGACAAATTCCCGAGCCTGAAGCTCGTGCTGCTCGAAGCGGGCGCCGGATGGATCGCGTACTGGCTGGACCGGCTTGACGCGGTGTACGGGAGCGGGATGGGCATGACGGTGCCGCTCAAGGAAAAGCCGAGCTTCTATTTCAAGCGCCAATGCTGGATTTCGGCTGACCCCGACGAATCGGCGCTTGCGGCGATGGTCGATCTGGTTGGCGCGGACCGGTTCTTCTGGGCCTCCGATTTCCCGCATCCGGATCACGTCGGCAACTACATCGAAGAAGTCGAGGAACTGGGTGCGAAGCTGAAACCCGGAGATCGCGACAAGGTGCTGGGCGGGAACGTGATGCAGGCATACGGCTGCGCCTGAGCAATTCCTTCGCGCGGCGCCGCGCGCTTTAGGACATAACAGAAAAGGCCCGGAAAAATTCCGGGCCTTTTCGTTTTGGCTATGTAGGCGGATCCTAGTTCACGGACCAGGTGTCGCCCTTCTGCAACAGCTTGGCCAGATCGCCCGGGCCCTGCTTGGCCTTGGCCTCTTCGAGCTGCTGGTTCATCGCGTTGTCGTAGGTCGGGCGCGATACGGCATAGAAGACGCCCACCGGCGTCGGCATCGGCGCCTCGAAATTGCCCAGCATGAATGCGAGCGCGAGGTTGGTCTCGTCATGGACGACGAGATCTTTTTCGGTCACGCCATTCTGGCCAAGCGTGACGACCTCGGGACGCATCCCAACCATCCGGATGCCCTTGTCGCGGTTCTTGCCGAAGATGAGCGGCTTGCCATGCTCGAGGACAAGCTGATGATCGGCCTTGATGCCCTTGTCGCTGAGGTCGTTGAATGCACCGTCGTTGAAGATGTTGCAGTTCTGCAGAATTTCCAGGAACGAGGCGCCGCGATGCTCGTGAGCGCGCTTGAGCATCTCGCCCAGATGCTTCTGCTCGACATCGACGGAGCGCGCGACGAAGGTCGCGTGCGCACCCAGCGCCACAGTGATCGGATTGAAGGGAAAATCGACCGATCCCGCCGGGGTGGACTTGGTTATCTTGCCTACTTCGGAGGTGGGCGAGTATTGCCCCTTGGTCAATCCGTAAATCCTGTTGTTGAAGAGCAGAATCTTGAGATCGACGTTGCGGCGCAGCACGTGAATCAGATGATTGCCACCGATCGAAAGTCCGTCGCCGTCGCCGGTCACCACCCAAACATCCAGGTCGGGCCGCGTGACCTTGAGACCGGTGGCGATTGCCGGGGCGCGGCCGTGGATCGTGTGAAACCCGTAGGTGTTCATGTAGTACGGGAAGCGGCTCGAACATCCGATACCCGAGATGAAGACGACCTTGTGCGGTTCGATGCCGAATTCCGGCATCGTCTTCTGCACCTGCGCGAGGATCGCGTAGTCACCGCACCCGGGACACCATCGTACTTCCTGGTCAGAAACGAAATCTTTGCGGGTAAGCGCGGTAGCCATTGTCTCCTCAGCCCTCCAGTGCCCGGTCGATGCGGGTAACGAGTTCGCTTACCTTGAATGGACGCCCCTGGATCTTGTTGAACCCGACGGCATCGATCAGGTAGTCGGCGCGAATCATTTTCAAAAGCTGTCCCATGTTCATCTCGGCGACCATCACCTGCTTGAACTTGCGCAGTTGATCGGCAAGGTCCCGGGGCAGCGGATTAAGATAACGGAGATGGATATGGGAAACCTTGCGCCCTTTTTCGCGGGCCTGCTTGACCGCCTCGCGAATCGGGCCAAAGGTCGATCCCCATCCAAGCACAACCAGGTCGCCTCCGTTGGGATCGCCAAAAACCTCGGTAGGCGGAATCTCCTGGGCGATACCCGCGACCTTGCGGGCGCGGATTCGAATCATCAGCTCGTGGTTGGCCGGCGAGTAGCTGATGTTGCCGGTGAGGTTTTCGCCGGTGATGCCGCCGAGGCGATGCTCGAGGCCGGGGGTTCCCGGAATGGCCCACGGACGCGCAAGCGTCTTCTCGTCGCGCGAGTAGGGCATGAAACCGTTGGGATCCGTGCGGAACTCCACCTTGATTTCGGGGAGCTTGTCCGCGTCGGGCAGCAGCCAGGGCTCGGCGCCGTTGGCCAATTGTCCGTCGGTCATCAGGACTACCGGGGTCATGTACTTGACCGCGATTCGCACGGCCTCGTACGCGCATTCAAAGCAATCCGCCGGGGTGGCGGCCGCGATGATCGGGATTGGAGACTCGCCATGCCGCCCGTACATCGCCATCAGCAGGTCGGCCTGCTCGGGCTTGGTGGGCATTCCGGTCGAAGGACCCGCGCGCTGGACGTCGGTGATGACGGGCGGCAGCTCGACCTTTACCGCAAGGCCAATCGCCTCTTCCTTGAGGTTCATCCCGGGGCCGGAAGTGGTGGTGATTGCGATTGCTCCGCCGAACGCCGCTCCCACGGCGGAAGCCACGCCCGCGATCTCGTCTTCAGCCTGGAAGGTGTAGACCGGGAAGTTCTTCAGGGCGGACAGCTCGTGAAGCACGTCGCTGGCGGGCGTGATTGGGTACGATCCCAGGAACAGCGGGCGGCCGGATTTCACCGCGGCGGCGACAAAGCCCAGCGCGGTTGCGGCGTTGCCCGTGATGTTCCGATAGAGGCCCGGTTTGATTTTCGCGGCCGGCACTTCGTATGACGACGCGAACATCTCGGTCGTCTCGCCATAGTTGTAGCCGGACTTGAATGCTCGCAGGTTCGCTTCCAGGACGTCAGGCGTCTTCTTGAAGCGTCCCTCGAGGTACTGAATCGTGCTCTGGGTCGGGCGCTGATACAACCACGAAAGCATCCCGAGCACGAACATGTTGCGGCATCGGAACACCGCGCGGTTGTTCAGTCCGAGGCCGTGCAGCGCCAGGGTGGTCAGCTTGGTAACGTCGACCTCGATGACCTGGTACTTGTCGAGGGAATGATCGGAGAGCGGATTGGAGGTGTAGCCGGCGCGCTTGAGATTGGCGTCGGTAAAGGCCTCGCGGTCCACGATGATCAAGCCGTTGGGCGGCACGTCCTCGAGGTTGGCTTTCAGCGCCGCCGGATTCATCGCGACCAGTACGTTGGGCTCGTCGCCGGCGGTGAAAATTTCACTGCTGGAGAAATTGAGCTGAAAGCCGCTGACCCCGGCAAGGGTTCCGGCAGGGGCGCGAATTTCGGCGGGGAAGTCAGGCAGGGTGGCAATGTCGTTGCCGGCGAGAGCGGATTCCGCCGTAAATTGCATGCCCGTCAACTGCATCCCATCGCCCGAGTCTCCTGCGAAGCGAATAACGACCCGGTCGCGCTTCAGATGTGGTTTCTGGGCGCCAGCGGATCCTGCTTGCGACCCGGCAGCCTGCCCGGCAGCCTCAGGTGGTACAGCCATCTCAGTCCAATCTCCTT
>JAJPKP010000035.1 GCA_021323675.1 Pseudomonadota bacterium | reverse complement strand
CCCGTGCGCCGGTTTACTAGCCGTATTGCTACGACATTCTCCCACGACTTGCATGTCTCAGGCACGCCGCCAGCGTTCGTTCTGAGCCAGGATCAAACTCTCCATTAAAGCTCAGAGTCACCACCGATTTGCGCGCGGCTAAACGCGCGAAAAATCGGGTGGACTGACCGCAAATTCAAAGAAATCGGACAGGCTGCGGGTCCTTCCGGACCCCCCGCCGCCCAATTAAAGGCATGCACTACTATTCAGTTTTCAAAGACCAGCCCCTTTAGGGGCAAACGGAAACGATATCGCGCGGTAACCAACGTGTCAACGGCCAACGCTTTTCTCAGCTTCCGGTTTCGACAAACAAGGCAGGTGATGCCCTGAAGCGACGGCCAATCTAACATCGGCCGCCCGCCGAAGGAAGAGGGCCGCCTCAATTTTTCCGAACCACCACCCCTGTTCCGCCCCGCCGCCCCCGCGCACCGCTCGATCCAAGGCCTAATCTAACCATCAGTCACTCTATACTTGACTGAAAGGATACGCGGACGGGCGGCGCAATCCCCGGCCCCTGCACCGACCCGACATGCCCTTCGGTCGAGGCCGCTCGGCCCGCCTCTGTCTCGGTCTCCCGCTTCGCCGCCCCTGGAAATCGCTCCGGCGCTACGGCGCGTCGCGGAAAACCAGGATTCGTCCGCGCAAGGGATCGCAAACGTACACCTGCCCGCGATTGTCCGCGGCGGCGCAATGCGCACCGCGCGCGGTGGGCGTCGTGCCGATCACCGTCGGCGCCCCATCGGACGCGACCGCGATCGTTGCCATCGTCGCGCTGTCTGCGCCCGGCAGATAGGCGTGCGCCAGAGCCGAATTGTAGGCGATAATATCGACGCCCCGGCCCGACGATACCTGGCCAAGTCGCTTTCCGCTCGATACATCGATTACGCTCAGCCGGCCTTCCTCGCATCCGACGAACAGAAGGCCTCGCTTTTCGTCCAGCGCGATGCCACGTGACCCCTTGCATCCGTTCGGCCATCGCGCGGCGATCTTGCGCTGCTTCAGTTCGATGGCAACTGAAGCGCCGCCCCAGAGGTTCGTGTAGGCGCGTCCGCGCGCATTATCGATCACCAGCGACTCCGGCCCGCCAGGCACCTCGATGAGCCCCGCTCGAGCCGGCTTCGGCGTGTCGCCGCCGGCCAGCGAGAACACTTCGATACGGACGGCGCTCGGCTCCGTCACCCATACTTCGCCGGTGTCGGCGACAAATCGAACGTAGTCGGGACCGGCGCCAAGGGGAGCGTATGCGACGATTTTGCGAGTTCGAGGATCGACCACGTCGAGGCGTTTTGAAGTCCGATCGGTGACAAAGAGGAATCCGCGCCCTTCATCCGCCGAGGTGATTCCCTCGCCGTGCCCGCCTCCGTATTCGGTTTGCTCGCTGAAACCGCCGATTGTTTCGGCCTTCTGCGTGGCGGGCTCGATCAGCATGAGCGTTCCGGTACGGCCGCCGGGCACGAGTACGCGATCGATCGCCGGAGCAAATCCGAGGTCGTCGAAGCCGGTGCCGCGTTCTCCGCCGGGAAAAGAGATCGGCCCGAGCGCGGCCAGCATCGTCGCGGTTAACAATAACAACGCAGCACGCATGAACCCTCCGGCGCCGGGCCACCGGCGCAATTCGGCGGTCAGTCCGCGGTACTGAGGCGGCGAATCCTGGCCGGCACTGGGGCGATTGCGATTCCACGGCATCCGCCGCCCGCGCATTTGCCGGCGTTTGGATTTCCGAACGCGTATGAAAAAGCGAACCCCTTGCCGTCCGGGGACCATACGGCATGGTTCGCGTTGAGCGCGCAATCGGTCGCCTGAACCGCCTTGGCGCCGGAAGCCACCTCGATGAAGATCGCGTAGTTTCCGTTCACGCATCCACGGTTCGATTCGAAAATCAGGAAGTGATCATCAGGCGACCAGTCGGGCGCGCGCGACTGCAGGCCATCCAGCGGATGAAGGCCGAGATTCTGAGTTTCGGCGTCTCCCACCGATTCAATCCAAATCTGATTGTTGGCGTCGTTGTACTTCTGGCCTGCGATTGGCTGTTGCGCCGCGACGGCGACCGCCGACCCGTCATGAGTGACCGCGGGCTCGCCCGTCCAAATCGCGGAAGGAAGCGAGAGCGTGAGCATCAAGTCGCCCGATGCGATTGCGACCTGGCTCAGGTGCGGCCCGGTTGCTCCCGCAGCCACTCCTGTCACCGCCACCGAACCGCCGTCGGGAAACCATGACGGATAGGATGGCGGACCAACCGGTTGCGGGAGCGGCACCTGAACGGCGCCGGAACCATCCGGGTTCACCGTCCACAATCCGAGCGCGTGTCCCTCGCTGGTCTCGACCCCGGTAAACGCAATCTGACCGCTGGTCACCGATGGATTCCATAACCAGTTCGCTCTCGTAGCGGAGACGCCGTCAAGCGCCAGAAGCTCGCGCTCCTTTCCCCCTTTGGTCGGGATGGTCCAGAGCGTCCAGTAGCCGGATGTCGAACTGCCGCCGCATCCGCTGGATATCTCACAGCGGCTGAAGAGCACCGTCTTGCCGTTCGGCGAAAACCGGGGCCAATAGTCCACCGCTCCGGGCTCGCGGGTGAGCCTGCGAAACGGACGGACTTGCGCGCTGGCGGAAAAGCCGGTCGCCAGCATCGCAAGCGCGGCTAGCGCGCTGACGAACGGTGACAATGACTTTACGATTCGCATCGATCGAGGTTGCGACTCCGGCCATATGGTAGATGGAAATTCGGAGAGAATCATGCCGGACGGCGCACGCGCAGCTCTGGGTCGGCCGCGATGAAATAAATCGCTCCCGCCAGTGATAACATGCCCGCGACCACGAACATCGGCGCATATCCGGATGCACCCGCGATAGCGCCGAGCGCATACGGCCCCACCATCGAACCGACATCGTACAGCGACTGGTAGATTCCCGACGATCGGCCTGTTGCGCCGATCTCCGTCCTTGCAATCACCATCGCGCTCAGGGCGGGATACAGATAACCGTGGCCGATTCCGCCAACGGCGGCGGCAAGATCGAGCATCCCGAAATGCCCGGTGGCGCCAATCATCGCGATTCCTGCCGCAAGCACCATCATCGACGGCGGCAGCATCCGCTCGAGTCCGACCCTGTCCATCACGGGTCCGCTGAACAGACGCACCGACATTCCGAGGACCGCATAGATGGCGAAATAGGTCCCGACCTGGGTAATTCCGCGCTGGTAGGCGAATGGCGCAACGAAGCTCAGCCGCGGTGATATCGAGAGGGAGAAAAGGACGGTAACTATCCACAGCGGCATCAGGCCGGGATCGGCGAAGAGCTGCGCGTAACTTCTGGAATCTCTCGGGACTGGCGCCGGATGCGGCTGCGAGTGTGGCCGCACGTCGGCGGGAATCATCGCGACCATCAGCGACGACGCGGCAGTGACCGCGATGGCCGCGGCAAAGAAGCCTCCGAACCCGAGCCGGCGAATCAGAAGCTCACCGCAATAGGGGGCGACCGCCGCCGGTCCCATCCCGCAAAGGCTGAAGGTCGCCATCGCCGTACCTTCGCGTCCTCTCGGCAACAAATCGTACAGCAGCGCGAACAGCGCTACTCTCGCCGTCCCTTCGATCGCGCCATGCAGAGCGCGGACGGCGTAGATGTGCCATCCAATCGAATGGATCGGCATATACAGTGCGACCACCAGCGTATCGACGGCGAGCAGCCGCGCCGCGACATTGCGGCGCCCGTAGCGATCGATAAGCGGGCCCGAGATGGGGCGCGCGGCGAGCGATGCAACCGACCAGGCCCCGATGATCGCGCCGATTACGGTGGCGCTGGCGCCCAGCGCCACGAGTTGCAGCGGATACAGAACGAACAGGTTCGACGACACATTGAGGGCAAAGGTGGACCCGAACAGAAGCCAGAAGCTGCGTCCGTAGGACGACCCGAGCCGCGATTCGAGATTTGCCGTGTTTTCCGGCTCGGCAGCCACCCGCTTTATCCCCGCATCCGGCTAGAGGTTAAACAGGTGTCCGAACTCGCGCCACCATCGGCGGGGAGTATCTGCATCAGCGCAGTTGTTCCGGGGTGATGCGGCCCTTGAGAATCGGCGCTCCCGATCTTTGCGTGCCATCGGTTCCGACTTCACAGGTAATGACAACCGAGGCGGTGGTTCGCGGAGGCATTCCCAGGGGTACGGTGGCCTTCCCGTCGGAATCGGGGATGAACTGGGCGGCCAGCGTTTCCGGGCCGCGTTTTTCCTGCCACCAGACCCGATACACTTTCCCGCCAAGGGCCGCTTCGATGCCGGCCACTTGCAAGACCGCCGCATGCTGGCTCTGGCTGAGTGCCAGCGTTCCCGACGCGGGCTGTTTGTCGCGCCTGGCGCCGGCATCGATGAGCTTGATTGTATGAAGGTCGGATGCGGAGACGACCCGCTTCAGGATGTCGTCGGCCGAGGCGCGTTCGACCTCCGCGACGTTGCGCCGCTCCGCCGAGCTCACGCGCCGGCGCAACTGGCGGACGGTCTCGTTCATCTCGGCAATCCGCCGCGAGTAGTGGATGGTGCGATGAGTCAGCAGACGCGAGAACTCGGCCAGGACGATGACTGCGGCGAGAGCGGCGGCAAAAGCCATCCCCGCGACTGCGCGCCAGAAACCGATTCTCCGATACCATTTCGGCCGCCCTTCGCTGTCGCGCAAATCATGCGGAAAGGGCGTGCTGGCGGGCTGGCCGGCTTGCTCGCTCACCATTGTTGCTCAAAAGCGACATCCGCCGGGCGGCGGGAACAGTCCGGAACCATTGGTTTAATCGTATGCCTTTGCGCGAAGAGTGAGGGTAGACCCGATAGGAGAACGCGGCAAGCAGTCCGGGTTTTGGCGGCGCATTTCGCCGACCCGACAACCCATCTTTGTTGGCCGGCTGGTTTCTTATATTAGTAATTGCTCGAAAATGCGCCAAATTCAGGACATCCACGTTCGCGCCACCGAACCGCTCGTTTCGCCGCGCACGCTCAAGCAGGAATTCCCCATCGATGACACGCTGGCGGCAACGGTCTTCGACGCCCGCGAGACGGTCCGCGCGATGCTCGCCGGGCAGGACTCTCGCCTTCTGTGCATCGTCGGCCCCTGCTCGATCCATGACCCGTTCGCAGCCCTCGAGTATGCGCATCGGCTTGCGGTCCTGCGCAAAGAGGTGACGGACCAGATGTTCGTGATGATGCGGGTGTACTTCGAGAAGCCGCGCACGACGGTGGGATGGAAGGGGCTGATCAACGACCCGGACATGGACGATAGCTGCAACATGCGCGAGGGACTGCGCGTCGCGCGCCGCCTGCTGGTGGAAATCAACCGGCTCGGGCTTCCGGCGGCTACCGAGATGCTCGATCCCATCACGCCGCAATACATCGCGGACCTGATCTCGTGGGCCGCCATCGGCGCGCGCACCACCGAATCGCAGACGCATCGCGAAATGGCCAGCGGGCTGTCGATGCCGGTAGGCTTCAAGAACACCACTGAGGGCAATCTGCAGGCCGCCATCAACGCGGTCGAGTCCGCGCGCCGTCCCCATTCTTTCCTGGGCATCACCCAGGACGGAGTGAGCGCGATTATCCGCACCAGCGGCAACCCCGCCACCCACGTGGTTTTGCGCGGCGGGCGCAAGCCGAACTACGACCATCAGAGCATCGGGGAATGCGTAAAGATGCTGGAGCGGAGCGGATTGGAGCCGCGCGTGCTGGTTGACTGCTCGCATGCGCAAACCAACAAGGACTATCGCAAGCAGCCCGCGGTGTTCGACGCGATCGTCTCGCAGATCTGCGAAGGATCGCGCGCGATCATGGGCGTGATGCTCGAGAGCAATCTCGAAGCCGGCAATCAGCCGGTGAACAGCGACCGCGCGAAACTGCAATACGGCGTGTCCGTTACCGATCCCTGCATTGACTGGGAGACGACGGAGCGATGCCTGCGCGACGCGTACGGAGCGCTGTCGGGACTGCGCACCGCGGCCTCGGCCGGATAATCCGGCCCGAACAGATTATTCCTGGCGCCGCTCGGCCTTAAGCTTCTCGCCGATAATCATCGCGTTCAGCGCGGCCGTGGTCTTGACCGGAAATTCCGGCGGCTTCCTGAGCGATTTCAACCGCGCATCGAGTTGCCGCAAATCTTCCGCGGTTCGCGCGCGCAGATCTTCCAGCGCGGGCCGAGGCATGACTCTGCGGCCCGATTCCATCTGCGTCTCCAGCATCGGACTGACGGATGCCGGCGGGGGGCGAAATTCGCGAGCAACGGTCACCGTGCCTTCGTCAACCAGCCCGACCAAATCGGCGTACGGCATGCCCTTGTCGTTGTGGGCCCGGAAGACCTGTTTGCGTCCGGGGGTGGAAGCTTTCCCCGCGGAAAGTTTCATTCGCGGCTCGTCCCGATATTCGACCAGCTTGTAGTAAAAGTCTCCCGCGGGCGCGTCTTCGCTCACGGCAAGCGCGGTTCCAACTCCGAACGCGTCGATCGGAGCGCCGCCGGCAAGCAGCTCGGCGATACGGTACTCGTCGAGGTTGCCGCTGGCGAAGATCGGCACATCGCTCAATCCAGCCTGATCGAGGATCCTGCGGCCGCGCAGGGCCAGGTCGCGAAGATCGCCGCTGTCCAGCCGGATACCGCTCAGCTTCACCCCTTGCTCGCGCATCCGCTGGCCGATCCTGGCCGCATTGTGAATTCCAGCTTCGCTGTCGTAAGTATCGACCAGCAGCGTGCTTAGTCTCGGAAACACGGCGGCAAAATCCTCGAAGGCCTTCAGCTCGCGGTCGTGAGCCATCACGAAGCTGTGACTCATCGTGCCGTACACCGGAATACCGTAGCGCCTTCCGGCCGCGATGCTCGCGGTGCCGTTAAACCCGGCAAGATAGCTGGCGCGGGCGGCAACCAGGGGAGCATCGGCGCCCTGCGCCCGCCGCGGGCCGAAGTCCACCAGTCTGCGGCCGTTCGCCGCCGACACGCATCGCGCGGCTTTGGTGGCAACCATGGTCGCGAAGCCCACCTGGTTCAGAAGCAGGGTCTCGACGATTTGCGCCTCGATTAGCGGCGCCGAGACTTCAACGATAGGCTCGCCGGCAAAGAAGATTGCGCCCTCGCGCAGCGCGCGTACCGAGCCGGTGAATCTCAGCCCGGCCAGAAAATCGAGGAAGTCGTCCTTGAACAGCTTGAGGGACTGGAGATGCTCGATCGCGGCCGGGTCGAAACGAACATCCTCGAGCGCTTCGACGACCCGCTCGATTCCCGCTGCGATCATGTAGCCGCGATTCGGCGGCATCCGGCGCAGCCCCAACTCGAAGGCCGCCGTCTCGTTCATCCCGCGCTCGAAAAACACGGCGCTGACCGTGAGCTCGTAGAGATCGGCAAACAGCGCGACGTCAGTCGCATCGAATCGAAGATCAATCGGCATCGAAGCAGGCTCTATGCGCGGTTGTTGGCAGCTCGCTTATCGGGGTGGCTCCGGCGGCGACGGCGGTTTCGGCGGCGGTGCGGCGGGCGCGGCCTCGTGGACGATGCGGGTTTCTCCGGGACCGCGCTGCTGCAATCCCTCCGACAGCCTTTTGAGCCGCTGGGCGACAAGGTAGTTGATCGTTCCAGGCTCTTCGATCGAGCCGGCGCGCACTCCGGTAAGAAGTTCAATTCCCTGATCGATCGTATCGATGGGATAGATGTGAAAGCGGCCTTCGCTGACGGCGGCCACGGTCTGGGGTTCGAGCATCAGATTCTCGACGTTCGCGCGCGGCACCATCACTCCCTGCGTTCCGGTGAGTCCGATCGCTTTGCAGACCCGGAAATAGCCTTCGATCTTTTCGTTGGCGCCTCCAATTGCCTGAACGTTTCCGTATTGATCGACCGATCCCGTGACCGCGATTTCCTGCCGGATCGGAACCCCGGACAACGCGGACAGCAGCGCATAAAGCTCGGTCGAGCTGGCGCTGTCGCCGTCGATGCCCGAGTAAGATTGCTCGAAGCATATGGATGCGGTCATCGCCACGGGCTGCGTCTGTCCGAAGCGCCATCGCAAAAAGCCCGCAAGGATCATGACCCCCTTGTCGTGGGTGGATCCCGAAAGCCGCGATTCACGCTCGATGTTGATAACGCCCGCCTGCCCCATCGCGACTGTGGCGGTCACTCGGGAGGGACGGCCGAAGCTGTAGCCGCCTACATCGAGCACCGCGAGTCCGTTGATCTGGCCGACCGCCGTGCCTTTGATTTTGACTACGAGGGTGCCGCGCGCGATGAGCCGGCGGATTTCTTCCTCGATAAAGTTGAGCCGCAGCACGCGCTCGCTGAGCGCGCGATCGACGTGCGACGCTTCGATGCGCGCCGCGCGATCGCCGCGGGCAAAGAAGGCCGCCTCGCGCGCCAGATCCTCGATCGGCTCCAGCATCGCAAGCACGCGCGCGCGATCGCCCGCCAGCCGCATCCCGTATTCGACGATTTTCTCCAGCGCGGCCGCCGAGAAAGTTCCGAGCGCCTCGCGCCGCGCCAGAACGCCTACGCGCGCCGCGTAGTGGAGCGCGGCCGTGCGATCGGCCTCCACCGCCGGGCGCATCTCCGCCTTGACCTTGAACAGTTCGGAGAACTCCGGATCGTAAAAGTAGAGCAGATTGTAGAGATATGGTCCGCCGAGGACGACCAGCTTCGTTTTCACCTCGATCGGCTCGGGCCGAAGGCCGCTGGTCGAGAAAAACGGAATGGGCTCGAGCGTCTCGATCGTCATCCGTCCCGACTTGAGGCTGCGCTTGAGCGTCTTCCACACTCCGGGCTCGACCACCGCGTCTTCGAGGTCGAGCACCAGAAAGCCCCCGTGCGACTTCAGGTAAGAGCCGCCGATAATGCGGGTGAAGTTGGTGCCGCTGCGGCCGAGCGGATCGATCCATCGCTCGATCATCCCGAACAGGTTGCGATAGGTCGGCGCGTCCTCGCTGACCACCGGCGCGCCCTTGGTGCTGGAATTGTCCACCAGCACGTTCACCTGGTATTCGGACCATCGCGACTCCTCGCCCATCCCGAGCCGCATCTCCTCGCCCGCGCGCGGTTCGGCGGCTTCGCGAAAGCGATCGAGATGAGACAGCATGTGGTCGGCGACCTGGTCCAGGTATTCGGTAACGCCGGGGGTGTTGAAGCGGCGCTTGATATCCTCGATGGCGGGGGTGATGAGGCGCGCGGCGAAGGATCGTTCGATCGCGCGGATGTCGGCGACCAGCTCGCGCATCACTTCCTGCTGGCGCATCACCAGTTTGGCGAGTTCGTCCTGAAGCTCGCCCTGGGTCTCGGCCAGGCGCGCGCGCTCCTGGTCCGAAAGCGTGTTCATATGCGCCTGCAGCGCCTCGGGCGACTCGGGCATCCGCTCGTTTATCAACGGGATGAAGATGACCTGACCGGTCGGCGATCCCTGGATGGCGAAGCCGCGTTCGCGCGCTCTTGCTTCGAGTCCCCCGAACAACTCCTGGGCGCGGCGATTGTATTTGTCGCGCAGCGCGGTCCGTTCCCGATCGAAGTCTTCGCGCCGAAACGCTTTCGGCAGCTGTTCGATTACGTAGCTGACCAGCTCGTTCATCTTCTGGCTCAGCTCGCGTCCCTGTCCGGCCTTCAGATAGATCGCGACCGGAGCCTCGGGGCTTCGGAAGTTGTTGACGTAAACCCAGTCGCCCGGGGTCGGCATCTGCGCCGCCTTTTCGTCCAGCAGCTTGAGTGCTGATTCGCGCTCGCTGCGGGTGCGCAGGCCTGAGATGAAGACGTTGTAGCCGGGCGCGTCGATCCCGATTGCCAGGCGAATCGCTTCGAGCGCGCGATTCTGGCCCAGGAGGTCGTGCACATCGAGCGATTCGGACGCGCGCAGCAGCTCGTCGGCATCGAGCGGAACCCGGGCGCGCAACTCGGCCGCTTTCAGTTCTCCGGCGGGCGCCGCGGATTGGAGACTCACACTATCGCTGCCGGATTTTTCGTAGTCCTGAACCATACAAGCTCCGGATTAGTGAGCGGGTTGTCAGGATTCCTTGAGATGGATCCGGCGGGCCTTCCGCTTGGGCACTGTTATCGTCAGCATCCGATTCGACCATTTCGCCGTGGCCGAATCGGAATCGACCGATTCGCTGAACCGGAAGGAACTCTCGATAGTGCGATTCGCTCCCATTGGCGCGCGCACGACCACGCGCTGGCCGAGGCTCTCGACTTCGAGCTTGGCCGGATCGACGGCCTCAGTGATGACGCGAACTTCGTAGTGATCGGGATGGTCAATCACCTCGGTTTGCTCGAAGCGGTCGCCTCTCGCACTCCGCCATCGGTCGATCAGCAGTTCGTTGAAGAATTCATCGATGGTGCGCTCGAATTCTCCGAAGATGTCTTCCGCTTTCTTGCCCATCGTGTCACGCCCGACAAGTGCCCTCAATTCTAATTCGCGGCGACGGCGGCGGTCGAGACTCCCGCTACCGCGCGCCGCTTGCCAGCCAGCTTACGCGGGCGTATATGGTTCGCATCGTGCCCACTTTCAGCAGAATTCTCGCCGCAACCGATTTTTCCGAAGATTCGTCCCTGGCGCTGTCCTACGCCGAGGAGCTGGCGCAGAAGTTCGGGGCCGAAATAACCGTCCTTCACGTGGACCAGCCGCTCGCTCCGGTGATGGCGAGTCCGGACCTGGGTCCGGCGATGGACGTGGGAGCGATGAGCAGAATCGCGGAAGAGCAACGTGTTATCGCGCAGCGCGAGCTCGACAAAATCGTCCAGCGCCTGCGCGACAGCGGCCTCAAAGCGAAGAGCCTGCTCAAGGTGGGATCGCCGTTTCTCGAAATTCTGCACGCGGCGCAGACCGAAAACGCCGACCTGGTTGTGCTTGGCACCCACGGGCGGACCGGGCTCGCGCATGTCCTGATGGGCAGCGTGGCGGAACGCGTGGTGCAGAAGTGCCACCTGCCGGTGTTGACCGTCCGTCATCCGGACCGCAAGTTCAAGCATCCGCTGGACAAATAGCCGGGCTGGCCGCGGATCGAATGGTCCGCAGGCCCTTTTCTATCTCCCTTTGAATTTGGCGGGGCGCTTCTCCACAAAGGCGCGCACCCCTTCCTTGAAGTCTTCCGACCGCGTCATCATCGTCATCGATTCGTCGTCCTCGCGAATCGCGGTGGCAAGATCGGTGAACAGATGCCGCCAGATGAGCTTCTTGGCTTCCGACACTCCGAGCGGCGAGCAGTTGTGCGCGATATGGCCGGCGACCTCGCGCGCCGTCGCCATCAGCTTGTCCTGCGCAACCACGCGATGCACCAGTCCGATGCGCAGCGCTTCTTCCGAATCGACCAGCCGTCCGGTGACGGCCAGCTCGGCGGCGCGCGCGACGCCGATTATCCGCGACAGCATCCACGAGGAGCCATGCTCGATCGCAAGACCGCGCTGCACGAAGATGAGGCCCATCCGGGCGTTCTCGGACGCGATGCGGATATCCTGGTAGAGGCAGGTGGTGAAGCCCAGCCCGACACATGCGCCATTGATCGCGCCGATGACCGGTTTGCTGAGGCCGAGCGGGTACGAGTACTGACTGCGATAGTTGGGGGGAAGCTGCCGCATCCATTCGTCTTCCTGCGGTGCGGGAGCGGCGCCGGTGGCGCTTGCGCGCCCGGCGGAGATCTCTGAGAGCGCGCCCATGTCGGCGCCCGCGCAGTACGCGCGGCCGGCGCCGGTAACGATGATGGCGCCGACGTTGGGATCGCGATCCGCGTCCATCATCGCGGCTCGCGTCTCCACGCCCATCTTCGGCGTCCATGCGTTCATCTTCTCGGGACGGTTGAAGGTAATCGTGGCGATCCGATCGGACTTGTCATAGAGAATTTCGGCGAAATCCATTTTTCCCTCCGCAGATGGCACCCGAAATCAAAGCATCATCCGATGCGGAAATCTAACGAAGCATTCCTTTTTTGACTGACGTTCGTCAGTCTTCAATCCTTCAATCTCGTCGACTGCCGTTTCTTCGCCGGTGCTTTCAGCCGCCGGATGACTTTCATCCGCACCGTCCGGCTGTTAGTTACTCCCTGATGCGTTCGAACCCCCTCCGATCATCGTGGCGGCGCCCGCCGGTTTTGCTTATGGCCGTCGCGGTCCTGCTCGTTGTTCGCGCGGCTCCTTCACGCGCCGCCGCGGCCGATACGTCGGCGCAGGGGCGGCACGGGATGGTAGTGGCGGAAACGCCGGAAGCATCGGCGGCCGGGGTCGAGATTCTGCGAAGCGGCGGCAATGCGGTCGATGCCGCGTGCGCGGCGGCGCTGGCCACGGGAGTCACTCACGCCGCGTCATGCGGAATCGGCGGCGGCGGCTTCATGCTGATCTATCTGTCCAGCACCGGAAAATTCTACGCGCTCGACTATCGCGAACGCGCTCCGCTCAAGGCGACGGCCACGATGTTCCTTCGCGACGGCAAGCCGGACGAATCGCTGGCCCGCGACGGCGCGCTCGCGATCGCCGTGCCCGGCGAGATCGCCGGCATCGATGCGGCGCTGAGGCGTTACGGCACGATGAACTTTCAGAAGGTCGCCGCTCCCGCGATCCGGCTCGCCCGGGACGGCTTTCCCCTCGGCGATCACCTCGCGCGCGAGATCGCGATGATGCGCGAGCAGTTGGCGCGCGACCCGGGCCTTTCCTCCGTCTTTCTCAAGCCGGACGGAAGCGCACCCAAACCGGGCGATCTCGTGTTCGAGAAGACTCTCGCCGACACCCTTCAGAAGCTGGGCAACAAGCCCGACGACAATTTCTACCAGGGCCCGATCGCGGATGAGCTCGCGCAGTTCATCCAATCGCACGGCGGAATAATCACGGCCGAAGACTTCGCCTCATACGATCCCGTGTGGCGCGAGCCTCTGCATCGGGCGTACCAGGGCTACGAAGTCTATACGATGCCGCCGCCGTCCTCGGGCGGCGTCGTGCTCGAGATGCTCGGGATGCTCGAACCGGGGCACCTGGGCGGCCTTGGCGTGAATTCACCGCCTTACCTGGCGCGGATGATCGAGGTCATGCGCGAGGGCTTCATCGATCGCGAACAGTACGGCGATCCCGACTTCGTCAAGGTACCGATCGTCGAACTGCTCTCGCCCCAGCACATCAACCAGGAACGCGAACGCGCGCTGCATCACAAGATGGGCCATCCGGCCGAACCCGCCCACGACCACGGCACGGCGAACCTGATTGCCGCCGACGCCGAAGGAAACGTCGTGGTGCTGACCACCACCATCAACACTTCGTTCGGATCGAAACTGATGGACCCGAAGCTCGGCATCATCCTGAACAACGAGATGGATGACTTCGCGGTGGCGCCGGGCGTGCCCAATGCGTTCCATCTGCAGGGCGCCACCGCGAACGAAATCGCCCCGGGCAAGCGGCCGCTCTCGTCGATGGCACCCACCATCGTCGTAAGACGCGGAAATCCGGTTATCGCCGCCGGAGGATCGGGCGGACCGACGATCCTGACCGGCGTGCTTCAGGCGCTGATCGACGTGATCGATTTTCACCTGGGGCCGCGCGCGTCCGTCGATCTGCCGCGCGTCCACGAGCAGGCGGCACCCGACACCGTGTTTATCGAAGAGAAGATGCCCGCGAAGACCGTGAATGCGCTCAAGCAGATGGGATACCCGGTCAAGACCGTTCCGAAGCTGGGAGCGGTAGGCGTGATGACGATCGCGCCGGGCAACTTGCGCGGCGCGGGCGACCCTCGCAAGGGCGGCCTCGCGATCGGATACTGAATCTGCCGGCGCAATCGCTTGACCGGCATTCTCTGGCGGGGAGGTGCGGTGATGAACCTTGTGCCCACTAACGAACGAACGCGTCCATATTTCGACAAGCTCGACGCCCTCGCATCCGTCATCCGCGAAAACGCCGACCGGGCGGAGCGCGAGGCGCAGATGCCGCGGGCGATCGCGGACGCTCTGCACGAAGCCGGGATGTTCCGGATCTTTCTGCCGCGGAGCATGGGCGGCGGTGAATTCACCGTTCCGGAATCGCTGCGGCTTGTCGATGAGGTCGCGCGAATCGACGCGTCGGTTGGATGGAACCTCGCGATCTGCTCGGGCGGCCCGCTTTTCGGCCAATGCCTGTCGCGCCAGGCATTCGAGAAAATCTACGGCGCCCCGCGCGGAGTGAGCGCGGGATCACTCAATCCGATGAGCAGCAGAGCGGTACAGGTCGAGGGCGGATGGCGGTTCAGCGGACGCGCCACGTATGCCAGCGGATCGGGTCACGCCACCTATCTGATGGCGGCGGCGGTCGTTTTGCGCGACGGAGCGCCTCACATCGTCAACGGGGTTCCGGAGTTGCGCGCGGGGCTCTTTCCAATCCAGAACGCGAAAATCCTCAACACCTGGTCGACCTCCGGGATGCGGGGAACCGGCAGCAACGACTGCGTCTTCGAGGATGTGTTCGTGCCCAACGATTTCACTTTCGACTGGATGAACGCGAAATCGACGTGGAAGCACGGAGCGTTCGCCAATGTTCCCCTCCCGCTGCAGCTCGGGGGCGGGCTGGCCGCGGTTGTGATCGGCACCGCCCGGCACGCGCTCGACGCCTTGGCCGAGCTGGCGCAGGTGAAGGTTCCGGTGGGCACGCGAGGGACGCTGCGCGAGCGGGCCACGGCGCAGATCGAGTTCGCGCAAGCGCAGGGCCTGCTGCGTGCCGCCTCGGCGTACTTTTACCAGTGCCACAACGAGATCTGGCGCAAGGGCGAGGCCGGCGAGAGCTTCAACGCGCAGGATCACGCGTACGCACGGCTGGCCAACGTGACCGCGGTAAAGCTGGCGCTGCAGGCAATCGATCTGGTTGCGGACGCGGCCGGAATGAACTCAGCGCAGGCGTCGTCGCCGATCGAACGATGCTGGCGCGACGCGCATACCGCGTCTCAGCACGTGCTGCTCAACACATCGCGTTTCGAGGTTATCGGGCGCGTGCTCTTCGGTCTCGACCCGGGATCGCCGGTCATCTGAAGATACCGCGAGTTCTCGAGGTCAGGTCTGAGGGCCGCGAGCCCCACCCGCCATCGTTTCGCCTCAGCCTGGGATCGGCGGCAAGCTCCCCGTCGGAAAGGTCGAGAGCGTGGATCGCTCAGGCGCGAAGCTCCGGGATGTGGAGCCGGGCCTGTTCGACGAGTTCTTCGTCGGAGATCGAGGTGTTGCGGCCGGCCGCGTACTGCCTATCGACCCACTCCGTGATGCGTTTCACCGCATCTGACTGTTTGCTTACGCGCGCCGCGCCATCGAGCTTGAAATACGAATTGATCCACCACGCCACGCCTGCGGTTCCTGAGGTCTTGTCCACCGCGACCCGCGGCGGGCGGCCGAGTATCTTCGCGGTGTCGAAGATGTTGTAAATCTCCTCGTCCTTGAGCAGGCCGTCGGCGTGAATTCCCGCGCGGGTCGAATTGAATTCGCGCCCGACGAAGGGATAGTTCGCCGGAATCCGG
Source organism: Pseudomonadota bacterium (assembly GCA_021323675.1). GTDB lineage: Bacteria > Desulfobacterota > Binatia > Binatales > Binataceae > JAFAHS01. Next base: position 24,897 of record JAJPKP010000035.1, on the reverse strand, counting down.
TAGCCGATCTCGTTCTCGAAGTAGTCGGCGATCTCCGTGATAACCGTCGTATCGATGCCGTTGCTGCCTTTGAGCGAGACGTAATCCATCACCAGTCCCTCGATAGGAGGATTGCCTGTGCGCTCGCCGTAGCCGAGCAGGGTCCCGTTCGCGTACATGCATCCGTACAGCCAGGCCGCGGTCGCGTTGGCCAGCACCTTGTGAAAATCGTTGTGCCCGTGCCATTCGAGGCACTCCGGCGGAACGCCGCATTCGCGCCTGAGCCCGAGGATGAGCTTGGGAACGCTGCGCGGGAGCGCGACGCCCGGGTAAGGCACGCCGAATCCCATCGTGTCGCACACGCGAATCTTCACCTGCATCCCGCTCTCCTCGCGCAGATCCATCAGCCTGGCGACAAACGGCGCGACGAATCCGTGAAAATCCGCCCGCGTCGCGTCCTCCAGATGGCAGCGGATGGCCAGTCCCATATCGAGCGCGGATTTGACGATCGCGAGATAGTCCTCGAGCGCTTGCGCGCGCGTTTTCCGGAGCTTTCGAAAGATGTGGTAATCCGAGCATGAGGTCAGGATTCCCGTCTCTTTGATGCCCATCTCCTTGACGAGCTTGAGATCGCCCTTCACCGCGCGAATCCATCCGGTGACCTCGGGAAACTCATAGCCCAGCCCAAGACATCGGCGCACCGCCTCGCGATCGACGTCCGAATACAGAAAAAACTCGGTCTGCCGGATTATCCCGTTGGGACCGCCGAGCCGATGCAGCATCGTGTAGAGCGCGACGATTTGATCGACCGTGTAGGGAGGACGAGCCTGCTGCCCGTCGCGAAAAGTCGTATCGGTGATGAAAAATTCCGGCGCCGGATCGGGCGCTTCGACTGCGTGATCGAACTCGATTTTCGGCACCGCATCGTACGGAAACATCTCGCGAAGCAGATTTGGCTCGCTGACCTCTCGCACCTCACGATGGCGCCCGACAAATCCTTGCACGTCGCCGGCCTGATTCATGTACCGCGCCTCCTGAATTCGGGATCGTAACCGCCCGCCGAAATCGCCTCGCGCCCATGGCGCGGAGGGACGGGTTCGGGCCATTCCAATCACAAGCTGGCGCAGCGTTCAACATATGTCAAGTTGTGTCAAGATTAATAAATGTGAAATGATGTCGCAGAAAATGACGTGGCGATGACGGCGCGGCGCGCTTTTCGCAACGCCGCCGACATCGCGGGTGCGCCGCGGCGGCGTACCTGTGATGCGCGCCCTCAAGCCGGTACACTGGCCGGTTGTGGCAGCTCCGAATCCCGATCACGCAGATCGCGCCGCCGCGGCCGGTACACCGCTCACCACCGGCGGCGCGCGCGAAGTCATCGCGGTTTCGGCGCTGGCGGCCGCGGTCTTTTTCTTCAATCTGTGGCGGTACGGTTTCTGGGAGCCTGACGAGGCACGCTACGCGGAAATCGCGCGCGAAATGGTTCAGGGCGGCTCGTTCCTGATTCCGCATCTGAACTACGTCATCTACGTCGAGAAACCGCCGCTGCTCTACTGGCTGACCGCGCTCTCGTTCAACGTCTTTGGGGTCAACGAATTCGCGGCGCGCTTTTTCATCGCGATTTTCGCCGTGGTCGGAGTGGCCGCCACCGCGGGCTTCGCCGCGCGATGCTTCGGCAGGCGGCATGCCCTGCTCGCGGGTGCCGTGCTCGCCACGATTCCGCTGTATGCGGCGATGGCGCAGGTGCTCACCACCGACATGATTCTGGCCGCCCTCGTTACGATCGCCAACTTCGCTCTGTTCCTCCATTGGCGAGAGGGCGGGCGATGGTGCTGGCTGGCCTATGTCGCGATGGCGATGGGCGTGCTGACGAAGGGTCCGGTCGCGATCGCGCTGCCGTTGTTCGCGATGGCGGGCTTTCTCGTATGGGAAGGCGACCTTCGCGGCTCGGCCGCGCGCTTTCATCTGCTCGGCGGCGCGGCGCTGATCGCCGCCGTCAGCGCTCCGTGGTTCATCGCGATGATCGCGTGGGTCCCGGGCTTCTTCAATTTCTATTTCATCGGCGAGCATCTGCGCCGCGCTTTCGAAGCCTCATACAGCCATGGCGAGCCCTTCTACTTCTATGCGCCGGTGCTCGCGGGCGGCCTGCTGCCATGGTCGATGCTGGTGCCGTTTCTCACGTGGCGGCGGCTTCGTCCCAACCCCGCGCGCCGGTTCTGCCTGATGGCGGCATCGACAACCGTGGTGGCATTCTCGTGCGCCAGCGCGAAGCTGATTCCGTACATCCTTCCCGCCGTGCCTCCGATCGCGGTGCTGATCGCCGATGGAATCATCTCATGCGCATGGCCTGAGGACGCCGATGCCGGGGCGGTGCCGCGGCCAGACTCGCGGATTCTCGCCGAAAGCGGCCTTCTGCTCGGAATTATGGGAGCGATCGCGGTCGGGGCGGGCATCCTTGCCCCCGAGTTCCGATCGCCCTACCCGACCTACGTTCGGCCGTCGCTGTTTGGACTCGGCGCGATGCTGGTAGCCGGAGGTGCAATCACCACCGCGCTGTTCCTGGCACGCCGAACCCGATCGGGCCTTGCGGCGATCGTGGCGACGATGGCGTTAACCTTGATGGGTTCGAGCTGGGCCAGAATCGAAGCGGAGCCGCTACGCTCGTATGCCGTCCTGGCGCGCGAGGTCGCGGCGCGCGCTCCCGATTCATCCGTCATCTGCTACCATCGTTACGTGCAAGCTCTGCCCTTCTATACCCGAAGGCGCGTCGTTCTGGTCGGCGCGCGGACCGAGCTTGGCTTCGGATCGAAGCTTTCTCCCGATGCGGACCGGTATTTTCTGAAGACCGATGGGGACCTGATGCGTGAATGGCAAAGCGCCGGCGAAAAGGTGCTGGTTCTCGATGAAGCCGACCTGGCCCGGCTGAAAGATCAGCTCGGTCCCTATACGATGATAGGTTCTGAATTTCACAAGCGAGCAATCATGAAGTCCGATGAACGTGCAGCAGGCAACTGAACTGGCTGCTCCTGCCGGCGGAATCGAACATCCCGCGCGCTCGAGTCCCTACCTGACATTCGCGACGCGCGCCGGCGTGGGCATCGCAGTCGTCGCGTTTCTGCTGTGGCGATACAACGCTCGCCCCGTCATCGACATTCTTGCGCGCGAAAACCTGGCCTGTTTCATCGCGGCTACTGTCATTTATGTGGCCGGGCAGGCGATGTCGGCATGGCGATGGCAGCTTCTGGCCGCGCTGGTGGGGGTGCGCGCGCGCTTCCGCGAAGTCCTCGCCTATTATTTCATCGGGATGTTCACGAACCTGTTCGTCCCGGGGATGTTGGGAGGCGATGCCGCCCGATCGGTGTACCTGGGCCGACGGACCGACAGGCTTGGCGAAGCGATTGCCTCGGTGGTCGCCGACCGCGGCACGGGACTGCTCGCGCTGTTCTGGGTAGCGGCAGGCATGGCGATGGTCATTCCGGATGCGCTTGCGCCGGGCGTGATCCGCATCACGGTGGGTGTCGGCGCAATCGCGCTGATACTCTTTCTGGCGGCGCCGTTGATAGCGCGAATCGTGCCGATGCTCGCGCGTCCGCTGCGGCGGGCGCTCGGGACAGTGCTCCCGTACATGCATCGGCCCTACGCTACGATTCCAGCAATCCTGCTCTCCGCCATCCTGCAGTTGTCGCTCGGGGTAGGCCAATGGGTCCTGGCTCGGGGGTTGGGTCTGCCGCAGCCTTTGGCGCTGTTCCTGCTCTGCGTGCCGATCGCCAACCTGTTCGCGGGGCTTCCTGTGACGCTAAATGGTCTCGGGGTTCGCGAGAGCGCGTTTTTGGTCCTGTTCGGGATGGCGGGGATGACCCGGGACAATGCCATCGCATTGGGCCTCCTGTGGTTTGCGGCAACAACCCTCGGCGGTCTGACCGGCGCAATTGCGTTCGTGCTGACCAGGCTCCCCGAAAGACCCGCACGCGCCTGATGGGTTTGGGTTCGGCCCGGCCTCGAAAGGCCACAACAATCTGGAAATCGGGCGTTATCTCAAGCGAAATCTTGCGTTGAGCTGTTTGGGTTTGTATAGTGCCTGACTAACCACGCGGACAGGCATCCGGAGATAGCTGAAATATGGATTTCATGAAGACCCTCTTCCTGAACCCGCCGTCCTATGATGACTTCGACGGTGGCGCAGGTTCTCGCTACCAGGCCACTCGCGAGGTTTGGTCTTTCTGGTATCCGACCTGGCTTGCTTATCCGGCGGGCATGATTCCGGGAGCGCGGCTGCTGGACGCGCCGCCACACAACTATTCGGTAGAACAGACGATTAACGAGGCAAAAAGTTACGATTTTGTCGTAATCCATACCTCGACCCCATCGCTGCGGATGGACCTGCGAACGGCGGAATCCATCAAAGCGGCAAATCCCAACGCTGTCATCGCGTTCGTCGGAGGGCATCCCACCGCCCGGCCGGATGAGGTTTTGAAGCTGTCGGCGGCCGTGGACATCGCCGGGCGCAAGGAGTTCGACCATTCGATGGTCGAGGTGGCGCAGGGGATGGCCTGGGAGAAAATCGACGGCATCAGCTACCGCAAGAACGGGTCGATCCATCACAATCCGGATCGTCCGATTCTGAGCGACGAAGAGCTGGACAAGCTGCCCTTCGTCACCGAGGTCTACGAAAAGAACCTCGACTACCTCAAGTACAACAGTCCCTACTGCCAGTATCCGTACGTGTCGATGTACACGGGGCGTGGATGCCCGGCGAAGTGCACCTTCTGCCTGTGGCCGCAGGTGACCCAGGGGCACAAGTACCGCGTTCGCAGTCCCGAGAACGTCCTCGAAGAAGTCGTGGCGATGAAATCGAAGTTCCCAAAGATGAAGGAGCTTTTCTTCGACGACGATACGTTTACCGCGGACCCGGCGCGCGCGCGCAAAATCGCGCAACTGCTCAAACCGCTCGGGATGACCTGGTCAACCAACTCCCGCGCAAACGTCGACTACGAAACCTTGAAGATTCTCAAGGAGGGCGGGCTGCGTCTGTTCGTGGTTGGCTACGAGTCCGGCAACGCGCAGATTCTCAAGAACATCAGGAAAGGCGTAGGGCTCGAGCGCGCACGCCGCTTCACCCGCGATTGCCACGAGCTCGGAATCCTGATCCACGGCACTTTTATTCTCGGCCTGCCCGGCGAAACCAAAGAAACCATCGAGGAGTCGATGCGATTCGCGCGGGAGATGGATTGCGAAACCATCCAGGTGTCGCTGGCTTCCCCCTATCCCGGCACGGAGTTGTTCGAGTACGTGACCAAGAATGGATATCTGGCGGTCGATCCGTTCCTTGACGAGGCCGGCTACCAGAAGTGCACGGTGAAATACCCGGGCCTGAGCAACGATGAGATTTACGGAGCGGTGGAACGCTTCTACCGCAGCTTCTATTTCCGTCCGCGTTATATCTTCAAGTCCGTCAAGAAGATGATGACCTCTACGGAGGAAGCAAAGCGGCTGCTGAAGGAAGGCGCGCAGTTCCTTTCGACGATGCGCCAGCGGCGGCATCAGATGGGCCAGCCGCAGGCTGCAACCTGAAGTCTTCAGCATCCGCGCAGCGAGCCGGTTTGAGGACCTGAAGCCGGACACGCCGTCCGTTGTCTTTGTTCGCCATGATCCTGCTGAGGATTCTTTCCGTCGCCGGCGTTGCGATCAGCATCGGCTACTACCTCGCCTCGCTGGCAGCGTCGCTTCGCTTCGCCAAGAGAGCATCCACGCCTCCGGCTCCACTTGCGAAAATCGCGCCGCGAGTGGCGGTCCTAAAACCGCTGCACGGTCTTGACGACTCGCTCGCGGCCAACCTGATGAGTTTCTTCGAAGTCGCGTATCCGCGGGTTGACTACTATTTCGCGGTGTCCTCGTATGACGATCCCGCCACCGAGGTTCCCGCCGCTCTTCGGGGCCGCTACCAATTCGCCAATACCACTCTGGTGGTCGGCGAAGAGCCCGACTGCGCGAACCGAAAGATCGGCAAGGTCATCAGGATGGCGGATCGCGCGGAGAAGGCCGAGATTTTCGTGATGAGCGATGCCGACATTTCGGTCGATCGCGACTACCTGCGGCGCATCGTGAGCGAGCTTGAAGCCGATGAAAAACTCGGCGTGGTGACGTGCCCGTATCGCGCGCGTCCGTCCGGTTCACTGGCCTCGCGTATCGAGGCGTTGTTCGTCAATGCCGATTTCACCCCGCAGGTGATGCTGTCGGCGGAGATCGAACCGATGCGCCATGCGCTCGGCGCGACCATCGCCCTCAAGCGCGCCGCGCTCGAATCGTTCGGGGGATTCCGCGCCGTAAAGGACCTGCTGGCGGATGACTTCTACCTGGGGAGATTTGCCGCCGACCGCGGCTGGCGGGTGAAACTCTCCGACGCGCTGGTGACCCTGACCTTCGAGGAAAAATCGCTGAGCGCGGTGTGGAATCGGCAGCTACGATGGGCGCGCACGGTGCGATGGGTCCGCCCCCTCAGCATCGGAACCATCTTTTGCCACGGCACGTTCTGGGCGCTCCTGTTCGCAATCGCCTCGCGCTTCAGCCCTGTCAGCATCGCCCTGCTGGCGGGAGTAGTGGGACTTAGAATCGCCACTTCCGCGATGATCCTCGGGCGCGTGCTACGGATGCCGGAGCTTGCTCGCGACGCCTGGCTCGTTCCATTCAAGGACCTGATGGCGACCCTGATCTGGGCGGTGAGCCTGTTCGGGCGCGAAGTAACGTGGGCTGGGCAGCGGTTTCGAATCGCCCGCGACGGCACGATGCGCGCGGTCAAGAGCGACCCGCAAGACGCCGCGCCCGCGGTTCACACCTCTCATCGTACAGCGTCCTGATGCCTCAGGGCAGTCAGGAGACCTTTCGGGCGAGAGGCTCCTCGACCGCGGCACGCTCGGGCATCGATCGCAGGGCGAGTGCGGCCGCTATCGCGACCAGCCCACCAGCGACAGCCCCATCAGCGCCGCCAGCATGCCTGCGCCGCCCCGCATGATCATCGGCCCGAACACGGTGATCATCAGGCTGCAGCTGACAACCCCGACGAAGATCACCAGGTACAGCGGCAACAGCGCCCGATATCGCGCGGTTGTCGAAGCTCCGCCGAGTGCCGCCGAGCGGATCCCGCCGCCATCAGACGCTGGCCCGCCCTTGTTTCATGTGGATGCTACCGGCGAGATTCGCCGGGACTCGCCAATTTTAGAATCTCGCCAATGGCACCGGCAATCCTGGCACGTCAGTGCGCATCCGAAAGATCGTTCCCTTGCGGTTCGAGTCCTCCGTGTTGTCGGCGGTCACCACGTACAGGTCCATCATGTCGCGTCCGCCGAACACGAGGCTGGTGACCATCGTGGACGGAAACTTGATGCGCTTTTTCAACACGCCGTCATTTCCGAAGTGCATCACCTCGCCCACTCTGACCGCGGCGACCCAGATGCCGCCGTCGGCATCGACCGCCATCCCGTCCGGCCATCCCTCGGGCAGTTTGGCGAAAATTCGGCGGTCCTTCACGGTCCGATCCGGCGTCACGTCGTACGCCCATACCGCTCCAGTTGGCGAATCGCTGTGGTACAGCAGTTTGCGATTGGGGCTGAACCCGATGCCGTTGGTGACTTCTATTCCGTCCCACAGTTTGGTGGCGCGTCCGGGCGGATCGACCCGGAACAGGCTGCCTGGAATCGGCTTGCCGCCGCCGAGCGGATCGAAGTTCAGCGATCCGGTAAAGACGCTGCCCTGATCGTCGGTGGTAAGGTCGTTAAGCCCCATCAGCGGCTTGCCTTCCCATTCGACGAACAGATTTCGGCTCTGTCCGGTTTTTTCATCGAACAAGATAAGCCCGCGGCCGGTGCATACCAGGCCGCCGCCTTCATTGAACATCATCCCGCCCACGCCTCTGCGCTTGGGGATGACGGTCTCGATGCGCCCGTCGGGATTGCGCCGATAGACGCCGCCGTTTGGAACGTCGGAGAAGTAGAGCCGGTCCTGCCGATCGACGCGAGGCGCCTCGATGAGCCCGTAGCCGCTGGCCAGAGTTTCGAATTCCATCGCCGAATCCCTCCTTCTCGCCGTTTACCACGGCCGGCGGGCGCTCGGCGAGCGTCCGAGACCGGGCGCGATGAGTCTTTCAGGCGCCGGCGGATGCGCGGTTCGCCTCGTCAGCGCGGCGCAAATCACGATGGCAAAGGTAAATCAGCGCGGGTTGCAGGACGCGCGTCAGCATCATGATCGCAAGCGCGCCGCCGATTACGACGATCGCGAGCGGGCGCTGCGTCTGCGCGCCGATCTGCGTCGAGATCGCCGCCGGCAGCAGCCCCAGCGCATCGACCAAATCGGTCATCATTGTCGCCCGCAGGCGGCGGTCCGATCCCATGATGATCGATTCGACGAACGGATGGCCCTCATCCCAGAGCTGGCGGATATAAAAGCTGAGCAGGATGCCGTCCATGACCGCGATGCCGAAGATCGAGATGAATCCGACCGCCGCTGAGACGCTGAACGGCGTGCCGGTAAGAAACAGCCCGACAATACCGCCCAGGCAGGCGATCGGAATCTGGGCCATGATTATGAACGTGTCGATCAGCGAGGTCGTGGCGCCGAACAGCACGCCGGCAATCAGGATGAGCGCGAACGGCACCACCACCGCGAGCCTGCGGTTCGCGGCCTGCAGCTCTCCGTACTCGCCGGCCCACTGAAGATGCACGCCTTCGGGCAGTCTCACCTGGCGCGCCACGCGAGCCTTGGCTTCTTCGACCGCGCTTTGAAGATCTCTGCCTCTCACTCCGAAGCGGACCGGCACGTATCGTTCAAGCTGTTCGCGGTAGATGAACGAAGCTCCTTCGGTGGTCTGGACTTTGGCGATTTGTCCGAGCGGCACCATCCCGCCCGAAGGAACGCTCACGCGGATGGCGCGGATCGCATCGAGGCTCTGGCGATACTCGGGTTTCCATCGCACGACGAGATCGAACCGCCGATCGCCCTCCAGCACCTGTGTGACCGCCTGTCCGCCGATCGCCGCCTGCACGATCGCCGCGACGTCGCCGGAATTGAGACCATAGCGAGCCGCCGCCTTGCGGTCCGGGGTGATCACCAGGTTGGGCTGCCCAAGCGATCGATACACCGCCGTGTCCACCACGCCCCTTACGGATTCGAGCGTCGCTTTGATTTGATTTGCGATTCGCTCATCCACATCGAGGTCCGGCCCGAAGACTTTCACCGAATTCGATCCCTTGACCCCGGACAATGCCTCGTTGACGTTGGCCTCGATGTTCTGCGAGTAGTCGAACGCGACCGCGGGAAATCTTCGGCGCAGCTTCGAATCCATCTCCTGGAGCAGTTGCGCCTTGGAGACATGGGCGGGCCATCGGTCCCGGGGCTTGAGTTCAACATCGCACTCGATATTGAAAAAGCCGGTGGTCTCGGTGCCGTCGTCGGGACGGCCGAGCTGCGAGACGACCGTGTTGACTTCCGGAAAGGACATCATGACGTCGCGCATACCGTTGGCAATCGTCGCGCCCTGTGCGAGCGAAATCGTAAGCGGCATCGTCGCGGTGGCCCAGATGTTTCCTTCTTCGAGCTTGGGGAGAAACTGTCCGCCGATCATCGGGTACAGGGACAGGACCGCCACGACCAGCGCCCCGACCAGCGCGAGCGTGAGCCTGGGCCACGCCAGCACCTTGACGAACACCTGATGGTAGAAGGCGGCGATCACGTTCCACAGCGGGTTGTGAACGACCTTCATTCCGCCGGCGAAAAAATACGAGGCAAGCACCGGGGTCAGAGTTATCGCCATCAGGATCGCCGTCGCGAGCGCATACGCGTAGGTATGCGACATCGGCGAGAAGATTGCCCCCTCGACCCCGCGCATCGTGAACAGCGGCAAAAACGCGATCAGAAAGATGATGGTCGAGAAGAACATCGGCCCGCCCACTTCCTGCGCCGCATGCAGAATTTTAAGGCGGACGCTTTCGTGCGGCATCATCCCCGAAGTCAGATGCCGGTCGATGTTCTCCATCACGATGACGGTGGTATCGATGATGATTCCGAAGTCGATGGCGCCCAGCGAAATCAGGTTGGCCGCCGTTCCCCCAACCTGCATCAGGGTGAACGCGCCGCACAGCGCGAGCGGGATGTTGACGGCGGCGATGATCGCGGCGCGCAGGTTGCCGAGGAAAAACACGAGCACCAGAAACACCAGCGCCATCCCGACGCTGAGGTTCTCGAGCACGGTGCGCAGGGTGGTCTCGACCAGCCCGGTCCGATCGTAGTACGGCACCGCCTTGTAGCCCCTGGGCAGCTCGCCCGATCCGTTGAGCTCGGCGATCTTCTTCTCGACGCCCTTCAAGGTCTGCAGCGTGTTGCCGTACTTGCGCATCAGCACGATCCCGCTGACCACCTCGTTCTGGTTGTTCATCCCGACGATTCCGAGCCGCGGAGCGTAGCCAATCGAGACGTCGCTTACATTGGAAACCTTGATCGGCGTGCTCTTGTTCGCGCTGAGCACGATGTTGTCGATGTCGTCGAGGCTGTGGATGAATCCGATTCCACGGACGTCGAAAGCCTGCTCTCCGACCGAAAGATAGTTGCCGCCGGCGCTGGTATTCGAGTTCTGGATCGCCGCGATAAGCTGGGACAGCGACGCGCCGTAGTATGCGAGCCGCTGCGGGTCCACATCGACGTGATACTGCTTGGTAAGCCCGCCGAAGCCGGTTACGTCGATCACTCCAGGAACGGTCTTGAGCTGTTTCTCGAGAATCCAGTCCTGGACTTCCTTTTCCTTGATCAGATCGTGATCGGGGCTCTGCACCGTATAGCGATAGATTTCTCCGATCGGGTTTTCCGGCGAGATGCCGGGCGTGATGCCCTGGGGCAGCGTGATGAAGGTCAACTGATTGATGACCTGCGTGCGGTCGTAATAATAGTCGGTGTCCCAGGAAAAATAGCAGCGCACGTCCGACAGCCCGAACAGCGATATCGATCGCATCGCCTCCAGCCCGATCATCCCCGAAAGCCCGTACTCGGTCGGAACCGTGACGAGCTTCTCGACTTCCTCGGCGCTGAGCCCGCTGGGCAGCGTCAGCACTTCGACCATCGGCTGAACCGGATCGGGGTACGCCTCGATATCGAGCTGGGAGAAGGAATACACTCCCGCGAGCAGCAGGATGATCGCGATTCCCAGGACCACTACGCGCTCGCGCAGTGCGAGGGACATCAATGCCGGAATCATCTGATCGCCCCGACCGATCTGGCGGCTGCGGAGGCCGCCGGCCTAGGAACTTTCACCATGCGCCTCGTGCCAGAGCGCATTGACCTGCAGAGTCTGGCCGGTGACCACGCGGTCGCCCGGCTTTAGGCCCGAAATCACCCGCGCCACGCCCTTTTCGCTCCACGAGGCGATCACAACCTTGCGCCGCTCGATCCGATCGCTGCCCGACTGCACAAAGGCATAGTAGGCGTCGGTGTCGAACACGAGCGCATCCTGCGGCACCACCAGCGCCTCTCCGGGACGGGTCGTGATCCGGACCCGCGCGAGCATCTGCGGCTTCAGCTTCAGTCCCGGATTGAGCACTTCGCAGCGAATCTGCAGGGTGTGCGTGCCGGGATCGATGTTCGGGCTGATTCGCTCGACCGTGCCGTGAAAAACTTCATCGGGGAACGCGGTGGTGATCGCATCCATCGTTTGCCCGAGCTTCACGCGCGCCAGGTCGTCTTCGTAGATATCCGCGGTGATCCAGACGTCTTGCAGCGTCCCCAGCGAATAGAGGACGTCGCCGGGATTGACGGCGGCCCCGCGCACGGCCTTGTTCTCGACGACCGTGCCGCTTATCGGCGCTCGCATCCAGACCACCGGCGCGGGCGCCCTCATCGCCGCGATATCGCCATCGTCCATCCCGAGCAGCTCGAGCTTGCGGCGGGCCGCCGTCACGAGCGCTTCGGCAAGATTCACTCCGCCGCTGACGCCCGAGTTTCCGGAGACCTTTGCGGTCGCCTGCGCTTGAAGATATTCGGCCTCGGCGGTCATGAAGTCGGGACTGTAAAGCGCAACGATCTGCTCGCCGCGGCGAACGTTGTCCCACAACGAGACCCGGGTCTGCTCGATCCTTCCCTGCACGCGCGACACGATGGAAGAAACGCGGCGATCATCGAAGGTTACCTGGCCGGTAGTCTCGAGCACTCCCGGCAATTCGACCGTTTTGACCTCGGTCAGCGCCACGCCGGGAACCGTGCCGGGACGAAACTCCATCATTTCCGGTTCCCCGGCCTGACGGATGAGTTGCGGGATAGCCGGCGGCGGCGCCGGGGCGGCGCGGCCCGTGGTGCTCCCCTCGCATCCGCCCAGCGCGAGAGCAGCCAGGGCGAGCGCGGCGGCTGCGCTGGTTCTGATCGATAAGCGAATCATTGAGGTAACGGCATCCCGATTGTCTGCTCCAGCGCCACGCGGCCGGCCAGGAACTGGTTGGCGGCCTGCAGGAAATTGACGCGCGCGCCATACTCGCGCTGCAGCGTCGCCGCAAGCGTAGTGAAATCTATCTTGCCCGATTGGTACGCGATAAGCGCCACCTGGAAGTTCTGCCGCGCCAGGGGCACCAGCGAATCGCGATAGAGGAGCGCCGTCTCGTACTGATACTGCGCGGAACGAAACAGCGCGGTGACCGCGGCCGAGGTCTGGCTGCGCAGCGATTCGAGATCGTCGCGGGCGGCGTCCAGGTCGTGCCGCGCGCGTTCGACGTCTTCCTTTTGTTTGAGCCAGAAGAAGACCGGGATGTTCAGTCCGACCTGTACGGACCAGTCGGTGGGCTGCGACGGTTTCGGCGCGAACGTCGCGATCAGATAGTTGTCGAGCGTAAACCCCACCGTGAAATCCGGCAGATACTCCATCTTGGCGAGGAAGAGCGCGGTGTCGGAGTTGCGCTCGGCCAGCGCCAGTTGGAGGATCTCCTGCCGAACCTGCCAGGCCTGATCCACGAGCGTATCCACGCGCTGCGTGATCGGATCGAGTTTCAGCGTCGTGTCCACCTCGAGCGGCTCGTCGGGCCGCCGGTACATTAGCTGATTCAACGCGGTCTTGTCGTTCTGGATCGCGACCCGCAACTGCGCCTGTTGCTGGCGCGCCACGGCCAGATCGAATTCCGCGCTGATAAAGTCGGTCTGAGTGACCTGGTTGGCGGTGTATGCGATCTGCGTCACCTTCAGGACGCGCTCGAGGTTCTGAACATTCTCGCTGTTCACCGCGGCGGAAGCGCCGTCGAGCAGAAGCTGATAATAGCCGGTCTCGACCGCGGCTCGCGTGTCGCGCAGTTGAGCCTCGTAGGCCAGGCGCGCAATCTCGGCACGATGCTTGGCCTGATCGGTCTGGAGCGCGGCCTTACCCGGAAACTGGAAGGGCTCGGTGATGTTGTACTGCTGAAGTGCCGCCCGCCCGAACGGATTCTTCATGCTGTCGCTGTTGTTGTAGGTGAAAACGGGGTCGTTGGGCGCGTATGCCTGCTTGATGGAATGCTGGGCGGACATCCAGCGCTCGCGCGATGCCTTCACGGCGGGATTGTTCTGGTACGCGATGGCGACGAGCTGGTCGACCGTATATACGGTCTCCGCCGCCTGAGCGCGTGCGGCCGCAGCGGTCATAGCCAATGCCATGACGATCCTCGCGATCCCCCACGATAGCCGCATCAATAGCCTTCATTGGCGCACCGGTACGATCTGCCCGATCGAATGCCAACGCGCCTCCCCTCCCCCAAAATTCGCCCGAACCTTAGACGAACCCACTGGGCAGAATCATCAATCGGACATTAAATCTGATTCGCTTGATTGCCGAAAGGCGGGCGCGGCCGTGCACCAAGGCCGCAATGCCGGGTCGGGGGGCCCGGAAAACGCGTATTTGCGCCCTATTGAAGCTACTTTTGGGCGGTTTTGTTCTGCCCTGCCGCCGCCTGCTGGAGCGATCGGACGTACAGCACCACCTGCCACCGCTCCGACGCCGACATCGCATCCGCATACGACGGCATCAGCAGGATCCCATTGCGGATCACCCCGTAGATATAGCCGTCGGGGAGGTCTTTGCTCTGCCCGGTCACCAGGTTCTTGGGCTGATGCTTGAGCAGAAAGGCGACGGAACCGTTGCCCACACCGCTTTCTCCGTGGCACGGCGCGCAGTTGGTCATGAACAAATCCTTGCCATGAGCAAGGTTTTCCGGAGTGCCGGTCAGCGGATTCTTGAGCTTGACCGTCATCTGCTCCGTGGACATCGGAGGCTCGCCCCGGTTCACCGGCATCGTGTCCGAAGGCATGACCCGCGGCGCACGCGACAAGGGCTGCACCGCCGATCCGCGGTACATGTCGATGTCCCACGGGAAAGACCATGCCGCGGGAGCTCCGGCGAGTAGCGCCACGCTCAGGATAGAGGAAAAAGCCGCAAGGCCGCGCACGCGGCGAAGTAGTCCGAGGCAGTACTGATTCATCGCTTTACTTCTTGACCACTACAACCCCGACCATACCTGCCTTTTCGTGTGGAACGCAAAAGTAATGATAGGTGCCAGGGACAGTGAAGGTGTAGGTGAACTTGCTGCCGGGCGCCATGAACCCGGAATCGAACGTGGATGCTCCCTTCGGCTCGGTCGCATCCTTGGGATTCTGCGCATCGCTCGGGACCAATGTGACCGAGTGCACGTTTTTGCCGGTGTTCACCCATTCCACCGGCTCGCCCACCTTAACCGTTATTTTGGCGGGTTTATATTTCGCAGGCGTATCGCCCATCTTGATTTCGACCGGATGGCTTGCCGCATGGGCAGGATCCGGCAGGAACGCCAGAGCCATCACGATACCAATCGCGGAAATTACGATGATAATTCGCAGGATTAGCCGGCCAGACGTGAGCTTCTCGCGCGGCCGGATGCTTAAATCGATTACTCCGCTCGCCATTGTCCTTCTCACTTGCAGGACGCCGAAACCGCAGTCTTCGACGGCCTGGATAGCAGCGATTATCTCTTCTGCAGAATATTAGATGAACTAATTTCCAGAAGATGACTTCATCATCTGGGCTTAAGTGTACGCGATCCGGCGACGGAAGCAAGCACTTCACATCGCCGGATAGCGGGGAGGGAAAGACGCCTTTAGGCGGCTGCGGTGGCGGCCGAGCTGCTCGCGAATTCCAGTCCGCGCGCGCCCGCATCGACACGCACTCGTGAATTGTCGCGAATCTCGCCCGCCAGAAGCTTTCGGCCCAGGGCGGTTTCCAGCTCACGCTGGATGAGCCGCTTGAGCGGGCGCGCACCGAAGGACGGATCGTAGCCGTGTTCGGCAAGGTAGTCGCGCGCCTTGTCCGACAATTCCAGCTCGATCTTTCGCTCCTCCAGCCGCTTGCGCAGCCGGCCGAGCTGGATATCCACGATCTGGCGCAATTGCTCGCGCGCCAGCGGATGGAAGACCACGATCTCGTCGACCCGGTTGAGGAACTCGGGACGGAAGCTCCTGCGCAAAACATCCAGGCACTCCGCCTTCATCTTCTCGTAGTCCTGGCCGCGATAGCCGAGGATGATCTGGCTTGCGATGTTCGAGGTCATGATCACGACCGTGTTGCGGAAGTCCACGGTGCGTCCGTGTCCGTCCGTCAATCGGCCGTCATCGAGCAACTGCAGCAGCACGTTGAACACGTCGCCGTGCGCCTTTTCGATCTCGTCGAACAGGATCACCGAGTACGGGCGCCGTCGCACGGCTTCGGTGAGCTGCCCGCCTTCCTCGAAGCCGACGTAGCCCGGAGGCGCGCCCACCAGGCGCGATACGGTGTGCTTTTCCATGTACTCGGACATGTCGATCCGAATCATCGCGGCTTCGTCGTCGAACAGGAACTCCGCCAGCGCGCGCGCAAGCTCGGTTTTACCGACGCCGGTCGGTCCCAGGAAAATAAACGACCCGATCGGCCGGTTGGGATCCTTGAGTCCGGACCGCGCCCGAATGACCGCGTCGGCGACCGCCGACACCGCCTCGTCCTGGCCGATAACGCGCTTGTGCAGATGCTCTTCCAGATGAGCCAGCTTCTGCACCTCGCCTTCCATCAGCCGCGCCACCGGAATACCGGTCCATCGCGAGACGACCTCGGCAATGTCGTCCTCGTCAACCTCTTCCTTGATAAGCCGGTCGCCGCCGCCCGCCTTCTTGATGAGGCGCTCCTCTTCGGCGGCAAGTTCCTTCTCCAGCGAGGCGAGCTTGCCGTACTGCAATTCGGCGACCTTGTTCAGGTCGTATTCGCGTTTGGCCTTGTCGATCGCGATTCGGGTCTGCTCGATATCGGCCTTGATTTTCGAGAGCTTTTCGAGCCCGCCCTTTTCGCTCTGCCATTGCGCTTCGAGCGCCGATCGCCGCTCCTTTACCTCGGCCAGTTCTTTTTCGAGGCGGACCAGGCGATCTTTCGATGCCGGGTCGGTCTCGCGCTTGAGTGCCTCGCGCTCGATTTCGAGCTGCATCACGCGCCGGTTGACCTCGTCCAGCTCCACCGGCATCGACTCCTTCTCCGTGCGCAGCTTCGCCGCCGCCTCATCGACCAGGTCGATCGCCTTGTCCGGCAGGAAGCGGTCGGTGATGTAACGCTTGGAGAGCGTCGCCGCCGTTACCAGCGCGGAGTCCTTGATGCGGATTCCGTGATGGACCTCGTAACGCTCCTTGAGGCCGCGAAGAATCGAGATGGTGTCTTCGACGCTGGGCTCTTCGACCAGCACCGGCTGGAAACGCCGCTCGAGCGCAGCGTCCTTTTCGATGTGCTTGCGGTATTCGTCGAGCGTGGTCGCACCGATGCAATGCAGTTCGCCCCGCGCGAGCATCGGTTTGAGCAGGTTCGAAGCGTCCATCGCGCCTTCGGCAGCGCCGGCGCCGACGACGGTGTGCAATTCGTCGATAAACAGGATTATCTCGCCCTCGGCCTGCTGAACTTCCTTCAGAACCGCCTTCAGGCGTTCTTCGAACTCGCCCCGAAACTTGGCGCCGGCAATCAGCGCGCCCATGTCCAGCGTAACCACGCGCCGGTTCTTGAGGCCTTCGGGCACGTCGCCTCGCACGATTCGCTGGGCCAGCCCCTCGACGATGGCGGTCTTGCCCACGCCCGGCTCGCCGATGAGCACCGGATTGTTCTTGGTTCGCCGCGACAGCACCTGGATCACGCGGCGGATTTCTTCGTCGCGCCCGATAACCGGATCGACCTTGCCCTGCGATGCGAGCTTCGTGAGATCGCGCCCATAGCGCTCGAGCGCCTGATAGGTCGCTTCGGGGTTCGCCGACGTCACTCGTTGATTTCCGCGCACCTCGCGCAGCTTCTCCATCAGCTTGTCGTGCGTCAGTCCCGCCTCGCGCAGAATCTTCGACGCCGGTCCCGGCTCATCGAGGATGGCGATAAGCGCGTGCTCGACGGAAATGTACTCGTCCTTGAGCTTGCCGGCTTCCTGTTCCGCGCGCGCCAGCACGCGGCCCAGGCGCTGGGTCGCGTAAACCTGGCTCGAGTCGCTGCCGGACCCGGTCACCTGCGGAACTTTTCTCAACTCCGCCGCGAGTTTGCTCTGGACGGCGGCCCGATCCGCGCCGGCGAGTGACAGGATTGAGGAAGCCAGTCCCTCGTTGTCTTCCAGCAACGCGGCGAGCAGATGCTCGACGTCAACGGCCTGATGGTGCGCGCTCAGCGCGGCGCTTTGCGCGCGGCTCAGCGCTTCCTGGAGCTTTTCGGTGAAGCGATTTGGATTCATTGGTTCGCCCTAAAAGGTAAGCATCTTCGGGAAATCGGCAACTGCGCTCCGCCCCGCCCTTGCCCCGTTTGGTTGGCCGTTCTGTTCCGGTTTCTGCTAAAAAGGCCTTGGGATTTTCCGGGGGAGATAGATTATGCGCCTTTCGCTAACCATCAACGGCGAGCGTCGCGAAGACGATATCGATCCGCGCACGCTCCTGGTCCACTACCTGCGCGATATCGCGGGCCTGACCGGCACCCACGTCGGTTGCGAAACCTCGCTGTGCGGAGCCTGCACGGTGCATCTTAACGGCCACGCCGTAAAATCGTGCACGGTCCTTGCGGTCCAGGCCGAGGGCGCCGAAATCACCACCATCGAAGGGCTTGCCAGGGGCGGTCAGCTCCACCCCTTGCAGGAGGGTTTCTGGGAAGAGCACGGGCTCCAGTGCGGTTACTGCACGCCCGGGATGATCATGGCCGCAGCCGACCTGCTCGCGCGCAACCGGAATCCGACCGAAACGCAGATCCGCGAGGCGCTGGAAGGCAACTTGTGCCGATGCACCGGCTACCAGCACATCATCAACGCGATCCAGTCCGCCGCCGCCAAGATGCGGACCCAGAAGGCCGCATAAGCGAGGCCGCCCAGCGAGGACTAGCGACTATGGCTGTGATTCCGAAATTCGTTGGCGAGCGTATCAAGCGGCGCGAGGATCCGCGGCTCATCACCGGCACCGGGATGTACGTCGATGACGTGCGGCTGCCGGGGATGCTGTCGGCGGTGGTTCTGCGCAGCCCCCATGCGCACGCGAAGATAAATTCCATCGACCTGAGCAAGGCTCGCGCCCTCAAGGGCGTCGTTTGCGTACTCTCCGGCGACGATCTCAGGGACAAGGTCGGTCCCGTGCCCTGCGTCGCGCCCGCCGACCACGTGCCGTATCATCCCGTCCTCGCGCAGGGCAAAGTGCGCTTCGTCGGCGAGGGCGTGGCGGTCGCGGTCGCATCGAGTCCCTACATCGCGCAGGACGCGCTCGACCTGATCGACGTGGACTACGATCCGCTTGATGCGGTCGTCGATCCGGAAAAGGCGCTCGAACCGGGCGCTCCCGTCCTTCACGAAGAATTCGGCAACAACTCCGTAACCTTCGCTTCCGTGCCGAACCCGGCGGTCGATGAAGCGATGCGCAAGGCGGACAAGATAATCAAGGCCCGCCTGGTCAATCAGCGCCTCGCGCCGATTCCGATGGAACCGCGCGGCGCGGTCGCCAGATGGGACGGCGGCTACAAGCAGCTCACCGTGTGGTCATCCACGCAGATCCCGCATCTGCTCCGCTCGCAGCTTGCGGAGATGCTGAAGGTCGGCGAGAACCGCATCCGCGTGATTGCCCCCGAAGTCGGCGGCGGCTTCGGCTGCAAGCTCAACGTGTACGCGGAAGAGGCGCTGGTCGCGCATCTCTCGATGACCCTGGGCAAGCCGGTGAAGTGGATCGAGCGGCGGCGCGAGAACTTCGCGGGCACCACCCACGGGCGCGATCAAATCACCTACCTGGAAGTCGCGGCCCTCAAGGACGGCACCGTCACCGCCGTCAAAGCGCACTTCGTTTGCGACATGGGCGCTTACCTGCAGTTGCTCACCCCCGCGATTCCCGGGTTCTCGGGCCTGATGATGACCGGATGTTACAAGATTCCCGCGCTCTCCTTCGATCAGCAAATGGTCTTCACGAACAAGATGTCCACCGACGCGTACCGCGGAGCGGGACGGCCCGAGGCCTGCTACATCGCCGAGCGCGTGATGGACATGGTCGCGGCGGAGTTCGGCCTCGATCCCGCCGATGTCCGCAGAAAGAATTTCATCCCCAAGGAAGCCTTTCCGGCTCCAACCGCGGGCGGACTGGTTTACGACTCAGGCGACTACGAGCTTTCGCTGAACAAGGCGCTCGAAATTGTCGGCTACCAGAAAGTCCGGGCGGAACAGGAAGCCGCGCGCAAGCAGGGCCGCTATATCGGAATCGGCATCGCCTCCTACGTCGAAATCTGCGGAATCGGCCCCTCCGCGCTCCTGCCGCCGAAGCTGAAGGGAGGAGGATGGGAAAGCGCGACCATCAGGATGGAGCCGGACTGCAAGGTCACCGTCCTTACCGGCGTCTCTCCTCACGGACAGGGCCAGGAAACCACCTTCGCCCAGATTGTCGCCGATGAACTCGGCATCGACATCGACGATGTCAACGTCGTCCACGGCGACACCGCCGTGGTGCAATATGGAATCGGCACCTTCGGGAGCCGCGGCACCACGGTTGGCGGTCCGGCACTGATGATGTCGGTGGGCAAGCTGCAGGAAAAGATGAAAAAGATCGCTTCCACCATGATGGAAGTGCCGCCCGATCAGCTCATCTTCACCAATCGCACCGTCGCCCTCGCATCCGATCCTTCGAAGTCGATTCCCCTGCAACAGGTCGTCGATGCCGCGTACGGGTACAAGCAGCCCATCCCCGGAGTCGAGCCGGGCCTCGATGCGACCAGCTTCTATGAGCCGCAGAACTGCACGTTCCCCTTCGGCACGCACGTGGCCGTGGTCGAGGTTGACCCTGAAACCGGCGTGGTCAAATTCCTGCGCTACGTCGCGGTCGATGACTGCGGCAGGATCCTGAGCCCCCTGCTGGTCGAAGGACAGGTTCACGGCGGAATTGCCCAGGGAATCGCACAGGCGCTCTATGAAGAGGTCGTATACGACGAAAGCGGCCAGCTGCTCACCGCGACCCTGATGGACTACGCGGTGCCGAAGGCGCATATGCTGCCGCGCTATGAATTGTCCGCCACCGTCACGCCATCCCCGGTCAACGTGCTCGGAGTGAAAGGGGTCGGCGAGGCCGGCACCATCGGCTCCACGCCGTGTGTGGTGAGCGCCGTGATGGATGCGCTCAAACCGTTCGGCATCCGCCATATCGACATGCCGCTCAAGCCGGAGAAGGTCTGGCGGGCCATCCGCGACGCGCAACAGAAAGGTTAATTGCGATGTTTCCCGCTTCGTTCGAATATCATCGCGCCTCGTCGGTCAAGGAAGCTCTCGCGATGCTTCAACAGTACGGCGAGGATGGGAAAATTCTCGCCGGCGGGCACAGCCTGATTCCGATGATGAAGCTGAGGCTCGCTCAGCCCGCCCATCTGGTCGATATCGGCGGTATCCGCCAGCTCGCTTCGATCCGCGAAGAAGGCGGCAAAGTCATCATCGGCGGCCTCGTCACCCATCATGCGGTAGAGAGGTCGGATGTCGTGCGCGCCAAGCTCGGGATGCTCTCGGAGTGCGCCGCGGTGATCGGCGACACGCAGGTAAGAAACCGAGGCACGATTGGGGGATCGCTCGCCCATGCGGATCCGGCCGCCGATTATCCGGCCGCGGTGCTCGCCCTCGACGGCGAGATCAAGATCGAAGGAACCGGCGGCTCGCGCGTGGTGAAAGCCGATGACTTCTTTATCGACCTGATGACCACAGCGGTGCAGCCTGGCGAAGTGCTGACCGAGGTCGCATTCGCTCCGGTCGCGTCCGGCGCGGGCTTCACCTACCTCAAGCATCGGCAACCCGCCTCCGGTTTCGCGATGGTGGGAGTGGCGGCGCTGCTAACGCTCGACAAGAAAGGCAACTGCGATCGCGTGCGGGTGGGAATTACCGGCCTCGGCGCGAAACCCTTCCGCGCGAAAGCGGTCGAAGCCGCGCTTTTGGGCAAGGCTCCCGCACCGGCAATCGCGGCGGCCGCGGCGCACGCCGCCGACGGAATCGATCCCCTTTCGGACATCCACGCATCCGCCGACTTCCGCGCCGAACTCGCGCGCGTTTACACGCGCCGCGCGCTGGAGACGGCCGCGGCCCGCGCCAAGGCATAGATTTCCCCTCTCCGGCGCCATCCTCTCCGGAAGGCGCCGGAGAGCCAGGTTCATCCACGTCACACTATGAAACTTTCAGGCGAACAAGTCCTCTCCGCCCCGCGCGAACGCGTGTGGGATCTGTTCAACAATCCCGAGCGCCTCTCGAAGCTAATCCCCGGATGCGAAAAGCTCGACGTGCTCGGCCCCGACGAGTACGGCGGCACGATCAACGTCGGTGTCGCATCGGTCAAGGGAATCTATTCCGGCAAGCTCAAGCTCGAAGACAAGCGCGCGCCCGAGCACTACAAGATGGTGGTTGACGGCAAAGGCAAGCAGGGCTTCATGCGCGGCTCGGGAACCCTCGACCTCGAAGCGAAGGACAGGAATCTGACGGTCGTGAAATACAACGGCGACGTTCAGATCGGAGGCCCGCTGGTTCAGGTGGGGCAGCGCGTGATCGACAGCGCGGCGAAGATGATGCTGGGCCAGTTCTTCGCCGCCGCCGATGCCGAATTGAAGGCTGAAGCCGCGGGCACCGTGGCCCGCCAGGGCATCTTCATCAACTTCTGGCGCTGGCTGGTCCGCCTGCTGTCCGGCAAATAGGCGCGCGACAGCGCAATCGCTCGACGACCGTTTCGGCGGACATTGAATGCAACCGAAGGGTTGCATTTTGCCGCGTTTCGCGCCACCATTTAATGCAACCCGGAGGTTGCAGATGAGCGGCGCCGACCGTATCGAAAAAAAGGTCCTGCTCCGCGCTTCGCTTGAGCGCGTATGGCGCGCGATCAGCGAGTCGCGCGAATTCGGAACCTGGTTCGGCATGGAGTTCGATGGCCCCTTTGCCGCCGGCAAGCGCGTGATCGGCAGAATCGCGCCGACCAAGGTCGATACGGAAGTGGCGCGGGCGCAGAAACCCCACCTGGGAATCGCGTTCGAGCTCCTGATCGATCGCATCGAGCCGATGAAGCTGTTCTCCTTCCGATGGCATCCCTATGCCGTGGAGGCCGGCGTCGATTATTCCAGGGAGCCGACTACTTTGGTGGTGTTCAAGCTCGAAGCCGCGACGGAGGGAACGATGCTGACGGTCACCGAGTCAGGCTTCGACCGGATTCCCCTCGAACGCCGGGCCATCGCATTTGCGCGCAACGATGAGGGCTGGACCAGACAGACCAGGCTCATCGAAAAGTACCTTGCGCATGCGGCCTGACGAGAGACTGAAACGGCCGATGGCACGATCGCGTCCCTATCGCGCCGCGAGGCCGGCCGAGGCCGCCGCGGCGTTCGCCGCACTGGGCGATGAAACGCGCTTGCGTATCGTCGCGCGGCTGTGCGGCGGCGGTCCGCTTTCAATCGCCCGCCTTTCCGCCGGCGCTCGCATCTCGCGCCAGGCGATAACCAAGCATCTTCAGGCGCTCGAAAAAGCCGGCATCGCGCACAGCGCTCGCGCCGGCCGCGAACGGATTTGGGAGCTTCGCACCGCGCGGCTGGCTGAGGTGCGCGGATACCTCGATCAGATTTCCCGGCAATGGGATGAAGCGCTCGGGCGCCTGCGCGCTTTCGTGGAGGAGTCCTGAGGCCGGCGCGGCTTCGGACTGGTCAGGAGAGCCCGGACTCGCTCGCGGGATTGCCCGCGATTCGGCTGTGCCACATCACGCGCGGACGGTTCATGTCCCACGGCATCGCGCGATGGAGCAGGCATCGATTGTCCCACACCACCGTATCCCCGGGCGTCCAGGTGTGATGATAGATGCGCGGAGGGCGGCAGGCGAAATCCACCAGCTCCTCGAGCAGCCGTTCCGACTCTTCCTCGGACATCCCGGGGATATTGTAGGCGTGACGGCCGATAAGCAGCGATTTTCTGCCGGTCTCAGGATGGACTTTCACCAGCGGACGCAGCGGCGCGGGGCCGTTGTGAAATCCGTAACCGCTGTAATCGCTGCCGGGCCGGGGACGATGCCCCAGCTTGGACTGGCTGTAGTGAAGCGAATGATGCGCGGCGAGGCGTTCGATCTTCGCGCGCATGTGGTCGTCGAGCGCATCGTACGCCGCGCGCATGTCGGCCCATCCGGTCTCCCCGCCACTGGCCGGCACGATTTCCGCGCTGAAGACGGCGCCCTTTGCCTGGACAGGCATATAGGTGCTGTCGCAATGCCATCCCATGTTGCCCTTCAGCACCTTCACGATATCGCTGTCGTCCGACTCGGTGATGATGGTTCCGTCAGACTTGACGTTGCTGATCGGAGCCATCTCGAACTCGAGCGCGCCGAAACGCTTCGCGAACGCGATCTGCTCATCGCGCCGAAGATGCTGTCCGGGGAATATCAGGAGAGCGTACTCGAGCCAGGCGGCGTACAGATCGCGCCAGGTGGCATCGTCGAGCTCAGCGAGCCTGAGCCCGGTCACCACCGCTCCGAAGGTCGCATCGAGGGGCCTGATTTCAAATCCGCGAGCCATCGCAGGTTGGATCGAACACTACCGAACATCCCCCGTTACGATCAAACCGTTATCACGCCCCCTGGCCGGGCAGGCGATGGAAGCCCAAGGGAAGCCGTTTCAATGCGGCGCGTAAGCGGCCTTGTATTGGGCGCGAAGCTTTTCCTGCGCTGCCTGCGCTTCTTCCTGCGAGGCGTACGGCCCGACCTTCACCCGGTACCAGATCTGCCCGTCGATATCGGTGGTTTCGGCGGCCGCCGGATAACCCAGTCTTTGCAGACGCTGGACCATCTGTTGCGCGCCGTCGCGGTCCATCACCGCTTCGATCTGGATGTTGTACGGATGCTTTTTTGTGGATGCGGCCGGAGTGGAGGCGCTTGCGATCGCTCGGGTGGCGGCGTGCGCAGGCGACATCGCCGGCGAGGCAGCCGCCACGGGCGACTTTTCCGCCATCGGGGTGAAGACGGAAGGATGCGGCCGAATCGCCGTCGATGCGGCGGCGATCGGAACCGGCGTCGGATTAAGCGCCGCCACCGGCGCGGCGGTAGGAGTAGCAACGATCGGAGGAGGGCTCGGCAACGGGAATACTGAAGAGACCTGCGCCTGGTCGGGAGTGTTCTGGCGGGCGATTTCGTTGCCTGCCATCACGCCCAGAAAAAACACTGCGCCAGAGAGTCCCAGCAACCCGATCAGAATTACGAAGAATCCCCCTGCCCTGATCTCGAATCGCATCTCCCCACCTCACATCCGCTCCGGCGCGCTGACTCCGAGCAGCCCCAGCCCGGCGGCGATCGCCGTTTTGAGCATCCGCGCGAGAAAGAGCCGTGCGATGCTCAAATCGCGATCGGGGCCAATTATACGATTCGCGGGCTTGTTGTAATAGCGATGGAACTCACCGGCCAACTCGAGCAGGT
>JAJPKP010000002.1 GCA_021323675.1 Pseudomonadota bacterium | reverse complement strand
GATCCTGCAGCCTGTTTCAGTAGCCGCGAATTCCCGCGAAGCGCAGGAGTTACGAGCGCGCCTTGGGCCAGATACCTTGGACTGGAGCACGTTTGCTAGTCGGGGCAAGGACAGCGGCGCGGTAACGGAAAATGACGCGATCCGTCGGTCCCTTCTGTTGGTTCAAACAGTCGAAGCCGTCGTCAAGGCACTCGAAGTCTATCCTGTCGAAATCCTCGATACCGGCCGACGGGATGGTCGGAAATTCGTCATCCTGCGCGCGGAACCGAATAACGACAGGGATCGCGTCGCCAAGAAGATTGGACTTTTAGAAAGCGCGATCGCGCTTTCGAGGTTATTTGAGGAGGAGCATCGAGACGCTGAGGCAAAATGGCGATTGAGCCAAGCTGCAAGCCTCGGTGCCACTCGTATCGGCGACGTTGTAGTCACGTTCGTCGATGTCGTCGATCACAAAGGACGGCGGTGTTATCAGTTCGAAGTCGATGAAGATCTGCCTGATAGCGGTCCGTTTTTTCTTCGGACCGAACGCGATACCGGCACCGAACAGGTTATCGCCAGACGCCTTCGTAACATCAAAGCGCTGGATACGCGTGTTGATCTGACAGACATGCTTGCTGATCCCTGGCGTGTGCGTCAGTCAAGCCACGAGACTTTCAGTGACCAAGACAAGAAGGATGAAGCATTTCTCGACCTCGACAAACCGAAACAGGACGCCCTTATCGGTCTATGGTCTACTCTCCCCTCATACTTTGTCGTGGGACCGCCCGGCGTCGGAAAGACCAAGCTCGCCACCGAAGTTGTGCGACGGCGGTTCCTTGCTGATCGCTCAACGCGCATTCTTATTAGTGCCCAAGGGCACGATGCGCTCGACAATCTTCAGGAGAAGATCACTGAAACCCTAAGCAAAGCCGGACTGGCCGACCTCTTAGTGGTTCGATCGACTACGTCCGAGCGCCGGCCGACAAGCGATGAAGAGGTTCACCGGGCAGGCCTCGCCTATCTTGAGCGATTGTCACGGAGCACCCTGGCGCGCGACGCTCCGGCCCCAACCCGTTCCCGCATATCGGTGCTGAAGGCAGCGGCAAGCCGCTTGGAAACCGCGAAGGAGACGGTCGATCGAGACGAAAGATCCGGACTGGGCGCGGTGTCGCATCTCGTGTTGGACGCCGCCAACATCGTCATTTCGACTGCAAATTCGCCGGACATTGAGCGACTGGTCGAGGCACGCGAGCAGTTTGACTGGGTCGTGGTCGAAGAGGCCGCAAAAGCAACAGGGCCCGAACTGGTCGGTCCTTTAATGCTGTCCGGCCGCCGGCTCCTGATAGGTGATCACCACCAATTACCGCCTTTTGAGGCTGATCGACTCGTTAAGATTCTCGCCGACCACAGCTTAGTCAGCGAGGCGCTCAAGATCGCAGAGCAGCTTATAGGCCCGCTGCTTCGCGACGGCGAATTGGATGAGCTCGACGCCGTCTCCGCGGACGCTCCGAGGCTTCGCGAGACGGCCGACATGGCTTTGCGGCTGCTCGAGCCTTTTCGGACTTTCGTTGAGGATGACGAGCGGCGGGCGGTGGCAAACCCAGGACATAGGCGGATCGCCGCCACTCTGACCGAGCAGCGCCGCATGGATCCCGCGATCGCAGAGATCGTCTCGAAGGCCTTTTACCATGGTCGGCTGACGACAGAAACCGGCCGTGCCCGTGCTGCGGAGAACGACGAGCCATCCATTGTCCAACTGGGGGCTCTCCCCAAATCACCGGTGGTTGTGGTCAATTTTCCGCACGTCAGCTCCACTGGGCACAGCAGTGAAATCGAGCGCGGCCGACCCCGTTGGCACAATCCGTCTGAGGTGCAGAGCGTCGTCGATGTTTTGCGGCTTGTTCGAGCGAGGGATACAAAGAAGCCGCCGACGCTGGCGATCCTGTCGCCCTACAAGGCGCAGGTGGAAAAGCTCCACGAGCGGATCGCATCAATCCGAGCGCGAGACCTTGCACACCTTGATCATTTTTTGCCCGTACGCAGCAACGGAGCATTTGTTGGCACGGTCGATTCATTCCAAGGCAGCGAGGCCGATCTGGTAATACTGTCCCTTGTTCGGAACAATTCCCGCACCGGTGGCGGCGCCCTCGGATTTTTGCGCGACAGGCGCCGAATGAACGTCGCGCTAAGCAGAGCAAAATCTCAATTGATAGTTGTCGGCAGCTTGGCGTTCCTCAAAGAAGCTGTCCGCGGTGTCAACCCAGATGCCGAAAGCCACGATCTATCGTTCCTCTCCGGGATGGCGACCGCGATTGACGACCTAGCAGAACGCAAGCGCAACGACGTACCGCTTGCCACGCTTATCGCGCCTTCGATTCTGAAAGCCCACCGATGAGCGTGCTAATCGCGGTTCCGGTCTTTCGAGTGGGCTGCAAGGTCGGGATTGATCGCGGACGCTCGTGGAGCGTGATCGACGAAGTCATTCTGTGGGCAATTACCCGCCAATCCAAGACCATCGCATCACTCGCCGACGACGCCGACCTTCCGCACCAGGTTGTCGTTGCCTCGATCGCACGGCTAATGCGGTTCCGCTTGGTTGAGGTGACGATCAACGACACTTCCGTCGCGTTTCGGGCGAGTGAATATGGATTTAAGGTTGTCAGTAGCGGCAATCCACTTCCGTTCTTTCCGAAACGGATTTCGCGCCGAGTCAGCTTCGTGATCGAGTGGGCAACCGGCGATTTCTTTCCGACCCGCCAAGTTCGCCTCATGACACCCTATAAGCTCGACGAGGCTAGG
>JAJPKP010000016.1 GCA_021323675.1 Pseudomonadota bacterium | reverse complement strand
CTTCCCGCGCACGCTCTCGTCGATGATGAAGTTCTTGCCCGTTATCTCGCTGATGAACTTCGCTAATACCGGAATGTCCACGTTCTGGAAGTTCATCGTGATCTGGTCCTGGGGAATGCGAGGATCGGCCGCCTGAACGGTAAGTCCAGCGGAAAAAACGAGGAACGCCGCGGCAAAAACTAAAACTGCCGCCCGATAGCGATCCATCCGAGACACCTCCGAAACTAGTCCCTGCTGGGCCGAGAGCATATGGCACGCTTATGATCCAGTGCAACCGCGATGCGGGCTGCGGATCGTTGCAAAGCGGCGGACGCTCGGCGACTATATTCCCCGCAATTCATGTTCATCGTCACCCTTCTCACTTCACCGATCGGATCCGCGGCGTAGCAGGCGCCGTCGGCAATCTCGATGCGATTTGAATACCTGATAGGAATCCGCTATCTGCGCGCACGCCGGCGCGAGCGGTTCGTTTCGATGATCGCATTAATTTCGCTCGCCGGGGTCATGATCGGAACTTTTGCGCTGACGGTGGCTCTGTCGGTGATGAGCGGATTCCAGGAGGACCTCCGCAACCGCCTGCTCTCCTTCACGCCTGAAATTACCATCGAACGCGCCGACGGCGGCGTATGGGACCCGGCGGAACTCCAGCGCAAAATTTCCGGCATCAAAGGTATAACAGCTTCCGCGCCCTACGTCTCGTCACAAGTTCTGGTGGTGTCGAGCACGCCGTCGGGCACGCCCGGATACGTCGAGGGCGGAATACTGCGCGGCGTGGTCGCCCGCAACAATCCGGTCCTGACCGAGCTGCAGCGGACGCTCGAAAGAGGGGACCTCGAATCGCTGGACACCGAGCATCGCCTCACCATCGTCGACCAGGGACAAAAGCGCGATGTCGATCTGCCGGGGGCGATCATCGGCAAATCGCTCGCGATGGAGCTGGGGATAGCCATCGGCGACCCCATCATTCTTATCTCGCCCGCAAGCCTGTCGGGTGCGATGGGCGCACCCAGGCTCAAACGCTTTATCGTTACCGGCTATTTTCGTTCCGGATGGTTCGAATTCGATTCGGCGCTGGTTTTTGTGGCGCTCAAGAACGGGCGTGCGCTGCTGGCCGACGAACCTCAGTTTCAAACCGGCCTCGAGTTTCGGCTGGCGAACATGTTCGATGCGCCGGCGATCGCGAAGCAGATCGAGCAAATCGCCGGGCCTGAGTTCAAGGTTTCGGAATGGACCCATACCAACGCGGCGCTCTTCTCGGCGCTGCAACTGGAAAAGTTTGTTTACTTCCTGGTGCTGCTGCTGATCGTTCTGGTCGCCGCATTCAACATCATCGCAACGCTGGTGATGGTAGTGATGGAGCGGCGCAAGGAAATCGCAATTCTTCGCGCGATGGGGGCGCGGGCGGGATCGATCGCGGCGATTTTCCTGTGCGAAGGCGCCGCCCTCGGCATCGTCGGAACCCTGCTGGGAGTCGGATCGGGGTTTGCCGCTTCATGGGCAATCGGCGCCTATCACCTGATTCATCTGCCTCCCGACCTGTTCATGGTCAGCGCGGTGCCGGTGCGCCTGTACCCGGCCAATTTTCTCGCGGTGGCGGCCGCGGCGATCGCGCTGTGCCTCGCCGCCGCGCTGTATCCCGCTCTGCACGCGCGGTCGCTCTCGCCAGTGGAGGTTATTCGGTATGAATGAGACGGCGGCGGCCTCGGTTGCGGCGCATCCTGCTGGCGGCGTGCTGATGGAAGCGCGCGGCATCGCCAAGACCTTCCACGATGCGGGCCGCGAGATTCAGGTGCTGCGCGATCTCGACCTCACTATTCGCGCCGGCGACGAAATCGCGATTGTCGGGCAATCGGGCGTGGGCAAATCGACGCTGCTCTACGTGCTCGGCACGATGGAGACGCCGAACGCGGGCAAAGTGTTCTTTGAAGGACAGGATCTGTTCGCGCTCGACCCGGCCGCGCTGGCCGAATTTCGTAATCGCAAGCTGGGCTTCGTGTTCCAGTTTCACTACCTGCTCGCGGATTTCGACGCGCTCGAGAACACGATGATGCCGGCGTTGATCGCCCGGATTCCGGACGGCGAAGCGCGCCGGCGCGCCGCGGAAGTGCTCGACCTGGTCGGACTCGGCAACAAGCTGCATCGCCGCCCCGCCGAACTGTCCGGCGGCGAGCAACAGAGAGTCGCGGTCGCTCGCGCCGTGGTGCTGCATCCCCGCCTCGTCCTGGCTGACGAGCCGACCGGCAACCTCGACCCGCGCACGGCGGACGAAGTGCATGAACTGTTTCACATGCTCAATCGCGATCTGGGAATCACGCTGGTGGTCGCGACCCACAACGAGCGGCTCATGAAGGAGATGCATCGATCGCTGCGCCTCGAAGACGGCAAACTTCACGAAGAGCCGAAAGGGCTGCAGACGCGCTGATCCGCTCTACGCGTGCTTCCCGCTTTCTTCACAAGTTGCGAGCGAGGATCGAACCGAAAAAAGACGGCGCCGCTTACGCGCCCGCGATCGTCATCTCGGAAATCTTCAAGGTCGGCGCCACCACCGACGATCGCCATCGCAGATCGTTGCCGATCATCTCGATGTTCTGGAACATGTCTTTCAGGTTGCCCGCGATCGTAATTTCCTGGACCGGATGCGTGAGCTGTCCGTCCTCGATCCAGAGACCTCCGGCGCCGCGCGAGTAGTCGCCGGTGACCATGTTGATTCCGAACCCAATCTGCTCGGTCAGATACAATCCGCGCTTGACTGACCCGATAATCTGCTCGGGCGTGTATTGTCCCGGTTCGAGATAAAGATTGTTGGCCGAGACTGTGGGGGCCTGCCCCACCGCCCTTGCGGCGTTGCCGGTGGGTGCGAGATGGAGCTTGCGGGCGGAATAGCAATCGAGCAGGTATGTCTTCAGGATTCCTTTTTCGACCAGATGCTGGCGGCGAGTGGCGAGGCCTTCGCCGTCAAAGGGCTTCGAGCCAAGCCCGCCCGGCATCGTTCCGTCATCAATAATCGTCACGTTAGGCGCCGCTATCCGATCGCCCAAGCGGCCGATCAGAAAGGAAGTGCCCTTGTAGAGTGCGGGACCTGACGCCGCGCCGGCCAGGGTGCGGATAAGGCCGGCCGCCATGTCGGGATCGAACACGATCGGCACTCGGGTAGTTTTGATCTTGCGCGCTCCGAGGCGGCGAAGCGCGCGGCGCGCCGCCGTCCGCCCCGTCTCTTCGGCATCCTCGAGCTTCGCGAAGCGGCGATTCGCCGTGTACCAGAACCCTTGCTGCATCGAGTCGCCGTCCTGCGCGATCGGCTGAACCACGAGGCTGAACGATGAGCCCTCATATTCGCCGAAGAAACCCTGGCTGTTCGCGAACATCACGCCGTAGCGGCTCGAATCGAACTCCGCGCCCTCGGAGTTTTTGATGCGCGGATCGGCCCCCAGCGCCGCCGCTTCCGCCATCCGCGCGATCTCCAGAGCGCGGTCAGCATCGACGATACCGCAGTCTGGATCGCATAGTGCGAGGTCGGGGAAGGACCTGGGATGGAGCGCCGGATCGGGAAGGCCCGACCAGGGATCGGCCGCGGTCAGCCGCGCCAGCGTCACCGTGTCGGCAATAAAGTCGGCAATAGAATCGCGATCCATCTCGGCGGTCGAAGCCGTCGCCGAAGACTGCCCGACGAACACGCGCAGGCCAAGACGGCGTTCGCGCGAACTCTTGAGTTTTTCGGTCTGCCCCAGGCGCACGCCCGCGGCCAGCGACTCGCCGCCGGCAAACAGAACCTCAGCGGCGGTCGCACCTTTTCTTTTCGCTTCGTTCAGCGCCCACTCGGCGAGCGCAGCATCAAACATCGCCATGGCTCTAATCAGGCCCTCGTTCCGCCTACCGTTATTCCGTCGATCCGAATCGTGGGAAGGCCCACGCCCACCGGCACCGATTGGCCGTCCTTACCGCAGGTGCCGATACCTGAATCGAGCGCGAGGTCATTGCCTACCATCGCCACCCGGGTAAGCACGTCCGGTCCGTTGCCGATCAGCGTCGCGTCTTTGACCGGGCGCGTAACGTGGCCGTCCTCGATCAGATAGGCCTCGCTCGCCGAGAAGACGAATTTGCCGTTCGTAATATCGACCTGCCCGCCGCCAAAGCTCACGGCATAAAGGCCGTATTTGACGGACTTTATGATCTCCTCGGGAGTGGATTCGCCCGCGAGCATGAAGGTGTTGGTCATCCGCGGCATCGGCGCGAACGCGAAACTCTCGCGCCGTCCGTTCCCGGTCGGTTTCATCTTCATCAGGCGCGCGTTGAGGCGGTCCTGTAGATAGCCGCGCAGAATTCCCTTTTCGATCAGAACGGTTCTGGAGGTTGGCGTCCCTTCGTCATCCACGTTCAAGCTGCCGCGGCGCATCGGGATCGTTCCGTCATCGACGACCGTGCAAAGTTCGCTCGCGACCCGCTGCCCAATCCGGCCCGAGAATGCCGACACGCCTTTGCGATTGAAGTCCCCTTCGAGTCCGTGGCCGATTGCCTCGTGCAGCAGAATTCCGGGCCATCCGGGACCGAGCACGACGATCATTTCGCCCGCCGGCGCATCGTCGGCGCCAAGGTTGACGATCGCCTGGCGCGCGGCCTCAACCGCATACTGGCGCCATCGATCACCTTCCAGAAAGTATTGATACTCGACGCGTCCGCCGCCGCCGAAAGTCCCGACCTGGCGGCCGCCCTTTCCGTCCTCCGCGACCACGGAGACGTTCAGGCGGCAGAGCGGCTGTTCGTCGGCGGCAATGGTGCCTTCGCTGGTCGCGATCATCACGATCTTCCGCTCGGCGGCGATCGACGCGATGACGTTCTTCACGCGGGGATCGTAGGCGCGCGCGATCTTGTCGATCTCTTCGAGCAGCTTTGCGCGCTGTTCGAGCGGAATCTCAAGCGGCGTAGTCTCGACCTCGTAGAGCGCATGGCGGGCACCGGCGTTCCGACCTGCAGGGCTGGAACCTCGGCGCGCTGGTCCGCGATCGCTCGCGCCGCCTCGGCCGCAAGCCTCATCCGGTCGACCGTCACTTCATCGGAATACGCATACCCCGTGCGGTCTTCAGCGTTGACGCGAACTCCCACTCCGTGGCTTACGCTCTTGGCGGTATGATTGACCATCGACTCTTCAAGCCCGAGCGATTCCGCGCTCTTGTACTCGAAGTAAAGGTCGGCGTGATCGGCCTTGCGCTCGAGCGCGGTGCCCAGGATTCGCTCGAGCGCGCGCTCGCTCATTCCGAACCGATCGATGAAGAACCTTTCAGGATGCGCCAGTTCCTTTGACATCTGTATGGTGCCTCTAAAATCAGGCTATCAGACCTGTGCGGGCTCCAGAAGGTGAATCGCCCGCAGGCTGGGACGATGCAGGCGAACGCGCGACGAAAAGGGCGCTGCGGCGCGCTTTTCTTGCGGGTCGGACCCCCCGGGGATTAGTGCGGAAATTCCACCATCACCTTGGCGCGCGAGCCGGGACTCTTGAGCGCATCGAACATCGCCGGCACTTCGTCGACGCCGATCACGTCGGTGATCATCGCACGGGGATCGATGCGTTTCGACGCGAGCGCGTCGATGGTCTCCTGGAACTCGGCGCGGGTGTAACCGACGATAAAATCGATGCTGATTTCCTTGAGGATGCAGCTAAGCGGGCGAATCTCGTCGGGCTCCATGCACACGCCCAGCACAACCACCCGCCCGTGCAGATCCACCATGTTGATTGCGGCATCGAGCGTGGACTTCACGCCGATACACTCGAAGACGACTTCCGGCAGGCGCCCGGTAAGCGAACGCACCTTCTCGGCTGGATTTTCCCTGGTGGGGTTTACCACCGCCGTCGCGCCGAGCTTCATCGCAAGTTCCGTGCGTCCCGGCGCGAGCTCCGATACGACCACCGCTCCGGCTCCCTTTGCCTTCGCCCAAACAAGCGTCGAGAGACCGATCGGCCCAGCTCCCATCACGACCACGCCGGCGCCGGGCGCCAATTTCGCGCGATTCACCCCGTGCAGTCCCACCGAAAGCGGCTCGACCAGCGCACCGGCACGCGAATCGACGCTGTCGGGCAGCTTGAGGAGGCTGCGCTCTCCGCACAGAACGTATTCCGCGTACGCGCCGGGCAACTGGCCCAGGCCGAGGCCGCGAGTCCGCGCGCAATGCATCCCGTCATCGCGCCGGCATGCCTCGCATTCTCCGCAGGAGATGAAGGGCAGCGAGGTCACCCGCTCGCCGACCTTGAATCCGGACACGCCGGGGCCGATCTCGGCTATCTCGCCGCAGAATTCATGTCCCATCACCGTGTCGGGCGGCAGCCCTACGCCGTACTGAACCGCGTGAAGATCGGACCCGCAGATGCCGCAATTGTGCACCTTGAGGACGACTTCGCCCGCGGCGGGCCGCGGTTTGGGAATATCGATTATTGCCATCCGGTTCTGCTGCTTGAATGCCGCGGCTTTCATGGAGTCGCACCTCGATTTCGCAATCTTACTTTTTGAGGCCGCCGTTGCCGCCGGGGGCCCGGCGGCGGCCGATCGCGCGATTAAGCTCGTCGGTGATGCGTCCGAAGACTTCCTCGGTGGGCGCGATGCCCGCCGCCTTCATCTTTTCGACCAACTGCCATCGGGTGATTCCCAGCATCTCCTGAGCCTCATGCTCGTGAAGCCGCTTGATGCGCACCAGTTCCAAAATCGCCAATTCACGCACGCGCGCGCGGAAGTCAGCCTCCGGAAACTGGGCATCGAATAAATCCGCCGGCAGGTCGATTTTGATTTCCATCGGACGCTATGCCCCGAATCTCCGTGATTGCCCGCTCGATGTCAAATTGGCGGCGGCTCGAAGGCTCCGCGCACGCGGCGCCGAAAGATGCGATTCGGCGGCATTTACACCGACTCATAACTTCGGGTAGTTGGAGAACTGGATTCGAGACACAACAGGGGACAGGACGGATGGATTTCAACTTCACCGCGGAAGACGAAAAGTTTCGCGCTGAGTTTCGCGCCTGGCTGGAGAAGAACAAACCCGATCATGCCGACGACGATCTGGATTTCTTCGCCGAAGATGAGGGCGAGTGGAGCCGGCGCGTCAAATGGTTTAAGAAACTCGCGTCAGGCGGATGGACCGGAATCGATTGGCCCAAAGAATATGGCGGACGCGGCGCGGGCATCCTGCAAACCATCGTCTATCATCAGGAGCTGGCCAGAATTCGCGCTCCCCTCCCCTACATCGGATCCGGAGTCGGCCTGATTGGGCCCACCCTGATGCACTGGGGAAACGAGGAACAGAGAAAACGCCATCTCCCGAAGATCCTCGCCGGAGACGAAATCTGGTGCCAGGGCTATTCAGAACCGGGCGCCGGTTCCGACCTCGAATCGCTGCAAACGCGCGCGATCGAGGACGGCGATGACTTCGTGGTCAACGGCCAGAAAGTCTGGACCTCGAACGCCCAATTTTCCGACTGGATTTTCCTGCTGGTGCGGACCGATCCCGAGGCGCCGAAACATAAAGGCATCAGCTACCTGCTTGTGGATATGCACAGCCCCGGAATCACGGTGCGGCCGCTCGTACAGATGACGGGGGCGCGCGGCTTCAACGAGGTCTTCTTCGAGGACGTGCGCGTGCCGAAGAAGAACCTGGTCGGCAACAAGAACCAGGGATGGCAGGTCGCAATCACCACGCTGATGTTCGAGCGCAATGGCGCCGGAGGTGGAGCCGGCGGGCAAATTCACGATCTGGTCAGGCTCGCCCATACCGTCCAGCGCAACGGGCGCCCGGCATGGGAAGACGCGGGCGTGCGCCAGAAAATCGCCGAATTCTATTGCGAGCAGCAGGCGCTCAAGTACACCGGCTTTCGCCAATTGACGCGCAGACTCAAGGGACTGCCGCCGGGTCCGGAAGGATCGATCATGAAGCTCTGCGGCACGGAGTTGAACCTGCGCATCCAGCTCTTTGCGATGGAGCTGCTGGGGGCGTATTCGCAATTCGAACGCAACGCTCCCTACGCGATCGACAACGGCAACTGGCTGTTCAAGATGCTGGCCGCGCGCGGCGGCACGATCGCCGCGGGAACCAACCAGATCCAGCACAACATCATCGGCGAGCGCGTGCTCGGTCTTCCGAAAGGCTAGGCGAGGGAACGCCGCGAATTCGCGAAGATTCGAGAACGCATCACGGAATTCGCCGACTCAGGATCACGAAGATGGATTTCAACTACAGCCCCGAGGACGAAGCCTTCCGGCAGGAACTGCGTTCCTGGCTCGAAGCTAACCGGCAGTTCGCTCCGCCGCCGCGCGAGATGCTGGGCGATGAAGGCGACGAGGAATGGGCCCTGCGCGTTCGATGGCACAAGAAGTTGAACGAAGGCCGATGGGTGGCGGTGCATTGGCCCAAAGAATACGGAGGCCGCGGCGCGACGGTTCTGCAACGGCAGATTTTCCGCGACGAGCTCGAGCGGCTCCGTCTCGACGAACCCTTCATCGGGATGGGCATCAGTCTGCTCGGGCCGACGCTGATGCATTGGGGCAGCGATGAGCAGAAGCGGCGCTTCCTTCCAAAAATCCTGAGCGGAGAGGAAATCTGGTGCCAAGGCTACTCCGAGCCCAATTCCGGATCGGACCTGGCCTCCCTTCAGACTCGCGCGGTCGAAGACGGCGACGACTTTGTCGTCAACGGGCAAAAGGTATGGACCTCGATGGCGCAACATGCGGACTGGATCTTCCTCCTGGTCCGCACCGACCCGGAAGCCCCCAAGCACAAGGGGATCAGCTACCTGCTGGTCGATATGCACAGCCCGGGCATCACCGTGCGTCCGCTGGTTCAAATCACAGGAGCCAAGGGCTTCAACGAGGTCTTCTTCGAGGATGTGCGAGTACCGAAGCAAAACCTCGTGGGGCAGAAGAACCAGGGATGGCAGGTCGCGATGACCACCCTGATGTTCGAGCGATCGGGCGGCGGCGAACGCTCGATAGGCGAGGTCGAGGAGCTTGCGGCCCTCGCAAAACGGCTGCCGCGCAACGACGGCACCGCGTGGGATAACTCCAGCGTAAGGCAAAAGATCGCATCCTTCGCCTGCGAAGCGCAGGCGCTCAGATACACCGGCTACCGGCAACTGACCAGAGAGATCAAAGGCCAGCCGCCGGGACCTGAAGGATCGATGATGAAGCTGTGCTCGACGGAGCTGTCGCTCAAAATCGCGCTTTACGCGATGGAGCTGCTCGGAACGTACGCGCAAATCGAGTACCAGGCTCCCTTCGCGATCGATCGCGGACGGTGGCTGTTCCGGATGCTGGCGGCGCGGGGGCCGACGATCTTCGCGGGTACCAACCAGATCCAGCACAACATCATCGGCGAGCGCGTGCTCGGCCTGCCGAAGGGCTAGACCACGTGCGCGGCGCTGCCGGGACGCAGCGCCGCCGCGAGGTCGCGCGCGAGGCGGGGCGCTTCAGCCACCTCGAGCGCCGCGGTCATCACGCGTATTCCGGGCGGCGTCCTGATGCGGAACGATTCGCCCGCCAGCACCGCCCATCCGTCATCAAGCAGCGATTGAACGGTGCCGGTCTCTTCCGCGACCGGCACCCAGATGTTCAGCCCCGAGCGTCCGTGCGCTTCGATTCCGAGCTTTCCGAGCGCGCCAAGCAGCGCCTCGCGGCGGACCGCGTAAGTCTCAGCGGCGCGGCGAATCAGCCTGGCAGTACCGCCGTCCGAGAGCATCTCGACCGCGGCGCCTTGCAGCACGTTGCTGACCCATCGCATGCCCAGCCGCTGGCGGCCTTCGACGCGCGCGATGGTCAAAGGATCGCCGGCCATCAGCGCCACGCGCAGATCGGGGCCGAGAAACTTGGACAAGGAGCGCACGACCGCCCATCGCGCGCGGTTCGCGGTCAGGGAAAAGAGCGGCACTCCCGAGATCGGTCCGGTAAAGTCGTCTTCAATCAGAAGCAGTTCCGGCGCGCAGGATAGAACCTCGCGGAGCGCCGCCGCGCGCTTTCGATCGAACGCCGAGCCGGTGGGATTCTGTCCTCGCGGAGTCACGATGGCGGCGGAAATTCCGCCGCGCAGCGCCGTCCTCATCGCGTCCGGAAGCGGCCCGAAATCGTCAATCGCGATTGGCTCGGCGACCAGCCCGAGCGCCGCGATAAGATCGAGCGTGCCGCGATAACACGGATCTTCAACTCCCACCAGGTCGCCGGGCCGCAGATGTGCCTGCAGCACGCGCTCGATCGCGTCCATCGCGCCGCTGACCACCGCAATCGAATCGCCCGCGATACCGTCGGCTTCGAACTGCCTGCGGGCGATCGACAGGAGATCGGGCAGATTGCCGGCTTTGCCGTAGAGCGGCGCGGCGCATTCGATGCGCCTGATTGCGCCGGCCAGCGACGGCAGCAGTTTTGGATCGGGATTTCCGTCCATCAGGTTGCGCA
Source organism: Pseudomonadota bacterium (assembly GCA_021323675.1). Taxonomy (GTDB): domain Bacteria; phylum Desulfobacterota; class Binatia; order Binatales; family Binataceae; genus JAFAHS01. The sequence continues at coordinate 144,703 of JAJPKP010000016.1, read as the reverse complement.
CCCCGGCCGGCAGGCGCGGCGGCGCGGGCGTCGCCAGCGGCGGCCTGCGGTTCACCACGGTTCCGCGCCGGCCGCTGCCGCGCAGCAGGCCCCGAACGCGCAGCGACCGGTACGCGGCGGCAACGGTGGTCGGGCTCACGCGCAGGCTTGCCGCGAGCGAGCGGATTGCGGGCATGCGCGCGCCGGCGGCGATGCGTCCGCTGCGGATTGCATCCTCGATGCTGGCGGCGATCTGGTTGCCTGATTTTCCGCGGATCTGATAATGTATCGATACGTTCATTATTTTGTACTGTTACATAAAGGAGACCGGAATGGAAGAGTTGCGCGCCACCGAACGAACCCGAATCAGGCGGATGCCCAAACGCGGCTCTTACGACCGCGCGCTGATCAACTCGATCATCGATCAGGCACTCTTCTGCCACGTGGGCTTCGTCCATGAGGGAACTCCGTTCGTGATCCCCACACTGCACGTGCGGGTCGGCGATCGGATTTACGTTCACGGCTCCGCCGCCAGCAGGATGCTGCGGACCGCCGCCGGCGGCGTCCCGATGTGCGTGACGGTCACGCACATCGACGGAATCGTCCTGGCGCGTTCGGCGTTTCATCACTCGGTAAACTATCGGTCCGCCGTCATCCTGGGCGTGGCCGAAGAAGTAGTCGGCGATGCGGAGAAGAACCGCGTGCTGGAAGCGCTGGTCAATCACGTGGTGCCGGGGCGATGGAGTGAAGCACGGCCGCCCCATCCCAAAGAGCTGGCCGCGACCAGCGTGCTCGGCCTGCCGATCACCGAAGCGTCGGCAAAGGTGCGGCCGGGGGGACCGGTTGACGATGAAGAAGACTACGCGCTGCCGGTATGGGCCGGGAACATCCCGATTCGCCTGACGGCCGGGGCGCCGATTCCCGACGAGCGGCTCGGGCCGGGAGTCGCGATATCGCCCAGCGTGGCCGGCTATCGATTGCCGGGCGAAAGAGGAGATCGCAATGGCACGTCTGGTTGAAAGAACGTTTCAGGACTATCTCATCAGCACCGACCCGGCGCGGCTTGACGTGGGAGTAATTCATGGTTTTCTGCGCGGCTCGTACTGGGCTGAGGGCATCCCGCGTGACATCGTCGAACGCTCGATCCAGAACTCGTTGTGTTTCGGCGCCTACTATCGGAACGAACAGATCGGTTTCGCCCGGGTGGTCACGGACTACTCGACTTTCGCGTACCTTGCCGACGTATTCGTTCTTGGGCCGTGGCGGCGGCGCGGCATCGCGAAAGCGATGATGGCCGAAGTTGTGCGCCATCCCGATTTGCAGCATCTGCGCCGATGGCTCCTGGGCACGCGGGACGCGCACGGGCTCTACCAGCGGTTCGGATTCACAGCGCTGCAGATCCCCGATCGGGTCATGGAACGGACGGATCCGAGCATCTACTTGCGGATGGCGCCGAGCGGAAAGTAGCGATCGCCGATTCCGCGCGCGGCTTGCGCGAATTTTGAGCCGCGGTCTATATAACGTCTGTTAGGGATTGGGGCGGAAGGCATCCCGCGGCTATGCCCGCGCAAGCCGCCCTCTATCACTGGAGGCTTCGCATGGATTTCAAATTCAGCGCCGAAGACGAGGCGTTTCGCCGGGAATTTCGCACCTGGCTCGAACAGAACCGCCCGCAGAGCACTTCCGAAGACGACAGCGCCGATTTCATGCATGAGGGCGGAAAGGACGACTGGCAGCGGCGTCTGGATTGGCATCGCAAAATGCACGCGGCCGGATGGGTCGGACTGAGCTGGCCCAAGGAATACGGCGGCCGCGGCGCCACGCTCACCCAGCAGCTCATCTATAACGAAGAACTGGCGCGCGCGAACACGCCCCAACTCGTCAACGGCCTCGGCATCATGCTGGTCGGCCCCACGCTCATCCATTGGGGCACCGAAGAACAGAAAAAACGCTTCGTGCCGAAGATCCTGTCGGCCGAAGAGATCTGGTGCCAAGGTTATTCCGAGCCGGGATCGGGTTCCGACGTCGCATCGCTGCAGACCCGCGCGGTCGAGGAAGGCGATTACTTTATCGTCAACGGACAGAAGGTGTGGACCTCGGATGCGCATCACGCCGACTGGTGCATCCTGCTCGTACGCACCGATCCGAGCGCGCCGAAGCACAAGGGAATCAGCTACGTCCTGGTGGACATGCATTCGCCGGGCGTTACCGTTCGCCCGCTGGTGCAGATAACCGGCGACGCCAACTTCAACGAAGTATTCTTCGAGGACGTCAAAGTGCCCAAGAAGAACCTGGTCGGCGAAAAGAACCAGGGATGGCAGGTGGCGATCACGACGCTGATGTTCGAGCGGTCGGGGATTGGCGGCGGACGCGACCTGATGGGCCAGGTGCACGAGCTTGCGGATCTCGCCAGGACGGTCCGGCATAACGGGAAATCCGCCTGGGATGATTCCAGCGTCCGACAGAAAATCTCGGGCTTCGCGGCGGAAGCGCTCGCGCTGAAGTACACGGGTTATCGGCAGCTCACGCGCCGCCTGAAGGGGCTTCCGCCCGGTCCCGAGGGCTCGGTGCTGAAGCTTGTCACCAGCGAACTGAACCTCAAGATGAACAAGTTCGCGATGGAACTGCTCGGACCGTATGCCCAGATGGAATTCAAGGCCCCGTTCGCGGTGGACAGAGGCAAGTGGTCGTACCGGATGCTTGCGTCGCGGGCGCTGACGATCGCGGGCGGCACCAGCGAGATCCAGCACAACATCATCGGCGAACGCGTATTGGGGCTCCCCAAAGGGAACTGACGAGGCATTCGATCCAAAGACCCTGAAGAAGGGCGGCCTCGCAAAGGCCGCCCTTCTTTTTTTGCCTATAGGAGGACGCGCGATGGAAGGAAAGATGATCCGGCTCAGAGGCTACGAATTCTCCGACCTCGACTTCGTGATGAAATGGATCAACGACGAGGACGTTACGCAGTTCCTCGGCAGCGGGATGGTCGCCTTTCCCATCTCCTCGATCGCCGAGCGGAAGTTTATCGAGCAGGCCGGCCTGTCGGAGTCGCCTTCCAACAAGATCTTTGTGATCGAGACGCTGGCCGACCACCGGCCCATCGGCACGATCAGCTTCAACGGCATCGATTGGGTAAACCGCCATTCGCCGGTCGGCATCATGATCGGCGACAAGGGCTGCTGGAACCGGGGATACGGAACGGATGCGATGCGCGTGCTGATGAGGCTCGCGTTCGACAAGCTCAACCTGCATCGGCTGTGGCTGCACGTCTACGATTACAATCAGCGCGCGATCAGATCGTACGAGAAGTGCGGTTTCAGGCGCGAGGGCGTGCTCAGAGAACAGCGCTACTGGAGCGGCGGTTACCACGACATCGTCGTGATGGGTATCGTCGAGAGCGAATATCGCGCCCTCAGCGCATCGTGAAGGACGCGCATCCGATCTCGAAATCCCGCCCTATCTCGATTAGTCGCCGGCGGGATAGAAGGCCTCGATGTGCAGTTCTTCCAGCGTCACGTCCTGCGGCCTGCCAACCGTCGTGACCGTGCTGAACATCCGGAGCACCCGGTCGCCGAACTTCATCTCGACCGGAAGGATAAGCGCGCGCGGCGCTTCGAGGTCCGGCTCGCGCCATCTCTCCGGCACTCCCGGATAGGAGAGAATCTCGGCGAGCAGCTTCTCCGTCTGCTCGTCGCGCGCCCACGCTGCCATGCGATAGGCCTCGTTGAGAAGAGACTTGGCGATCGGTTCCCAGTTCAGGATGAATTTGCGCAGCTTGTCCGGATGGAACATCAGGCGCATCAGATTCGGTCGCGGCTCGGGCGAAACCTTAAGCGGAGCCAGCTTCACGGGTTCGTCGGGCAAAAGCGTGTCCAGAAACCGGACGAACGCGCTGTTCGCCATCACGATGTCGTGCTGGCGATCGAAGGCAAGCGCGCTGCGCGGTTCGTGCTGCTTGAGGATCAGTTCAACCGCCGCGCGCACATGGCTCATCCGCGGATCCGCGAGACTCGTCTCGCGGTACAAAGGCGCGTATCCGGCCGCCTGCAGCAGGACATTGCGCTCGCGCAGCGGAATCTCCAGCACATTGGAAAGCGTCAGCAGCATTTCCCGGCTCGGCGTAGCGCGCCCGGTCTCAAGGAAGCTGATATGCCGGGCGGACACTTCCGCCTCCAGGGCAAGTTCGAGTTGGCTCAGGTGCCGCGCCTCGCGCCACCGCCGCAAGAGCGGCCCGGCGCCGTTCAGCTCGATTGCCGATCCATTGTGATGAGTTTCCATGGCGGCAAGGCTAGCAATGCGCCGCGCGCCAGACGATTACCTGTGAGGTAATGGTTCAAGCCGCGCTGCCGGCGAGCCAACGCTCACCAGCGTCGGCTGCCATTTAGCGCCTCTGTCCAGAATCGCCGTGATGCTCATGGTCGTCATCGTCGCGCTCGCCCTGATCGTGCGGAACGGCGACGGTTACGACGCCGATCGCGCTGTTTCCCGACGCATCTGAGCATTTGACCTGGATACTGTAAGCGCGACTGCCGTGCCCCTCGCGCTCCGCGGAGAGCATCACCGTCAGGGGACCGGTCACCTTGAAGTCGCGGGGCGAGATCCGCTGATTGGCGCTCACGCCCACGATGCTGCATCGCGAAGCCGCCGACGGATCGCAAGTGTCCGTGGCCGACACGGACACGGTTACCGGAACGAGCTTATGGTCGGGCGCCCAGAGTACGGACGGCGCCGCGGACAAGGCCGTAATTACCGGAGGCGTAGTGTCGACGACCGTCACCGTGGTTATGCAACTGCTGGTGTTATGCGAACTGTCGCTGACACTGCAGGTAACCGAAGTCGAGCCTAGCGGAAACGAAGAACCTGAACCCTGGCACGTCGGCGTACCGAGGTTGGGACAATTGTCGGTCGCGGTCGGCGTCAGGCTGACAATCGCGCCCGCCGCGGACGTGCACTGAGTCGAAACCGCCGACGGACAAGTCAGCGTTGGAGGCTCAACGTCGTCAACCTCAACCTGGGCGGCGCACGCAGCCGCCACGGTCGGCGAGCGCCGCACCGTCAGAGTCGCGGCAGTCTGGCCCAGGTTGTAAGGGCCGGCCGGCGAGGTCGATTCGGTGAACGAGATGTTCTGAGGGTCGAAGGATCCGTTGTCGATCGAAGCGCTGGAAGCCGTGCACGCACCCGCATCGGTATTGACCTTGGCGTCCTGGCATTTGGCAACAGGGGGCAGCGTAACCGCGGCGCAGGAGGTCGGCGAACCCGGCGGAGGAATCAGCTTGGCGATTTTGTTGGCCGCCGACTCCGCGAACCACAAATTGCCGTCGGGACCGAGTATGATTCCAGCCGGCTGGCTGTTCGGAGTGGGCAGCGTGAACTCCGTGATATGGCCGGACGAATCGATACGGCCGATCTGGTTGGCGTTGGTCTCGGTGAACCAGATGTCGCAATCGGGACCGAGCGCCACTCCCCCCGGAACGCTGTTGCTGGTCGGAGTGACAAACTCGCTGACCGTGCCATCGGGAGTGATTCGACCGATCTTGTCCGCGGCCCCTTCCGCAAACCACAGGTTTCCGTCGGCGCCAACCGCCAGTTCGGTCGGAGCACTTCCCGCGTTGGAAAGCGGAAAGCTGTTCAGAACACCGTCCGGCGTAAGGCGATCCACGATTCCCGTGGCGTTTTCGGTGAACCACAGGTTTCCATCCGGGCCATTCGTCATCCCGCCCGGCATACTGTTCGCCGCGCTCGCCGCGATCGGATCCGATATCACCCCTTCCGCAGTCGAGCGCCGGGCGTCCCCGGTCGCCGCCTCGGTAAACCACACGTTGCCGTCGGGACCCAGCGTCATCCCGGTCGGATCGCTGTCGGTCACCGGCAGAGGAATTTCCTTGATCTCGCCGGTGGCCGAGATTTGTCCAAGGTTGTTTATTCCCGTATCGGCCGGATCGGAATCCGCCGGGCCGGTCTCGGTGAACCACAATTGCCCGTCCGGTCCCATCGTGATGTGGGTCGGATTGCTGCCCGAGGAAGGAATCGGGTAGTGGGAGACCGAATTACTGGCCAGATCCAGAAGCCCGATGCTCTTCGCCTCGAACTCGGTAAACCAGATATTGCGGTCCGGTCCTACAGCCAGCGACAAGGGGCGGCTCGGCTGAGAGGCATCCGTGGTTACCGAAAACTCGACAACGTTCGCGGGTGAGGGAGCTTGAGCGGGAGTTCCGGAGGAGCCTGAACAGGCAGCCGCAATGACGGCGAGCGAGAATCCAACGCTGCACAGAATAAAGCGCGTGGCACAAGTCTGTCGCATGAGATCCCCCTTTCGACCGGGCGTTCGGCGCGCATCCTAACAAGACGACTTAAAATTTGTCAAATTGTATGTTTCTTTCTCTGAAATGTGCGTAACTGGTCGAGCTTTCGGATTACTGCGCCTGGCGTGCCCAGGCGATTCAAGAAACCGGAAGAACGAGGATCCGGTTCCCCGCAGGGCGATTGCCGTTCGGCAATCGCCCTGCGGATTGCGGAATGATCAGTCGGCGGCGCGAGCAGCCGGCTCCATCCCCGGCGCCTCGTCGACGAAGCCGGTCACCGACTTGAAGCGGCCGTCGCCGCCGAGAATGGCGAAGTCGGTTCCAACGAAGTGAAGGGGAGCTTCCTTGGTTCCGCCCGCCTCCCATTGAAACCGAACGCGGTCGCCGTACTCATCGACGCGGCTTGCGAGCCGAAAGCGATACTCCGGCCCGAACGCGTTGTGCACGGTTTGAATCATCGCGTTCAGTTGTTCGTAGCCCGCGCCGCCGCGGCTCGGATCGATATAGGTGCCGTCTTCGGTCCAGGTCCTGGCGATCAGTTCCCGGCGCCGCCGCGCGTCTCTCTCGTTCCAGGCCGCGATGTAGCTGTCGATGACTTCCGTGACGTTGCTCATCGTGAATACCTCCGCCGTCATCGCGCTATTTTTGCGATCGCTGCCGCGATGCCGGCGTTTATCAGGTAGTGCGGACGCGCGGCTGTCTTCAATTACCTTGGAGGTACGGCGCCGACAGCGCGCATCGCGCCGCGCTGACCGAAATCGCACGGGAAGAGGCGGCGGGCGCCGCCGTGCGCTTTTACCAGCGCACTACTTGCTCGTAGACCTTGGGGAGCTGGCGCGGCAGAGAGGTGATGTCCTCGATGACGAGATAGCGCGACGATTGGCACATCTGCCGCAGGTAGTCGTGGCCGGTCTTGTCCACCGTGATGCAGAACGGCAGCACCCCGGACATCTCCAGTTCCTTCAGCGCGACCATCGTGTCCTGGATTCCGTAGGCGTTGGAACGGCGGTCGTGGCCGTAGTCGAAATCCTGCGGAAAGCCGTCGCTCAGCAGGATCACATGCTTTGCGCGCGAGGTGACATCCTTGAATTTTTCGCGCACGTGGCGAATCGCGGCGCCCATCCGGGTCGATCGCTTTGGCTCGACCGCGCCGACGCGGGCGCGGACCTCGTCCGACAGTTCCTGGTCGAACTCCTTGATTACATAGAACTCGACATTGTCGCGGCCGTGACCGGAGAAGCCCATGATCGCGTACTGGTCGCCGAGTTCCTCGAGCGACTGCGCCATGATCACCAGCGCTTCCTTGTTCACGTCGATGATGCGGCGGGGGCGCTGCGCGGCCTGAGGCCGGCGCTGCCACGCCTTCATCCAATCATCCGGATCGTCGTCATCGTTGTACTTGCGCGGTTCGCGATGAATCGGCTCGTCGGTCGAGGCGGACATGTCGAGGAGAAAGAGCGTCGCGACGTCGCGCGCTTCCTTTTTGCGCGCCTTGTAGACGCGCGGATCGGGCATCTCGCCCATCCGGCGCGAAACGCGCGCCTCGATGCTGCGATCGAGGTCGATTTCCTCGCCGTCTTCGAGTCCGCGCACCATCCGGTACGATGCCGGGCGAATTCTCTGGAAGTTGCGGCGGATAATCGGCAGCAGCTCGGAATAGCGGTTGAGCGTCTCGTTAAAAAAGTCGCCTTCGTCGCCGGCGAGCTGGATTTCGCGCAGGCGGCACCAGTTGCGCCGGTAATCGCCGAGCACGTAGTCCCATTCGTCGTATGCGTAATAGGAATCCTGGCGGTTGCGCGCCAGCATCAGCCGCCCCTGCCCCGTCATCGATCCGACTTCCGCAAGCTGCTCGCGCATCTGCTCGAGTTCGCTGAGCTGCTTGCCGGTCAACTGGGTCAGGTACATGCCGTCCCCGTCGGCGTTGCCGTCGCCCTGGGAAGGACGGATTTCCGCGCCCTGCTCGATCAGTTTGCGCAGTTCTTCGGGAGAAAGAGCGCGGCCTTTGGCGCCCTTGTTCTGCTGGCCGGAGGTTTCCATGCTAAGGCGCTGGTCGGGCTCGCCGCCGCCGTCGCTGTGCTCTCCGTCCTCACCCGCGGAGTCGCTGCCGCCTTCGGACTTCATGCGGCTCGAGATGAGGTCGTTGCGCATCCGATCGGCGTCGCCGGCGAGGGGATCACCTTCCCCGGCCTGGCGTGCGCGCTCGATCAAGTCCTGGATCCATCGATACAGCGCGATGACCTGGCGCGCGGTGGTCAGCACGTCGGCGCCCGGCTCGCGCAGTGGCGCAAAGAACGACGAGGCCATCCGCGTGAAGCTTGGGACGATTTCCTCGTCTTCACCGAGCAGATCGAGCGAGCCCCGCACCAGCATCGTGCTCAGCGCGTCCGGCGGCATCAGGCCGACAAGCGCCCGGTTGATTTCGGCGATCCGCGGAGCCAGTCCCCGGTAGCGCCGCGCAAGTTCGGCGTCGATTCGCGCCGCCTCGCCCACGCGCATGAGCGCGCCCGCCAGCGCCGGGTCTTCGAACGAGGCCACGAAGCTGTCGATGGCCTCGACTCCGGTTTCGGCCCGTTCCTCGAAGCCGGACAGATCGGACAGCCGGAACTTGAAAGTTCCGAAGTCGTGGCGCGCGGCGAGGTGCGCGGTGGTCACAAAATAATAGCTATACGCGTGTCCCGGCTCGCCGAAGGGCTCGACGCGTTCGGGCAGATAGATCATTTCTCCCGGGATCAGCGGGTAATTGAACGGCAGCAGAGGGCCGTTGTTCGCGATCGAATCGATGCGAAATTCGAGCGGAAACAGCATCCGCATGAACTTGGTGAGAACGCCTTTGATCGCGTGGAGTTCCTGGGCCTTTTCGCCGGTTTCATTCATCAGAAGATGTAAACAATTGTTACAGAGACTGAATCATCGATGCAATTTCGCTAAATGCGTTCCGGCACGCAAACCCTTTCTTGACTCGGACGCAACCGGCGGCGTTAGATGGTTCGTCAACCATGATCACCGCTACATTCTTCATCCGTCGCATGCTCCGCGCGATCGCGGCCGCCGCGGCGCTCGTGTCGATCGCATCCGTGCCCGCCACCGCGGGCATCGCCGACGCGGTCAAGGCCGAGACGCTGCCCAACGGCATCCGAGTGCTCGTGCTGGAAAATCACAAAGCCCCGGTCGCGACCTTCAACGTGTTCTATCACGTCGGGTCGCGCAACGAACAGTTCGGCAAGACCGGCTTGTCGCATCTGCTGGAACATCTGATGTTCCGCGGAACCAGGAAATACGGCCCGGAGCAGTTCTCGAACATCATCCAGGAAAACGGCGGAGTCGATAACGCCTTCACCACTTCCGACTACACCGACTACTTCGAGGACATCAACAAGAACCACCTCGAAGTGCCGATCTCGCTGGAAGCGGACCGGATGGCCAATTTCGCGCCACAGGGGTTCGATTCGGAACGCGCGGTGGTGATGGAAGAGCGGCGGATGTCGACCGAGGACAAGCCCGAGGATGCGCTCGATGAGCAGATGCGCGCGGCGGCCTTCGTCGAGCATCCGTATCACTGGCCCACGATCGGCTGGATGCAGGATATTCGGCGGCTCACGCTCGACGACGTGTACGCGTATCACAACATTTATTACTCGCCGCAAAACGCGATCATCGTGGCCGTCGGCGACTTCAAGGCCGGACAGGTCATGAAGCAAATCGAAGAGGCGTTCTCGGGGATCAAGAACGGCCCCAAGCCGCCTCCGGTCACGGAAGTCGAACCCGAGCAGAGGGGCGAACGGCGCATCGAGCTGCGCCATCCCGCCGACCTGCCCGCGTTCGAAGAAGGCTTCCACGTGCCTAACCTCAAGGCCGGCAGCGACGCCTACGCCCTGGAAGTCCTGGGCGAGATTCTCGCCGACGGCAAGAGCTCGCGGCTGTACCGGCGGATGGTGGTGCAAAAGCGGATGGTGGTGGACATCAATGCCGGCTTCGACATGACTTCCTTCGATCCCAGCCTGTTCATCGTCGCCGCGCAGATGCGTCCGGGCGTCAAGACCGAGGATGCGATCGCGGAGGTGGACAACGAAATCGCCGAAGTGCGCGACCATCCGGTCGCCGCGGACGAGCTGCAAAAGGCCAAGAACCTCGAACAAGCGCAGTTCGTATTCGGCCAGGATTCGATTTTCCGAGAGGCGATGCTGCTTGGAATCTATGAAATGCTTGGCGGCTACAAGCAGGTCGATGACTACCTTCCAGGCATCGACAAGGTCACGGCCGCTGATGTCCAGCGCGTCGCGCGCAAGTACCTCGTCAGCGAGAACCGCACGATGGGGGTGCTGATTCCGACCGGGATGCTGCCCAGGGGCGCTGCCGGAGGCGGACTCAGCGGCGGACAAGTACGACACATCGACGATGCGGTGAGCGACGAGGTAATGCGATGAGACGCGCCCGCGCCCTGATCCTTCAAATCCTCGCGGCCTGCGCCGTCGCCTTCGCGGCCATCGCGGTCGCCCCCGTTTCCGCCCGCGCCCTCGATATCAAGCGGATGAAGCTTTCCAATGGCGCGGTGCTGCTCGTCGCCGAAGAGCATCAGCTCCCGATGGTGACGTTCTCGATCGCGCTGGACGCGGGCTCGCGGCACGACCCCTCGGGCAAAGCCGGCCTGGCCGCGCTGACCGCGCGATGCGTCAACCAGGGGACGAAAGATCTCAGCTCCGAAAAATTCAACGAAAAGATCGACTTCATGGGAAGCTCGCTGTCTCTTTCCGCGGGACATGACTACGCGGTGGCGGGCTTCACCTCGCTCAAAAAATACGAGAAAGACACCCTCGCCCTGATGGCCGGAATACTGTCCGACCCGGGCCTGCGCGATGCGGACATCGAGCGCAAGCGCGCCGAGCAGGTTGCCGGCATCAAGGCTGCGGAAGAGGAACCCGGGTACGTAGCCGGCGTCGCCTTCGCCAAAGAGTTATTCGGCGACACCGCGTACGGACATCCGGTGACGGGGACGGCCGAATCGGTCGCCCATCTCACGCCGGACGACGTTCGCAAGTTCTATCAGGACTACTACAAGCTCGGCAGCGCGGTTATCGCCGTGGTCGGCGACGTGCAGGCGGATGAAGTTAAAGCACTGCTTGAGAAAGAGCTGCCGGGCCCCAAGGGAACCGTTACGGCGGAGACCGCGCCCACCCCGCCGGCATTGCCCAAGGGACTCAACATCAAGCTCATCGACCGCAACGTCCAGCAGGCCAACATAATGCTGGGATTTGTCGGAATTTCCCGCACGAATCCCGACTACTACAAAGTTCAAGTATTGAATTATATCTTCGGCGGAGGAATGTTCGCGTCGCGGCTGATGAAGGTCGTGCGCAGCAAAGCCGGCCTCGCTTACAGCATCTCCAGCCTGTTCGATGCGCGCCTGTTTCCGGGACCGTTCGCCGTCGTGCTCCAGACCAAAAACCAGAGCGCCAACGAAGCGATAAAGCTGGTCCTGCAGCAAATGCGCGAAATTCAGGAAAATCCGGTCTCGGATGCGGAACTGGCGAGCGCGAAAAAGTTTCTCATCGGCAGCTTTCCTCTGAAGCTCGATCGCCAGAGCCAAATCGCCTCCTTCATGCTCGACGTCGAAATTTTCAATCTCGGCCTCGACTACGCCGACCGGTATCCGAGCCTCATCGAATCGGTGACGAAACAGGACGTGCTCGACGCCGCCCGCAAGTATTTGCATCCGGACGACGCACTGCTGGTCGCCGTCGCGAACCAGCGTGAAGCGGCGATCGACAAGCCGATGCTGGCGCGCACTGCCACCGGCCATTAGAAAACTCCCCGTCCGAGGACGGCGCCGATGTTCAGTCGGGCGCAATCCGCGATAGGCTGCGGCTGTGACTCGGCAATCGCGGCATGTCTTCACGGTCGGGCACTCGACGCATCCGATCGAACGCTTGCTGGAGCTGCTCGCAGAGCACCGTATCGCGCTGGTGGCGGATGTACGCTCTTTTCCGTCATCGCGCCGATGGCCGCAATTCAATCAGGCGGAGCTGTCGCGATCGCTCGACCGAGCCGGCATCGAATATCGATGGATGAAGCGGCTGGGCGGGCGACGCCACAGCAAGCGCGATGATTCACCGCATACGGCTTGGACGCATCCCGCGTTTCGTTCTTACGCCGACTACGCCGACTCGCAGGATTTCGCGGAGGGATTGAAGGAGCTGGCCGATGCGGCCGCGGTCGCCCGCACCGCGTACATGTGTTCCGAGGGGCTGTGGTGGCGATGCCATCGGCGCATCATCTCCGACCATCTCGTGATGTTCGGATGGCGCGTCGATCACATCATGCCCGACGGCACCCTGCGCGCGCATGAGATGACGCCGTTCGCGCGCGTGCGGGAGGGAAGAATCGTCTATGACGGCGCGAGCGGATGATTCGGCGGAGTCGGCCGCCAGGGCTGATTGCGTTCGTACAGATCCAGCCGCGCGCGCCGCTCATCGAGGGTGGTCAGAAATGTGGTGGGGGTAAGATCAACGGCCTTGCGCTGCCATTTTACCGCTTCATCGAAGTTGCCGGCCTCCGCGTATGCCGCTGCGAGCGTCTCGATGATCTCCGGATCCTGCCAATTGGTCATCTCGCAGGCTTTGGTCGCATAGTCGACGGCCTTTTTCCCGTCGCGCTTGCCGGGGTTGGGGTCGGTCGCGAGCAGCCACGCCCGGGCGTTGTAGCTCGCCGCCGAACCGGGCGCCATCGCTTCCGCCCGGCTGAATTCCTGCTCGGCCGTCTTCTCGTCCCCCGCGTAGGCATACGCAACGCCGCGCAGAAACTGATACTGCGCGTTGCCGGGGCTCAGCGCGATAGCGCTGTCCAGGTCGCCGATCGCCGCTTTGTACTCGCCGTTGCGTTCATACGCTTCAGCGCGCTCCACGTAAAATTTTGGATCGCGCGGTGACCGCTCGATCGCCATCGACAGGTCCTGAATCCGATCGACCTTGTGCTTTGCCGCCATCGGCTCTGAGTCAAGGCTGACGCCGGGAGCGCATCCTGCCGGAAGGAGCAAGAGTGTGGACAGCGCCACAACGCGAAGCTGCTTCATCGAAACCCTCTTTTCGGTGGAACTATGCGGCCGCACGCTGGCGCAGGACTTCGCGCAGGAACCGGCCGGTATGCGAGGCTGCCACCGTCGCGATCTCTTCTGGCGTGCCCTTGGCGACGATAGAGCCGCCGCGGTCGCCGCCCTCCGGCCCGAGATCGATCACGTAGTCAGCGGTCTTGATCACGTCAAGGTTGTGCTCGATGACGATGATCGTGTTGCCGGAGTCCGCCAGCCGTCCGAGCACATCGAGCAGCCGCTTGATGTCGTCGAAATGAAGCCCCGTGGTCGGCTCATCGAGGATGTACAAGGTGCGTCCGGTCGCGCGACGCGACAGCTCCTTGGCGAGCTTGATGCGCTGCGCCTCGCCGCCGGACAGAGTGGTGGCGGACTGGCCAAGGTGGATGTAATCGAGGCCGACGTCGCGCAGCGTCTCCAGCTTCTGGCGGATGGGCGGCACCGATCCCATGAAGTCCAGCGCCTCGGCAACGCTCATGTTCAGGACTTCCGAGATGTTGCGGCCCTTGTATTGAATCTCGAGTGTGTCGCGGTTGTAGCGGCGCCCTCCGCAAACCTCGCAGGTCACGTACACGTCGGGAAGGAAATGCATCTCGATACGGATAATTCCGTCGCCTTCGCACGCTTCGCATCGTCCGCCCTTGACGTTGAAGGAAAATCTCCCCGGACCGTAGCCGCGCATCCGCGCATCGGGAAGCTGTGCGAACAGCTCGCGGATATGCGTGAACAGGCCCGTGTAGGTTGCGGGATTGGACCGAGGCGTGCGGCCGATCGGGCTCTGGTCCACGTGAATCACCTTGTCCAGATGCTCGATGCCTTCGAGGCTCTTGTACGCGCCGGCGTGCTCGCGCGATCGATTCAGCTTCTGCGCCAGCGCGCGGTAGAGCGTGTCGAGAATGAGAGTGGATTTGCCCGAGCCCGAAACGCCCGTGATACACGTAAACACGCCGAGCGGAAACTGAACGGTCAGATCGCGCAGATTGTTTTCCCGCGCCCCTTTCACGGTCAGCCATCGACCCGCAAGCGCGCGGCGGCGTGAAGGAACCGGAATCTCGAGTTCCCCCGACAGATATTTGCCGGTCAGCGAGGCTGGGTTCTTCATGATCTGCTCGGGAGTGCCCTGAGCGACCAGATAGCCGCCCTGCGCTCCCGCGCCCGGTCCCATGTCGATGATATGGTCCGCCTCGAGCATCGTCTCGCGGTCGTGCTCAACCACCAGCACGGTGTTGCCCAACTCCTTGAGGCGCTTCAGCGTCGCCAGCAGGCGCTGATTATCGCGCTGATGGAGGCCAATCGAGGGCTCATCGAGGATATACAGCACGCCCACCAGGCTCGAGCCGATTTGCGTAGCCAGGCGGATACGCTGGCCCTCGCCGCCCGAGAGCGTGCCGGCCGTGCGGTCCAGCGTCAGGTAGTCCAATCCCACGTCGGCGAGAAAGTTGAGCCGCTCGCGAATTTCCTTGAGGATCAGGCGGCCGATCTCGGTTTCCTGCGGACTCAGTTTCGGCGCCGCAAAGAATTGCAGCGCCTGCTTTATCGACATCGCGGTCACTTCGGCAATCGACTTGCCGTTAAAGCGGACGAACAGGCTCTCCTTTTTAAGCCGCGCGCCTTCGCACGACGGGCACGGCCGCATGTTCATGTACGCTTCCAGCCACTCGCGGACCCCTTCGGACTCGGTCTCCTTGTAGCGCCGATCGAGCCATTGCAGAACGCCCTCGAATGCCTTGGCGTATTCGGCGTGATGGTGTCCGCGGTTGTAGGAGAACTCGATTTCCTCGCCGCCCGATCCCTGGAGAATCGCCTTGCGCACCTTTGCCGGGAGGGTTTTCCAGGGCTGATCGAGGCTGAAGCGGTAATGCGCCGCCAGTGCATCCAGAACCGGCTGCATGTAGTTCATGGTCGCCCAGGGCGCGATCGCGCCGTCGGCGATGCTCAGGTCTTCGTCCTGCACCACCAGTTCCGGGTCGAAATACATTATCGAGCCGATTCCGGAGCATTCCGCGCACGCGCCGTGAGGGCTGTTGAAGGAAAACATCCGCGGCGTGATTTCCGGATAGGAAATTCCGCATTCAACACAGGCGAAGCGCTGGCTGAAGTAGATGGCCTCGCCGTCTTTTTTTTCGTCGAGCCGCTCGATCTTGAGGAGGTCCTGCCCGTATTTGAAGGCGACTTCCAGCGAATCGCTGAGCCGCTTCTCGATTCCCGGGCGAATCGCCAGCCGATCGACCATCACCTCGATCGTATGGCGCTGATTCTTGTTGAGCGCCGGCTCCTCGCCCAACTCGTAGATCTTGCCGTCAATCTTGACGCGCACGAAGCCGGCGCGGCGCAGATCTGACAGTTCTTTGCGATATTCCCCTTTGCGGTCGCGGACGATCGGCGCCAGGACATGGATTCGCGTGCCCTCGGGCCAGGACATGATGCGATCGCCGATCTGCTGGACGCTCTGCTGGCTGATTTCGCGCCCGCATTTGTAACAGAATGCGTGGCCGATCCGCGCGAACAGCAGCCGCAGATAATCGTAAATCTCGGTGATAGTGCCGACGGTCGATCGCGGGTTGTGCGAGGTCGTCTTCTGCTCGATCGAGATGGCGGGCGAAAGCCCGTCGATCGAGTCCACATCCGGCTTCTCCATCTGCTCGAGAAACTGGCGCGCGTAGGCCGAGAGCGATTCGACATAGCGGCGCTGTCCTTCCGCATAGATGGTATCGAAGGCGAGCGAAGACTTGCCCGATCCGCTGAGCCCGGTGATAACGACGAGGCGGTCGCGCGGAATCTCCAGATCGATATTCTTGAGATTATGCTCGCGCGCGCCCTTGATGATTATCTTGTCAGCCATCACTCGCCGCGCCGCCGCGCGGCCCCTCCGCGCGCTTGCGCCACGCGCCACGCGTACTCGAGGGCGGCGATCATGCTCGAAGGGTTGGCCCGCCCGGTGCCCGCGATATCCATCGCGGTTCCATGATCCGGCGAGGTCCGGACAAACGGCAACCCCAGCGTCACGTTCACGGCGCGATCAAACTCCAGAGTCTTCAGCGGAATCAAGCCCTGATCGTGATACATTGCCACAGCCCCGTCGAAGTTGAACCGGCCGGCCGGGCGGATGAAGGCGGTGTCGGGCGGAATCGGCCCGAACGCATCGATTCCCGCACGCCGCGCGGCGCGAATCGCGGGAGCTATCGCGCGAATCTCTTCGTCGCCAAAAAGTCCATTTTCGCCGGCGTGCGGGTTGAAGCCCAACACTGCGATACGCGGACTGGCGACCCTCGCGTTTTCGCGAAGATGGCGATGGAGGAGGCGGATCGTCTCAAAGACTGCCGGGCGAGTCAGCTTCGCGCTTACCTCTTTCAAACCCATATGCACCGTCACCAGTGCCAGCTTGAGTTGGCCGCCCGCAAACATCATCCGCCACCGCCTGGCTTTTCCGATCTCGGCCAGCAGCTCGGAATGTCCGGGATAGTGATGCCCGGCGCGATCCCACCATTCCTTGCTGATGGGCGCAGTGACGAGCGCATCGATTTCTCCATCCATCGCCATCCGAGCGCCCATTACAACGTAGCGGAAGCACGCGTCGCCTCCTTCGGCGGTGGGATGGCCGGGACGGCGCGCCATCTTCGGCAGATCGCTGGCCGGCATTATCGCGATTCCTCGCGTGAGCGGCAGCGCGGCATCGCCAGGGTTCCAGAGATAAGGCCTGGGAACTCGCCGCAGCCTGCGCGCCGTCTCCGCCATCACGTTCAGGTCTCCGATCACGACGACCCGCGGAGGATGCCGAGCGCGCGCGATGGACGCCACAGCCTTGAGCACGACCTCCGGGCCGACGCCTGCCGGGTCGCCCATGCTGATCGCGATTAGCGGGGGCGCGCTTGTGCGGGCGATCATCGGATCAATAGAACGTCTCGACGTCGTGCTGTTTGACCAGGTCGGTTTCGATCCAGCTCTGTAGCTGCGCGTTCGCGCGCTCGTTGATGAGCTGGTTGCGGATTTCGCCTTTGACTTCATCCAGAGGGCGAACGCCGGGAACCTGGTGATCTTCGAGTTTCAGAATGTGAAAGCCGTGGCTGGTGCGGATGACCTGGGAGACGTCGCCGGGCTTGAGGTTTTTAACGGCGGCGTAAACCTGGTCCATTACGTCCTGAGGAGTGAACCATCCGAGCTCGCCGCCGCTGTTGCGCGAAACGTCGTCGGAGTATTTGCGGGCCAGATCGCCGAAATCGACGCCGGCCGCGGCTTCCTTGCGAATTCTTTCGGCCTTGGCCTGCAGCGTCGCCACCTGCTGGGGAGTGGCGTTCTGCGGCACTCCGATCAGGATTTGCGCAAGCTTGAGCTTCTCGGTGGTTACGGTGAAGTCGGCCTTGTGCTCGTTGTAATACGCCTGGATATCGGCGTTCGAGACGTTGACTCGCTGGCGCACCTGTTCGCGAATCATCACCTCTTTTTCCAGCTCCTCGCGCGCGTGCTTGCGAAAATCGTCCATGCTGAGGCCGCTTTGGGCCAACGCCGCCTTGAACTGCTCGGGCGTGAGGTGCTTTTCACGGCGAATCGCATCGACGTAATTGTCGATCTGCTCTTCATCGACCTTGCTCGAATATTGCTCAATTTCCTTTTCGAGCAGCTTCTGCGAGATGAGCGCCTTCAGCGCCGCCTTCGCATCCTCGTTGTTCGCGATATCAGCGGCGCTCACGGGCCGGCCCACCGCCGCGCTGAATTGCTCAACATCGCGGTTGGTGATTGGTTCGCCGTCCACGCTGGCGACAATGTGCGCGACGGTAACACCGGGCGCTTCGGGCGGTTTCTGCACGATAAGCGCGTCCGGAGTCGCCTGCGGACTCGGCGCCAATGGCGTCGGAGACGGGCTCGCCGCGGCAACGCCGCTGGGCGCCGGCGAAGGTTTGGCGCGTCCTCGCTTGAGCGCCGCAAGAAAGCATCCGGAAGTGCCGATAGCCAAGGCAGCGGCGAGCGATGCGGCCGCCAGGGCAAGAGGAAGCCGCACCGTTCCATCGATTCGCATACCGCGTCTCAGCTTAGCTTCCGATGGACGGTCAGGAAATGGCCGGTCCTTTGGCAAGCACCTGTCCGCATCGAAAAACATGGGTCAAATGTATCCTGAAAAGCCTAGTTGATGACGGAGTTGGCGGGACGCGGCGGGGCGTTCAAACTCTCGCACGCGGCCAGCGCCTGGAAAACGCCGTCAACCTGCGCAAATGTCTGCGAATATTCACCCGGCTCTATTTTCACGATTACCTGGTAGGAAGGCGTCAGCTTCATGGTGCGCCGGTTGGCGTCGGCCAGCGCCGCCAGCCGCGCGGTATCGACCGGGGCATCGGGATGAAACCGGACTTCAAGCTGCGCTCCCTTGACGATCGCGCTGAGGATGAGCTGCTCTTTCATCTTTCTGCGCAGATTCATCGCGGCGACCAGGTTCTCGACCAGGGTGGGAACCGGCCCGAATCGGTCGCGCATCTCATCACGCAAATCGATCAGATCCTGTTCGGAATTGGCGCGTCCGAAGCGGCGGTAGAGCACCAGCCGCTCATTCTCGTCGGGCACGTAGGCATCGGGAATATAGGCTGGAATTCCCAGCTTCAGTTCGGGTTCGAAATCCGGACGCCGTTCCTCGCCTCGCAATTCGGCGATCGCCTCTTCCATCATCTCGGCGTAAAGCTCAAATCCCACCGCCGCGATTTCTCCGGATTGCTCGCGGCCCAGCAGATTTCCGGCGCCGCGATGCTCGAGGTCGGCCATCGCAAGCTTGAATCCGCTTCCGGATTCGGCTTCGACCAGTTCCCGTAGCGCGTCGATTCGCCGCTTGGCATCGCGGGTGATGATGTGTTCGCCGGGGATGAGCAGATAGGCGTATGCCTTCTGGCGGGAGCGGCCGACCCGGCCGCGCAACTGGTAGAGCTGTGCCAGCCCGAAATGGTCGGCGCGGTTGATGATCATCGTGTTCGCGTTGGGAATATCGAGGCCTGACTCGATGATCGCCGAGCAGACGAGCACGTTCACGCGGTTTTCGACGAACTCGCGCATGACATCCTCGAGCTGGCGCTCCTTCAGTTGTCCGTGGGCGACCGCGACCTTCGCTTCAGGGATCAGGGTGCGAAGATGCCGCGCCATGTACTCGATATTCTCGACCCGGTTGTGAACGAAAAAGACCTGACCGCCACGGTTGAGTTCGCGCAGAACCACCTCCCGAATCAGCGCGTCGTCAAAGTGCGCGACGAAAGTGCGAATCTGCTGCCGATCCGGAGGCGGCGTCTGGATTACGGATAGATCGCGAATTCCCAGCATCGCCATGTGCAAGGTTCGAGGAATCGGCGTCGCGGTCATCGTCAGCACCGCGACCAGCTTGCGCAGCCTCTTGATGCGCTCCTTGTCGGCGACTCCGAACCGGTGCTCCTCGTCGATGATGAGCAGGCCGAGGCGGGGAAAGCTCACGTCGCTCTGCAGCAGACGGTGAGTGCCGACCACGATGTCGATCTTGCCCGCGGCCAGATCCTCGATTACTTGACGGTTCTCCCGCGAGCTGCGGAAGCGCGACACCATGTCGATCCGCACCGGATAGTCGGCAAACCGCTTACGGAACGTGTTGTAGTGCTGCTCGGCCAGCACCGTGGTGGGCACCAGCACCGCGACCTGCCGCGTATCCATCACCGCGATAAAAGCGGCGCGCAGCGCTACTTCGGTCTTGCCGAAGCCCGCATCGCCGCAGATAAGCCGGTCCATCGGCTTCGGCCTCGTCAGGTCGCGAACAACATCGTCGATGGCGGCCTGCTGGTCGGGAGTTTCCTCGAACTCGAAGCGATCGGTGAACTCCTGGAACTCGCTCGGGATCGGGAACGCATGCCCTTCGAGGACTTCGCGGGCCGCATACACTTCGAGCAGTTCGGCGGCCATCGCGAGCACCGCCTGCCTGGTTCGGCGCTTTACCTTTTCCCATGAACCGCTGCCCAGGCGATCGAGCTTGGGTTCCTCGTTGTCGCCGCCGATGTAGCGCTGGACCAGGTTGATGCGCTCGACCGGCACGTACATGGTGTCATTGCCGGCATATTCGAGATTGAGAAAGTCGCCCTCAACATCCGCCACGCGCAGATGGCGAAGCCCGCGAAAGCGGCCAATTCCGTGATCGATGTGCACAACGAGATCGTCCGGCTTCAGTTCTTCGAGGGCCAAAATCGCGCCTTTTGGCGTCGGCCGGGTGCGGCGGCGCACGCGCGGCTCTCCGAACAGTTCTTCCTCGCTGTAGAGGTAAATCCCGTCGGACTGAAGGATCGCGCCGGCCGAAAGCTCACCCTCCATGATTGCCGGCCGATAGTCAGGCCATTCGAGCAATTGGCCGAACGAGCGGCAATCGGTGTTGACTTCAAGGTCGTAGGCCTCCAGATGCCGCTTGAGTCGGGCGACCTGGTGCGGTCCTTCGACGATCATCAGGGCCCTGCCCTGAGAGCGCTGGACCTCTTTGAGCTCACTCGCGAGGGGCTCAAAGCTGGGGACAGAGCGCCCGCCGGAGAGCGCGGTGGAGGCAAGACGCAAACTTGCCTGCGACTTGACTTCAACGGGTTCGGCCCATCCCTCGCGGGGCGGCGCGACCGTAATGAGCGATCCGACTTCCACCGCGATGCGCTGCGCCAGGGCGTTTTCGATTTCATCAGCCGGCAGGTAGAGCAGGTTCGGCTCGGGGTGAAACGAATGGCGCTCCGCCGCGGCGGCGGCTTCCTCGGCAATCTTGTCGGCGAAACGATGCGCCTCCGCAACGATCCGGCCGGGGTCGACCAGCCACAGAATCGCATTGTCGGGCAGGTAGCTGAAGACCGAATCCAGTGGAGTCTCGTAAAGATACGGCATCAGCAGCTCCGCGCCCGGAAAGAGCAGTCCATTCGCGAGAGTCTCCTCCAGTTCCGCCACTTCTTTTCGAACCATCCCGAGGTCGGCGGCCCGCACCGCCATCGCAGCCGCAACCCGGGCATCCTTGAGCGAACTGGGCGCGACGAAACGCGTGCGAGCGATGATCGCTTCCGATACGGTTGCCGCCGATCTCTGGGTATCGGGAGCAAAGCGCCGGATCGAAGTGACCCGATCGTCTTCCATCTCGATCCGTACGGGCTCCGCATGCAGCGGCGAGAACGCATCCACGATTCCGCCGCGGATGCTGAAATCTCCCGGCTCCTCGGTCTGAGGAATCCGCTGATAACCGGCCGAGACCAGCGCATCGACGAGCCCCTCGAGATCGAGCCGGTCGCCCGTCGCAACCCGAATTATCGAATCATCGAGGACCGAACGGGGAATCGTCCGCATCATCAGCGCTTCGACCGACGTGATGACGATCGGAGAAGGCTGCCGGAGCATCGCGAAGAGCGCCGCTACCTGCGCGGCCTGGATATCGGGCGGAGGGGAAAGATGCGCGAACGGCTTTATCTCCCATGCGGGCAGCAGATGCGCTCGGCGGCCGGCCGCATCCGCATCGCGCGGCTGGTCGAGAAAGAAAGCCAGCTCGTGAAGAAAGGCTTCAGCTTCGCTGGCACGCGAGGTGACCGCCAGAATCGGACGGTCAAACCGGAGCGCCACTTCCCGCAGCATCAGCGGCCCGGCGGCGCCTTTGAGCCCCATCACGGGAAAGCGCCGGTCCCGCCCTGCATTCAGGCGCGCTTCCAATTCGCTGGCGGCTTCTTTGATGCTGCGCTGCAAAGCAACTCCGTTGGGTAAACGCAAATCGGCCCTCCCCTCGTGCGAACAGGACGCGCGAGAGGCGGCAACCTTCCCACCTTAGCAGACAATCAATCGCGATTCTGAACCTATCCGCGAATGCCGATGGTCGTGCGGGTGAAGGGCTGGATTATTCCGTTCCCGAAGGCGAGTCGGCGTTGGCGACCGGTTGGCCCCATTCGCCGACCTTCACGGCAATCTTCAGCGTCTTGTGATTGCCGTCGCCAGTGGGCCGGATCACCGTCAGGTAGAGCGTGTCGCCGGGCTTGAGCTGCGCCATCTTGTAATCAAGATCGGCCTGATTTCGGATACGTTGATCATCGACGGCGACGATGAGGTCGCCGTCCACGCCCAGCGAACCGGTCTTCTCGAGCAGGCGGTTCACTACCGTATTAAGCGGACCCAGCAACGTTCCCGCCGTGACGCCCGCCGCGCCGAGGTTGGTCGCTCCGGTAGGTCCTCGCAAACCCGCGGCCCACGCGGGACTGTTCGGATCGACCTTGGTGATCTTCAGGCCGTATTCCTCGGCTCCTTTGAAGCATTCGCTGGCATACTGCACTTCAATGCCTAGATACGGGCGGCCCCGGCGCGATGGGCGCTCCGAGCCGCCGCCTTCCGCACCCGGATTTAGGTTGCGATTGATGGAGGCGGTGTCGCTGTCAGGACGGAAGCTTCTTTCGCCGGGGATCTCCTCGACCTTCGGCTTAATGGGCACCGACCCCGGTTGCGGCGCCAACTCGAGGGTCGCATCATTTTCCCCTCCCTGCGGAGCGATCGCGGCTCCGCTGGCGGAGGAGCCCTGCCCCTGGGGTTGGAGTTGGGAGCCGGCGCCAGTCTGCGCGACCGCGCACGTTCCGGCAAGAAAGATTGCCGAAGAAACGACAATCCCGACCAGATAAGAGCGTTTCATGGTGATTGCCCGGGCAGTTGCCGGCGCTTTCCGATCATAAGCTGGCGCGCGATGGTGCTCAATGGCTGCTTGCGGCTTGAAGATAGCGCGGCGCCCGTGCGACAGTTTTCCGCATACCCGCCATGAAAATAGTAGCAACCGTCGCCTTGGACCCTGCTCATCGTGCGTTGATCGAGCAATCCTTGCCCGGCCTCGAAATCGTGGATCGCGCCTGCCGGTCGAACGAAGAAGTGTGTTCGCTCGCTTCCGGTGGATGCGACGTGCTGCTGGGCTTCAGGATGCCGGAAGACCTGGCGAGGCACGCACCGCGCCTGCGCTGGGTGCATCTACTGAGCGCCGGTGCCGATCATGCGGCGCCCTGGATGCGCAACAGCCCGGGAATACCGCTGACAACCTCGAGCGGCATCCACGCGACGCCTATCGCCGAATATACGATCGGATCGATGCTCGCCTACTCGCATCGTTTCCATGTCGCGATGCGCGCGCAGAGGCATCGCGAATGGAACCGGCGTGGCGGCTTCATGAACAGCGTCGATGTGCTCAGGGGGAAAACTGTCGGCATCGTCGGCTACGGCTCGATCGGCCGCGAGACGGCTCGCCTGGCCGATGCTTTTGGGATGACGGTGCTGGCTTTGAAGCGCAATCCGGACGACCGTCGCGACCACGGATGGTGCCCGGCGGGACTCGGCGATCCTGAAGGCCGGATTCCCCGCAAATTCTTCGGACCCGATCAGTGCCGCGAGCTCCTTCGCGAGAGCGATTACGTTTCAGTTACGCTTCCGCTCACCCAAGCCACGCGCAAGTTCATCGGCGCAAACGAAATTGCCGCCATGAAACCCGGCGCATATATTGTCAATGTGGGACGCGGCGAAGTTATCGACGAGCCGGTGCTGATCGAAGCCCTTCGCGGCGCAAAGATCGGCGGCGCGGGCCTCGATGTCTTCGAGCAGGAGCCGCTCGATTCCTCGAGTCCGTTGTGGGATATGGAGAATGTGATCCTGACCCCTCACATCTCTGGTGCAAATCGAGCGTACATGGACAAGGCCTGCGAACTGTTCGTGGAAAATCTGCGGCGCTTCAGCCTGAACCAGCCGCTGCTCAACGTGGTCGATCCGCTTCACGGCTACTAAGCAACCCCCGGAACCTGCGGGAAGTTTTCAAATGTCTCGAAGGGTCCCAAATCGAGCGAAAAGCCGGCCGCTTCGGGTTCTGATTGCGGCGGCAATTGCGATTCTGGCTCTCGCGCCGCCGGCGGTCGGGCTCGGGGACGATGAGCAGGATTTTCTGGTCGCTCAACCGACCATCGCCGACCCGCTGTTTGAAAAATCCGTAATCCTGATGATTCCGGCGCCGGCAATCTCGCTGGTTGCCGGGCTGATAATCAACAAACCTACCGCTATACCGGTCAAGCGCGTTTTTCCCCATTCGGTCGACCTGGATGACGCTTCGGGAACGGTTTACTTCGGCGGACCGGTGGAACCCGACGCCGTCATCATGGTTCGGCGCACGGCGGCGCCCGCGAAGGGTGAGAGTCACGTGTTCGCCGACTTGTACATGACGGTCGACCCCAGGCAGATTGCCGAGATACTGAAGGATCCGCACCTGGACAAGGCCAACGTCCGTGTGTTCCTGGGGTACTCCCAGTGGGGCCAGGATCAATTGCGCGCGGAGAAAATGGAAGGTTCGTGGTACGAAGTTCCGGCCCATCCGGACCTCGTCTTCACCTCAACCCCGAAGGCGCTGTGGAACAAGCTCGTCGATCGCGCGCGCTTTATCAAAGTGAACGCATCGGGCGATGCTCCTGGCGCCCCGGCCGCCATCTTCGATTTGCCGCCTTTGCAGCTGCCGCCAGACGGCGAGTGATGGACGCCCGCCGGTAAGCCCGCCTGCTTGAGCGCCTCATGCGGTCCTGGTGCGCAACGCTTCCAGGAACCGGTCCTTTAGCCGATCGAACGGCCCATTGGACATAAACAGCGCAACGTCGCCCGGCCGTGCGTCGGCAACCATCCGTTCCAGAATTTCGTCATTCGAAGCGCACGCGAAAGTGTCGGCGCCTTGCGAGGTTATTTCGGCTACCAAAGATGCGGTATCAAGCCGCTCGGCCGGGGGAATCGGATCGGTATCTTTGAAATACACCGGCGCCAGATAAACTCGCGCGGCACCCTTGAAGGCGGATGCGAACTCCCGTTGAAAGACATTGCGGCGCGCCGTGTTGGATCGCGGCTCGAACGCAGCCAGCAGCCGCCGTCCGGGAAAACGCTCCCCGATAGCCTGAAGCGTGACCCGGATGGCGGTAGGATGATGAGCGAAGTCATCGATCACGGTGACGCCGGCGGCCTCGCCGATCACCTGCTGGCGGCGCGCAACGCTTTTGAAGGATTTCAGCCCGCGCGCGATCTCGCTCGACGAAAGACCGAACTCAGCCAGCAGCACGAATACCCCAAGCGCGTTGGCGACGTTCATTCTTCCGCCGATGGGAAGATGCAGGCCCTGCGCGGCGGGCTTGCCGTTTCGATCGATGTCGAATCTGGCCCCGTCCGCTCCCACGCGCACATTCACGGCGCGGAACTCGCCGCCGTCGAGGCCGAAAGTGATAACCCGGGCCTGCGATTCCTTCATCGAATCGATCGCGTGCGGAAAATCGGCTGACACCACGAGGACCTGATGCGCTTGCGCGGCCAGCGCGCGAAAGCTCGACTTTACGTGCTCGAGATCGCGATAGATGTCAGCGTGATCGAATTCGACGGCGGTGACGATCGCGCCTTCGGCGCGATAATGGAGAAACTTCGGGCCCTTGTCGAAGAATGCGGTGTCGTATTCATCTCCCTCGATCACGAAGTGAGGGCCGTTTCCGAGCCGATAGTTCGAACCGAAGTCCAGTGCGACTCCCCCAACCAGCATCGAGGGATCCCGTCCCGCCGACGCAAGCACATGCGCCATCATCGCGGTCGACGTCGTCTTGCCGTGTGTCCCGGCTACCATCATCACGCGCTTGCCCTTGAGAAAGAAGTGCCATAGCGCCTCGGGCATCGAGATGTATGGTATCGGCGAGGCGAGCAGCGCCTGCGCTTCCGGGTTGACCCGCTGGACGACATTGCCGACCACGGCCAGATCTGGCGCGGGCGCAAGATTGCTCGCGGCGAAGCCCGTCTTCAGCTCGACTTTTGAACCGCGCAGCAGCGATGCGGTCGGCTCGTAAAACTGGTTGTCCGAGCCGCTCACGCGAAAACCTCGTTCGACCAGCATCCCCGCCAGCGCCGCCATCGCGGTTCCGGCCACGCCGATCAGGTGAACATGGCGTACGTTTTCGGGGATGCGCGCCAGACGCGCGTTGCTCTCTGAATCAGGCACCGTCGATCGCTTCCATGATCAGGTCGTGAATCCGGGGGCGGAAATCGCGAATCGCCTGGTTGTCGCGGCGGGGATGCACCCGGTTGGTCAGCAATGAAACCGCAATCCGGCGCTCAGGCTCGATCCATATTGAAGTGCCGGTGAAACCGAGATGGCCGACCGCGTTGGGCGAGAAATGGCGGCCTGAGCTCGAGCCTTGAGGTGACGGCGTATCCCAGCCGAGAGCCCAGGTCGATCCGGCCACGGTCAAATCGCGGGTCCAGAACTCGCGCACCACTTTCTGCGGCAGGAAGTCGGAGCGGCCTGCCCAGCAGGCGATCAACTCGGCTGCGACTCGATCGACCTCGCGCACCGGGGCGAACAGACCCGCGTGTCCGGCGACGCCGCCCATCGCATATGCGTTCTCGTCATCAACCTCGCCCACCAGCAGGCGTCCGCGCGATGGGCAAATCTCTGTCGGCGCGAACATGTCTGGCACCGGTTCCAGGCGGCGGGAGCGCACCAGCGCAATATCGATAAAATCGGTCGCGCGAAGGCCGAGCGGCTTGAAGATTTTTTCCCGGCAAAAGCGGTTCAACGGCAAAGTCGTAATCTTCTCGATCGTCTCGCCGAGCAGGATGAAATTGAGGTCGGAGTAGATGGTCCTCGTGCCGGGCGGCGCTTCGGGGCGCTCGCGATGGATCTCTTCGTAGGTAAACTCCTTCGCGCCGTAACTCGCCATGAAGTTGACCTTGCCGCCCTTTTCGATCGCCGCAATTCGTTCGTGGAACGGACGCCATGCGGCCAGCCCCGAGCAATGCGCCAGCAGATGGCGAAAAGTCACGATGCTTTTGCCGTGGACGCCGAAGTTGTGGAAAAAGCGCGTGACCCGATCCGCCAGGCGCAATCTCCCGTCACCCGCAAGCATCATCGCGGCCACCGACGTAGCAAGCGCCTTCGTCAGCGACGACAGATCGAAGACGGTATCGATCTTCATCGGGGTGCGATTGGGAACGATCGAACGGAAGCCGAAGGCGCCCTCGAACGCGATGTCGTTGCCTACGCGAACTACGACGGCCGCACCCGGAATGGCGCCGCGCTCGACCGCGTTGTTGAAGGCCTGCTCTACTTCACCCCATCCCAAAACTAATCCGCTCCCACCGCGTCTTACGTGCGATACCGCAACCTAATTTATGCGGCTAGCCGGGCTCCACTGCAACTGCGATCTCGCGCGCTTGCGAACAATCGCGCGCCATCGCCTATGAAACCGGAGCTTCAAGGAACACCATCCGGCGCGCCGAAGCATCCACCCTGACGCGAACTCCGAACGGAATCGTGAAGTTCTCGGTGCCGTGGCCGGCTTCAATTCCCGCCATCACCGGAATACGAAGATCGGCGGTCTGTTCCGAAATGAATTCCGCGATCGCGCGGCTCTCCGCCTCGCTTCCGTCAACCGGCCGAATCGCACCGAATACAAGGGCGGCTGCGGCGGAAAGGGCGCCCGATTGCCGCAACTGCACCAGCATCCGGTCGATCCTGTAAGCCCGCTCCCCGGTATCTTCGAGAAAAATCACCTTCCCGCGAAAGTCGGGTGCATACGGCGTCGCGAGCATCGCGACGATCACCGACAGGCATCCGCCGATCAGCTCGCCTTGCGCGACTCCCGGACGCACGGTCTCGCGCGCCTCGAGCTCGAACGACGATATTTCGCCGCACAGCAGACCCCGCATATGATCGGTCGAGCGTTCGCTCAGGCCGCGCGCAAAATCCATCGCAACCATCGGTCCGTGGAACGCGACTATTCCGGCTTTTTCGACCAGTGCATTGAGCAGGAAAGTTTCATCGGAGAAGCCGACGAAGGGTTTGGGTGTGCGGCGAATCGCGGCGAAATCGAGCAGCGGCAGGATACGACCGCATCCGTAGCCACCGCGTGCCGCGAAGATCGCCCGCACGGAATCATCCGCAAACGCGGCCTGAACCTCCGCCGCGCGGTCGGCATCGGGCCCCGCCAGAACGCCCGCGCGATCCAGCACCCGTTCCGATACTTTGACGCGAAACCCCATCGAGTTAAGCGCGTTTACGCCCCTTTCCAGGTACGAACGCTCGAGGGCCGCAGCGGGCGCAACAACCGCTACCGTATCTCCCGCGCGAAGCGCGGGGGCTTTGATGCGATGGGAAGCCACGATCCGTCGCGGCCAAGTCTAGCAGATAGTTCGCCGCTTAAAACGAACGATCTGTGTCGGCGATCCGCTCCGGAGTAAGCTTTTCTCAGGAATGAAGCTGCTTCCCCTGATTTTCCGCAACCTGCTGCGCAACCGCCGCAGAACCCTGCTGACCGTGCTGTCCATCGCCGTTTCGGTATTCATGTTCGGCGCGCTGATGAGCCTGCCGACGCTGGTCGATGAGATTCTGCGCGACCGCGCCAATTCCGTTCGAATAATCACCTACGCAAAGACGGGATTGTCTTATCCGCTGCCCGCCGCCTATGCGGCCAGAGTCGCCCGCCTAAGGCATATCGAGGCCGTCACCGGCGAGTCAGTATTCGCGAGCACATACCGAGACCCCAAGGACTTCGTGCCCGCGGTTGCGATGGACCCGCGGCAGATCGAAGCCCTCTTTCCCGATTGGGACATCAAGCACGATCAGGCCGAAGAACTCCGGCACACCCGGTCGGGCGCGCTGGTCGGGCAGCAGTTGATGAAGCTCTACCACTGGCATATCGGCGACAACCTCATCCTCCACGGCGTGGCATATCCGATCGATCTCAAGCTCAAAATAGTGGGAACGCTCGGAGGCGCAGTGCCACCCTCCGCGGTCGTGATTCGCGAGGACTTTCTCGACGAAGCACTCGGCCGCCCCGGAACGATCATGCTGTTATTCTCGCGGGTCGATCGCTCGGAAAACGTTACAGCCGTGGCTTCGGAAATCGACGATCTGTTCGACAACTCGACGGCCCCGACCAAATCGGAGTCCGAGGCGGGATTCGTTCGTATCGCGATCAAAAACTACCGCCTGCTGTTCGACGGAATGAAGTTCATCGCGGTGATCGTGGTAGTCACGATCGCGCTGGTTGCGAGCAACACGGCCTCGATGGCGGTGCGGGAGCGCCGCCACGAGCTCGCGGTGATGCGTTCGATGGGCTTCACGCGCGGGACGGTCATCTCTTGCCTTACCGCCGAGGGCACCCTGATCGGCGTGTTCAGCGGTCTGCTCGGAGGTGTGATCGCTTATGCGATCCTGCGCCTGATGCCGCATCTGGCGCGTTCGCTGGGCCCGCTCGCCTTCCGAATCGGCTTTCTGCCCAAGGTCGCGCTGGAGGGTCTGGGGATCGCGATTGCGATAGGAACCATCAGCAGCCTGATTCCGGCGGTTTTGATCGCGCGCCACGATGTGGCGCGGGAACTCCGCGCGATCGTGTGATCTGTTCCGTTGGATAACGCGCTCCGCGAAGCGCGCGCTCTCGCAGCGATCGCTGGAAGAATCCCAACCTACTTGTCGAATTGCACCGTCGCGGTGCCGGTGACCAGGCGCTCGGCGTCCTCGTTTTCGATCCAGACGTCGATCTCCGCGGTGCGCTCGGCTTCCGTCGCGTGGGTGATGAATCCCTGCAGCGTCAGCGTGCGGTCAGGCTGCACGGGCACGCGATAGGTCGTGCTGAGCCGCACCAGCCTGGCGCCCCCGTCGGCCCCGATCCAGTCCGTCACCAGCTTGCTCAGGATGCCGAGGCTCATGTTGCCGGGCAGAATCATCCCGGGCAGGCCTTCCTTGCGCGCGCCTTCGTCATCGGTGAAGCGCGGTGCGTCGAGCCCGCATTGCCGGGCATAGTTGCGGCACTGGTCCTTGCTGATGAATTGATGGACGGGCCCGAGGGTATCGCCGATTTGAACGTCTGCGAAGTTTTTCACGGTTGGTGCTTTTCCTGGTTCAGGTGCGATTCATAAAGCGATGGTCGATATGAGCGACCTCTTCGCCGTTCTGGTTCTTCAATGTCGATCGCACCACTACGAAGACCATCGTGCCGGTACGGCCGGTCTTTTCGTAGATTTCCTTGACGTGCGAGCTCAGGGTTATTTTATCGCCCGCGCGAATCGGCCGGACAAACTCGACATCTTTGCCCGCGTCGAAGCCGGCGCGTCCGAAACGGGGAACGTGCTGGAAGAAGTGCCGCCCGTTGCGAAAGGTGACGGCATAGGCTGGCGGCGCAACTTCGCCGCCGGCGTATTGCGGACTGCTTTCGCCGAGCGCCTCGCAAAAACTCCTGATTCGCTCCGCCTTCACTTCGACCGGATCGGTAGTCTCGAAAACCCTGCCGATCAGATTGGGATCGTAGTTAACCGCCATAGAGATTATCTCGTCACAACCGCTTCCGCGTGCGGAACGGGCTTGCGCCGCGGACGGAAGTCAACCGGTTCGTAAGCGCCGTTCTTCAACTCCTGCACGAGATCGTCGATCGAGCGAATCTCGGCGGCGAAGCGGGTTGCGCATAGTCCGATCAGGCTCACCAGGTGGCTGTCGGAACCGCCGATCGCGCTGTATCCGTACCGCTGAACCAGCTCCGCGCTTCGCTCGTCCTCGCCCTTGCGCGATCCGCCGTTCAGCACCTCCACCGCGATCACGTTCTCGAGCGACGGCTTGTTCTGGTAATGCTCGTAAAGCCCGATATTCGGGCGGCCGGGATGGCACGGGACGGCGATCCCGCCCATCCGCGCCACCTCGTTGATCAATTCCTGCGCGTCCAGCCTGACGTTGGCAAAATCGAATCGCTTCAGGATGTCGTCGTTGACGCCGTACACCAACACGTGGCCGTAATTGGTTTCCACCTCTGAAGCGCGCAGCACCATAACGCCGAACTTGTCCTCGAGATGACGATAGTCGGCGTTGCGGTTGAACTGGCGATGCTCCGTCAGGACGATGCCGTCGAGCGGACGCTCGGCGCGCCTTAGCTTTATCCAGTTGAGGTAGGCCTCTACCGGTGCTCGGCTGTCCTCGGATGCTTCGCTATGCGTATGCAGGTCAAGGGTTGTGCTCACCAGGATTATGTTCCTTACCTCGCCGGGCGAAACTTCGCGAGCGTCACCTCCGGAGTGACATCCTCGTATACGACCTCGACGGGCATTCCTATTTTAACCTCTTCCGGACGGCATTCCACCAGATTGGTCAGCATTTTCAAGCCTTCGTCGAGCTCGACCCAGGCCATGATATACGGCAGCGATTCGCGGAACCCGGGCGCCTGATTCTGATAGGTCGCGGTAAAAGTATAAACCTTGCCCCTTCCCGAGCAGCGCACCCACTCGGTGCGCGGCGAAAGACAACTCGTGCACTGGGCGCGCGGATGGTAGCGAACGTCGCCGCAATCGCGGCACTTCTGCACGTAGAGCTCATGGCGCTGCAGGGCCTCCCACCAGGGACGGGTTTCCTCGTCGACATGCGGAAGCGGCTTCGCGTATTTCTTTTCCTTTTGATCGGCCATCGCACTGGTTTCCTATTGATTGCTCAGGATCAGAGTTGCGCCCGAGTGCCGGGTGCCGAGCGCGCCGCCGGTGCCGTGCACCAGCGCGGTCTTGCAATCCACTACCTGGCGCGGTCCACATTCGCCGCGAAGCTGCCTGGTCGCCTCGATGACCAGGAAGATTCCGCGCATCCCCGGATGGTTCGATGACAGCCCGCCGCCGTCGGTGTTGATCGGAAAATCTCCGTCGAAGCGCAGCCGCCCTCCGCTCACGAACGCCCCCCCTTCTCCGCGCTTGCAGAAGCCGAGGTTCTCCAGCGTCGTGTGCACGGTGATGGTGAACGAGTCGTAGATCATCGCCATGTCGATGTCGGAGTGCTTGACCCCGGCACGCTCGAAAGCGAGACGGCCGGACTGCGCGGCTGCGATTTCAAGGAAATCGCGCTGGCCGCGCGCCGCGTGGCGCACGGTTTCGCCCGTGCCCAGAATATAAACCGGCTTCTTTTTCAGATCGCGGGCGCGCTCAGCCGAGGTGATCACCAGCGCGCCGCCGCCGTCGGAGATGATGCAGCAGTCGAGCAGATGAAGCGGCGAAGAGATGACCCGCGACGCCAACACGTCTTCGACCGTGATCGGGTCGCGATACTTCGCCACCGGATTCATCGACGCATGCAGACGCATCGCGACCGCTATCTCGGCAAGCTGTTCCGGCGTCGTGCCGTAGTCATGCATGTGCCGCTGCGCGATCATCGCGTACGCGCCGACCGTGGTCGGTCCATACGGTATTTCGAACTGATCGCAGGGATCGCCGCCTCCGCCCGCGCCGCCGGTGCCGATCGCGAAAC
Organism: Pseudomonadota bacterium; assembly: GCA_021323675.1. Lineage (GTDB taxonomy): Bacteria > Desulfobacterota > Binatia > Binatales > Binataceae > JAFAHS01. The sequence continues at coordinate 112,101 of JAJPKP010000016.1, read as the reverse complement.
GCGATGAGGCGGCGGTGGAGCCGTAAACGACAACGCATACCTCGCAGAGTCCCGCGGCAATCGCGGCCGCTGCGTGGGCAGTGTGCGCGACGAAGGACGATCCGCCGATCGCGGTGGAATCGACGAAGTTCGGCGTCAGGTTCAGGTAATCGCAGAAGCCCACGATTCCCATCCCGCCCATTCCGATTCCGGTCGTGCAAAGGCCGTCAACATCCTTGATGGTCAGGCCGGCGTCGTCGAGCGCGCCGCGGATGCTCTCCGCCATGATCTGGAACATGCTCTTGTCGGGCGCGAATCGGGTGGGATGCTCATACGCGCCGGCCACGCAGGCTTTTCGGCTGAGACTCATGTGCGTTCTTCCTACTTCAGTTCGGCGAGAAATTTTTCGATTGCGGCGTTCAATGCGGCGGGCTGCTCGACCGGAATCATGTGTCCCGCGTCGGCAATCACTTCAAGCCGCGAACCCTCGATCCGGTTTTTGATCAGCTCCGAGTTCGCCGGCGGCGTGAGCACATCCTCGGCGCCGGCAAAAATGATGGCAGGTTTTCGGATTGCGGAGATCGAGCCGCTCAGATCAATCTCGCTGCACGCCCGAATATCCGTGTACCGGACGCGCGGGTCGGTCTTGATCTGTTCCATCCACATCTCGCGCACCGCATTGAAGTTTTCCTTGATGGTTTTCTGCGAAAAGCCGTCGGTCACGAACGCCTGCGGCGCGCGCCCCATCATCACCGCCCACAGTTGCTTGATACGATCCTCGGGGATGTCGAATTTTGCCGCCGTCGCGACCAGGATCAACCCCTCGGCGCGAGCCGGGTAACGCAGCGCGAAGTCCATCGCGATCGCGCCGCCCATCGACCATCCCGCGATAACCGCCGATTGAATCTTGAGCGCATCCATGAAGTGCGCGAGAAAATCGCCGTAATCGCGAATTGACCTGAGGCCCTCCACTCCCGCCGAACGGCCGTGACCCGGCAAATCGAACGCTACCGGGCTGTGTTTCGTCCCGAGCGCGTCGATCTGGTTGTGCCAGGGATGGCCGTTGCCGCCGGCACCGTGGACGAAGACGATCTTGCGCCCGCGGGACAGGTCGGGAATCACGTCAGGCAGCGTGGTGGCGCCGTGATAGTGAATATAGGTCGCGTGACCCTTTACGTCGGTGTACTTGGTCGGCATCGCCGCGCAATTCTCCGTAAAGCTTTTGTTTCGGTTAGCTATTAGGTTCGCGCCGCGCTTGTCAAACGGCTCCCCCTACTCAATGCCTTCGGAAAGCGCTATCAAGGGCGCAATCGACCGAGGAGAAGCAGTCCGATGGCATATCAGGCGATCGAAGTTAAGAATGAAGGCTCAATCGCATGGCTTACGCTCAATCGTCCCCACAATCTCAACGCGCTTAGCGCCCAGATGGTGGAAGAACTCGAAGACTATCTGCACAAACTGCCCACCGACCGGAAAACGCGGGTCGTGATTATGCGCGGAGCGGGCCGCGCCTTCTGCGCCGGACTCGATCTCAAGGAACAGAACCGGGGCGGCTCGGAACTTGGCTCGTCAACCACCGGCACGGTCGAAACCCAACGCCGAATGAGCGATCTCGTAGTCGCGATGCGGCGCGCGCCGCAGCCGTTTATCGCCGCGATTCGCGGACCTGCGGCGGGCGGAGGATTCGCGCTCGCGCTCGCATGCGACGTGCGAATCGCCGGCGAGTCCGCGCGCTTCAACGCCGCCTTCATCAGGATCGGTCTGAGCGCATGCGACATGGGCGTGAGCTATCACCTGCCCCGCGCGGTCGGTATGTCGGTCGCATCGGAACTGATGCTGACGGGACGTTTCATCAACGCGGAACGCGCGCTGGCAACCGGCCTGGTATCGGAACTGCACCCGGATTCCGAAGTCGACTCGGCGGCGAAGAAGCTCGCGGAAGAGATGACGGAAACGTCGCCGCTCGGACTTCGTCTGACCAAGGAATGCGTGTGGGCCAGTGTGGATGCGGGAAGCCTGGAACAGGCGCTGGCGATGGAAGATCGCAATCAGGTGCTATGCGTTCGGGCAGGCTATATCGAGGAGGGCGCACGCGCCTTTCTTGAGAAGCGCAAGCCGCGCTACGCGGAACGCGCCTGACGGCGCGCCATCAGCGAAGCGCGTACTGGGGCAGCGGTTCGAGCCGGGCAATCCGGTAGCGGATGGCTCCGTCGCGCCAGATTCGAATCGAAACCCGCTCTCCCGGCTTGTGTTGTGCGAGAGCCTTTCCGAGGTCCGACGCATTCGTCACAGCGGCGTTGTCGAACTCACGGATAACGTCACCGATACGGATTCCGGCCTTGTAGGCCGGAGAACCGATAATCACGCTGCGAATCCGCGCGCCCCAGACCTCGGGTGCATATTCGGCCGTCGCGCCCAAAAACGCCTTGCCCTCCGCTTCGCGGACTTCCGGATGAAGGAAAAAGACGCGCCGGGCGTGCTGCGCGAGGTTCGCAATCCGAACGATGCTGTCAACCTCGGCGGAGCTGAAGACCCGGCCGGCGAGATAGACCTCGCCGCGGCGGCTCGCCGACACGCCGATATCGGGAAAGCCGTTGCTGGCGAGCAGATCGCGAACTTCGTTTTCCAATTGCTCAGGAGAAATTCGGGGAATCCTGCGCCGCGCGGAGTTGCGGACGGTGGGAGCGTCCTTGAGGACGTCATCGTCAGCAATCTCGTTCCACGCGGGGCTGCCGGCGACAAGCGTACGCTGCCACGACGCCATCATCGAGATCGATGAATTACCGCTGTTGGGTCTGATTGCCGCGCCAGCCGCTATCAGGACAGCGATCATCAGGGTCGCGACACTGAAAACGTAACGCTCGCGGCCCGCCGTAATCGCTCGTGAACCCCGTTGCGATTCGCGACGCGAGGCAATTTCGACAATCCTGTCGCCGGTCTCGCGCCGTGGCGCCCTGGGCTGGATGACCGAAGTGTCGGCGTCCTCGTCTTCCGCGGCAGACCAGAGCTCGCAGTGGCTTATGTATTCCGGGAAAACGAGGGAAGTCTGCGGGACAGGCGGATTCGAGGACGGCTGGCGGGTGGATACGAGCGCATCACGCCGGGCCGCGCGCATCTCCGCCACCCTCAACATCATTTCATCGACGCTGAGGTATTTGATGACTGTTGGGGCGTTCCTACTTTTGCTCACTGCGCGCCTTCCACGAGCAAATTCAGCGCCTTACAAAGTCTTAGATTAAGCGGCCCGGAAAGCAAATCGAAAAAACAGCCCCCGCAAACGCTGGTTGCTCTTCGGCTCTCGGCGGCTGCGAAACATCACCCAGACGCCCGCCGATGCGCTCAGATCGCTTCACTTACCGCGTCTTCGCGCTGAGTGGGCTTCGGCCTTTGATCGATCGGAGCGTAATGACGGAGCTGCTCGCCGATATAAACCTGCCGCGGACGCGCAATCGCCTGCTCGGGATCGCGGACCATTTCCGCCCATTGCGCCATCCAGCCCGCCGTCCGCGGAATCGCGAACAGCACCGGAAACATCGTCATCGGGAATCCCATCGCCTGGTAAATTATGCCCGAGTAGAAATCGACGTTCGGATAAAGCTTATGGGAGACGAAATAGTCGTCTTCCAGCGCGATACGTTCGAGTTCGACCGCGATGTCGATGAGCGGGTTCTTGCCGGTGACCTCGAAGACCTCATAGGCGAGCTTTTTCAGGATCTTCGCGCGCGGATCGTAATTCTTGTAAACGCGATGCCCGAATCCCATCAGGCGGCGCTCGCGATTCTTCACGCGCTTGATCATGTCCGGAATGTTCTTGACCGACCCGATCTCCATCAGCCCGCGGATCGCCTGTTCGTTGGCTCCCCCGTGCAGCGGTCCGTACAGCGCCGCCACCGCCGCGGCGGCGGCCGCATACGGGTCCGGCTGCGAGCTTCCCACCGATCGCATCGCGTTGGCCGAACAGTTTTGCTCGTGATCGGCGTGCAGGATGAAAAGCACGTCGAGCGCCCGTTCAAGGACCGGATTGGGCTTGTACTTGAGCTCCGTCATCTTGAACAGCATCGACATGAAATTGCCGGTGTAGCTGAGGTCGTTGTCGGGATAAACGTATGGCAGCCCGCGCGTGTGCCGATAGGCGAATGCAGCCAGCGTGGGCATCTTTCCGATCAGGCGGCGGGTCTGCAGCCGGCGCGACTCGAGGTCGTTGATATTCGCCGCGTCCGGATAAAACGTCGACAGCGCTCCCACCGTCCCCAGCAGCATCCCCATCGGATGCGCGTCGTAACGATAGCCCTGCATGAACTGCTTGATGCTCTCGTGGACCATCGTGTGAATCTTGATGTTGTTTTCCCAGCGCTGATAGTGCTCGCGATCGGGCAGCTCGCCCTTCACTATCAGGTAGGCCGTCTCCAGGTAGTTGCTCTTCTCAGCCAGTTCTTCGATCGGATAACCGCGGTAGCGCAGGATGCCCTTGTCGCCGTCGATGAAGGTAATTTTGCTCCGGCACGACGCGGTGTTGGTAAACGCGGGGTCATACGACATCAGGCCGAAATCTTCCGGCGAGGTTTTGATATTGCGCAGCGCGGAGGCGCGGATTACTCCGCCTTCTTCGATCGGAATTTCGTAACTCTTGCCGGTCCGGTTATCGACGATGCTGAGACTGTTCTTTGCCATGGTCTTTCTTCCATCTGGAGATTCTGGCTGCCGCCGAGGCTCGGCAGCCGCCGGGCGGTCAACATATATGCAGTAATGCCGTTCTGCAGTGTACGCGATCCGCGCGCACTGGGGCAATCGCGCGCGTCTCGCTTTCGCCTTCCGCTCATGGCAGGCTCTGAGAACGCGGCAACCCGGACCGCGCCATCCGTTCACACATGACTGAAAAAATTTTTTCCCTCGTATCAGCATTCATTATCGCGGCCATCTCATCGCTCGGTTACGGCGGCGTCATCCTGATGATGGCGATCGAGAGCGCGTGCATCCCCCTCCCCTCGGAGATAATCATGCCGTTCTCCGGCTATCTGGTTCACACCGGCCGCTTCGAGCTTCAGCTCGTCGCGATCGCGGGCGCGGTCGGATGTCTGCTCGGGTCCTACGTGGCCTACTTCATAGGCGCGAACAGCGGGCGATGGTTTCTGCTGAACTACGGGCGATGGGTGCTGATCGCGCCTCACGAGATCGAATTGGCGGATTGGTTCTTCGACAAATGGGGCCGGTCGGCCGTCTTTATCAGCCGCCTTCTGCCGGTGGTTCGGACGTTTATCGCGCTGCCCGCGGGAGTGTCGCGGATGCGCCTGTTGCCCTTCACCGTATACACGCTGGCAGGATCTTATTTGTGGTGCCTGGCACTGGCCTATGCGGGCATGAAGCTGGGACAGCACTGGGAGGAGCTGGCTCCCTATTTCCACCGCTTCGACACCATCATTGCGATACTGATCCTCGCGGGGGCCGCGCTGGTCATCTACAATCGAATCAGAAGCATCCTTCGGACTCCCCTAAACAACCCCGCTGGCGACTAGCGGAAAACGGAACCATCCATGGATCGAAGAAGCGCGCCGCCGCCTGACCAGCTCGAAGAGGTCTTCAACAGCATCGACCCGACCCAGGTCAAAATCGCATATGACCTGCTCGAAGGCTCCGGCCTCGAATGCTTCATTTTCGACTCGGATGCGTCGCGGATGCTGGGATCGACGGCCGCGGTGACGGTGCGCCTGATGGTCCATTCCGACGCCGCCGGCGAAGCGCGCCGGCGCCTCAAAGACCTGGGCTTCGAAAGCTAGCGGCGGGCGCAGGCGGGTTGAGAATCGGATAGCAACGCGATGGCCTCGCAATGGTGGCGGAGCGCGGTTTTCTACCAGATCTATCCGCGCAGTTTTGCGGACTCCAATGGCGACGGCATCGGAGACCTCGACGGCATCACCGAACACCTCGACTATCTCAATGACGGGACCGACCGCTCACTCGGTATCGACGCGATCTGGCTGAGCCCAATCAATCCGTCGCCGCTCAACGACTGGGGCTACGATGTCAGCGATTACTGCGACGTGCATCCTGACCTTGGCGGCCTGCCGGCGTTCGATCGGCTGATTCGGGAAGCGCGCCGCCGCGGCATTCGCGTCATCCTCGATCTGGTTCCGAACCACACCTCCGATCGCCATCGATGGTTCCAGCAGTCGCAGTCGTCGCGGAGCAATCCCCGGCGCGATTGGTACATCTGGAAGGCGGGTGCGCCCGACAACCCGCCGAACAACTGGGTGAGCATCTTCGGCGGACCCGCCTGGAAATGGCACGAAGCGACCGGCGAATGGTACCTGCATCTGTTTCTGGAACAACAGCCGGACCTGAACTACCGCAATCCTGAGGTCATCGCCGCGATGCACGATGTGATCCGCTTCTGGCTGGATCGCGGCGCGGCGGGCTATCGCGTCGATGTGATCCACGGAATGATCAAAGACGCGCAGTTTCGCGACAATCCGCCCCTGGTGAAAGTCGAGTGGGGATCGCAAACGGATGTCGCCCTCAAACAGCGCCATCTGTACGACTTCGATCAGCCTGAAGTCCACGAAATCATCCGGGGCTTCCGGCGAGTGATCGACGAATACGGCGACCGGATGATGGTTGGCGAGGTATGGCCGCACAGCAATGAGTCGCTGGCGCTCTATTTGCGCCCCGACGAATTGCAGCAAGCGTTCAATTTCCGGTTTCTCTTCTGCCCCTGGAAAGCCGAGCGGTTTCGCGCGCAGGTCGCGGAGATCGAACGTATCCTGCCCACTGGCTCGTGGCCGACCTGGACGCTTTCCAACCATGATTTTCCCCGCCACATCACTCGCTACCAGAGCGGTCCCGCGACCGAAGCCCGCGCCCGGCTCGCCGCGGTGATGCTGCTCGGTTTGCGCGGCACGCCGTTTCTCTACTACGGCGAGGAAATCGGGATGCCCGACGTGGAGATTTCGCGGGAACGATGGCGCGATCCGGTCGGCCGCGACGGATGCCGCACGCCGATGCAATGGTCGAATGAACCCGGCGGCGGCTTTACGAGTTCGCGCTCGCCGTGGTTGCCGCTCGGCAACTGCGCCGCGGTCAACGTGGCAAGGCAGAGTGACGATCCCTATTCGATGCTGTCGTTTTACCGGCGCGCCATCCGCGCGCGCCGCGCATCGCCCGCATTGACCGCGGGAACTATCCGCGTCGTTGACGATGCGCCCGCGGACTGCTTCGTGTTCGCTCGCGAGGCGGCGGGCAGCCACGCGATGGTCGCGCTGAACTTCGCGGACGAACCCCGCGGCATCGAATTGCCCTCGGGAAAAATCCTGCTGAGCAGCGACTTCGGGCGCGAGCCGGGCCGAATCGCGAGCGGCAAAATGCGTCTCGCTCCAAACGAAGCGCTGGTGCTCGATAGCGGATAGCGGCAGCCGCCCCGGTTCTCGTTCAAGGATACGAGTAGCGCCGTCCAAATCGTTCGGAGCGCCGGCCTGGAGCCGCACCTTTGAATCTGCGTAATTCGCGGATTCTTTGTTAGGATCGCCCACATGCACAAGCCGCGTTTTCTCGATGAGGTTGCCGAACAGATCGGCGACCGCCTTGCGTTCTCCGGCCGCTTCCAGAACGGCCGCAGGCCGTTTCAGCCCGCCCACGTCGAGCCGCAATGGCCGCGCGACCGGGTAGCCGACATCCTCCACGTCCGGCTCGAAGTCGCCCTGGACTTTGAAAAGAAACGCATCAGCGGAACCGCGACCCATCGCCTTGCGGCGATCCTTGACGATCTCTCAAGCCTCGAGTTCGATGCCGCCGAACTCGATATCGGTTCCGTCCGGGTCGGCGGCGAGCGAGCGGCATTCGAGGTTCGAGACGGAAAGGTGATCGTTGCCCTTCCGCGCGCTTTGAAGGCAGGCGCGGAGATCGAAGTCGCAATTGATTATTCCGCCGCGCCGCGGCGCGGGCTTTACTTCGTGGGTCCCGATGAAGCCTACCCGGACAAGCCCGTCCAGGCATGGACGCAGGGCGAGGACGAAGACTCTCGCTACTGGTTCCCCTGCTACGACTATCCGAACGATCGGGCGACCAGCGAGGTGATCGCGACCGTTCCCGAAAAATTCACCGCGATCTCCAACGGTGCGCTGATTTCCAACACCCGCAACGCCGCGGCCGCCACGCGCACGTTCCATTGGCGGCACGACGTGCCGCATTCCACCTACCTGATCACGCTGGCGGCGGGCGAATTTGTCGCGATCGAGGACTGCGCCGGCGCCACGCCCGTCGTCTATTACGTGCATCCCGGCCGCGAGGACGACGCGCGCCGCGCGTTCGGAAACACGCCGCAAATGATCCAGTTCTTCGAGCGAATAATCGGAGTCCCCTACCCTTACGCCAAATACGCGCAGGTGGCGGTGAACGATTTTATTTTCGGCGGGATGGAGAACACTTCGGCCACGACTCAGACCGCGGACACGCTGCACGATGCGCGCGCGCATCTCGACTTCAAGAGCGATCCGCTGGTCGCGCACGAACTCGCCCATCAATGGTGGGGCGACCTGCTCACCTGCCGCGACTGGGCGCACGCGTGGCTGAACGAAGGCTTCGCCACCTACTTCGAGGCGCTATGGTGCGAGGAAAATCTGGGCGCGGACGAGTTCGCGTGGAACCGCCGGCAGGACCGGGAAGCCTACCTCGCGGAAGATTCGCACGAGTATCGCCGCCCGATCGTGTGCAACCGCTATCGCGCGCCTATCGAGCTCTTCGATCGCCATCTGTACGAAAAAGGATCGCTGGTCCTGCACATGCTCAGGCAAGAGGTCGGCGACGCGCTCTTTTTCAAGTCGCTGAACCTCTATTGCACCCGCCATCGCGGCGGCAACGTAATCACGCGCGATTTGGAACGCGCCTTCGAAGATGCGACCGGCCGCAACCTCGAATGGTTCTTCGACCAATGGGTGTACAAGGAGGGACACCCTGAAATCGAAGTAACCAGCTCCTATGACGACAAGCGCAAGCTCGCAAGCGTGACCGTCAAACAGACCCAGAAGACTTCCGCTACCACACCACTGTTTCGCTTCACCACCACCATCGCGCTCCTCGACGGCGACGGTAAGGAAACGCGCCATCGAGTCGAGATTCGCCAGGCGGAGCAGGTATTCAGCTTCCCTGCCGACAAAGCGCCCAAGGCGGTGCGTTTCGACCCCAACTTCGACATCGCCAAGACCCTCAAGCATAAACGCGGGCGCGAAGCGCTCGAGACGGAACTAAAGCACGCACCTGAAGCCATCGGCCGCGCGGCGGCCGCGCGCGAGCTCGGCAAGGAAGGCAGCCCGCAGGCGGTTGCCGCCCTGCGCGATGCCATGCTGGGGGACAAGTTCTGGGGCGTGCAGGCGGATGCCGCCAGCGCGCTCGGCGAGATTCGCACCGAAGCCGCCCTCGACGCGCTGATAGAAGGACTCAAGGTGAATCATCCGAAGGCGCGGCGCGCGGTCGCGCGAGCGTTGGGCCAGTTCCGAAACAACGAACGCGCCGCGTCCGCTCTCGCTGAATTGGTGGAACGCGGCGACGAGAGCTATCTCGTGGAGGCGGAAGCCGCCCTTGCGCTTGGCGAGACGCGCGATCGCCGGGCCTTCGACATCCTCGAAGGAGCGATGCGCCGTGAATCACATCTCGACAGCATCCGCGCGCATGCGCTGGGAGGGATGGCGGAGACGCGCGACGAGCGCACCATCGCGGTGGCGCGCGAATGGAGCGCTTATGGAAAGCCACCCCGCGCCCGTGTTGCCGCAATAGGCGCGCTGGCAAAGATGGCGCGCCAGCGCGATCCATGGCGCGATGAGATCGTCGACTACCTGGCGCCATTCAGCGACGACAAGGAGTTCATGGTGCGGATGCGGCTGCCGGCCGCCTTCGAGGAAATCGGCGATCCGCGCGCGCTCGCCCCCTTGCACCGCCTGGCGGACCGCGACCTCGACGGAAGGATCCAGCGCCGCGCGCGGACCGCAATCGCGGTCATCAGCGAAGGCCGCAGCCGGACGGAACACGACGCGCGGATGCGCGAAGACATCGACAAGTTGCGCGAGGAAAACAAAAAGCTCCAGCAACGGCTGGAAAAGCTCGAAGCACTGGCCAAAGTCTAAGAGTGAGTCGAGACGCCGCAAGACAAACCTCCGGGCCGGCGCCTGCCGGCCGGACTGCCGCGAGAGGTGGAACATGGATGCGAACATCTCCGTCTGCCTTACCTTCGACTTCGACGCGCTGTCGCTGTGGATCGGCGGCTTTCGCGCCGGATCGCTGAGCGCCATCTCGCGCGGCGAGTTCGGCCGCGTCGGCGCGATGCGCCTGCTGGACATGCTCAAGCACTGGAGTGTTCCCTCCACCTGGTTCGTGCCGGGGCACAGCGCCGAAACGTTTCCTCAGGTAGTCGAGCGGCTGGTCGCGGAAGGCCACGAAATCGGCAACCACGGCTACCTGCACACCCATCCGAAAAGCCCCGAAGACGAAGAGCATATCCTCGTGCACGGCAACGAAGTGCTGACCCGGATGACCGGGCGCAGGCCGGTGGGATTCCGTTCACCCGGCGCGGGACTCAGCGAAAACATGGTGGGACTGCTGGTCAAGCATGGCTTCGAATACGATTCGAGCCTGATGGGCGACGACTTCACACCCTACTATATGCGAATTGGCGATCGCGCGCCGGAAGACGGTCCCTACGTCTTCGGCAAACCGACTAACGTCGTCGAGATTCCCTTCACCTGGGGACTCGATGATTTTCCGGCATTCGAGTACGTCACCAGCCGCGGCGGTATCCAGCAGGGGCTCGCTTCGCCCAATGCCGTTTATGATATCTGGGCGGGCGATTTCGACTACCTTTACGATCGCATCGGCGAAGGCATTTACACGCTGACGATGCATCCGCAGGTCATCGGCCGCGGCCATCGCCTGCTGATGCTGGAGCGGCTGGTCGATCACATCCGGACCCATCGAAGGGTGAAGTTCACTACGATGTCCGCGGTCGCAAGCGCCTGGAAGCAGGCGCATCCGCCCGGCGCGTGACGTTCTGTCATGGCGATCGAGCCAGAATTTCGCTGAAAATTGATTTTGCGCTGACTTGACGTTATTTGGAAAGTGCGACTTCCGAAGCGAACCGGACATGAGCGTGAAAAACGCATTGCTGCTCGCGGCGCCTCTGCTTCTGCTGGCGGCATGCGCCCCAAACCATGTTTCTTCAGGGGCGGGGGCCGCGAACACGACCGAGTCCAAAGGTCCGCAGGCGGCTGCGACACCGGCGCCGCAGCTCACTTCGGCGGTCGCGCGAGTCAACTACTACCGCGGCCTGCTCGATCTGCCGAAAATGACGATCGCGCCCTCCCTGAATGACGGAGCGGCGAAGCACGCGCGCTACGTGTCCGAAAATCACCTCGAGCCGGTTGATTTCACATACGCTGACGGACAACTCAAGCAGTTCAAGCCGGCCAAAGGTGTCCACGAAGAAGACCCGGGAAATCCCTGGTACACGCGACTCCGTTCATGGCAATTTCCACGCTCGATCCCGCTCAATCCGCGATCGGTTACGGACAATACTGTAGTGGCGGGGGATGTATTGTCCTGACCCCAATCTGGTTCGGCTTCCCCGGCCTTCGCGACACATATTTCACCGAAGATGACAGCCCGCAAAGGGTCAAGCTCAGCGATTCGGATATTGAACGGATGTGGCTCAAAACCCCGCGGCAATTTCCTCCGCCGGGCAGCGAGCTCCCGGCGAAGCCGCTCGGCAATTTCGGGTACCTTGACCCGCTGACCGCTTGCCCCGGCTATACGTATCCGGCGGGTGCTCCAATTCCGCTTTCACTCGGATGGGCGCGGGACATGAACGCCGCCATCATGCTTACAGCTCACGGTTTGTTCGAAAATGGCAAGCCGCTGGAAAGCTGCGCCTTCGATGCGGCCAGTTACGTAAATCCGGACCCGTCTCAGCAAAAGCTCTTCAAAGAGGGACTGCTGCACTCGCTGTCGTGATGATTCCGCGCAAACCGCTCGAACCCGGCCATACGTTCGAAGTTTCGATGACAGTCGATTCAAAGGTGTATCGCTGGTCGTTCAAGACGGCCCCGGGCGATTCTTCAAAATAGGTCCGGCGCACGCTGCCTGCGGACGAAAGCCACTGCGCAGGGCTTCTGAAGACCGCGAGCACGCATCCATCGCCGCAATTACGAGGTCGCCGGGTCCGCCGAGCTGCGACCAAAAAAAAGGCGGCGGGCTTGCCGCCCGCCGCCTTTGGTAATCGCCTTGGCGAGAATCCTCGCTTACGCGTCGAAGTACAGCGCGAACTCGTACGGATGCGGCCGCAGGCGCATCGCGCTGACTTCTTTGGTCATCTTGTAGTCAATCCAGGTCTCGATGAGGTCTTCGGTGAAGACGTCGCCCTTGAGCAGGTACTCGTGATCCTTCTTCAGGTTGTTCAGGGCCTCATCCAGCGAGGCGGGCATGCTCGGAACTTCCGCGAGTTCCGCGGGGGTCAGGGCGTAGATGTCCTTGTCCAGGGGCTGGCCCGGATCGAGCCGGCGCTGAATTCCGTCAAGCCCCGCCATCAGCATCGCCGTGAACGCCAGGTACGGATTCGCAGTCGGATCGGGGAAGCGCACCTCGATTCGCTTGGCCTTGGGCGACGGCGAATACATCGGGATTCGCACCGAGGCGGAACGGTTGCGGCTCGAGTACGCCAGGTTGATGGGCGCCTCGAAGCCGGGGACCAGGCGGCGGTACGAATTGGTGGTCGGATTCGTGAAGGCCGCGATCGAAGGCGCGTGATGCAGGATGCCCGCGATATAGTGCATCGCCAGTTCCGACATCCCGGCATACCCGTTGCCCGCGAACAGCGGCGTCTCACCCTTCCACAGGCTCTGATGCGTATGCATCCCGGTGCCGTTGTCGCCAAAAATCGGCTTCGGCATGAAGGTGACCGTCTTGCCGTGGCGCACCGCGACGTTCTTGCAGATGTATTTGTACCAGGTGAGCCAGTCGGCCATCTTCACCAGCGGCTGGAAGCGCATGTCGATCTCGGCCTGGCCTGCGGTCGCGACTTCGTGATGCTGCTTCTCGACGCGGATTCCCACCCGCTCCATCTCCAGCACCATCTCGGTGCGAAGATCCTGCAGGGTGTCGTTGGGAGGAACCGGGAAGTAGCCTTCCTTGTTGCGGGGCTTGTAACCGAGGTTGCGGCCCGCATCGCTCACGTTGAACTCGCGCCCGGTGTTCCAGTTGCCTTCGTTCGATTCGATGAAGTGATAGGACTGGTGCTGACTGGTCTCGTAACGAATTCCGTCGAAGATGAAAAACTCGGGCTCGGGACCAAAGAAGGCGGTATCGGCTATGCCGGTTGACTTGAGGTACTTCTCGGCCTTCTTTGCGATATTGCGCGGGTCACGGGTGTAGTCCGCGCGCGTGATCGGGTCGGAAATATCGCAGATCATCGTGAGCGTGGGATCTTTGCAGAAAGGATCCAACACCGCCGTCGCCGGGTCGGGAATCACCAGCATGTCGCTCGCATCAATGGACTGCCATCCGCGGATCGATGAGCCGTCGAAGCCAAGGCCCTCCTCGAATGGCGATTCGTCCTTGAACTCCGAGATGGGCGCGGTGAAATGCTGCCACGTGCCGAGCAGGTCGATGAACTTGAGATCGACCATCACCACTCCCTTTTCCTTGATCATTTGCAGAACTTCTTTGGGCGTCATCGAACGCTTAATCCTCCTCGCCGTTTATAAATTGGGACGGCGAACCCGCGATTTGTACGGATTTTCGAACTTCAGACTTGCCGGCTGCCGCGGCAATCGAGGTGCCGGTAGGCCGAAATTCGATCATCGCTTTCTCTCACGAAAACCAGCTAAAGGCAACGGCCGTATCCCAACGCCTAAATACAATGCAATTGTTACGGTGGGCCGCCTGTTTAGACAGCACCGTCTGCCGCTGTTTGCATTTCTGCTCGCGGAAATTTCTGTATCTTCTTGGCCTTTGCTTTCTCGTCCGGCGCGTTGTCACGCCAATACCTTGAGCAGAGCAAAATAGATGCCCAAGCCGGCCAGCCCGATTGGTATTCCCATCCGCGCCCAGGCCGTGCTGCCAATCTTCAGCGCACCCGCACTAACGATATTGGGGATGTTGCCCGGAATCAGCATCCCGCCCGAAACCAGCAGCGCAATTATCGCCTCACGCGCCCGAGGCAGGCTCATGCTGTGCACTTCCAGCGCGACCAGCGTCGCGTTGTCCAAGGCTGCCGACACCATATTGATCCAGAACAACGCATCGTTGGAAACTGCGTCCACAAATCGCGCCGCGACCGGACCGTATGCGTGGCTCACCAAAACCAGCCCGGCAACAAACACGTACACCTTGACGCCCTGCACAAGCGAACTCACCGGCGATTTGGCCGTCAAAACCGGCTCGTTCGCTTCGCCATATTCGCCGCGCGCGAAGTATGCCGCCAGCGCGGAAGCCGCCACCACCCCCGGCATCACCCATGGAGCCAGCAAATTGAACAAACCCATGAACGGCAGCTTTAGAGCGGATGCAGCCAGCGTCGAAAGCGGTTCCCCGATTGGAGTGAGCGCGGCTCCCAGACCGATCGCGAAGCACGCGGCAATCGTGACGCGAACGCGTTGCGGCCCGTCGAGCCGCAGCAATCCGATCATCTCAACCAGCACCACGGCCGCGACGATCGCGGTTATGATGCTGGACAACAGCGCCAGCACCAGAATCGAAATTCCCGCGAGCATCGCCCGGCTGAGCCGGCGGCGCAGTCCGTCAAACAGACCGTCCAGCCACTCGCGCGTAAAACCAAAGACGATACCTGCGCCGATCACCGCTATCGTTATGAGTACGGGCTCTTCAGCCGCCTTGATGACCAGTGAACGGTTGAAGCCGGTCCCGATCAGGGTCGCGATGACGCCGAGGACGAGGATGTAAACCTCGATGTTCCGCTCGATCAGGTGAACGGCGAGAGGACCGAACAGCAGAAGGATCAGGATTAAGGTCGCGGCGAGCAGGCTCATTCGGGGGGTACTCAGCAGAGCGGCGATCGGCTTCGCCGCAAGCCCGCCATCAATAACAAAAGGCGATTCGCCACGCGAGGAGATCGCGCCGTCGCGCTTGCAAAATGCAATGTCCGTATGCGGCCGCGGGTTTTAACTCGGTGCCCGGCATCGCATATCGTCGCGATGAAAAGCCGAGCGGCGGAACCGGATGCCCCGGTCCGCCGCTCAAGCCGCTTTGACGCTCCCTCCCCGAGAGTGTTGAAGACTCTTTTAGAACGCGTAGATCACGTTCGCGCTCACGGTATCCTGTCCAGACCAGAGCTGCTGGGTCCCGGTCGCAGGATTCACGAAGTTGTTATTCGGAAAGACCTGCACATCCGAGTTGTCGTGCCGATACTCAAGTCGAGCCAGCAGTCCGGTGACTTCAGGCACTTTCCAGGTGATGGTCTGGGTGAGCTCCCACAACGTCTGTGCGGTTCCGGTGCGCGCACCATCCTGATCGTCGAAGAATTCGCCACGGCTGGCAAACTCCCAGGCGTTCCAGTCGTAAACGAAATACGCCGCCAATCCTTGCCACGTTCCGGAATGGCCGTTGACGACGGGGCCGCTTTCGCTCGCGTACAGATACTCCGTCTCCAGCGTGACGCCGTTCACGAACCACGGCTTCCACGTCACGATCGGATCGATCGCGCCCAGGTTGGAGTTGGAATGGCCGGGCAGGTTCGGTCCCCAGATGCCGTTGACCAGCAGCGAGAGAGACTTGTCCTTGTTGTTGAGAGCCAGTTCGCCCTCGTAGTTCGGCCCGTTATTGGTGGTGAGCTGCGGATCATCCCATCCGTTGTTCAACGAACCGATGAAGGACACGTAGTCGTTGAACGTGTACGAGGCCTGAACGCCGGTATGAGTCAGCGGCTCGCCCAGGTTGAACAGGAAACTGCGCGATTCGTTGTAGTTCTGGTTCTGATAGGTCGGAATGACTTCCGCGCCCAGCAGAGTCACAAACCGGCCAGCCTGCGACGCGATCCCTGAACCCAAGGGTATCGTGTAAGTCAGGTAGTACTGGGTCGGATCGATCCATTGCGCGCTTGTCTGGTGCACGGGTCCATAATTCGTCACCGACGAGATCGCGTTGGCCACCTGTCCGACGTTGATATCGGTTACGAAGCCGACGGTTCCGTCCTTCTCGATGTGCAGGTTGCCCTGGGTGAGCTGGAAGCCATCCACGTCCCACGCGCGGTACAGGTTGGTATTGCCGTTGGGCTGGTTGAAGTTGTGTTCGTAGCCGGCGTCCACGAGGCCGTGGATGTGAACGCCGAGGTTGGTCGAGATATCGCTCTTCAGGTCGTTAAAGTCTTTCTCCATCACCGAGACGTGCTCGCCGACGGTCTGCGGCTGCGCGCCCTCGGCCGGGGGCGCCACCGTGATCGCCTTTTCGATCTGCTTGATCTCGCTCTTGGTTTCATTCACCTCCCCGGCGAGATTGTTCATCTCCCCGCTCAAGGCATCGAGGCGCTGCTGTTCGGATACCGAAGTTCCTCCGGTCGGCCCCGCGGCCCAGGCCTGCTGTCCTGCACAAAGCATTGCCAGCATTGCTGAACCGCCGATCGAGCCGAGCCACGACACGGCTTTTCTGCTTGTCCTCCTGTTCACTCTTTCCTCCCTGACGGCCCATTATGAGCCGATCTTTCCCGCGCACCCCGGCTGCGCCGGGCTGAGCCGGAGCGCTTGGTTTCAAGATTCGTACCGGCGTAAGGTTGGGTTTAACTGTCAATTCGGCATGATCACAATTCCAGGGCGTGCTTGCGGTGGCGCCCGAAGGCTATGCATCTGCCGCTTGACTACTCACGGATAAGGACGGGATTCGATGGATTTTGAATTGACGCAGGCGCAGCAGGAAATCGTTCAGCAGGTTCGGGCGCTGGCCGCCGGCTTCCCCGATGAATACTGGAGAGAGCGCGATGCGCGCGGGGAGTTTCCCCACGACTTCTATGCGGAGGTCGCGCGGGGAGGATGGCTCGGCGTGGCGATTCCGGAGCAATACGGCGGCAGCGGCCTTGGAATTACCGAAGCGGCGCTCGTGATGCGCGAAGTTGCCGCATCGGGTGGCGCGATGGCGGCGGCCAGCTCGATTCATCTCTCGATCTTCGGGGTAAGCCCGCTCGTGTTCCACGGCAGCGAGGATCAGAAGCGGCGCTTTTTGCCCGAAGTGGTCAACGGCAGCCTGCATGTCGCTTTTGCCGTCACCGAGCCCGATGCCGGCAACGATATCACGCACATCAAGACCGCCGCACGCCGCGACGGCGACTACTATGTGATCAACGGCCGCAAGGTCTTTACTACCAAGGCGCGGGAAGCAAAGCGGATGCTTTTGCTGACACGCACGACGCCTTTCGAAAAGGTCGGCAAAAAGACGGACGGGATGAGCCTGTTCTTCGCCGAACTCGACCCGCAAGCGGTGGAAGTCCGCGAACTGCACAAGCTCGGCCGCGCGGCGGTCGACACCAATATGCTGTTCATCGATAACCTGCGCGTGCCCGCATCAGATCTCGTCGGCGGCGAAGGACGCGGCTTTCATTGCCTGCTCGACGGACTCAATCCCGAGCGCATCCTCGTCGCCGCGGAGGCGATTGGAATCGGGCGAGCGGCGCTCGGCCGCGCGGTGCGCTACGCAAAGGAGCGCGTCGTCTTCGGGCGCCCGATTGGCCAGAACCAGGCCATCGCTCATCCGCTCGCCGACGTTTACGCGAAGCTGGAAGCGGCTGAGATGCTGATGCTCAAGGCGGCCTGGTTGTTCGACCATCGCAAGCCCTGCGGCCCCGAGGCCAACATGGCGAAGCTGCGCGCCGCGGATGCGGCCTTCGAGGCGTGCGATCGCGCGGTCCAGACACTGGGCGGTTACGGTTACATCCGCGAGTACGACGTCGAGCGCTATTTCCGCGAGTGCCGGCTTTTGAAGATCGCTCCCGTCTCGCAGGAGATGGTTCTGAATTCGATCAGCGAGCACGTTCTCGGCCTGCCACGTTCGTATTGAGGCGGCCGGGAACGATGCGCGCCGGAAGAGCCGTTGTTCTGCTCGCCGCCGCGGGATTCGCGGGATGGGTCTTCTACTCCCTGGTTCAGTCTGAGCCCGTTCACGTAACGCAAAGCCGTCTGCACCGCGAGAGCGGCGAGGTGTTCGTCGAAGGGGCGGTCAAAAATTCGGGTCCTGATACGGGCGTCGATATCGAGGTGCATTACTACGACAATTCGGGGCGAGCGCTCGGCGAGGATCGGGTTGCGATCAAGGAATTACGCAGAGGAGCGGTAGCGCAATTCGAGACGCCGCATCGCGTCTTGAGTGGTGTCTCCCAATTTTCGCTCTACGTGAACCATGGACGGAATCCTTACGGAAATTGAAGAAATGTGAAAAATTCTTATGCTTCCCATTAGTTGTGCTAAAAAATATGCCGCGTAAGCCTCTTTCGGACAAGGATTTAGGGACAAAATGGCTTATCGCGGCGATTAAAGCCGTCAAACGCTAAGGAGTAGATTGGATAGCCGAATCGTTTGCCCATAAGTTGACCGAATGTTACTTACAATAAGGCTGCTAATTCGATCTAATTGTTAGGGTGGGTGCGCGCCAAGGGGGGCGCATTACTCGCCACTCCAAGAGGCAACAAAAAATGGCACGGTCCAAGGAACGAACGTTTGGGCAGATAATCAGGGAGCGCCGGCGTCAACTCGATCTGACTCAGGAAGAAGTCGCCCGCCGCATCAAAACCTCCACCCCCTACGTGGGCCATCTCGAGTCGGGCAAACGGCATCCCTCCGACAAGATCGTCACCAGGCTCGCGGAGGTGTTGGGGCTGGATCGCCGGGAGCTGTTTTTCCTGGCCAACCCGCGCGCGCACGCGCTGCTGAATCCTCCCTCCGACGGCAACACGCCCTCCGCCTGGGAGCAATTCAAGAGCAACGATCAGCTTCGCCGGGTTCACAACATCAGCAGCGAAGAGATGGACATGCTCTCGCGCGCGGCTCTGCTGGGAGAAGTCCGCTCTCCCCGCGACTTCATCTACATCCTCAACACCGTCCGCCACGCCGTAGGCCGCTAGGCACAAGCGGCCCAGGGAATCTGGAAGTACTGGCGGCTTCGGTCGCGCGCGGATAAGCTCGCGCGCGATGCCGGGTAGCATCGAATCGCTCGACACCGCGCGCGAAGTCTCACGATGGCCGCGCCGTTACACCGTCGCAGGGTTGTTTTTCCTTGCGACGGTGCTCTGCTATCTCGACCGCGTAAGCATCTCGGTCGCGCTCATCCCGCTCTCCGCCGATGAAGGCTATAGCGTCGCGGCGCAGGGACTGATTCTTTCCGCGTTCTTTTGGGGATACCTGTGGCCCCAGCTCGCGGGCGGCTGGCTTGCCGACAGATTCGGCGGCAAGCGCGTGCTCGCTTTCGGAGTGGCGGTCTGGTCGCTCGCCACTTTCATCACGCCCGCCGCGGCGCGCAGTTCCCTAGCCCTGCTCTTCGCCGCGCGCATCCTGCTGGGTTTGGGAGAAGGGGTCAACTTTCCGGCGATCCACAGTCTCACCTCCCGCTGGATGCCCACGCATGAGCGTGCCCGCGCTCTGTCTCTGAATTTCAGCGGCATGTATGTCGGCACGGTCGTCGCCCTCGTGCTCAGCCCCCCGATCATCGAGGTCTTCGGCTGGCCCGGGCTCTTTTATCTCTCCGGACTCGCCGGCGTGCTCTGGGTTGTCATCTGGATGATAAAGGCGGCCGACCGTCCACCGCGCACATCAGCCGCCTGCCGCTCCTCGGCGGGCATCGCCTCCGAAACCGCGGACCTTGCCGCGACCGCAATCCCGTGGCGGGCGATCGCGCGAGAGCCCGCCGTCTGGGCGATAGTGCTGGCGCATTTCTGCAGCAACTTCGGCTTCAATATTCTGCTGCTCTGGATGCCCACGTATTTGCATCATGCCTATGGCGTCACGGTCGCGCGCGTCGGCATCTATTCGCTCATTCCCTGGATGGCCGCCTTCGCGGTGGTTAATGGGGGAGGATGGCTAGCGGATCTGATGCGAATTCGCGGAGCCGGCGTCGGATCAACCCGAAAGATGATGCAATCGGCCGCGTTCGGTCTCGGCGCTCTGCCCCTGCTCGCGTTGCCAGGTGCGGGCTCGCCCGCAGTCGCCACCGGTCTGATCGCTCTGTCGGCAGCCGCGAGCAGCCTGGGTTTGTCAGCTTACGGAGTGAATCACCTCGATGTGGGGCCTGCGTACGCGGGTGTGCTGATGGGAATTTCGAACACCATCGCCACGATCCCGGGGATCGTCGGAGTGGCGGTCGCGGGTTTTATCGTGCAGGCGACCGGATCTTTTAGCGCGGTGTTTTTTCTTATCGCTGCCGTGTATGCGATCGGGCTCGCAGGTTACCTCGCGTGGGCCAGCGGCGATCGGCGCCTGTAGTTGCGCCCGCTGAACAAGCGGTGGCAATTTCCTCTCGGTCCGGGCTATACCCGAAGCATCTCAGGGGAGCACTGTGATTAGATGAGCGACCGTACTCCGCTTTCTCCATACCGGTGGGTAATCGAGCTTCTGTTGCTCCTTCTTCTGACCGCGCAATCGATCACGTGGCTCGCGCCGGCGCCCATTCTCGACGAGATCAAGAAAGGCCTCGCAATCTCGCTCGGCGACGCCGGCTTGATCATTTCCATCATCGCGCTGTGCATCGGTATCTTTTCGATTCTCGGAGCGATCGTCCTCGAACGGCTGGGCGCGCTGAGATGCCTGCAGCTTGGACTGTGGCTGATGGGGATAGGTGAAATCGCCAGCGGCTATGCCCACACTTTCTCCGTGCTGCTGATATGCAGGGTCGTCGAAGGGATCGGGTTCGGGATGATCATCGCTCCGCCCGGCGCGCTCACGATGCAGTGGTTCGGCGAGCACGAATGGCCCTACATCAACATGGTGAATTTCGCCTTCGGCTATGTCGGCCTGACCGCGGTGTTCCGCGTCACGCCGCCGCTTTTCGCAGCCGTCGGATCTTCGTGGCAATCGGTCCTCCTCTACTATGGAATTGCCACGGCCGGCGTAGCCTTGCTGTGGACTGTGCTTGGCCGCCAGCACGCGGGCTCGACCGTCGGGGAATCGCATGCCGGCGAATCGGGCGATCAAGCCGGCGGCTCCGCGCTCATCGAAGTGATGAAGATGCGCAACGTGGTGCTGATCGCGATCGGGCTGTTCGGCGGCATGTGGGTCTTTCAGCTCTACACCGCGTTCCTTCCTCAATACTTCCGGGTGTTCCGCGGCATGAGCCTCGAGCAGGCCTCTCTGATGACCCAGGTGCTGCCGTTCACCGGATTCTTCGCCGCGGTCGCGGGCGGGATCGGAACCGGACGAACCGGATTGCGCAAGCCGTTTACGTGGCCCGTCGCCTTCGCGACTCTGATTGGATGTATCGGCGCGATCGTATTGTCCGATCCGGCTTTGATTCGCCTTTCGCTGGTGCTGGTCGGAATCGGCGCCGCCGGCTCGCTCGCCGCTATCACCACGCTGATGATGGAATTGCCGGACATGAATCCGACTCGCGTGGGCGCCTCGCAAGGGTTCGTATGGGCGGTCGGCTATTTCGGCGCGTTCATATCGCCGGTGCTCGGCGGCAAGCTCGCAGCCTCGATGGGACTGCGCGCGGTAATGCTCGCCTTCCTGGTGTTTCAATTGCTGCCCATCGTTACGATGTATTTTCTGCCGGAAACCGGCCCGGGCAAGACGCGATACGAGATAGAAGCCGCGGAGCGAGCCGCAATAGGATAACGGCACCGCTCCGCGCGGTTCGAGCGCGCGCTCTACTGCGGGGCGCGGTCCGGATGCGGAGCGATCCTGACGAGTTGCTCGTGCAGGATGGTGTTATCGGCGATCATTCCCGCCACCTTGACGTGACGCTGATTGAAGCGAATCGGCGCGCCGTGAATATCGGTCATCGTGCCCCCGGCCTCTTTTAAGAGCGCCGCGCCCGACGCGATGTCCCATTCGCTTTTCGGGGAACGGGTGAAGGTGGCATCGGCGATTCCCGCCGCCACGAGGGCCAACTTGTACGCCACGCTTCCGGTGGGGCTGACCTTCAGCCGTCCGTGAAATACCTCCCACTCGCCGCGGGCGGTTTCGCTGCGGCTGGCGAGCACGTTGGCGCGATGCAGCACGCGGGTGCGCGTAACACGGACGGGCTTGGAATTCAGAAAACATCCCGTCCCGCGCGACGCCCAGAACATCTGGCGCCTGATCGGGTTGTAGGTGACGCCCAGCACCGGCTCTCCCTCCTCGACCAGGGCGACCGCGACGCAAAACTCCGGGATGCCGTTGATGAACTCCTTGGTGCCGTCCAGGGGGTCAACGATCCACACGCGCCGGCATTCAAGGCGCGCCTCGCTGTCCGCCGTTTCTTCGGAGAGCCAGCCGTAATCCGGAATCGGATCGTGCAGCAGCTTCTTGAGAGCGCGATCCGCCTCGAGGTCGGCTTCAGTGACCGGATTGTCCTTGCCCTTGGAGCCGATTTGGTAACCGCCGCGCCGCCAATGCCCGCGCAGGATGTCGCCGGCCGCGCGCGCGGCTTTTTTTGCGAGCGCAAGTTCGCGCCGCAGGTCGCCGTCGGGCGCCGCGGTTGCACGAGTCCGCACCACCGCATGGGTGCGCGCCTTGGAAGCCGGCTTTTTCTTCACCCTCGCTGCCATCCTTTCGCCTCTCAACTCTCTCCCCGCTTCAGGCGCCGTTTGCGCACCTTTTCATAGGCCGTCTCCAGCGTCGTGAGCATCGCCTCGCGCCGATCGTAAAGGCGGCGAGGCTTGCGTTTGCGCCTGCGCGCCAGCGCGTATGCGGTGATGATCGGAAGGGCCACGGTCGAATCCACATAGCATACGACCGTGTCCGGCAGGCGGTTGGGATCGATTTTGCCCCAGCTCACCGCTTCTGACGGGGTCGCGCCGGAAAGGCCGCCGGTATCGGGGCGTGCGTCGGTCACCTGAAGAAAATAATCGTGACCCTTCTCCGCTACTCCCATCACCTCCTGGATTTGCGGCTCGGTCTGCAACACGAAGTTCTTCGGCGACCCTCCTCCGAGAATGAAGACGGCGCTTTTGCCGCCTCCCTGCTTGGCCGAATACACGATGGAAGCGGTCTCATTGACGTCGGCCAGCGGGTCCAGCCGCAGTCCGTGGCCTTCCATCTCGAGCAAGGCCAGGTTCATCCCAATCGACGAATCGCCCGGCGAGGAGGTGTAGATGGGAACTCCGTATTCGTATGCGGCGGCAAGCAGCGAACGGCGCTTGAGCCTGAGAATCCGCTCCCGCTCAGCGACGTAGCGGCCGGCGCGATAATGGAACTCCGCCGTGCTCATCGAATGCTGGAATTCTTCCAGACGCGCTATCTGCCGGAAGAACGCATCCGTCGAAAGCAGAACCCGATAGTCGAAGAAAATGTCGTAGATCCTGACGACTCCCGCCTTGCGCAGTGCGACGTCGTCCGTTTCCGCCGACCCCTGGTACATCTTGAGCCCGATTCCAAAATGGGTGTCGTGGTAGAGGTTCGCGCCGGTCGAAACCATCCAGTCCACGAATCCGTTTTCGATAAGCGGGATCAAGCACGACATCCCAAGCCCCGCGGGGGTCAGAGCGCCCGTGACGCTCATGCCGACGACCACGTCCGGCTCGAGCATGCGCTCCGCGAACAGGCGGCAGGCATCTTTGAGCTTGCGGCCGTTGTAGGCAAGAAACGCGGTGTCCACGAGTTCGGCCGCGGTCATGTCGCCGCGCACCGCGCTCGGGTTGATCTCGGCCCCGGCCATGCGCGGCCGTGTCATCTTTTGCGCCATCGGACCCGTTGCCTCGCTTGTAGCTGAGTCCGCCAAGCTGACGGCTCGGCGAAATCCGTTCAAAGCAGGCGCCATCCTAGCCGCGCCGCATCAACGATTCCATCTTCGCCGTTTGCCGTGTGGCGGACATGTTCATAATATGCGGCGGGAGCCTCGAATAAGCGCATCGGGAGAGAATTGGCTTGGCGGTAATCGCGATCAGTCAACAAATCGGAAGCCGCGGCATCGAAATCGGCCGGCTTGCCGCGGACGAACTCGGATGGCGGTTCAGAACCGGGCAGGAAATTATTGCCGAAGCCGCCGATCGCTTCGGCGTGAGCGAGGACCAACTGCTCGTGTTCGATCTGCGCACTCCTCATTTCTGGGAACGCCTGCACAGCGAAAGCCATCGCTACCTGGCCTACATCCGTTCCGTGCTGCTCAAAGAGGTTGCGAAGGACGCGATCGTCGTAGCGGGCCGCACACTCGCTCATCAGATTCCGCCGCTGCGCTGCGCGCTGCGCGTCAGGGTTGTCGGACCGATCGCGGAGCGCATCAAACGCGCCGCCGAGGAAGAGAATCTTTCACCCGCCGCGGCGGAAAAACATGTTCGCGAGCACGACCGCGAGGCAAAAGCCCGAAGCCAGACGCTCTCCGGAGTCGATATCGACGACCCGACCTTGTACGACCTTGTTGTCAATTCATCGGCACAGCCGGTTGAATCGATCGCGCGGATGCTCGCGAACGCGGCGCGCGAAATTGACGCAACCGCCGATGCTCCATCGCGAGCGTCCCTGTGCGATGCCGCGATTGCGGCGCAGGTCCACGCGGCCCTGCTCGCCCATCCTAAGATTCGCGATGCGCAAATCACCGTGAACTGCCGCGCCGGAGCGGTGTGGCTCAACGGCCCCGGGCTGGTCGCGCCGTGGGACGAGCTGGTAAGCGAAGTCGCGCGCACGATCGAGGGTGTTACATCGGTAGAGGTCGGTTCCGAAGAGCCGCCGATACCGTACCCGACCGCCTGACTGCCGCCATCGAAAGGCGGCCTGGTATCCTCTACGAGACGGCGGCGGGCCAGACTTCAACATCGCGCCGGTTCAGGACAGGCTCCCACGGCCAGACCGCGCCTGAAGCTACTGCGCGCGCTCCCGCCGTGCTATCGTTCGCGCTTCAAAACTGAATCGCGATGCGCACGCTTATAATTTTCTTCGCTACCGGCGCCTACAGCGGTTATTCGCCCTTCGCTCCGGGAACCGCCGGATCGGTGGTTGGCCTGGTCCTGGTCTGGTTCGTCTCAGGACCCCTTTGGACTTACTCGCCCGCGGTCACGCTCGGGCTCTTCGCGATCGCCTTTGCGATAGGATGCTGGATTTCGGGGCGCGCGGAAGTGATCTTCGACGAACACGACAGCTCCAAAATCGTCCTCGATGAAGTCCTCGGGATGGCGGCGACGATGTTCGGCAATCCGATCACGATACCCTGGATGCTCGGGGGCTTCCTGCTGTTTCGAATATTCGATGTGCTCAAGCCGTTTCCCGCCGATTTGATCGATCGGCGCGTAGGAGGCGGAACCGGAGTGATGCTGGACGATCTTGCGGCGGCGATATATGCGAATATCGTCCTGCAAATCCTGTGGCGCGTGTTCTGAGCATCGGAAGGAATCAAGCCATGATCGAACGGGCGGTTATTCTCTCCACCGGCGACGAAATCATGACCGGCAAGGTCGTCGACACCAACTCGAATTACCTGGCCGACAAGCTGGTCGAAAACGGAATCGATCTGGTCGCGGTCATAACCACCGGCGATGTGCCCGAGCGCCTGGAATGGGCGTGGCGCACCGCAATCGCCATGAGCGACGTGGTCATCTCCACCGGCGGCATCGGCCCGACCGTGGATGATCTCACGACCGAAACGGTGGCGCGAATCGCCGGCGTGAAGCTGGTGCGCGATCAGGCCTCCGTCGATCACATGAAACGGTTGTTCGCGTCGATAAATCGGGTGATGCCGGAGAACAATCTGAAGCAGGCGGATTTTCCCGAAGGCGCGGAGATCATCCCGAATCCGCTCGGCACCGCGCCCGGTTTTCGCCTGCCGGTCACTCTGAGCGGCCACACCTCCGAGCTCATCGTGCTTCCCGGCGTTCCGCGCGAGATGAAGCCGATGATGGAAAACTGGGTGGTTCCGTGGCTGCAGCGCAACCGCGGCACCGACAAGATAATCGCGATGCGAATCTTTCAGACCTTCGGGATGAGCGAATCCGCCCTCGATCAGGCGGTCGCCGGACTCATCAAGCCTGACGAGGCGCGCGTCGGTCTGCGCGCCAGCTTTCCCCAAATCTCTCTGCGCCTCACCGTCGAAGGCCAACCGGGCGAGGCGGAGCGCAAACTCGAAGAGCTGGCCGAGCGCGTGCGCGGCAAAATTTCCGAGTTCGTGTTCGCTGAAGGCGACGTCTCGATGGAGGAAGTCGTCGGCCGGCTTCTGACCGAGCGCAAGCTGAAGCTGGCGATAGCGGAGAGCTGCACGGGCGGCCTGATCGGCCATCGCCTGACCAACGTTCCAGGAAGTTCGAACTACCTGCTCGCCGACTTCGTTACCTATGCGAATGAAATCAAGGCGGGAATTCTCGGGGTCTCCGAGCAGACCCTGCGCACGGCAGGCGCGGTGAGCGAGGAATGCGTGCGCGAAATGGCCGCCGGTGCCCGCAAGCGCAGCGGCGCCGACATAGCAGTCGCGACCTCGGGAATCGCGGGACCGGACGGCGGGACGCCCGACAAGCCCGTCGGCACCGTCTGCATCGCGCTCGATTCGGATCGCGACCAGGTTTCGCGCCGCTATCAGTTTCGCGGCACGCGCGATTGGATCAAGCTGCTTTCTTCGCAGGTCGCGCTCGACTGGATTCGGCGGTTCGCGCTGGGAATTCCGATTTCGGAATCGGCGCTGTTCCGAAGATAGCTCGCTGAGATCGCCGTAGCGATCGCACCGCCGCGGTCCCTGAACAAGGCCCGTTCAAGGGGTGTAGATTTCCGCCGTTTCGAGCGCCGCAATTCCAACCCCGGTGGAGGCAACGAACCGCCCGCCTGGAATAAGTACCTTCCCGTCCTTCAGCGCGGTCGCAACGAAAAAGTCGCGCGACGACAGCATCGGTATCCCCGGTGTGAACGTCCCGCTGGCAGGATTATAAAAATCCACCGTATCAGTCGATGTTGTGGAGAGGGCGCCGCCAACCAGTGTCACCACGCTGCCGCCCGCGACCATCACGCGGCCGTCGTGCAGAGTGACTGCGGACTGAAAAGCGCGCGCATTACTCATCGCGCCATTCGCCGCCGTGAACGTGCCGGTCTTGGGATCGAACAACTCAGCGGATGCGATCGAGCTCCCGTCCGCAATTGCGCCGCCGGCGATCAAAACCTGGCCATTGTGCAGCAGGTTCGCGGTCGCGCTGGCGCGCGCTGAGGTCATTGGATGCGCAACGGCGGTGAAGGTTCCGGCCGCCGGATTGTATAGTTCCGCGGTATCAAGCGCGCCTGAAAAAAGGGAGCTGGTGCTTCCACCGGCCAGCAGCACTTCACCGTTCGCTAGCAAAGTGGCCGTATGAAGCGCGCGAGGCGATGTCATCTTTCCGCTCGTTGCGCTGAAGGTGCCGGTGCTCGGATCGTAAAGCTCGGCGCTGTCGAGGGAGTCGCCGCTGGAAGGATCGATGCCACCGGCGATCAGCACGGTGCCATCGCGAAGCAGGGTGGCGGTGGCAACCGAACGCGCGGCCACCATGGACCCGGGAGTCAACGAAAATTTCATGGTAACCGGATCGAACAGATCCGCCGTGGTCCCACCGCTCCCGCCGGTTATCAGCACTTTGCCGTCGGACAAAGTGACCGCATTCAGCGACACCCGCTGGGTGTCAAGATTGTTGGAAGTGGGTATGAAGTGACCGGTCTTTGGATCGAATACTTCGGCCGTATCGAGCCGCGAGGTCTGATTGGCTCCGCCCGCGATCAGGACCCGGCCATCGTGCAGCAGCGTCGATGCGTACGCAACCCTGAGCGCGTTGAGCCCCCCGGTCACGCTGAAAGTCTGCGTCGCGGCATGGTAGATTTCCCCGCTCGGCTCGTAGTTGCCGCCGGAGGTTCCCTGATTGTCAATTCCGCCGAGGAATATCGGAGATCCGTCGGGCAGCACCGCCGCAGCCGCACTCATGCGCGCGATATGAAGACTGGCCGCCGGAGAAAAAGAATTGGTGGCCGCGTCAAACAGATCGCACGTCGCATCCGGAATCTGGTTGGGGAAGGCGCTGCTGCCGCCGCAGATGATGGCATTGCCCTCGGGCAGCGGAGCGCCGGAGGCAAACCGCCGCCCTGTACTCATGTCGTTGGCGACAGGACTGAACGTCGAGGTATTCGGATCGTACACTTCCGCAGTGCTCGAGGTTCCGGGGTTGGTATCCGAAGGAACTGCTCCCCCCGCCAGAAGCACGCGTCCATCCGACAGCATCACCATCGTGTACTCGAAGCGCGGTGAACTAAGCTCGCCCGCGGTCACGCTGAAGGTGCCTGACGACGGATCGTAGAGCTCGGCCGTTGATAAAACGTCCGTTCCTTGAATGCCACCCGCCAGCAAAACCTTGCCGTTCGGGAGCAGCGCGGCCTGATGAAGCGTTCGGGCGTTGATCATCGTGCCGGCGGTGAAGGAGAACCTTCCGGTCGCCGGATTATAAATCTCCGCCGTGTTGAGAGAGTCCCCGTTGCCGTCGTCGCCTCCCGCGACTAACACTGTTCCGTCCTGGAGCGTCGTGGCGGTGAACGCGTAGCGAGCCTGGTTCATCACCCCTTTGGTGGGAATAAAGCTGTTCGTCGCGGGATTATAGATTTCGGCCTGTACTAGCACAGTGCCGGAGTTGTCCCGTCCGCCCCCCACCAGCGCTGTGCCGTCATTCAGCGCCGCCAGAACCGGTCCAATCGCCGGAATTGCCAGTTGATTGCTGACTGAACTGAAGCTGTCGGTTGCGGGATGGTAGATTTCGCCGGACCCCAGCGCCACCGCATTCAGTGAGCCGAAGCCACCTGCCAGCAGGATGTCTCCGGACTTCAGCGCGACTCCCGGGGCATTGCGCCCGGTCGTCATCAGCCCTGGGACCATTACGGTCGAGTTGAGCGGCACGGGTGAAAGCGTGTTCCCGCTCGAGCTTCCGCCACACGCTGCGCAAAAGAGTGCAAGCGAGATAAGGTAACGAACTCGCTGCTTCATTACTCACCCCTTTCCATTCGAACAGGGTTTTTTCCGAGTGTCCCAGAGTGCCGCTCCTCAATTGGCAACGTCAAGATAACTCATCGGCGCGGCGATTACACAACCCGCCCTGGGACGGCGAGACCGACGGTGCTGATCTTACTGGCGGGCTTGGACGGCGGGCTTGAACTTACTCGGTCCAGAGCTGCTGCCGATCGTCGAATTGCGGTGGAGCTTCGCCCGCCGTTCCCTGCGCGGGCTCCATCAGCAACGAACCACCCACTCGCAGAGAGCCGTCAACGATCAGCGGGCCTTGAACGGCGAGCGACCCGCCAACGACCAGCTCCGTCGCATACTCCTGCCCGGCGGGACCGGGCGGTTCGCCACGCGCAAACGGGGTTGTGACGCTCCCGCCGACGTGAAGTGCGCGGGCCGAGACTGGACCGTGGATAGTGGCGGTGCCACCCACCAGCAGATCGCCGTGAACCAGAAGAGGACCTGGCACATCAAGAGAACCTCCAACGCGAGCGGCGTTGGGGTTCGCGACCGCCGAGATCTCGCCGCACGCCGCGGTGGCCAGACAGAGCAGCCCCAGCACAACCAGCCGCGCAGCTCTGTTCACGGCTGAACCTGGCTCTTACCGGATCCGTGCGTAGCTGATTACATCGCTGCCCGTACCGGCGATCGCGAGAGTGCCGTTGCCGGGAGAACACTTGATGGGGTTGGCCGAAGTCGCATCGGTGCACAACACGACATTGGTGTCTCCCGTGAAGCATCGGTCTTGAACTGTGGCCTCCCCCTGGACGAGCACGACGCGGCCGGCGCACATCCCGACATTTACGTTGACGTTTGCACCCCCGAAGACTCCGGCAGCGGAAATAGTCATGCCGCCCACCTCACCGCCGTACTGCCCATGCGGCGAACGATCGCATCCGGCGGCGGCCAGGATGGCTGCGGCGAGCAAAACGCCAATCGCATATCGTTGGTGCATAGGCCTCTTCCTTCCCGCGCGATCGGAACTCCGCTCGCGTCGTCACTGGGCGGGCTCGGAGCGCAGCGGCCCGCCAACCACGAGCTTGCCGTCAACCACGAGCGGACCCTGAACAGTCAGCGGTCCGCCTATAGCGACCGATTTGGCAAAAGTCTGTCCCGACGGACCCGGTGGCTCACCCTTCGGCAACGACGTCGCGATGGGTCCGCCAACCGCGACGGTGTTCGCCCGCACATGACCGTGCACCGTGGCCGGGCCGCCAACGTACAGGTTGCCCTGAACGTGCATCGGGCCGTCCACGTTCATTGGCCCGCCGACCGCGATGACATGGTGATGCTCGTGATGTGGCCGGCCCATCGTGACGACGGTGCTCTCATCGATAGAGTGGTTCCGGCTCTTCGCTATCCAGAGCGCCACCAGGACTCCCAGCGCCACAACTCCTGCCGCTGTCAGCACTCGATCGAGGGTGTCTCGCGGGTACATCGGCTGATTCCTCTGCGGCGGCTGGCTCGACGGACTCCGCTAGTCGTTCGCGCGCGGATGGCCGTTAACTGCATCGGCGGCTTGCGTGAAAATGTCCATCGGCGCCAGGGGTGGACGGCGGCGGCGCTTCAACTCCGCCAGTTCGGCGGCGGCTTTGGATTCTGCATTGCGCCGGCGAATTTCGTCGAGCTTGGCGCCCAGTTCCGAGTCGCCGACTTCGCGATTGACGCCCGCCTGCGCGAGCATCCGCTGGATCGATTCGCGGACTTCTTCCAGCGCGCGGACGTCTTCGTCATAGGAGAGACTTTCCAGCGCTTCCTGGATTCTGACTCGCGCCTGTGCATTCCTGAGCCGCGCCAGCATCTGTACCTTCTCGATTTTGAGTTTTTCGATTTCGCCCTTGAAGGCGACCAGGTTTTTCTTGGCGTCTTCGGCCTCGCGAGTCAGCTCGCCGAGTTCTTCACGCAGGCGCTGGCAATCGGCTTCGAGTTCGTGTTTGCGCTGGATCAGAATCAGCGCGCACTGGTCCTCGTTCATGTCCGCGGCCTGACCTGCCTGCTCGTCGACCTCGCGCAATTCGAGGCTCTTGGAGCGCAACTCGCGTTCGAGCTTGTTGCGCATGTAGATGACGCCGGCGGCGGCCGTTTTCAACTGATGATAACGGCGCAGGCGATCGCTGATTGCGGCTTCGTAAACCGCCTCGGGATCGCGCGCTTCGCTTGCCTTCAGCCATCGCCGGAGCTTTCCGCCGATCAGGTTCAATATGCGTGAAAGGAACATTGCCATTTCTCCTCGGCGACACGTTTGGCGCATCGCCAGTTTAGCCGCATTCGGTTACAGCCAGCGCCGCACCCGGGCCTTGTAGTCGAGGTATTGCTGGCCAAAGATGCGCGCGAGCGCGTTTTCCTCGTTCGGAATCACCATCCGATCCAGCACCAGGAAAAATCCGATTGGCGCAAGGAGCATCACGATCGATCCGAAAAAGATCGCCAAGCCGAGCAGCGCCACCGTCAGGCCCAGATACATCGGGTTGCGCGTGAACGTGTACGGCATCTCGACCACGAACTGGGACGGCTCGCCGTACGGATTCTTGGTCGTGTTGCGGGCCTGGAAAAGCGCGGCGGCGAAAAAGCTGAGCCCGATTCCGCCGGCCGCCAGCAGAAGCCCCAGAACCCCGTGCGCCTGCGTGTCGCCCCTCTCGAACAGCGAGTGCAGAATCAGGGTTCCGATCAAGAGCCCGGCGGCCAGCAGCGGAGGATGAATCCTGTAGCCGCCCGGCGCCGCGTTCAGGGTCTCCGATGTTTCACTCATGGCGTTTTTCCCTCTCTCAGTCGTCTTCAGCCTTGAGCCCGAGTTCCGCGACCGTGATGCCCAGCTCTTTCATCTTCTGCTGGAAACTCTGCCGGTACATCCCAGTCCGTTCCGCGGCGCGGGAGATGTTGCCGCCGGTGGCGCGCAGCGCGCGCACGAAGAACGCGCGCTCCCAGTCGCCCACGAACTTTTCCTTGGCCTCGCGGAAGGTCATTCCGTCCTGTGCCGCTATCGCCGCGTCGTCGGCGGCCGGAGCCGAAAGCGCTGAAGCCGAAGCGCCGTCGCGATCGGTTGAAGATTCAGGACTCGATCCGGCGAACAGGTCTGCCGGCGTGATTTCATTTTCCGAAGAAAGGATCACCGCCTGATCGATTGCGGCCTTAAGCGACCGCGCGTTGCCTTTCCAGGATTGCGCCATGC
The DNA here is from genome assembly GCA_021323675.1 of Pseudomonadota bacterium. Classification (GTDB taxonomy): domain Bacteria; phylum Desulfobacterota; class Binatia; order Binatales; family Binataceae; genus JAFAHS01. The sequence goes on along the minus strand of JAJPKP010000016.1, from coordinate 79,874 downwards.
ACGCGCGCATCGCCTCGGCGGTGAGCTGCTTTTCCGGCTTGCCGTAGCGCTGGCAGGCGTCGCGGATGAAATGCTGGACGAGCAGCGGGATGTCTTCGCGGCGTTCGCGCAGCGCGGGCAGGCGAATCTCGACCACCTTGATGCGGTAATAGAGGTCTTCGCGAAAGCGCCCCTGCTTCACCATCGCTTCGAGGTCCTGGTTGGTGGCGGCGATGATGCGCACATCGACGGAGAGCGGCTGGTTGCCGCCGATTCGCTCGAACTGCTTTTCCTGAATGACACGCAGGAGTTTCGCCTGCGTCTCCAGGCCCATGTCGCCGATCTCGTCGAGAAACAGCGTGCCGCCATCCGCCGCCTCGAACTTGCCCTCGCGCCGCGCGACGGCTCCGGTGAAGGCGCCTTTTTCGTGGCCGAACAGCTCGCTTTCGACCAGCTCGCGCGAGAACGCGGCGCAATTAACCGCGATAAATGCCGAGCGGGCGCGCGGGCTGCGGAAGTGAATCGCGCGGGCGACCAGCTCCTTGCCGGTTCCCGATTCGCCGCGCACCAGCACGGTGACATCGGTCGGCGCGACCTTCTCTATCGTCTCGTACACCCGCATCATCGCCGGCGAGCGGCCGATCATATTCTCGAAGGTCCCGGTCTCAAGGCGCACGCGTTCGAGCAGTTGGTCATGGGCGCGTCTGAGAAGCTGCGTTTCCATGACCTTGCGGACCTTGAGGCGCAGTTCGTCGTTGTCGAAGGGCTTGGGCAGGTAGTCTTCCGCGCCGGCCTTCATCGCTTCGACCGCGATTCGCTGATTGCCGTAAGCGGTGATCATCAGAACCGCGCAGTGCGGATCGAGCTCGCGGACTTTGCGCAACAGGTCGAGACCGCTCATCCCCTTCATCGAGAGATCGGTGATGATTACGTGGAACAGGCCCGCCTTGACCTTCTCCAGCGCTTCCTCGCCGGATTCGGCGGTTTCAACCTCGTAACCCTCCTTGGTGAACAATCCCTTGAGGGCGATGACGATTCCGCGTTCGTCGTCAACGATGAGCAATCGGCCCTTCATTGCTGACCTCTCGGATTCGCGCTCTGCGCCGCCATCATTGCCGGAGCCTGCGTCGCGGCCGAATCCGGCGCGGCGCCATTCACGCCGATCGAAACCGGACTAGGCGCGCTGCGCGGCATCGGCTCGGCCGGCTCGGCGCCGGTCTCGCGGGCGGCATCGGCAAGCGGAATTGACACGACAAACTCGGTGCCCACACCCAGTTGGCTCGACACCTCGATGGTGCCGCGATGCGCGTCGATGACTTTCTTCGCGACGCCCAGGCCGAGCCCGGTCCCGTTCTGCTTGGAGGTGTAGAAGGGGTTGAAGATCTTGGCGAGCTTGTCTTCGGCGATGCCGCATCCGTTGTCCCGAAGGATGACGGTGGCGACGCCGCCGCGCCCGCGATGGATTGCGACTTCGAGCCGCCGCTCGCCGGTCGTCGATTCCATCGCGTCGATTGCGTTGTCGATCATGTTGGAAAACACCTGGCGCAGCTTGTCGGCGTCGGCGCGAACGGTGGGACCGGTCAGGTAATTGCGCGACACCTTGACCGAGTTCGTCTCGAGCTTGCTTCGCAACTGGGTCAAGGCGCCGTCGAGCACTCCGGCCAGATTTACATTGTCGAAGTTGTAGTCCTCCTCCTTCGCGTACTTGAGGAGGTGGGACACGCTGCGTTCGACCCGCGCCAGTTCATCGAGGGCAACCTTCGCGTATTCGACATTCTCGACCGAAGTGGGGTCTTCGCCCATCTGCTGGACGAGGCTCTTTGCCGCGGCGATCGGGTTTCGGATTTCATGCGCGAAGGTAGCCGTCAGTTCGTCGAGCGAAGCTTGCTTTTCGGTGCGCAGGACTTCCTTCTCCTTGGTAACCTCGCGCTCAACTTCACGCTGGATGGCGGGCTCGAAGACACGCTCATGAACCCATCGCCATCCGAACACGGCGACGAAATGGCTCGCCACTCCGAAGCCCCATCCAATCGCCGGGAACACCCACCACTGGAACGAGGTCGTCATCAGATTGATGAAGAAGAGGAATCCGATCACGACGCCGTACCACATCAGATGGACATAAAAGCCGGCTTCCGCCGCGGCCCGTTTGCGCGCACGCTCGTAGGCCTTGGTTGCGTCGGCCGCGGCTTGCGCGCCCTCGCGCGCCGCCGCGTCCTCCCTTTTCGATCCGGCAGGATCAGCCGGATCGCCTATCAGATTGTCGGTGTGGCTGCTCCATCGGCGGGTCTGCTTGTCGAATTTGCGCCGCATTTTCGTCTCGAAGCGCGCAGCCTGTCGCTCAAACTTGTCCGCCATCCTGCGTTCGAAATCGGACCCGGAGCGCTCGGCCTGGCGCTGGATGCTGGTGGCGAGGCGATGAGGAAATTCGGTGGCGAACTTTTCCGCCCATCCGCTTGCGCAACGCACCTCGTCGCGCGCCCAGGTGTAGTCGGACGAGCGCAGCGCGCGGCTGCGGCGATGCTGTCGAATGGCAAAAATAACGATTATCAAAATGAGGATGCCGATCATTGGCTTTGGCCCCCGCGCCGTGGCAGTCCGCTTCCCTGACCTACTCCAACCAATCTAGCGCTCGCAATCCATCTTGGAAGCCATGACGCGCTTTCATAGAGCAAACACGATGCCGTAAGGTAGGCGCCGAAAAATGGCTGATTTTTCCGGTGTTTTTCCGCTCACCGATTTCCGCGTGCAGTCCGCACGCTGCATGCCGCCGATTGCAGTTGAAGGCCGCTGGCCAGTCGCACGGCTTTCCGACCATTTCTATCGACAGAATCCATCAGAGATTTCGTTGCGCGGGAACCTATCGGTTATTCTGGTCGGGGTGGTTCTTTTTGAATCCGCCTGAAATTGTTTTGACATTCATAATGCAATAATATGCGCAACACACGGAGTCCCGCGCAGCACGCCGATGAACCTTCATATCGTCTCCATCAAGAGCCGCAGCCATGCTGGCAATTCTAGGTAGCCTGCTGCTCCTGGCCTTTGGCTCCGGCCTTGTCGGATCGCTGTCGGGTCTGGGCGGCGGCGTGTTCATCGTGCCCGCCCTGGTGATAGCAGCCCACATGCCGATTACGGTGGCAGTAGGCGCAAGCCTCATCTCCGTCGTGGCAACCAGCGCCGGGGCCAGTGTGGCATTTGTCCGCGACGGATGGACCAACCTCAAGGTTGCGATGGTGCTCGAATGCGCCACGGTAACCGGCGCGGTAGCGGGAGCGCTTCTGGCCGGGATGATACCGGCGGTCGTGCTCGAGCTCCTGTTCGCACTGATGATGCTTCAGTCGGCGTATTTCAGTTTGCGCAAGCAGGGAGACGATCTCGTGGAGCATGGCGACCCGATCGCGAGGCGCCTGGAACTGGCCGGCGACATCCCCGACGATTCGGGCAAGATGATTCATTACGAGATCGTCAACCTCGCGTCAGGCGGGGCCTTGATGGTGGTTGCCGGGCTGATGTCGGGGCTGCTCGGAATCGGGTCCGGCGCGCTGAAGGTGATGGCGATGGACTATTTCATGCACCTTCCACTGAAAGTCTCGAGCGCCACCAGCAATTTCATGATCGGAGTCACGGCGGGAGCTGGCGCGCTCGTGTTCCTGGCGCGCGGCGACGTGGCAACATCGATCGCCGCGCCGGTGGCGATCGGAGTGACGGCGGGCGCGCTGCTTGGCAGCCGGATTCTGCCGCACGCGAACGTTCGCGCTTTGCGCCTCGCCTTTGTCGTCATCCTGATCCTCATCGCGATCGAAATGGGATGGCGGGCGCTGCAGGGAATTTGAGCATGGCGGCGATCAAGGAAATACAAGCGAGTCCGGGCGAAGAAGATCGAATTCTGCGCGTATGGACCCCGGTCCTGCTGCGCACGATTCTGGTCATCGCCACCGTCATCCTGTTGGGCGGGCTGATTCTGATGATCACCCAATCGCCGGGAAACTACGTGCGCCGCTATCACGCCGTCCAGGCGGAGCATTTCGCGGAAAAAGCCGATTTCGCGGAGATGCTGCGGCTCGCCGCGGGCGGCGACCCCCACTCCGTTATGACGCTCGGCTTGTACGTCCTGACCCTGGTACCGCTTGCCCGCGTGGCGTTCTGCTTCCTGCTCTTCGTCAAGGAGCGCGACTTCGCATACGTCGGGTTTACGGCTTATGTGCTCATAGGCCTGATTGCGGGAATTTTGCTGGGCCGTATCGGCTAATGTCTTTGGGCGGCATATCGGCGTTCGAGTTGCACCATTCGCCCAAAGAGGTCCATCACATTGCGCCGCGAATGATCCGAATTTATCTCCCGGTAGATGGTATCGACGGTCACCGCCAATCGTTCCGCATCGAGCCAGCCGCCGAACGACCCGAGTGCGATGTCCTGGGCGGCTTCCCATGAGTTCATGCCGGCGGCGTGCCGTTTTCGCGTTTCCTGATCGACATAAACCAGGTACTCGCGCATCCGCCTCACGCCGGCTTTGTCAGTGATGGGCCCGTGACCGGGGACGATCGCCTCGACGTCGAGGTCGAGGATTCGATCGCACGCCGTTATCCAGTTCGACACCGGACCCGCCCATGCGATTGGAGTACCGTCGATAAAGAGAATATCGCCGGTGTAGACAACGCGATTGGCGGGGACGAAGGCGATGACGTCGCCGGCGGTGTGCGCCGGGCCAACCTCGATAAGCTCGACTCGCTTGTCGCCGACCTTGACCGTCATGGTTCCGCTGAAAGTCCGATCCGGCAGCCTGAATGTAACTCCGGCGAAGTCGAACGCGCCGAAAATTCGCTGAAAAAATTCCCCCACCTCGCCCATCGAACCGGTGTTCTTCATCAACTGCGCCAGCGTTTGCGGGTTGCCCTCTTCCCGCATTTCATGCGCAGTCGCTTCGGATGCGATAACCAGGGCGTTTTTCACCAGCCGGTTGCCAAAGGTATGATCGCCGTTGGAGTGCGTGTTCACCACGGTGCCGATTCGCTCGGCGCCTATGCCCGCGGCGTCTCGCATCGCATCGAGCATCTCGGCGGTCAGGCGTTCGTCGAACAAGGTGTCGACCAGCAGCGCCTCGTCGCCGTCGACAATCAACCCGGCGTTGCTGTAACCCCAGGTGCCCGACGGCTGAAGATAGGCGTAGGCTCCGCGCCCGAGGTCGTGAAGGCCCTTGGTGAATTGCCATTTAGCCATGATGCAATCTCCGAAACGGCCGAAGCCTGAGGCTTTGCTATCAGAATGATTTCCCGCTCGGCAACCGCGTGGTTGTCGCAGCGGCTCTTGGTTTGTTCCCGTCCGGCGTACTATTTACGTTACCTGCGGATTTTCGCAGCCGTGCCCGGAGGTACTTTGTCACATGGAGATCAGAGGAAAATCGGCGGTCATCACCGGCGGAGGATCGGGAATCGGACGGGCGGTGTCGGAGCGCCTCGCCCGCGACGGCGCATCGATCGTGGTGGCCGACGTTGACGAGGCCGGAGGAGCGGAAACCGTAAAGCGCATCGAAAGCGCGGGCGGCAGCGCGGTCTTTGTTCGCGCCGATGTTACCCGGGAGCAGGATGCGCGCCGGATGCTTGACACCGCGCTCCAGAAATTCGGACGGCTGGACATCCTGCACAACAACGCGGGAATCGGGACCGGCGCGCCCGGCTTTCCGATCGTCGATCCCGCGCGATGGCATCTCGTGATCGAAATTGACCTGCAGGCGGTGATCCTCGGCACCGGCCTGGCCGCGCCGATAATGGAAAAGCAGGGCGGCGGGGTCATCATCAACACGGCTTCGATGGCGGGCCTGTATCCGCATCGCCAGGACGCGGTTTACGGCGCGGCCAAGGCGGGTGTGGTCAACTTCACTCACTCGCTCGCCTTCTGGGCCGTGGAAAAGAAGATCCGCGTCAACTGCGTCTGTCCGGGAATCGTTGATACTCCTCTCGTGCGGCGCGGACTCGAACAGGCCGCCCAGCACGGCATCAAGAGCTGGATGCCTTCCCGGATCATTCAGCCCGAGGAAATCGCCGACGCCGTTCACACCCTGGTCCGGGACGATTCGCTGTTCGGATGCGCACTCGAGGTTCGGCCTACGGGACGCCAGATTGTCGATCCGCGGCCCGCGCCGGGAAGCCGCAAGTAGCCATGAAGTTCATCGGGATGATTTTGCCGATTGTCGCCGCGGCGATGCTGGCCGCCTTCGCGTCGAGCGCGAGTGCGCAGTGCTGCCGCCAGAATGTCATCCGCGCTCAACTGGTCGATTTGCCCAACGACAAGGGGCGCGTCGCATGCATCATCTTCAACGCGCCCGACGGGTTTCCGCGCGATCGATCCAAGGGCGTGCAGCAGGTAAGAGGGCCGATCCAGAACGAGTCCGGGACCTGCACCTTCTCGAACCTTCCTCCCGGCACCTACGCGATCGCCGCGTTTCACGACGAGTACGAAACCGGAAAGATGAAGACCAATTTCCTGGGCGTACCGCAGGAGGCGTTTGGATTTTCGAACGACGCGAAACCGTCGGCGCTGACCCCGCCGCCGTTCAGCGCCGCGGCCTTCTCCTACCAGGGCGGTGTGATTAGCATCACGATGCACGCGCAACGCTGACGCTTGCGGCGGCTTGGGATCTCCGGATGAAAGGCGGCTAGGCGGACGCCTCGGCGCTCGGACCGACGGGAACGATGCGCCCTGGAGTCCGCCAGGAATGAAGTTCGGGAAGAACCTCGCGGCCGAGCAGCTCGATCGATCGCATCACGAGTTCGTGAGGAATTCCGCCGTACTGCAGGAAAAACAGGATCTGATCGGCGCCCACCTCGCGATAACGCCGCGCCACGCGCAACGCCTCGCCCGGCGCTCCCACCGCGATCAGATCGTTCTCGCGCAGAAAGTGGTAATAGTCGCGCGTGATTTGCGCAGGGTCGAAACGCGACGCGGTGCCCAGGTATTTGTATGAATCATCTCCCGACGGCGCGCGCGCAACGCTCGAAACCAGCTCGAAGCCTTTTCGGACGTACCACAGGACGGCGTCGCGCGCGACCTCTCCGATCTTTACCGGATCATCGCCAAACAAGCCCATGATGTTCATCGAGACCTGGTTGTTTATGGTCATGCCCACCGGCCTGGCCGTCTCGATTCGATCGCGATAAAGCTGAACGCGTTTCTTGACCTCATCCAGCTCGACTCCCAGCGTGAAGCAAAGCACCCCAAGTCCGCGGTCCGCGGCGAGCGCGAAAGTGTCGGGATTGGTCGATGCTACCCACATCGGCGGATGCGGCTTCTGGATCGGTTTGGGGATGATCGAAACGGGCGGTTCCACCGTCCAGAACTTTCCCCGCATCGTAAACGGATCCTCGCGCCACATCCGCGGGATAGCTTCCACCGCCTCGGCCCATCGCGCCCGCGTCTCTTGCGGGCTCACTGCGAATCCCGCCAGCTCGTCCATCGTGGTGGCGCGCCCGGTGCCGAATTCAACCCGCCCGTTGGACATGATATCCAGCACGCCGATTCGTTCCGCCACGCGCACAGGATGGTTGAAAGGCAGAACCACGACGCCATGGCCGATGCGGATGTTCCTGGTCCGCTGGCTTACGCAGGCCAGAAACACCTCGGGCGCGGAGCAATAGGAAAATTCGTTGAGGAAGTGATGTTCGACGGTCCAGACCGAATCGAAGCCGAGCCGATCGGCCAGCTCGATCTGCTCCATGGCTTCCCAGAAAACGCGATATTCGTGGTCGGGACGATGAGGCTTTATGGATTCGATCTCATAGATGAGGCCGGCCTTCATTTCGCCACGCTCCATTGCTGCAGGTACTCGCGCGCCTGGCGGCGGAACGATTTGCGCAGATCGAAGCGCGATCCGTGCAGGTACCACAGCAACTGGACACCGGCCATCGAACTCCACAACTGGGTGGCAGCCCACTCCACTTCGAGGTCGGATGCGAAAACGCCCAGCTCTTTCCCCTGCTCGACAACATCGCGCAGATACTCCAGTTGCCGCGAGTTCGCCTTGCGCATCGCGCGCAACACCCGTGGACCGATTTTGTGCGACTCCAGGGTGATGATGATGAGCAGGCGCGAAACCCAGGGGTTGGTGACGTTGAGCTGGGCTGAGGTTTCAAAAATCTTGAGGAAATATTCCCGAAAATCGTCCCGCGTAACCACCGGCCGGTCCCGGCGAAAGGCCTTGCGCCATTCCTCCAGCACCCGCTCCGCCACCGCAAGGAAGAAGTCTTCCTTGTCGTTGAAGTGCCAGTACAGGGCTCCCTTCGTCACACCCGCGGCCCGCGCGATGCGCGCCAGCGAGGTGCCGCGATAACCGTACGACGCGAACAGGTCCATTGCGGCGTTTATCAGGACCTGGTCCAGCGCGCCCCGCCGGCGAGGAACCGCCGGAGCGCTCTCCGCTTCTCTTCTAGGTGAAGTAATCATCGAATACCGGGCGAGCGGTATCGTGAGTCAGACAAGGGCATCGCGTCAAGGGAACCGTCAGGCTTAAGGCAAAAGTCGAGCGTATACGCCGCAGGGCGCCCGTCTATTCGGGAAAACTAAATCCGGGCACCGTCTGCCTTCGGCTTGCCGTGGCCGTTGGATCGTAAAGGAATCTGCTAACAGCCGGTTTGACCACGCATCGTCAGCCGACGACGCCTGGTTAAGCCTTGCTTGCCAAAAAGACGCCTCTCAGTTGTGAGACGCGTCTCCACCGCGCATATTGCGCTCCATGCACCAGCGGTCGATAACCTCGGCATTGAAGCGCCAATCAGTTCCGATTCTGAACCCCGGCAGCTCGCCGCGACGCAAAAGCTTGTAGATCGTCGAGGGATGTACGCGCAGGTACTCAGAGAGTTCCTTTACGGTCATCACACGGGGCAGGCTGTATTTGCCTTCGGTCGCCATTTTTTCTCCGGATGCGGGTGGTTCGACTACAGGCGTCAAGGTGTAGCGATAAATTCCCCCGCTTAACTGGCTCGAACCAACCGCGCTTCTTCGCTCACCTCGACTATATTTGAAGGTCGCAGAACCGTAGTTTTGGGTCAAGAGAAATCTTTCGAGACAACAAAGGCAAAAAACTGCCTTTTCGGGCAAGCCCGCTCGTTCCGCTCTGCTTCGCCCAAGTCACTTGGCTTTCTGTGGCAAACCTGCGACAGGACGACCTCGCCACCCCTCCAAACCGTTCGTCGAATCGCCTGACGTTCTACCCGCAGTGATTTCTTGCTGCTAAGCTCCCATCCGTGCGGGTTTTGAGGCTTATCCCTTATACGGCGGTATTTGGTCTAAGCCTGATGCTGCCGCTTATGCTCTCCGTAGCTCCGGCCCCGGCGGCGGAGGCGACAGCGGCGATGACGCTTAGCAGTCCGGCGTTTTCGGCCGGCGCGCCGATCCCCGCCCAATTCACGTGCTCAGGAGCCGACAGCTCACCTGCCCTGAACTGGACGGGCGCTCCCGCGGATACGTCATCATTCGCCCTTATCGTTGAAGACCCGGATGCTCCTTCTGGAACGTTCATACACTGGGTGCTGTTCAACCTTCCTGGGAACAAGATCGCTCTCCCCGCCGATCTTCCGAAAGCCGACTCACTGCCGGGCGGCGGATCGCAAGGGACGAACAGCTTTGGAAGCGTCGGTTATCGTGGGCCATGCCCGCCGCCCGGACCGCCGCATCATTATCACTTCATTCTGTTTGCGCTCGATTCACCTCTCGATGCCAACTCAAGCTACGACGCGAGCGCGCTGCGGTCCGCGATGACCGGACACGTCAAGGCGACCGCCGAACTGGTAGGCACGTTCGGTCGTTAGGCGTTTCAAAGGAACGAGTCTCATGAACAGGACCTATAAGGTCGTTTTCGTTGTGTTGGTGATAGCCGCCGCGGGCTACGCGGGATGGCGGATATACGAATCGCGGCGGGCGTCAAAAGCCGGACTTCTCAGCGAGAATATCGTCCATAACGGCAACGATTGGACGGCGGACTTTACCGCGATGCTGCCGGCGCCCGAATCCGAAGTGTTCAACGCCGTGCGCAATATCGAGAACAGCCACTCCGATCAGATTCGCAATATCCGGATGCTGTCGCAGACCGACACCAGCAAGACCGTGGAATTCGAGATGAACGGCCCGGGCGGCCAGACGATCACGGTTCAGATGGTGTTTCAGTACGATCAGGCCGCGCGCCGCATCTCGTATCACACGGTCGATACCCCGGCGCTCAACATGAAAGCCGAGTATCAGTTCGATCCCCAGGGTTCTTCAACGCTGATCAGCTACCATCAGGTCACCACGATGACCCAGCAGCTTCCGGTCCCCGACGGCGTCATCAAGGAAGCGATCAGAAGCACCTTCGTCTCGCAGCTTGAAGACCTCAAGCGCACTCTCAACCTTGCATCTTCCGAAGAACCGGATGAATCGAACGACGAGCCTTGATCGCATCGCTAAGCGGCGGATCGCGGGTCAATCGCTCGTCCCGCGGCCGTCGGCGGCGGTCTTCTGAGTTTGTCGCCGTGCAAGGACTTGCCGCCGAGTTCGCAGCGTCGGCCCCGGCGCTTGCCAGTTGTCCGCGATGGGACAGAATCGAGATCGCGATCGTGGGCCGCTCGAATGTCGGAAAGAGTTCCATGCTGAATGCCTTGACGGGTGTGCGCGGCCTGGCGCGCACCAGCAGGACGCCGGGCCGAACGCAGGCTATCAACTTCTTTGCGATCGGCCGGACAGCAGCGCTCGTTGATCTTCCCGGCTACGGCTACGCAAAGATGCCGCAGGCGATGGCGGCCCGGATCGGACACGCGATGCGGGAATTCCTGGCATCGCGAACCAACCTGTGCGCGCTTATCCTGCTCGTCGATTCGCGCCGCGGCCCCGAGCGCGAAGAAATCGATCTGGCGGCATCCGCACGGTCGCGCGGGCTCGCGCTGTTTGCGGTAGCGACCAAAGCCGACAAGCTCAAACGTTCAGAGCGCGCCGCCGCTGTCGCAAGAATGCGCGCGCTCGATGCGGAGCCGTTTCTTTGCTCCGCTGAAACCGGCGAAGGAATCGAGGCCCTTCGCCGTCAGGTTCTTGCGCTCTGCACGGAACGCGGGGCCCGATGACTTCCGAGGTCAGCGTAATCATCCCGGTTTTCAATCGCCGCGCGATGGTGACCGAAGCGATCGCGTCGGTGCTCGCTCAGCGCGAGGTGCGTTTTGAACTCATCGTGATCAACGACGGATCAACCGACGGCACCGGGACCGCAGTCGAGCAGGCACTGGAAGACTCGACTCGCCCCGTACGTGTGATCGAAACCGAAAACCGGGGCGCGGCCGCGGCGCGAAATCTCGGGGCGGATGCGGCGTCGGCGCCGCTGCTCGCCTTCCTCGATTCCGACGATCTGTGGTCGCCCGAAAAGCTGGCGCGCCAGCTTGCCTTCATGCGCGACCATCCGGAGTTTCACATCTCGCAATGCGATGAGCTGTGGATTAGAAACGGGCGACGCGTCAATCCCGGACTCCGCCATCGCAAGCGCTCGGGCGACATCTTCATCGATTCGCTGCGTACCTGCCTCATCAGTCCGTCGGCGGCGATAATGCGCGCGGACCTGTTCCGGAGCATGGACGGATTCGACGAATCCATGGCCGCCGCTGAAGACTACGACCTTTGGCTCCGGATTGTTCTGGACCATGAAGTCGGCCTCCTCGACGAACCTCTGGTCACGCGCCGCGCGGGACACCCGGGCCAGCTTTCAGCCACCGTGCCCGCCATCGACCGGTTCCGAATTCTGGCGCTCGCAAAGCTGCTGGCGAACCCGCGCTTGCGGGACTCCCGCCGCACGGCCACGGCCGAGGTGTTTGCGGAAAAGTGCCGAATCTGCGCGGGCGGGCTTCGCCGCCGCGGCCGCGACAGCGAAGCGGGGGAATTCGAACGGATGGCCACCGACGCTCTCGCGGATGCCGGCATCCGAACCGCCGCTGATCTTCTCCGCACTTCGCGCCTACTTGCGTCGTTTGCCGATGCTCCCGGCGCGCCCCATCGGGCCGGAGGTTGAATCGCGCATGCCGCATCTTGACGACGAAATTCGGCAACTCGCCGCCCGCCGCCATCTCCCGGACACACATCTCGATCGATGGCTGAGCCTGGATGAACCGAGCCGCGCGGCGCTCATGGAGGCGGCGGGCCTGCTCAGGCTTCGCACCGGGCAACTGGTCGTGGCGCTCGATCTTCTCGATGAGATCGCGGTGCGCGAATCGGTCAGCATCGCCTCGGTGCTGGCACGCCCTTCACTGCATCGCCTGCTTTCGGCGCCGGGGTCCGTGCCCGAAAGAGCGCACGCGTTTTTGGACGAACTTCGCGCGATGAGATTTCCGCGGCTGCGCGAAACAACCGCGCGCCTGGAGGCGGCGATCGCGGCGATGCGCCTGCCTGCGGGAATTGCGGTGCTCTTGCCACGCGACCTTGCCTCTGATGAGTTGACGATTCAGCTTGTCGCATCCGATGCCGGAGAACTGAACCGGCTTATCGATCTTTTGGTCGAAAAGCGCGCCGAGCTGAGCCGGATACTTTCGATGATTGGCGGCGGCGATGAAGTTTGAGCTCGATACGCTCGTAGTCGAGGAGGCGTCGCGCGATTCCGCGCTGGCGGCGCGCCTGGTCGCCGCGCTGGGTTCATCCGTCCCCGTGAGCTACGTCGCCGATGCGCGCGAAGCCGTGCGGCCCACCCCAGGTCCCGACCCGTTCGGGGCAGGCAAGCGCCGGATGGTCGTGCTCAAGCGGCATACGCCGTTTCTGATGGCTTGTCCCGCCGGATCGGCGAAATTTGCGTGCTGCGGCTACCTTGTGCTCGTGCTCGCATCGAACTGCCCCATGGATTGCAGCTACTGCTTTCTGCAGGAACATGTGGCGAATAATCCGGCGTTTCAGATTTATTCGAACTACGCGGATTCCTTTGAGGAGCTTGACCGGCTGTCCCGCTCCGCCCCCGGCCGCCATTTCAGAGTCGGCACGGGAGAGCTCGCGGATTCGCTCGCGATGGACTCGGTCACCGGCCTTTCGAAAGACCTTATCGAGTTCGTTCGCGACCGCGAGCATCTGACTCTGGAGCTCAAGACCAAGACCGACGAGATCGGAAACCTGCTGCAAACCGATCCGCGCGGACGGGTGATCGTATCGTGGACTCTCTCGCCCGAAGCGGTATGGAAAAGTTCCGAGCATCGCACCGCCTCGCCGTCCGCACGCATCGCGGCCGCTCGCGCGGTACTGGATGCGGGTTACCGGGTGGGGTTTCATCTTGACCCCATAATCGCGTACGAAGGCGCGGAGAAGGACTACGCGCATCTGATCGACGAACTGCTGGACGTCATTACTCCAGGAAGAATCTCGTTTCTCAGCATGGGATCGCTGCGGATGACGCCTGGGCTGCGAAGCGCTGCGCGCCGCCGTTTTCCGCATGATCCGATGCTGCTTGGCGAGGAGGTGCCCGGTCATGACGGCCGCCTGCGCGCGTTCAGCGCTCTGAGGGTTCGCCTCTATCGGATAATCCAGCAACGCCTGGCGCGAGCGGGCAGGCCGGTGCCCGCATACCTGTGCATGGAAACCAGCACGGTTCATGAACGTGTCTTTGGCGTGGCGCCCGCCAACCCGGCTACAATCGGCGAGCGCCTCGCGCTTGGTTAGGACGCGACGATCGATGGCATCGCCAACCCGGACTCATTCGAAAATCGGCAAACGCGCGCTTGCCTCCGGCAACGGAAAGGTGTCGATTCGGCCGGGCGACCGTCCGATCGGCGTGTTCGATTCCGGCATCGGCGGACTGACCGTCTTGCGCGCCCTGGTGGAGGTGCTGCCCAACGAGGATTTCATCTACCTGGGCGACACGGCCCGGTTGCCGTACGGCACCAAGACCAGCGAGGTGATCATCCGCTACTCGCGCGAGAACACCGAGTTTCTGCTCGCCAAAGGAATCAAGATGCTGGTGGTCGCCTGCAACACTTCCAGCGCGGTGGCCCTCGATGCCATCGCGCGCGACACCATGATCCCGGTGATCGGCGTGATCGAGCCGGGCGCCCGAGCTGCGGTCAAAGCCTCGCGCAGCGGCAAGATAGGCGTAATCGCAACCGAGGCCACGGTCGCATCGGGCGCGTACACCCGCACCATCCAGAACCTGCGTCCCGGAGCGGAAATTTACACGCGCGCCTGCCCGCTGCTGGTGCCGCTGGTCGAAGAGGGATGGACCGACAACGACATTGCGGAACGCACTGTCTCTCACTACCTGGAGAGCCTCAAGCAGAGCGGAATCGATACTCTGCTGCTTGGATGCACCCACTACCCGCTGCTGACCAGGATGTTCCAGCAGGTGTTGGGGCGCGGAGTTCGGGTGGTGGACTCCGCCACCGCCACGGCGGACGCGGTCCGGCGGCGGCTGGATGAACTCAAGCTCGCCCGCCGCGGCGCGCGCGGAAAGCAGAGTTTCTTCGTCACCGAGAGTCCGGAGCGCTTTGTGCGGGTAGGCAGGCGCTTCTTCGGCCCGCAGGTCGAGTCCGCGGTCCGGCTCGAGCGCTGAACGGTCTCCCCTGCACCCCCTGAGATAGATAAAATGAAATTCAGCTTAACTACGGAGATCCACCGCCGCCCGCTCTTGTCCAGCGGGACGGCGCGCTAATACCGGCTCACCTACGATGGCATCAGCTCTGACAGGAATCGGACGAAGAATCTTCGGCTCAAAGAACGATCGCGAAATCAGGCGCCTGCGTCCAGACGTCGAGGCGGTCAACCGCCTCGAAGCGGAGATCGAAAAGCGGACTGCCGATGAACTGCGATCGCGGATCGCCGAACTCAAGGCGCAAATCAGCGCGATCGAGGATCGCGAGCGGCGCGAAGAGGCGATGCACGAGGTGCTGCCCGAGGTTTTCGCGATGGTGCGCGAGGCGTCCAAGCGCACCCTCGGACAGCGCCATTTCGACGTCCAGCTTATCGGCGGCATGATGCTGCATCAGGGCAAGATCGCCGAGATGAAGACCGGCGAGGGCAAGACCCTGGTCGCTACGCTGCCGGCGGTTCTGAACGCGCTCAGCGGCCGCGGTGTCCATGTCGTGACCGTGAACGACTACCTGGCCCGCCGTGACTCCGAGTGGATGGGGCGCATCTACAATTACCTGGGCCTTAGCGTCGGCGTGATTGTTCACGGGCTCACCGACCAGCAGCGCAAGCAGTCGTACGGAGCCGACATCACTTACGGCCAGAACAACGAATTCGGCTTCGACTATTTGCGCGACAACATGAAGTTCAACCTCGAGGAGTATGTCCAGCGCGAGCACAACTTCGCGATCGTGGACGAGGTGGACTCGATTCTGATCGACGAAGCGCGAACTCCGCTGATTATTTCCGGCGCCTCCGAGGAATCCACCGACACGTACTACGTGGTGGATCGGGTCATTCCGCGCCTGAAGAACGAGGAACATTACACGATCGACGAAAAGTTGCGCACCGTCTCCCTCACCGAAGACGGAGTAACCCGGGTCGAGCAGCTCCTCGGCATCGAGAACCTCTACGACCCGCGCAACATCCTCCTGCTGCATCACGTCAATCAGGCCCTGCGCGCGCACGCGCTGTTCAAGCGCGATGTTGACTACGTCGTGAAGGACGGCGAGGTCATCATCGTCGATGAATTCACCGGACGGCTGATGCCCGGGCGGCGCTGGAGCGACGGATTGCACCAGGCGGTCGAGGCGAAAGAGAACGTCAAGATCGAGTCGGAGAACCAGACCCTCGCGACCATCACGTTCCAGAACTACTTCCGCATGTACAAAAAGCTGGCGGGGATGACCGGAACGGCGGATACCGAAGCGCGCGAATTCCAGGAAATCTACAACCTCGAAGTCGCAGTTATCCCCACCAACAAGCCGATGATCCGCATCGACAACCACGATGTGGTCTATAAGACCGAAGAAGAGAAGTTCGATGCGGTGATCGAGGAAATCAAGGACTGCCACGAGCGCGGACAGCCGGTGCTGGTGGGCACCGTCTCGATCGAAAAATCCGAACGGGTGGCCGAAAAGCTGAAGAAGACCGGCATAAGGCACTTCGTGCTCAACGCCAAGAACCACGAGCGCGAAGCCGAGATCGTCGCCCAGGCGGGACGCGAAGGCGCCGTGACCATCTCCACCAACATGGCCGGCCGCGGCACCGACATCGTGCTCGGCGGCAATCCCGAATTCATGGCGGCGGCGGAAGCCGGCACCCGCGACCCGTCCGATCCGAAATTCCAGGAGGCGCTCGACAAGTTCCGCGCGCAATGCGCCGCCGAACGCGAACGAGTGCTCGCCGCCGGCGGCCTGCACATCCTCGGCACCGAGCGCCACGAATCGCGGCGCATCGACAATCAGCTTCGCGGCCGGTCCGGCAGGCAGGGAGACCCGGGGTCGTCGCGCTTCTACATGTCGCTGGAAGACGACCTGCTCCGCATCTTCGGCGCCGATCGGCTGAAGGGACTGATGGGAAAAATCGGGATGGAAGACGGCGTCCCGATCGAGCATCGCTGGATCTCGCGCGCAATCGAGAATGCTCAAAAGAAGGTCGAAGCCCATAACTTCGACATCCGCAAGCATCTGCTCGAATACGACGACGTGATGAACAAGCAGCGCGAGGTCATTTACGGCCGCCGCCGCGAACTGCTGTCCGGCGCGTCGCTCAAGGATGACGTTCTGGACATGTGCGGCCAGCTCATCGAGGACATCGTCGCCGCGCACGCGGACCCCGAGGTCGATCCCAAGGAATGGGAGTGGAAGGCGCTCGACGACGCCTTCTTTCAGCAGTTCAAGTTTCATCCCGCGATCGATCCCGACAACGGCGCCCTCGACGGCGGAGCGATTCAAACCCCCGACGATCTTATCGAGGCCGCGGAAGACCGTGTGCGAAAGGCCTACGACCAGCGCGAGGCCGAGTTCACGGCGCCGGTCATGCGGCAGATCGAGAAAATCGTGATGCTGCAAACCCTCGATTCGCTTTGGAAGGACCATCTGCTCGCGATGGACCATCTGAAGGAGGGAATCGGACTGCGCGGCTATGCGCAGGTGAATCCGCTCGTGGAGTACCAGAAGGAAGGCTTCACGATGTTCGAGGCGTTGATGGCGACGATGCAGAAAGACGTCGTCGAAAAATGCTTCTCCGTCCAGGTCACGCGCCAGCAGGACGTGCAGCAGATGCAGGAACAGCCCAAGCCGCAGAAGATGGTGATGAGCCACGGCGGCGAGGCGCAGGACACCAGCCATCAAACCGTCAAGCGCGAGGCGGACAAGGTCGGCCGCAACGATCCCTGTCCGTGCGGGTCCGGCAAGAAGTACAAGCGCTGCCACGGCAAATAGATCGGGACATCCACGCTTCGTTTCGCGCGGCTTTCAGGAATGTTTTGAATCCGTGCAAACGGCACATCGGCCCTTTCGTTTTCTCTCCCGCTTCGTCCGCGTATAGTGCCGCCGACGGAGGCTCCGAATGAAAGCTGAACTCGCTCCCGTGCGTGTGCCTGGTTTCCGATTTGCCGGTGTCAGCGCCGGCCTCAAGAAGGCTGCCGGCGCCAAAGACCTGGGCCTGATCGTCGCCGACCATCCGTGCCAGGCGGCCTCGGTCAACAGCGCGAACAAGGTCAAGGCCGCGCCGGTTTATGTGACGATCGAGCGCCTGCGCGCAGGCAGGCTTCAGGCGCTGGTTGCAAACTCGGGATGCGCCAACAGCTTCACGGGCAAGGCCGGACTCAGGCTCGCCAAGGATTCCTGCGCGCTGGTCGCGCGCGAACTGGGCATCGAGGCGACGCTGGTCGCGCCAAGCTCCACCGGCGTCATCGGGCATCTGTTCGATTTCGAAAAATTCAGCGCCGGCGTCAAAGACGCCGTCGCGGCGCTGTCGGCGGATGCGATGGAAGATTTCGCGCGCGCGATCATGACGACCGACACCCGGCCAAAGATCGCATCCGTCCGCACCCGGCTCGGCGGCAAGACGGTAACCGTCGCCGGCATCGCAAAGGGCTCCGGGATGATCGCGCCGCATATGGCGACGATGCTCGCGTACGTGGTGACCGACGCTTCCGCGACCGCGGCCCAACTTAGAACCGCGCTCAAGTCCGCCCTGCCCTCAAGCTTCAACGCGATAACCGTCGATGGCGATATGTCCACCAACGATTCGGTGGTGCTGATGGCTAACGGAGTCGCGGGAAACGGCGCAATGAAGCGGCGCGATCTCGACGCGTTCAACGACGCCGTGGCGAGCGTCTGCTCCGCGTTGGCAACCGAGCTGGTGCGCGACGGCGAGGGCGCGACCAAGCTGGTTACCGTAAGAGTGGCGGGCGCGAGGTCCGCCGCGGACGCGGAACGATGCGCCCGGCAAATCGCCAACTCGCCGCTCGTGAAAACCGCCTTCTTCGGATGCGACCCCAACGTCGGCCGAATCCTGATGGCGGCGGGTTCATCCGGAGCCGCGGTCGATTCGGACAAGCTCGTCCTCTACATCGGAGGCGTAAAAGTCGCGGCGCGAGGGGCGCTGCTCGTCGATGCGCTTGCGGCGGCCGCCTCAAAGATGCGCGAGCGCGAGTTCGACGTGCGGCTCGATCTCAGGCTGGGTCGCGCATCCGCGACGATTCTGACCTGCGATCTGAGCTACGACTACGTCAAGATCAACGCCGAGTACACGACCTGAAGCGCGGCCAGGCCGGCCGCATCGGGGCCTGTTCGGCGCTTGAAGCTCCCCCTCTCAAATTGCGGGCGCCTCTGCGCGAGTGCTTCAACTCGAAAAGAGCGGAAGGAACTTCTCACGATACGACCACGCGAGCCACAGTTCCAAAATCACGACGATAATCGCGAGCGGCAGTCCCTGCGGCGCCAGCGCCAGGTGAAAGAAGACGATGTTGACGATCACCGGCGCCAGGATCGTCAGCGCCAGCGGCACACACACCCCCGCCAGCAGCAGCACACCGGACACAACCTGCGCGGCGAATAGAATCGGAAACATGTATCCGGTGGCGGCCAATGCGCCGAGAAACGCGCCGGCCCCACCGGCCATTGGCTGCATCGGAATGAAATGCAGAAAGCCGTTTAGTCCGAAGACAAAGAAGATCAGGCCGAGCAGAATTCTTGCGATCTTGACGGCAACCTTCATAGCTTTCTCCCTTTCGCCGTTGTCCCCAATTATCGCAGCATCATTGCGAGGGCAACTGGGCGTTTGCCGGCCGTTGCGGGCCTCCATAGAATCGCCAATGTTGGAGGTGTTCATCGTGGGCAATTTCGTCAAGGTCGCATCGCGCAGCGACATCCCCGAAGGCAGCGGCAAGCTGGTCGAGGCTCAGGGAAAGAAGATCGCCCTCTTCAACGCTGGCGGAAAGTTTTACGCGATTGGCAACGACTGCAAACATCGCGGCGGACCGCTGGCCGAGGGCGAGCTCGATGGCACCTACGTGACCTGCCCGTGGCACGGATGGGAATACGACATCACTACGGGTGAAAGCCTGGACGATCCCAACGTCAAGGTGGGATGTTTCGCCGTCAAGGTCGAAGGCGACGATATTCTGGTCGAGGCCTGACCGCACGATCACGCGAAAAGGCGCCGGTAGTCTTCAGCGCGCCGCGAAGATTCGGCCCGCGGTGTAAGTCACGGCCGCGGCGACGATACCGGTGAGCATGCTCTCGAGTCCGCTGCGCCACCATGACCGCGTCGTGATGATCGTTTTGGCGGCTCCCACCGCGAACAGCACCACCACCGTGACGATGACCGATGCGATTACGCCCTCGGCCGGCGCCAGAAACAGGTACGGTACGACTGGAACGGCCGCACCCGCCAGGTATGATCCCCCAACCGTAAGCGCGGACTTCGTCGGAGGATCGAACGACTCGCTGGCAAATCCGAGCTCCTCGCGCATCATTACGCTGGCCCATCGATCTTCGTCGGAACTGATGTGAGCGACAATGCGATCGAGCAGTTCTCCGGAAAAGCCTTTCGCCCTGTAGATCGTCCTGATTTCCTCGCGCTCGCGCTCCGGCCATTTGCGAATCTCGTCGTGTTCGCGCTCGATTTCGCTTTCGTGAAATTCGATATGCGACCGCGCCGAGATGAACGCCGCAAGGCCCATCGAAACCGTTCCGCCCAGCATCTCCGCCATCCCAGCCATCACCACAACATGCGAAGAGGAGAAAGCCCCCGCGATGCCGGAGGTTACGGCGAATGACGCGACCAGTCCGTCATTCAGCCCCAGCATCAGGTCCCGCACCCAGCTTCCGCCGGCGGCGTGCACCTGCTCCGTATGGTAGTCGTACTCACGCCTGCGAATGGTGATCGCCATCTCCGATCTCCTTCGATTCGCGGATGCGCGCTGAATTTGACCCTGGATGGGACGAACCGGAGTTGCGGGGCCGATGCGCTCGGGAACGATCGATCCGCGCGCGCATCGCCAAGTACTCCGCGACCAGCCGGCGGGCCTCTGCCCGCTCAGGCTTTCGCCCCAAATACGCATAGAAAAACGCCAGCCGCGCCGCGCGGCACAGAAAGCGTCCGATACTGCGATCGAGGTGGACGAGGTTGCGCATCCGATACGGCCATCCGAGCCGCCGGACACGCCGGAAATCCTCCAGGTCCAGGAACCACACGCGAAAGCCGCCGTCTTCCTTGTCCGCGACCATCACGTTGGTTTCCTGGAGGTCCCGGGTGTAAAGGCCGGCATCATGAAAGCGTCTGACCTCGCGCGCGACCGTATCGAGAATGCGCCGGCGCCGGCGCGCATCGCGCCCCTTGATTTCCCCTGGCCCGAGAGTGAACCGGCTCAGCGTGTCGCCATCGAGCAGTGCTTCGCTGACAAGATAGGAAGCGCGAACCGATCCGCGTCCGACCGATTCCGATGCCGCCAGCGGCCGGGGATGAGGCACGGCGGCCGCCTCGAGCATCGCGGCCCCCCTGAGCGCGCGCATCGCCGGCGACCCCGCAATCGGCATCATCACCCCGCGCAGCCACGAGCTTGACGCTGATTTCTTGACAAAGACCGCGCCGCCATCGGCGAGCTTCAGCACCCCGCCGATCGTGCGCCCTTCAGACTTGATGGGCCTGAAGTCAGAGCCCCGAATCAATTCTTCGGCACGTTCCGCAATTTCACGCCATCGCGGCTCGCGCGCATAGAGCACCTGCATGCGCATCGTGCCGAAAAGAGTACAGGTTCTGCCGCCGCCAGGCGATTTCAACCGGGCGCCGGCAAAAGCGGCTACTGGATCACGCCGCACGCGATACGCGCGCCACCGCCCCCGAGCGGCTTGGGCTGATCGGAAAAGTTGTCGCCGCCCTCATGAATCATGATCGAATGGCCGGTTACGTCCTTCACCGTCAGGCGCGGAGCAAGCACCGGCGTCGTCGCCTTCCCGTCCGCACCCACGATCAGTGGCGGCAGATCACCGAGATGGCCGGAGGCATCGTAGGGACCGAGATGCTTTTTCGTATTCGCGGGGTCGAGATGGCCGCCGGCCGCGAATCCCGCCGCCATCTTTCCTTCGTTCTGCCCCGGACCGCAGGCGGGCTTCGCGTGAATATGAAGGCCGTGAGCTCCGGGAGCCAATCCGGACAGATCGGGCTTGACCATCAATCCCCACTTGGTGTCCTCGAAGGTTACCGTGCCGAGAGTGGCGCCGGTTCCGCTCGATGTAACGGTTGCGACCGTCGCCTTGGCTGTGTCGGCGCGCGCCGCCGCTGCGCTCCACAATACACTCGCGCAGACGAGCGCTGCCGCAGCGGTGATTAGGGTAACGGGTTTCGTCTTGCTCATGCCGGCGTCTCCTTGTCCGGCCACTACGTGCGGCGGCCGGGGTGGCGATGCGCCCGAACTGCGGCGCAGGTCTGGAACGAATCGGTTATCCGTTGAACGCGCGCGCCAGCTTGCGCCATTCGGCGTCGTCGACGCCGGCGCGATACGGAATGTAGAAAGCGAGGCGGTCGAGCAGGCCGTCGTAGCGCGCTCTCACCTTTTCCGCGATCTCATCGTAGGTGCCGCTGACCGTGTAGGTATCGAGCATCTCGTCGGTGATTTCCTTCGCCATCCCGGCCCAATCGCCCTTTGCGGCCTTTTCATTGAGCCGCGCGGACACATCGCCCCATCCGTGCATCTCCAGGACGACCCGGTAAGTGCGTGTCGATGCGTAGAAGGCGATCTGCTGGCGATACCCCTCGCGTACGCGCTGGATTTCCTCCTGGTTCTTTCCCACCGCGACGAATGCCGTCGTGCCGATCTGAAAATCCTTGCGGCCGCGGCCCGACTTTCGGAGGCCTTCCTCGACATGAGGGATCACGAATTCACGCAGGTACTTCGGAGAGTTGAAGGGATGAGCGTGCAGTCCGTCGCACAATTCGCCCGCCAGCCGCAGGATGTGCTCGTTCACGCCGGCAATCCAGATCGGGATGTTCGAATAGGCGTGTTGGGGCGGCGTAAAGAACGGCGTCATGAGAGAGAAGTTGTAGTACTTACCCTCGAACTTGAGCCGCGTGCCCCCTTCCGCCCAGCACTTGAAGATCGCCCGCAAGGACAGGATGTACTCGCGCAGGCGCGGTACCGGGGCTTCCCACTTCACGCTGAAGCGCCGCTCGTTGTGTCCCTTTACCTGGGTTCCAAGACCGAGGATGAACCGGCCTTCCGACATCCCCGCAAGGTCCCACGCCGTATACGCCATCGCCATCGGACTTCGCGGAAATGCGATCGCCACCGAAGGACCCATCTTGATGCGCCGGGTGTGCTCAGCGACGAGCGCGAGCGGCAGAAAGCCGTCGTTGCCGGCCTCCATCGACCAGAGCGCGTCGAACCCCGCTTCTTCGGCGGCCTTTGCGGCGGCGGGAACTTCGCGCAGATTGCGCGTGGACAGACCGGTATCCAGCTTCATGCTTGAAGACCTCCGGGAATTCGTCGGGCCCGAATCGTAACAAAGCTTGCGCGCGGCTGAAAAGCGAATGCCGCGGGTCGCAAACCGCCCCACCCCAGGCTGCGGCGGCCGCAGCCCGCGCGAGCGTCGCGCGGCGAGCCTGGCCGGTGAGCGGTTACCCGTCAGCGACGAGTGATGGTATCGACTTCCTTCAGTTCCTCCGCGCTCAGCTTCCATCCGCAGGCTTTCACGTTCTCGGTTACCTGCTCCGGCTTGGTAGCTCCGCTGATCACGCTGGAGACCGCGGGCTGACAGGCGAGCCAGCTCATCGCGAGTTCAACGATCGTATGCTCGCGACGGCGGACGAATTGCTCGAGCTTTTCAAGGATCTCGAAGTTCTGCGCGGTGAGCACCTGCTTCGCCATCGGCTGCATCAGGGCAAGCCGGGTGTCGGCCGGAAGGTCCGCATCCCGGCGATACTTGCCGGTCAGAAATCCGCTGGCCAGCGGAAAGTATGGCAGCATCCCGAGCCCGTACTTGCGGCACGCCGGCAGCACTTCCCGCTCGATTCTCCGGTCAAGCAGGCTGTACTGATTCTGCGCCGAGATATATCGCGCGAGTCCGCGGGTGCGCGATATCCAGTCCGCATCCGCGATCTGCCATCCGCTGAAGTTGCTGTTGCCGATATACCGGACCTTCCCAGTGCGAACGAGATCGTCGAGCGCGGCGAGCGTTTCTTCCTGCGGCGTGTCCGGGTCGGGCTGATGGATTTGATAAACATCGATGTAGTCGGTGCCGAGGCGCTTCAGGCTGGCTTCGGCGGCTGCGACGATGTAACGGCGCGAGGCTCCTCGCAGGTAGGGTCCGTCGCCCATCGGCATCCCGAACTTCGACGCCACTATAACGTCGCGGCGACGATTACCCAGCGCCTTGCCGAGCATCTCTTCGGAGCCGCCGCGATTACCGTAGATATCGGCGGTATCGAAAAGAGTGACTCCTTCATCGAGGGCGCGATGCACCACCGCGCGCGTCTGCTCCGCGTCGCATCGCATCCCGAAGTTGTTGCATCCGAGTCCCGCCAGCGAAACCTTGAGTCCCGAATCTCCCAGATTGCGATATTCCACGTCTCGCTCCTTTTCCTGCCGATATACTCCGCCGATGCGCAGCCGTACAGCCGCACGGGCCCCACTTCTCGGAAGTGGACGCTCTGCCTGCGGTTCGATCCGGGCTTCATCGCATTAGTTGGGCGGCGGCATTTGACATTGAGGAAGGAGACGCGCTAGTTGTTGAGCCTACTCAGGAATGAGCGTGCTCAATATGCCTCCCTGCGCCGCAGTCGCCGTCTCGATTGAACCGACCGATCCTTCGCCGGCGGCGCAGAACCGCGCCGAGCGCCGAAAACGCGATACCCGCGAGCGAATAAAACGCGCGGCGAGGATGCTGTTCGCGCGCAAAGGATTTGAAGCGGCCACCACGCGCGAAATTGCGCGCGCGGCCGATGTCGGCGTCGGAACCGTGTTCCTTCATGGCGGCAGCAAGCAGGATTTGCTGGTCACGATCTTCCGCGAAGAGGCGGGGCAGGCGGTGGACGCGGCATTCGCCGCAATGAAGCCTGCGCCGTTGCTCGACCAGCTCCTCGCGGTGTTCGGCGCGCTCATCGCCCATCACGAGCGCAACCCGGGACTGGCGCGCGTATTCGTGAAGGAGCTGCCGTTCGTGGACAACAAACGCCACGGACGCGCGGCGTTCATGGCGGGTCTTTTGCGGCGAATCGCCGCGCTCATCGACCGCGCGCGGGAGCGCGGCGAGCTGCGCCGGGACGTTCCTTCGTTTCGACTCGCCCAGAACCTGTTCGCCATCTATTTCGGATGCCTGCAGGAATGGCTGGGGACGGGAAGCCTGGCCGCGGATCAGCGCGATGTCGCGCTCCGCTCGGCCCTGGAACTGCAACTATCGGGCTTACGCCCTTCAGGAGACCATTAGTTATGCCAGCTCGGACCGGAAAAGAATTTCTCGCCGGACTCAAAAGCCCGCGCGAGGTCTGGGTTGACGGCGAGAAGATAACCGACGTCGCGGCGCATCCGGCGCTTGCCGGCGCCGCCGCCACCCTGGCTGAAGTTTACGATCTGCAGCATCAGGCCGCGGATATCTGCCTGATGCCCGATCCGGAGACCGGCGAGCCCGTCAATATCAGCCATATGATCCCGCGATCGAAGGCTGACCTCGAACGGCGCCATCGCGGCCTGCGCCATATCGCCGAATACACCGTCGGCCTGATGGGCCGAACGCCTGACTACATGAATGTCACCTACGCCGGTTTCGCCGGGCGGGCCGACGAATGGGCGGTCAATGGCAACGACAACGGAGCCGCCAACCTGGTTGCCTATCAGAAATTCCTCGCCCGCAAAGATATCGCGCTGACCCACACTATCGTGCATCCGACGATCGACAAGGCGCTCGGGGACGCTCCCGCGCCGGGCAATGACGTGGCGCTGCACAAGGTGGCCGACACCGAACACGGCATCATCGTGCGCGGTGCGCGAATCCTGGCGACGCTCGCCCCGTTCGCCGATGAACTCGCGGTTTATCCGGCGGTGCCTCTGCCGGAAGGCGCGGACGCGTACGCGCTGGCATTCTGCATCCCGATGGGCACGCCGGGGCTCAAGTTCCTGTGCCGCGACCGCTGTTCGACCAACCGCAGCCGCTTCGACAATCCGTTGTCCAGCCGTTTCGACGAGCAGGACGCCTTCGTCATTTTCGACGACGTCGAAGTGCCGCGGGATCGCCTTTTCATCAACTCGAACTGGGTCGCTTACAACACCGTGATGACGACCGGGTGGTACCCGAACGTCATGCAGCAGACGATGATTCGGGCGCAGACCAAGCTCGAATTTGCGTACGGGCTGGGCTGCGCGATGGCGGAAATTATCAACGACCGGTCGCCCGCAACTTCGCAAATGCTGGGCGAGATCTGGACGTATTCCGAGTTTGCGCGCGCTGCGGTGCGGGCCGCAGAAACCGAGGCCTTCGAGTACGGCAACGGCGTTTGGTTCCCCAATGGCGGCCCGCTCGCGGCGTTGCGCGCCGCGTTGCCGAGCTGGTTTCCCCGCGTCGGCGAAATCCTCACCCTGATCGGATCCCATAATCTGATCGCGACTCCGGCCGAGGCTCAGTTCGACGACCCCGGACTGCGGCCGCTCATCGAACGCTACCTCAGGGGGGCCAAAGAGGTGTCGGCGCGCGACCGCGCGCGGATTTTCCGGCTTGCCTGGGACTTCGTCGGCAGCGCGCTGGCCGGCCGCAACGAACTGTACGAGCGCTTCTATCTCGCCTCCGGGCAGCGCAACTACGCGCTCGCCCACGCGCTCGCTCCGCGCGAGCGCGGCAAGCGGCTGGTAAGCCAGATTCTCGGGATCGCCGCGCGCATCGCTTCCGAAGGCGGCGAGGAATGCGAGCGGCACATCATGGGTTTGCCCCGAAGCCTGTGGGAAATGCGCAAGTAAAATTTTCGACTGTGGTCGGAATTGACTTTGGTCATGAACGGCGCTAGACACGCTGATAACCCAACCCGCTCATCCCGAGCGGGTGCATCTCGGAGGCAAGGGAGCGCCGCCATGTTTCTTCACAATTGCTGGTATATGGCCGGATGGAGCCGCGATTTCAGCGCCGAAAAGCCGGTCGCCGCCACCATCCTTAATGAACCCATCGTCATCTATCGCCAAAGCGACGGCAGCCCCGTCGCGCTGCAGGACCGATGCTGCCATCGGTTCGCCCCGCTCTCGCTGGGCAGGGTGGAAGGCGATGACCTGCGATGCATGTATCACGGGATGAGGTTCGCGGCGTCGGGCCGATGCGTGGAGATTCCGGGCCAGCCGAAAATTCCGCCGCACGCCCGCGTGCGCAGCTACCCAATCGCCGACAGGCACAGCGGCGTATGGATCTGGATGGGTGACTCCGCGCTCGCGGACGAGTCGCTGATTCCTGAATTCGTGGGCATCGAAGATCCGCGCTGGGCGATGAAGCCGGGGCGGATGGACTACAACGCCAACTACGTACTGATCAACGACAATCTGCTCGATCTGTCGCACATTCCCTTTCTCCACAATCGGAGCTTGGGTGCCGCCCTGACTCCGGAGGGCGTGTCCCGCCCCACCGTCACGAAGATCCCGCGCGGAGTGCGTATCCAGAACTGGATCATCGGCGAGCCTTCGCACATGATTCCGTCGATCGCCAATCGCAAAACCAATATCTGGCAAGCTTATGAATTCCTGGTTCCGGGCGTGTTCCTGCTTCACGCTGACTTCTACCCGTTCGGAACGACGGATGCGTTTCCCGATCGCGAGCCCTCGGGCGTCGAGCCGCTCCATCGCCAGTTCACCTGCCAGGCGGTGACTCCGCTGACGGAAGATCGAAGCTGCTACTTCTTTGGCTATGGCCCGTGGGCAAAAGAGGCCGGCCTGATCGAGGCCTTCTACCAGCTCGGACTCAAAGCGTTCAACGAAGATCGCGTGATGATCGAAGCGCAGCAGAAGAACATCCATCGCTTCGGCGATGAGAAGATGATGACGGTGGCGCTGGATGCCGGAATATCGCAGTTCCACCGCATCATGGACGAGATGATTCGGGCTGAAGCGCGCGGCGGCGCGGCGGGGACCGAGGAGAGGCAACAGGCGTGATGGGCGCTTCGGGACTTCTCGAGGTGGTCGGGCGCGCGGAGCGCAACAAGCGCGACAAGCGCCGGCGCATCATCGCAGCCGCGCGCGAGTTGTTTCGCTCCAAGGGCTTCGACCGGACAACCACCGGCGAGATCGCCGAGCGCGCCGACGTCGGCAAGGGAACGCTCTTTTTTCACGCCAGGTCGAAGGACGAGCTGCTGGTGATGGTGTTCCAGGAGGACATGGGGCGCACGATCGATCGCGCCTTCGCGAGCGTGCCGAAAGACGCCCCGCTGCTCGAACAGGCGACGCACGTGTTCGGAGCGATGTTGCGGCAGAACCAGCGCGACCTCGAACTGGCCCGCGTCTTCGCGAAGGAACTCGCCTTCGTGAAAGGGGACCATCACGGAATCGACGCGGTTACGGACGCGTTCTTCGAGCGGATGGGGGCGCTCGTGCGCCGCGCGCAGGAACGGGGGGAAATCAATCGCTCGGTCGATCCCTTTCTGCTCGCGTACAACCTGTTCGCGCTCTATTTCTC
This sequence comes from Pseudomonadota bacterium, assembly GCA_021323675.1. Taxonomy (GTDB): domain Bacteria; phylum Desulfobacterota; class Binatia; order Binatales; family Binataceae; genus JAFAHS01. The sequence goes on along the minus strand of JAJPKP010000016.1, from coordinate 51,864 downwards.
TTTCCTGATTGTGTGGATGGGGAGCCAGTTGCCGCGCCCATCGCCCGACAAGCCGTCATTGCGGCAGATGCTCGAGCTGCAGATCCGCGGGCTCCTGACCTCGTCCGCCGCCTGCCGCGGCGCGCGCGATAGTTGAAACGGAGGTGAGTTTACGATGGCGAACGTCGCACCCCACAATCCTCCCTTTCGCGCTGAACATGTCGGCTCGCTGCTCAGGCCGCCCGAACTGCTGCGGGCGCGCGCCGATCACGAGGCCGGCCGCCTGCCCGCGGCGGAGTTGCGCAAGCTCGAAAACGAACTCATCCGCAAGGCGGTGGCGATGCAGGAAGAGATCGGGCTGCAGGCGGTCACCGACGGCGAATTCCGCCGTGGCGTCTTTTACGCCGATTTCATCTGCCGCGGCCTCGGCGGCGCCAGCATTTACTACGAAATCGAGCGGATGTTCTTCGTGGATGATCGCGGCAACAAAATCGCCGTCCCGCTCCTGAGAATTCACGACCGGCTCAAGTGGACCGCGCCGGTTCACGCCGACGAATTCAAATACCTCCAGGGACTGACGCGGCGAACGGTGAAGGTCACGATGCCGTCGCCGACCATCGCGTACTCGGCCGACGGCCACAACATCAGGCCGGGCGTTTATCCGGACCTCGCTCTGCTTCGCGATGACATCGTTGATGCATACCGCCGGGAGCTTCGCGCGCTCGCGGATGCGGGATGCCGCTACGTCCAGTTCGACGAGGTGCCGATCGCGATGTACTGCGACCCGCAGCGGGTCGAACGCATGTCGCGCGGCGGACTCGACGTGAACAAGCTTCTGTTCGAGACCTTTCCGAATCTGATCAATGCGGCGCTGGCTGATCGGCCTCCATCGTTGCACGTCACGATGCATCTGTGCCGGGGGAACAATCAGAGCGGATGGCTGACCGAAGGCGGTTACGATCCCGTCGCCGAGATGCTGTTCAATCGAATCAACGTCGATTCCTATTTCCTCGAGTACGACACGGCGCGGGCAGGCACCTTCGAGCCGCTGCGTTTCGTGCCGAAAAACAAGTCCGTCGTGCTGGGAATCGTATCCAGCAAGGTTCCGCGGCTCGAAACCAAGGATGAATTGAAACGCCGAATCGACGCGGCGGCGAAGTATATCGACCTCGACCAGCTCGGCCTGAGCCCGCAGTGCGGCTTTGCGAGCACCGCGCCCGGCAACAAGCTTACGCCCGAGGATCAGAGCGCGAAGCTGCGCAGGGTTGTCGAGGTCGCGCGCGAAGTCTGGGGCTGAACGCCGCCGGTTTGCCAGCCCCGCCACGGTCGATCGATAAAGAACCCGCAATGGAGATGTAGAACGATGCCAACAACGAAGGTCGCCGGAGTCCAGGTTTCCACCGATCACTACATCGACGGCAAGCGCGTGCCCTCGAAGCGAACTTTTCCGAATTGCTCACCCATCGACGGCAAGCATCTGGCCGACGTCAGCGCGGGCGGCGCAGACGAGGTCGATGCCGCCGTGGCCGCGGCGCGGCGCGCCTTTCCCAAGTGGGCGTCCCTCGGCCCCGAGGGACGCCATCCGATCCTGAGCCGCTTTGCCAGAGCAATTCAGGATCATGCCAAAGAGATCTCCGCAGTCGAGACGGAAGACAACGGCTCGCTGCTGATCGGCAATGCGATGCGAATGGTTCCGCGCGCCGCCCTGAACATCCAGTTCTTCGCCGACCGCGCTCTCAAGCTCAACGACGAGAAGATCGATTCGCCCGAAGTGGTGAACCACGTCCGTTACGATCCCGCCGGCGTCGCCGCGCTGATCACTCCCTGGAACGGCCCCTTCATGCTGACCACCTGGAAGGTGGGACCATGCCTTGCGGCCGGCGACACCGCCGTCGTCAAACCGCCCGAGTGGGCGCCGCTCACCTGCTCGATGATGGCCGACCTGGCGGCCGAAGCGGGCATCCCGCCCGGCGTGCTCAACATCGTGCAGGGGATCGGCGAGGAGGCAGGCGCCGCCCTTTCCGCCCATCCCGACATCGATCGCCTGAGCTTTACCGGCTCGACCGACACGGCACGGCTGATCGGCGCGTCATGCGCCCGGTCGCTGACACCGGTCAGCTTCGAGCTGGGCGGAAAGTCTCCGTTTATCATCTGCGCGGATGCGGATCTGGATGCAGCCGCGCAGACCGCCGCCGGGCAGTACTTCAATGCCGGCCAGGTCTGCCTCGCCGGCACCCGCATCATGGTGGACGCGAAGGTCGCGGACGAATTCCTCTCGAAATTCCGCGCCGCCGCGTCGCAAATGACGGTCGGAGATCCGCGCGAAAAGAGCACTCGCGTCGGCCCGCTCATCACGCCCGAACATTACAAACGAGTCGAGGGCTTCGTCGATCGCGCGCTCAAGGCCGGCGTCAAGCCCATCTGGGGCGGCCATCGCCATCCCGCCGGCTCCCTCTACTTCGAACCCACGCTGCTCGAGGGCGTCTCGCAGGAGATGGAAATCGTGCAGCGCGAAGTCTTCGGTCCGGTTCTGACCTGGCAAACCTTCCGTGACGATGAAGAAGCGATCGAACTCGGCAATGGAACCGATTACGGGCTCGCCGCCGTGGTGTTCAGCCGAAGTGAGGAACGCGCGATGCGCATCGCCAGGCGCCTGGTGGCCGGCACGGTGTGGGTAAATTGCTTTTTCGTTCGCGAGCTCGCCGCGCCGTTCGGCGGAAGCCGCAACTCGGGGATCGGACGCGAAGGGGGCAATTGGAGCTTCGACTTCTACTGCGACGTGAAAAACATCGCGGCGATGAAGGGTTCCTTCGCCTGATTCCGCATAACGACGACAACCGCGGAGGTATTCACAATGAGCGTTCTCGACGGACCAAGACAGGAATGGCGCCGTATTCTTCATGAAGGACAGCCCAGGTGGGTAAGGCCGGCCGGCGACCGGCTGATCCTCGGCGATGGCCGCGTGGTCGCGGAGGCCGAAGCCACCTATCTGCCGCCATGCGATCCGACCAAGATTCTCTGCATCCACCTGAACTACGAATCGCGCCGCGTCGAATTTCGGGCGCCGATGCTTGAGACGCCGACTTACTTCCAGAAACCCGTGACCGCTTTGAATTCCCATCGCGGGTCGCTTTGTCGCCCCGCCGGCCACAAGTACCTCAACTACGAAGGCGAGGTCGGCGTGATTATCGGCAGGCCGATGCGCAATGTCGGCCGCGAAGAGGCATGGGACTATATCGCCGGATTCGCGCCGGCCAACGACGTGGGATGCCAGGACTATCGCGAGACCGACGCCGGCTCGATGCTGCGCGTGAAGGGACAGGACGGCTTCTGCCCCATCGGCCCCGGCATCGTAAGCGGCGTGGATGTCCGCCAATCCACCCTGCGCACCTATATCAACGGCAAGGTGGTGCAGGAGGGCGCGATCGCCGAGATGATCTTCCCGATTGACTACATTCTTGCCGACCTTTGCCGCTTCATCACCCTGCTGCCCGGAGACATTATCCTGAGCGGCACGCCCAAGAACTCGCGTCCGATGAACGTCGGCGACCTGGTCGAGGTCGAAGTGACCGGGCTCGGCCGGCTGTCGAACAGGGTGGTCGAAGCTCCCGCGCCGGCGCACAAGGTCGGTCATCAGCCGACCGACACCGATGCGGTGCGCCGGGTTGCGCTCGGCTCGGACTGGGTGCGGAGCGAAAAGAAGTAACCGATTGAAACCGGCGGTCGCACAAAGGAGATCGCTTTGGGAGGAAACACAATGGTCCAGGTAACCGAGCTCGGCTACATCGGATTCGGCGTCAAAGACCTAGACGCATGGAAGAAGTTCGCCGCCAACATCCTGGCACTCCAGGTCGTCGACGAGGGCGAGCGCGACCGCTGCTATCTGCGGATGGACTACTGGCACCATCGCATCGTGCTCCACTCCGACCCTTCCGACGATCTGATGTATCTCGGCTTTCGCGTGGCCGGCGCCGAGGAATTCCGCGAGATGCAATCCCAGCTTAACGAGGCGGGAATCGCATTCCGTGTCGGATCCGAAGCCGAAGCTGCGGAACGCCGGGTCCTGGAGATCATGAAACTCGAGGATCCGGACGGTAATCCGGTTGAGATTTTCCACGGCCCCTACGTTCAGTTTTCGCGCCCGTTTCATCCGGGACGCGGGATGCATGGGCGGTTCAAGACCGGCGACGGCGGCATGGGCCATTGCATCGTGCGCGAGAAGGACCCGGAAGCCGCCTACCGCTTTTATCGCGCGCTCGGAATGCGCGGCGGAGTCGAGTACAAGATCCGGTTCGGAAAGCAGACCGTTATGCCGATCTTCATGCACTGCAACGAACGCGATCACACCGTCGCCTTCGGCCTGGCCGGCCCCGGCAAGCGCTTCAACCATCTGATGATCGAAGTGGACAACCTCGATGACGTCGGTCTCACCTACGATCTCGTCCGGCGGGAAAGGATCCCGGTGAACATCACGCCCGGCAAACATTCCAACGATCACATGTTCTCGTTCTATTTCCAGACTCCGTCGGGATGGATGCTGGAGTACGGATGGGGTGCGCGGGGCGCCACCTATCAATCCGAATACTACAGCGAGGATTTCTACGGTCACGCGCCGGAATCCGGCGGCTTCGGGCCTCCGCCGCAGAAATAGCGACGAACTCCCGCATCCCGCACGGAGACTGAACCATGCCGCGGTTTGGAATGATCACGTTCGCGACCGAGTACTCGATGCCGCCGGGCGAAGTCGCGCGGGCCATCGAGCAGCGCGGCCTGGATGCGTTCTACGTGAGCGAGCACACGCATATTCCGACCAGCAAGAAATCCAGATACCCGGGCGGCACCGACTATCACAAGGACTTCTATTACGCTTACGACCCGATTGTCGCGCTGACCGCCGCGGCGGCGGTCACCAGCCGCATCACGCTCGGCACGTTTATCATCCTGATCGCCCAGCGCGATCCCATAATCACCGCCAAGCAGTTTGCGACGCTCGATCGCCTGTCAGGCGGAAGAGTCGTCGTGGGATGCGGCGCCGGCTGGAACGCGGAAGAAATGGCTGACCACGGAATTCCGTTCAAACGCCGATGGCCGGCGGTGCGCGAGCACGTCTGCGCGATGAAAGAGCTGTGGGCCAGGGAAGTCGCCGAATTTCACGGCGAGTTCGTCAACTTCGAGCCGTCGTGGATGTATCCGAAGCCGCTGCAACCGGGCGGCCCGCCGGTCCTCATCGGTTCGCGGTCGGACAAGGTCTTTGCGCGTATCGCGCGCTACGCCGACGGATGGTGTCCGCTGCTGCGCCCCGGTTACGACCTGGCGCGCGGAGTCAGGATGCTGCGTGAGGCGGCCTTGGCCGCGGACCGTCGCTTCGAGGACTTTCATCTCAAGGTGTCGATCATCGCTCCCACCGCCGACTCGGTGAAGCAGGCGCTCGATCTCGGTTTTCAGGAAGTAGATACTTTCGTGCCGAGCGCGGGACCGGACAAGGCAATGCCCGCGATCGAAAACTTCGCGGAGCTTGCCGCGAAACTCCGTTAGTTATCGCATTCGAGGATCATCATGGACACCGCCACCATCACACGGCTCGCCAGCGAGCTTCACGAGGCCGAAAAAGGCCGCAAGGTAATCCGGTTTCTGTCCGCGCAGTTTCCCGACATGACAATCGCGGATGCCTACGCGATCCAGAAGGCCTGGGTCGATATCAAGCTCAAGGAAGGCCGCAAGATTATCGGGCACAAGATTGGGCTCACGTCGCGCGCGATGCAGTCGATTTCCAACATCAACGAGCCGGACTACGGCGTGCTGCTGGACGACATGCTCTATCACGACGGCGCCGAGATTGCGGCCGGCCGGTTCATCACGCCGATGCTCGAGAACGAGCTCGCCTTCATCCTTGGCAAGCCGCTCAAAGGTCCGAATTGCACCATCTTCGATGTGCTGAACGCGACCGAGTACGTGATACCGGCGCTGGAAATCGTGGATTTGCGCACGCGGCTCGACGATCCCGAAACCAAGCGGCGCCGATGGGTGGTGGATACGATTGCGGACAACGCCGCCAACGCCGCGCTGGTAGTGGGCGGGCGTCCGATTCGCCCAATGGATGTGGATCTCCGATGGGTGGGTGCGCTCTGCTATCGCAACGGCGTGCTGGAGGAATCGGGAATCGCGGCTGCCGTCCTCAACCATCCCGCCAACGGCATCGCCTGGCTCGCAAACAAGCTGGCGCCATTCGGCCAGGGACTGGACGCAGGCGAACTGGTGCTGGCCGGCTCCTTCACTCGAACGGTTGCCGCGCGCGCCGGCGACACCTTTCACGTGGACTACGGGCCGCTCGGTTCCATTTCCTGCCGCTTTGTCGGAGAACGATAACATGGATGTTCCGCTAAATCAGTTCAAACGCGCGATCCGCGAGGGCAAGCCTCAGATTGGCCTGTGGGTCGCGCTCGGCGATGCAATCGGCGCGGAAATCTGCGCGGGTGCCGGCTTCGACTGGCTCCTGCTCGATGCGGAACACGGGCCCAACGATCTCCGCACTCTGCTCGCGCAGCTTCAGGCGGTCGCACCCTACCCCGGCCATCCGATTGTCCGCCTCCGCATCGGTGACACTCACCTCATCAAGCAGGTGCTGGAAATCGGCGCCCAGACCCTGCTTATCCCGATGGTCGAGACGGCGGAGCAGGCCGCCGCGCTGGTGGCGGCGATGCAATATCCGCCCGCCGGAGTTCGCGGCGTGGGAGCCGCCCTCGGAAGATCATCGCGATGGAACCGGATGCCGTCCTACCTCAAGCAGGCCGGCGAGGAGATGTGCCTGCTGGTGCAGATCGAAACGCGCCGCGGCCTCGAGAACATCAACGCGATCGCCGCAACTCCCGGAGTTGATGGCGTGTTTATCGGTCCTGCCGATTTGTCAGCTTCGATGGGGCATCTCGGCAACATGACGCATCCTGAAGTCCTGGCGACCATCGAACAATGCATCGGTCACATTCGCGCCGCCGGAAAAGCAGCCGGCATCCTGATGGGCGACGAAACTCTGGTTAAACGCTACCTGGAGCTGGGATGCACTTTCATCGCCGTCAGCGCCGACACTCTGCTGCTCGCGCAGGCTGCCGATCGCATGGCAGCCCGGTTCAAAGCCCTAATCAAATAATCAGGGCGCGCGGCGTATGGAATCCATACGCCTTCCAAATCCGGACCGGCCGTCCGACGCATACGCGCATTCTTCAAATGAAGAATCCGAAGCGCGTAGCACGCTCTTAACATTTCCGTAGCAAAAGTTTGCTAGTCATCGGCTGCCCCTACTGGCTGCTTATGGACACAGAGACAGCACGCGCGACGGAGACGGCGTCAATGCCCGACGAAAAGCGGAACTTCACGGTCGGCGGCACGGTATGGGTATGGGCCGACCCCGGCCGATGGCAGGCTGCAACGGTGGTCGCGATCACGGATGCCGGCATCAAGGTGCGCCTGAGCAAAATCGATCCGCCCGACAATCTCGAAGTGCCGCCGAATTGCGTGCGCCATCGCGATTTCGCCCGCCACGGCGCCGACCGCCCCCGCAAGAAGCCTCAATAAAAGGCCGCCCCCGCAGTATCGTTCGGATTGATCGCCGCGCGGCCGACACGCGCCGGTTGCGGGAACCGATCGGCTTGCCGCCACGGTTCTACCTGATAGAAAAGGTGAAGAATCGATGGCGAAGGTTCGGAAAAGTTTGGCTACGCTCCTGCTTGCCGCAATCGTGACGATCGCGACTACCACGGTTTGCTTCGCGTCGGCGGCGACCGATCAGAACAATCATCAGGTCGCGGTCTTTTCCGGGGGATGTTTCTGGGGCGTTGACGCCGTCTTCAAGCACGTCAAGGGCGTTCTGAACGTCACTTCCGGCTATTCGGGCGGCAGCGCGGCAACCGCTCATTACGACATCGTCAGCACGGGGCTGACCGGCCACGCCGAATCGGTCGAGGTCGTCTTCGACCCGGCGCAAGTATCCTACGATGATCTCCTGAAGGTCTTCTTCACGGTCGCGCACGATCCTACGGAACTGAATCGTCAGGGACCCGACGAAGGCTCGCAGTATCGGTCCGTGGTCTTTTATTCAAACGAAGACCAAAAGAAGGCCGCGGAGGCATACATTGCGAAGCTGAACAAGTCGGGTGAGTTCTCACATCCGATTGTGACGCAGGTCGTTCCGTTGACCCACTTCTACCCTGCCGAGGGATATCATCAGAACTTCTGTGAGCTTCATCCGAACAACCCGTACATCGCCATCAACGATCTCCCCAAGCTGAAGCTGCTCGAGGAGAAATACCCCGATCTCTACAAGCCCTGACGGCTCGCGAAGCCGGGAAGTTGCCGCCGCTTCACTGATTTATCTGCTTGAAAATCCCGGAGAATTCGAACGGCGTCTGCGCGATGCCGCTGCAGGTGTTCTGCGTGGTTCCCTGCTGTCCGGCCGGACACGCCTGGTCGCGCGCGATTGACCAGAACGCCAGCGTGCCGAAACCGCTATTCTGGCAAAAGCCGCCGCCTCCGCCCTGCCGCGCATAAGAAAGCAGAAGCTGCGCATCGGCGAGCCTGAACACCTCGCTCGCGACGTCGTTATAACCGATCATCGGTGTCACGCCGATCATCGCGCAAATCTGCGCCGTACTCTTTGAGGGATACAGCGCGGCGAGCTGGCTTGCGGTCGCGTTGCCGGCATTGATCGCGTCCTGGCCCATCTGCGCGTCGCTCCCGCCATAGTCCATCGCCATCACGTTGACGTTTGTGATGTTAACGCCTTTGGCGATCGCGTCGGAGACGAGGCTGATTCCATCCTGCGTGAGTCCGTCGGGCATCACCGGCAGCGTGTAGGTGACCTGCAAGCCGGGATGCGCCGCCTGCAGCATCGCGATCGCCTGATTGCGCCGCGAGATCGAAGCAGGATCGGCGGCCGCCGCCCCTTCTACATCGAAATCGATCATCTTCAGCTTGTAGCGAGCGACCACCGCGTCGTATTGAGCTTCGAGCGCGGCCACCGAACCGCAGCTTTGCGCCAGCTCGACGTTTGCCTGGCCGCCGAAGGATACGACCACATCGCCGCCCGCCGCGCGCACTCCCCCGATGTCCGCATCGGGGAAGTTATCCGACAGAACATAGTAAGTGCCCCACGACGCGGTGCATCCGTTGCCGGTTTTGTCCACGATAAATGCCATCGTGTAGTACTTGCCCACGCTCGACAAATTGCCGGTCATGTCGAAGGTCGGCCACAGCGTCATGTCCACATACGGCGCGAAGAAATGCGCGGGGAACGCGCCCGCTCCCGGAGTCGAGGTGGGCGAAGCGGTCGGCGTGGGCGTCACGGTCGCGGTCGGTGTAGGAGTGTGCGATGGAGTCGCGGTCGCTGTCCACGTTGGTGTCGCAGTCGGAGTTGGCGTCGCAGTTCGAGTCGGAGTCGCGGTCCGCGTTGGCGTCGCAGTGCGAGTCGGCGTTGCGGTTCGAGTCGGAACCGGAGTTGGCCTCGTCGTGCTGGTGGGAGTCGCGGTCGGCGTCGGCGTTGGGCTTGGGGTGGCGGTGGGCGTCGCCGTGGGAGTCGGCGACGGCGGCGGACCCGCGACCGCGACACCCGCAAGAGCGACCTTCCGCGAATGTGACCCCGTCGCCCTGCCGTTTTGCAGACTCTCAAGTTTAACCTTGACCGCCGAGTGATATTTGCCGGGTGATGATGGGCGGAACGACACGACCACGGTATCGCTTTCGCCCGGAGCGAGACTGACTATTCCCCCGCCGGAAATGATGACAAACGGAGCGTTCGGAGGACCAACGCTGATGGTCATAGGTGTCGTGCCGGCGTTGGAGATCGCGAATGTTTCGCTTTCGCCGCCGCCATTCGAAGGAACACTCATCCTGGCGAAACGAATCGCGCGCGGGACAACCTTGAAGCGCGCCTGCGCTCCGGCGGCCTCGCCCGGCGAAGCCGCAAACGCCGCGATACCGATGCAGGCGCAGATCAAGCCGGGAGTCAGGAGTCGAAGTTTGAGCAAGGGATTCCCCGCGCCGCCATATCGCTATGCTCGACGAAAAAAAATTCTGTGTATTCAGTCCAAATACTTTTGGCGCGCCTTCGCAACTAATTTCTTCGCCCTGCCCCATCGGCGGTCGGGCGCCTCGGACGCCCTTCTGGCAACGTCAGCCGCACCAATCGCCATCGGAGGTTTGAATTTCGACGGGCGCGCCGGCTCCTTCGCGAACTCACAGAGCGATGAATTCCGGCTGGGCGCGAATGCTTTGCGCCCGGTTAAGCACACCTGATTTGACAAACAACGAATTGTTTTGATAGTCCGCTCAATAAGACGGAAACTCCTGATTCTCGATCGCGAGGCTCATCATGGGAACGGTGCATATCAAGGACGAGGAACGGATCGGCTCCGAAGCAAGAGTCAAACTCGAGCCGTCAGTCTATCTTCAGAAACTCTACCAGACCGGCACGCCCGACCTGGGCTGGATGAACAACATGGCCGAATGGGGTATCCGCGCGAAGCCAGGAAACCTGGGACTCCGCCTCAAGGATATCGAGATCGGCAGCTACGGCATCGTTCCCGATCACGGCAGCGATCATCGTTCGATGGCGCCGCGAGGGTCGGTGATTCCCGAGGGCGTACCGTCGCTCGGATTCACGCTGAACGAAAAAGCCGAAGTATGGGCCGAGAACGCAGCGGAGCTTTATGAAGAAGCGGTCGCTCGCCAGTGGAGTTCGGCGCGCGATATTCCGTGGTCGGAGCTGAAACCCCTGCCCGACGACCTCGAACGCGCGATGTGCCAGCTCTGCACGTTCCTTACCGAAGTCGAGTTCATCGCCGCCGATGCGCCGACGCGATGGATGAGCCACATGAACCAGGACTTCTTCGAAGTGAAGATGTTCCTAGCCACGCAGGCGATGGATGAAGCGCGGCATACCGACGTGTTCCGCAAGCGGGCGCTTGCCAATGGCGGCGGACTCGGCGTTGCCAGCGCGCTCAGCGAGCTCTCGCTGAAGCGCATCTTCGACGCGCCCAGCTTTTCAGCGCAAACCGGAAGGCTGCATCTGCTCGGCGAGGGTTTCGTGCTGACCCTGTTTCGCCAGGGCGAGTTCATCGCGCCGAGCCGCGTCGATCAGGAAATCTTCCGCCGATGCATGCAAGACGAATCGCGCCACGTCGGCTACGGCACGATGCATCTGCGGGCGCAGCTCAAGGCAAATCCCGCCGTCGCGGAAGAAATCCATGAGCAGCTCGACGATGCCGAGCGCATCCTGCTCGAAACCTTCAGCGTGCCCGAACAGGTGGAGCCGATGGCGATACTGATGGGCGGCGGCATCAAACACTTCGACAAGGGGATGGAGATGCAGGGGCAGTTGTGGCGCCGAATCGTCCATGAATACCTGCAGCGCTGCGACTCAGCCGGACTCGACCGGCGTCCCCGATGCATCCTGCCGACCGACTTCTCGAAGCTGTTCGAGGCGCCCCAGAATGCCGTCGTTTCCTGAACCGCAGTGGTTTTTGGCCCTCGGCCGCCTGATGGAGGCCGAGGGCGCTTTGTTTCAGCGCCTTGGCTTCGCCGAGACGCGCTTCGTCGTCCGCGTCATCCCCGACGAGGGCGCCAATGGTGGAGAGAAGCTGATCGGCCTGGTGATCGACGGCTATCGCCTGTCCGAAGCCGCATCGGTGGACGACCTCGACCGGTTCGATCCCGACTTCGTGATCTGCGCGAAGCGATCGGTGTGGGAGCGGATGCTCGCGGAGATCGCCGAATCGGGACGCCCGTCGCTGCGCCATACGCTGAGTTCGCTCGCGCTGGTGGGCGAGGAGATGTGGCTAGAATCGAGCGACCAACTGCGCGAAGACAAGTTCTACCGCTACAATCAGACCCTGCAGGAACTCCTGAACCTCGCATCGCGGGTCTCCGGCTGACCGCCACAGCGGCGCGGTTGCCCGCCTCGTTCCCCGCCGCTAAAATTAGGGGTTGCCGCTATCTCCCGGAAGTGCCGAGGTGGCGAAACGGCAGACGCAGTGGACTCAAAATCTAAACCAGCTCCTGGTCACTGAGGGTTACCGCGGCATCACCACAGATAAGGCCGCGAGATTATTGAACTTTGTCGTTCGCCTGAGGATCGGTGTCGCACTGCATAACCTGCCTTATCGCCTGCGTTTGGTCACAGTTTTGGTCACACTCTGACCGGCCGTTCTCTATTCCGGCCGCCACATATGTTCCGCGAGGACCTTAACTAAGAGCCGCGCACTCGCGGCGCGGCGCTGGCTCCGCATCATGCACCGATAGTCGTCGCGCGGACACTTCGCGGTGACTTTGGCGATACGCTGGTACAGCGCCATTTTCCCCGCCACGGAGCGGCGCCTGCCGCATGTGGTAAGTCGAGCGGAGCGGCAGATTCGCGTTGAAACAGAGCAACTGCCTGCGGCTCAACGAAACTTGCATGCTCCAGCCGCGGAATTATTTCGCATTGGGGTTAATTAGACTTCAAGCGAGGATCGCTCCTCTCAATGCACTTGGCGTTGAGTGCCCCCAGGCCAAAAGTCCATTTGGCTCTACCAGTGTCAGAAGGTAGCGCTTCGACATTCTCGGGCGCGTCCACTAACAGCCGAATCTTTGCATCATCGATCATCTTCGAACGGTAGTTTTCGCAATCGGCCTTTGTTGGGAACGTTCCTGGTCCATTTTTGCCCGGCGCACGCATCGCTTGCCACTGATTTAGGGGCGCCGAAGTGTCTGGACCGACGAGCGGGACTCCGGCTCGCTCGGCCTGCGGAGGAATTATGAGCAACCAATTGAGGAGCCCGATCGTCAAGAACATCCGTACGTACGTTCTGCAGGTACAGAATGGCACCGAACCACTCCTTCTTGTAACGATATTCGACCTTGTAACGATATTAGACTGGTCTATGGAATTCTAATCCCCTATTGCGGATGATGCCGGAGTCAAGTCCAACGCTCGGAGCGACAGTTTAGCTTTCCTTACCTTGTCGTCCTTGTCGGAGATCCGAAGGGTTATGCTCATGTCGAAATGCGGCGTTTCACCGGAGATGGACATCTTTCCCACGCGCGCGAATCTCCGAAAATATTTCGTATCATCTGGAAACGCAGCTGCTCCCACGCTCGCTTCTGCCATGACCTTGGTATGGTCGCCGGTGGGGTTGTCGACGATCACCTTCCACTCGAACGGTATGTCGATGCGTTCGACGGTACCCAGGACATCGCACTCGAATCCCTCAATTCGATCGCCTTTGAGGAGAGGCAGCTTTCTTACCGAAACATCGAACAAGGCATATGTGATATTTCCCCGGCGAAAAGAAATGGGATTGCCCGCAGCAACTGCTCCGCTTGCGACCAGTATGAAGACAACAGCTACGAGTATTATCTTACGACTTCCCATAGATCCTGCCATCACTGCAACGGTGGGGTCGGTCTAGCTGGAATCTCTACCTTGACGAATATAAGACCAACCTTCGGCTTGATTCCTGGAGTGAGGTCTTGCTGTGTCAAAAATTTGAAGGCGCCTGGCGACAAGTCGATGAGGCGGTTCTTCAGCGCCGGGCCCCCTTTGTCGATTACCCTAACGGTGACGGTTCGCTCGATTTTCGAGCCCGGCGGGACATAGGTAACATCTGCCTCAGTGCCGTATGGAAACTTTCCGTGAAACCCCACCTCTTCTGGATGCATCGCCGCAATCAGCTCATTCCTGTCATTGTATGGGAGCCCGCTGCGAGTCAGGTTGCCCGTGGGCTCGTAGTAGCTGGCGATGCCGTATAAAGTATCACCGTTCGGATCGCCGCTCTGGGTCAGGACCAGAGTGTTACTTGAGATTCCTGCCGTGTCGTTGAATCTCCCGAAGCCCATCTTGTTCTGTGCACGTTGATAGTCGGGGGCAGGATTGCCGCCGCTGCCGCTACCGAAGATGTCTTGGATGATGCTAGCCACCAGGCCTATCAGTCCGTAAGAGTCCCCGGGAGTGTTCTCCTGCCCGCCCGTCCCTCCGGCACAGTCGCCTAACGCCACAAGCAGACCGTGGGCTGACTCACTCCCAGTCGGTCCGTCAAGTCCCGGATACTCTCGCTCTGCACGCTACCGAGCACGATCTGAGCCCTGACCGCCAGGCTGTGAGCGATGGTTTGCGATCGCACCCACGCTTCCAGCTTCGCTCGATCCGTCCTGCTCACTTCCACACCGTCAGTCTTTATCGCCATGCTGCTTAGACGAGCAAAACCCTAAACTTAATTCAGAAACACGACACCACCCAGGCTGCTTCAGCGGACATAAAAGCGATCGATGAGACCCTCGCACATTTCTCCTGCTATGTTTGGAGAATCGTCGTCATTGAAACCAAATTGCGCCAGCCACAGTGTCAGCCGATCTCTGAGTTGCTCCGCTTCCGCAAGACCCATCCGCACAGAAATTTTGTCGCCACGCCTGAGTGCTTGCTCGCTAAGTAAACGTGAGAAGGTTCGATCGCCAGCTGTAACCCGCTGCAGAAAGTTCAACTCTTCGGTCGAAACTTTGAACTCATGAGAGGATTCTTCCATAGGTAGCGCTCACTTTACCGCACCGGCGGCGGACAGCGGATTTACACTTATAATCTTACCACTCGCAGGATTCACAATCACGCGAGCATTCTGGCCCGTAAAAACCTCGAAGGGTCCTTTGGGATTCACACCGCTCTGAATTCGAACCGGGTTTTTCAGCGCATCTAAAATTGCGTCAGGTTTTGTCCCAGCTCTTTCGGCCATGTCTCCAATCGCGCGATCGACCCCGTGCTTAGTGAAGCCGCTGATCCTCGTGCCATTTTTTGCGACGATTCCAGGCGCGTCCTCTTCCGTACTGTCGATGAGCCCGCCCAAAACCCCAGCTATTATGCCCTCATCTTCACTTTCTTCTTCCTCTTGTGCCTTTTCCTCTTCCTCTGCGTCGTCTCCTTCGTCCTGAACCTCGACGATTCCACCGGACTGAGCGTAGACATTAGCCCGGTCAATTCCCCCGGTGCGGTTGAATCGACCAAAGGCCATAGCGTTCTGAGACCGTTGGTAGTTGGGTGCAGGATTTCCGCCGCTGGCTGCCCCAAGGATGTCTTGTATTATGCTGGCGACCAGACCAATGAGACCCGTCGAGTCGGTTGGTGCATTTTCCTGCCCGCCAGCTCCACTGGCGCAGTCGCCATTGGGGCAGAACCCCTGCAGGCCGGATATGTCACTTCCTGTGACCGGGTTATTCGTAGCGTACAGATACATGTTGGCCTTGCCGCGTACCGGATCCTCCGACAGGAACCGCTGTAAGACTGGGCTGTAGTACCGTGGCCCTGCGTGATAGAGCGAAGTTGAGTCGTACTCGATTCCGGCCATCCCGTACACCTGCCCGTATCCCGAAGGTGGGCTACCACTGGTAGTGAAGCCACCGAACGGATCGTAGGTGTTTTGGAACGCAAAAGTCCCGCTTGAATTGACCCCTCCAAGGACCGTACCGAGCGCATCGTGGATAGGCACTACTCCGTTAAGGTTGAGGATTTCGTTGGAATCGGGGAGCGCCGCGATGTTCATACCTGATCCGGACGACATCCAAACCGGCGTGTGTCCATTGTAAAGATAGCTGACGCCAGCGGCAGTCTCTCTTCTCCCGCTTACGTCGTAGGTGTATTGATCTCTTCCTGCCTTCCAGATCTCATCGCGGGAAGTATACTTGTAGGTTAGGGCGGTGGCCGGGTCTGTGGTGATCGCCTCGTTGGCATCGACAGAGGGTGACATCCCGTTGGTTCAGGTCTGAATCTGGTTGGTGCTCGCGTACGTTGCGGCCTGTGGCGAAACCGGCGGCAGGTTGACGTTGGCGAGGGTTCCACCCTTGGTGATGACCCGACCGTCGGCGTCGTAGGTGTAGCTCAGAGTGCCGAGCGAGGGATTCTGGCTGGAAGCAAAGTTCAAGAGCGTGAGCCGCTGGGAAAGGGCATCGTAGGTGTAGGTCGTCGTTACCGTAGTATTTGTGTTGGTGACCCCAAGGATCGAACGTTGCCCGTCCGGCGCGTAGCTCAGTGCCGCGTTGGTCATCGCGGTGAGTCCTGAACCTCGCATCGCGGGTCTCCGGCTGACCGCCACAGCGGCGCGGTTGCCCGCCTCGTTCCCCGCCGCTAAAACTAGGGGTTGCCGCTATCTCCCGGAAGTGCCGAGGTGGCGAAACGGCAGACGCAGTGGACTCAAAATCCACCGTGGGCAACCACATGCGGGTTCAAGTCCCGCCCTCGGCACCAACTTTCTCCCGATAATCGTTGCGGTTTCCGAGCGAATCCACTTTTGGCCTGTTAAACCCTTGATGCGCGAAAGGCGCGCTGGCCTCAGGCTTCGTCTCCGCCCGCAAGCGCGAAATGAATCAGCGGACCCAATCCCCCCTCGAGCGCGCGCGTCGATAGACGTCAGGCACACCATCCGCGTCTGCCAATATCCGACCAAGGTCCTATAGGCTTCGAGTCTTCTGTTGGACATAGTCTTTCTGCCATCACATCGACATCACCTCAGCGTTGGGTCAACGTGCGGGGAGTCTGAACGCGCGGCGTTCCGCCAGGTTGTTGATGGGAACTCTCAAGGCGCGTTCACTTTTGCGTCCCATACGAGTGACGATCTGCCCGGGTGTTGGCAAGCGTTTTGCGCCTTTTGCGGCGCGCGCTCCGCGCGAGACAGACGCAGTGCGAACTCTTCGCGCGCCGCGAGCAGTCGATGAACAGAAGACTTTTCGGGATCGGCAGCAATGAAACCGCCTGCTCCATCGGCTAGCAACGCCGCCCGGAACAAACCCTCCGAGCTTGCAACTCAGCTTAGTGAAAGTTGGTTGACGCGGCTGATGGGCCGCTGCATTGGCTACCAGCGAGAACCTCCTGCACCGGCCGATTTGGCCGACCATGTTACGGTTCTCGGGATTCAGGGCGCCCGGTTCTGGGCAGATTCGCAAGTCGACAGTCTGGTGCGAGAAGCGGAACAGGCGTTGGAACGAGAAAAAGCGGCCCTGCAGCAAGACGAAGGCTGGGATGGACGCTTGCCGCCCGCGAGTTTCCTGGCAATCTCAGGAGGCAGCGACGACGGGTCTTTTGGTGCCGGGCTGATCTGCGGATGGTCCGATGCCGGCACGATGCCGACCTTCAAAATTGTGACCGGAGTCAGCACAGGCGCGATGATTGCCCCTTTCGCTTTTCTGGGCCATTCATATATGAGCGGCTTGCGCGCCGTGTACACCAAGATTGGACCCGATGATGTCCTGAAGAGGCGCGGAGTTCACAACGCCGTATTCGGTGAAGCGCTGGCTGATACGGCGCCACTCTATGGCCTGATTACCCATTACATCAACGAGCGGGCGTTTGCCGACATCGCATCCGAGTACAACAAAGGCCGTCTTTTGCTGATCGGCACTACCAGTCTGGACGCCCAGCGGCCGGTCATCTGGAACATCGGTGCGATCGCGGCCAGTGGTCGGCCCGGCGCCCTGGAAGTAATTCGCACGATAATACTCGCCTCCGCCTCCATACCCGGCGCGTTCCCGCCGATGATGATTGAGGTTGAGGCCGACGGACACCGCTACCAGGAGATGAATGTCGACGGCGGAGTGGTAGCCCAAACCTTTCTTTATCCGCCCGGCGTCGGGATGCGAGCGAACTTGAGGTCCGCGGAATTCGCGCGCGATCGCCACGCGTATATCATCCGCAACAGCCGGCTCGATCCGGACTGGGCATCGGTCAACCGGAGATTTCTGAACATCAGCGGCCGAGCTATCGCCACGATGATTCACTACATCGGTTACAATGACCTTCTGCGCATTTATGCACAGGCGAAGCACGATGGCATCGACTACAATCTGGCCTTTATCGAGACGGATTTTCCCAACACGAAGCACTCCAAATTTGACCCCGAGTACATGAATTCATTGTTCGACTATGCCTACGCGAAAGGAGCTGCCGGATTCTCGTGGCGCAAGGCGCCGCCCGTCCTCGAGACCCCTGGCAGTTGAGCTTTCCGCGAAGCCATCTCGGCGGCCGTCGCAAGTGTCGAGCTTCAGGGTGCTGCCGAGCTTAGCTACCCGGTATCGGGTTGGCGCCCTCGACCACGGCCCATCCAGCGGTTTGAAAGTTCCTTTTTGCCGCGAGCGACAGCTGACCTGTGACCCACAGAGTTCGCCTTGACTTGCGCAGGTCTGGACGATTCGCGAAGTCCGCCACCAGTTGAGTCCATGAGACGTAGTCAACCGGCGCTTGCGCTATGATAGCGCCGTTTTGATCTTGTCCGATGATCCCTCTGCGGACCAGCAGCCTGCGAATTGGTACCCGGGTTTGATGGTAGCGAGCCAGCATCCCGACCGTAGCGGTCAGAAATCTTGCCTGCACCTCTGACTGCGCCGTACTGGCCAGCATGACTGCTTCCACACTGCCTGGAACGCCTGAAAGACGGCCGAGATTTTCAACAAACGCCGTCTGCACACTGAGCGGGAAGGTGGGATTTCGCGTCAGAGCGTCAATCGTCGTGGCGGGAACCCCCAGCGCTTGCAGCTCCTTTTGGTTCTTCAGTATCAGGTCCGCCTTGGGTGTGTCCCAAACCCATGTTGAGACTATTCTCGTCGCCGTGATAGCCATCGAACCGGGAATGAACACGGACATGGTGGTGGTGACCCCCACGTGCGCTCTGAATGCCGTGAGGGCAAAGTCATCGAGTTGCTTTGAAAGTACGGGATTGGTGGTGTAAGGATCGACTCCCAATTTCTTTGCCAAGCCTCGCCGTTCCTGTTCGTAGCCGAAGACATCTCTGGTGGCCTGACCTGTAGTTGCTGCGACATTCCCTTCGGACGAGCTCGCAGCTTGCTGTATCTTCTCCGCGCCAAGACCTACTCGACCAAAGAAGCGGCCCACCCCGGAAGGTAGTCCCTGGATCGTCTCGACCGGATTCATCAGCATTTGCCCTGCCGCCTGCACCGGGCGCGCAGCGTTCTCTGCGAGAGCTTGAGCAAATACGTGGGTCTTGCTGGTCCTGGTAAGCTCAACGATTGCGGGAAGTTCGGCCACCCGGATTCTCAGCATTTCCTCGCTCGGCGCATCGAAGGTTCCCACGTCGCTCACGATGGTGAAGTGCGCCATCAAACCGTCCGTTGGAACCGGCGAGTTCACATGAAAACCGTTGCCGGAAAGGAGGCTTGCCTGCACTAGCTGCTGGCCCGGCAAGCTCGGCGGCTGTTCGAATTGCTCCGCCGAAAGCTGCTCCGCGGTTGTTACCAGCAATTGGAGGGCGAGTAAGGTCGTCCAAACCAGACGGCCACGAATTCCCATCGTTAGTCTCCGCTTACCAAGGCATTGGCCGCTTTTGATAACCTTCCGTCGCATCCAAACCCACGAGGGTCCTGCCCGTCCGAACACCCGAATGATTCCGCCTCTTCGATGATTCTCGAGCGACGGTACTTTCGGGGCGGGGGTTAATTCCAAACCAGAACGTTCCATCGATTTTGAAGCGGTGGTTGAAAGACTATTTCCGGAGGAAGACTTGGCGGCTATCGGACCTTGGTCGGATGTCCTGCGGACGCACCATATGCTCTGTTCGCTGCGGGCTTTGGCGGTTGGAGCGATCCGGATAGGACCGGTTCAACTGCGTGGCCAAACAGGCGCAGCGGCGCTCCCTTCGCGGCGCGTCAGGTTTCCGTCTGTTTCAAACAAGGGGGCCTAAAAATACGGAGGCACGTTTAATGGCGATTCGAAGCGGAGGTGTTCTTGCGATCTTGGCGTTCTGTCTGGCTTTTGGGAATGCTACAGCACAGACCAGCAACCCATCTGCGGCCGCGGAAGAGCCGGAAAGTATCCGCTCGGCAACGGTGCTGACCATCCATGGCAAGATCGCCGCGGTGGATGAGAGCGCAAAATCCGTCACACTCGAAGCCAACGGAAAGAGGGTGACCTTCAAGGTTGACAATCCCTACAACCTCAAAGCAGTCAAAGCCGGGGACCCGGTCGTGGTGCGCTACTACGAAGTTGTGTCCGTGAGAAAGAAGAAGGCCGAAGAACAAGTGCCGTCCGTCTCGCTGAAAGAAGGAATTACGACGGCGCGGAGTGGAACGCCTGGCGCCGTCGCTCAGCAGCAAGCGACAGTGCTGGTCAAGGTCGTTGAGGTCGATCCCGCCAATGGAACGATCACTTTGAAGGGGCCGGACGGGTCGGTTGAGAAGGTCAAGGCAAGAGATCCCAGGAACCTCGCGCACGTCAAGGCAGGAGACGAGCTGGTAGTTACCGTCTCTCGCGCCACGGCTATCGCAATCGAGAAGGAAGCCGCCGGTTGAGCACGGTTGCGGCGGTCTGTCGATGGTGGCTCGCAAAGCCGTGCGGACCAATGCGGCGCGACTCTGCACCCGTTTCGCCGCTTGCCGGAACATGAAGACACGCGGGCCCTGTCGCGGCCGAAAGACCCGGCTGCAGGATGGGACCGCGCGTTCCGCGTCATCGATGACAAGCAGGCAACAGTGGTCCTCTCCCTGCCGGGTCGGGGCCCGCGGCTGAATGGAAATCGCCGTGAGCCTGAAACTCGAAGACTACGCGATAATCGGAGACACCCGCACCGCTGCGCTGGTTGGAAACAACGGCTCGATCGATTGGATGTGCATGCCGCGATTCGACTCGCCGGCTTGCTTCGCCGTGCTCCTCGGCACCCGCGCAAACGGCTACTGGCAAATCGCACCCGCCGGGGAGGAGCGCGCAGTTCGCCGGCGCTACGCGGGTCCGACTCTGATCCTCGAAAACGAATTCGTCACCGACAGCGGCACAGTCGCACTCATAGACTTCATGCCGATTGCACGGTCCGAACAACGCACCGATGTCATACGGATCGTTCGTGGTGTGACAGGGACGGTGCCAATGAAGATGGAGATGGCCGTTCGCTTCGACTACGGCAGCATCTTGCCATGGATATCGCCTGATGAAACCGGGTTTCGCGCGACTGCGGGTCCCGATGCTCTCGCAGTCAAAACACCTGTGGCCGTAAGCCATGAAGAAGGAATTACGTCCGGCAAGTTCACTATTGCGGAAGGCCAAAGCATCCCGTTTACGCTGACGTGGTACCCGTCTCACCAGACGGAGCCCGCTGCGAATGACCCGATAGAAATGCTGCGACAGACGGATAACAGATGGCGCGAATGGTCGTCGCGCTGCGCGGTGACCGGTCCATGGAGAGACCTCGCGCTGAGATCACTAATCACTCTCAAAGCGCTGACTTACGGCCCCACCGGAGGCATCGTGGCCGCGCCGACTGCTTCCCTCCCCGAATGGATCGGAGGTTCGCGCAACTGGGATTACCGCTTCTGTTGGCTGCGTGACGCAACTCTGACCCTGTTTGCGCTGATGGTTTCGGGTTACACGGCGGAAGCGCTTGCCTGGCGCGAGTGGCTACTGCGCGCAGTCGCAGGAACCCCCGACGCCTTGCAAATCATGTATGGCATCAGAGGCGAGCGCCGGCTCACTGAGATGGAGTTGCCATGGCTGACCGGCTACGAAAACAGCAGACCGGTGCGGGTCGGCAACGCGGCACACGGGCAGCTCCAACTCGACGTGTATGGCGAAATAATGGGCGTTTTCGATCTTGGCCGGCGCAGCGGTGCGAGTTCGCTGCCGCAATCGTGGCGGCTTCTGACCGCTCTCATGCAGAACCTGGAAAAGATCTGGCAGCATCCAGATGAGGGAATCTGGGAAGTCAGAGGCCCGCGCCGTCATTTCACCCACTCCAGGATAATGGCGTGGGTCGCCTTCGATCGAGCGGTCAGGGCCCTCGAAGCAGGCTTTCAGACCGGACCGCTTGCGCGATGGCGCCAGCTACGCGATCGGATCCATCGCGACGTCTGCGAGCGGGGCTTCAACCGGCGGCGCAATGCGTTCGTGCAGTACTACGGGAGCGATGCGCTTGATGCCGCGCTTCTTATGATTCCGATGGTAGGATTTCTCCCCGCCGATGACCCACGCGTGGTGGGGACCGTAGAGGCAATCCAGCGTGAACTCGTTTCCGACGGCCTGGTGCTGCGATATCGCTCCGAGAGTGCAGTTGACGGGCTCCCGCCCGGCGAGGGAGTTTTCCTTCCTTGCTCCTTCTGGCTGGTGGATAACCTTACCTTGATGGGACGGCATCGCGAGGCGCGCGAGCTGTTCGAGCGACTCGCCGCGCTTTCAAATGACGTCGGATTGTTCGCCGAGGAATACGACCCGGCATCGCGGCGGCTCCTGGGCAATTTTCCGCAGGCATTTACCCACGTTTCTCTGGTGAACGCCGTACGAAACCTGAGGGAGGATTCGGTTCGGTGAAAAGTTCAATCGTAGTCGTATTGCTTCAGGCTGTGTTGGCGCTCGGTCTTGCGTTGCCGGCCTTTGCCCAGGCCAGCGCTCCTCTCGCACCGCCGGCGAGCCAGATAGATCAGAGTGTCACCGCCGCGCTCAACAATCTCTATGCGCACAACGGCAAGGCGCGGGAACTGGGCGCCAAGGCAAGGGCAATCCTTATCTTTCCCGACATCAAGAAGGGGGCCTTTCTGATCGGCGCGCAGTTCGGCTTCGGCGCGCTGCGCCAAAACGGCCGGACGGTTGGATACTATCGAACTGCCGCCGCATCCTATGGGTTCCAGGCCGGGGTCAAACAGTTCGGCTACGCCCTGTTCTTCATGACCAACTCGGCCCTGAACTATCTCAATCAGAGCGGTGGCTGGGCAATCGGAACCGGCCCGAGCGTCGTCGTGGTCGACGAAGGCTTCGCGCGCTCCTTGACTACCACCAACTTGCGCTCGGACGTGTACGCCTTCGTCTTCAATCAGCAGGGTTTGATGGGCGGTGTCGGGATCGAGGGATCCAAGATAACCCAAATCACACCCAACTAGACTTCGACCGGACGCTGAAGCGCGGGGCGCCCGTTCAAGCAAATGAAACGGGTGCGGCAAAGCCGGCCAAATATCCTCGAGCCGGTTGTTAAGGCGGCCGCAATTCGCCGGGGAACCCGGCCGCCGTACGCAGTCTTAGTTACCCGAGCCCGCCAGCACGATTTCGACGCGCCGGTTCTGAGCGCGGCCTTCCGCCGTGTCATTCGAGGCGACCGGGTCGGCATCGCCAAAGCCTTGCGTCGAAACAAGGGCTGGGCTAACGCCCTGCGAAATCATGTACTGCGCAACATTCTCAGCCCGCTTCTGCGACAGGATCAAGTTGCTGGTGACCCCCTGGCGCATCAGTCCCGGGCCGATAGGGACATTATCCGTATAGCCGTTCACATTGATCCTGGTTTGCTGCATTGGAGCCAGGATCTTGGCGATCTTCGATATGCTCTGTTGCGCATCGGCCGGCATCTGCCAATCGCCCGACGGAAAGAGGAGTTGATCGTTGATCGTGACCCTCAGGGCGTTTTGCAGCCGCTCGACGTGCAACTCCTTGGCGGCGATCTCCGAGGACATCTGCTGGTTCAACTGATCGTACTTCTGCTGTAGTGCATCGGTCTTCTGGACCTGGGCTTCATAGGTCTGCTGCGAGACGCAGCCAGCAAGCATGACAACGCTCGCGATCGCGATCGTGCTCAGCGCGGGACATTTCAGCTTCGACATCCTTCGTCTCCTCTGGAGCTATCGGAAGCACTCGGGAACGAAGCCAGGGTGTTCTTCCCCGAGCACCTCTGCCGCACTCTTTTGCAGGGCCACCGCAGACTGGGCAGAAAGGCTCCCCGATTTCTATCGGACGAAGGTCGGATGGGATTCACAGAATGCGGCAATTAGGTTTGCACTTGAATCGCCGCACCTTCAACGAGGTGCCGATGGTGGCAACGTTGGACGAGTCTTTGCTCGCATTTCAGGAGGTGCACTGGAGCGAACACCGCCTCGTTATCGGTCGGACATACCTATGTGTACAATTCGCGTAACGAAGGATCGGGCAATACGATCGGGAAAGCAGGTGCTCGGGCTGTCGTGCGTTCAATCCAGGTGAACACGCCCGCAACGAGACCGCCCCCGCAATGACCAACATAACCCTGGTATAGCTTCGCTCGTGTCCGCCCATCCCAACATTCCAGCGATCATCACGGTACTGGTCTTTGCCGGTATAATTCTCTCCATCGCCCTCAATTGGTTGAACCTGGCTGTCGCGGGCCTGCTCGGTGCGATGCTGCTCAGAATTCTGGGTATCGTCTCACCGCAGACGGCCGTATCCAGCATCAACGCGGCCTTTGACACTATCGGTCTGTTCTTTGGTGGAATGGTCGTGGCACGGGCCCTGATCCCTACAGGCATCTTTGATTATCTGGGTGCGCGCGTGCTCCGCCTTGTCCACGGCGACGGCCGATTGCTACTGCTCTCAGTAATCGCGCTCACCGCGCCGATCTGCGCGATCCTGCCTAACGCGACCGTTGTCATCCTGTTTGCCCCCCTGCTCATCCGCGTATGTCGCATGATGCGAGTCGATTTCGCATCGCCCGTCATACTCCTCGTGCTGGTCGCTAATGCCTCCGGACTGATCACGCTGGTCGGCGACCCGGCCACCTTCATTGTCGGCAGTTCGATTCGGATGAGTTTTGGCAGCTATCTGAGTCTGCTGAGCCCCGGAGGGATCCTTGCCGTAGTCGCCTTGGTTCTGCTGCTGCCGGTTCTATTTCGACCGGTGTGGAATACCAGGGCATCCGTGAGTGAAGTCGAGATTCCTCGCATCGAGCACTTCGGCGTGCTGATCGTTGGTGTGCTTACGGTGGTACTGATGGTGGCCCTTTTCATCGTTGGCGAAAGCCTCCCGATGCAGCTTGCTCCACCTGGTGTGGCTATCATCGGCGCGTCACTTATGCTCCTCGCAATTTATCTGAGCAAGCTCGATGAGGTGTCCGCCGTTCTGGCCGATATCGATTGGGAGACCTTGCTGTTCTTTGTATGCATTTTCGTGATGGTCGGCGCGCTGGACAGCACGGGAGTCATCGCCGCAGTCGGATCGCGACTGCGCAATATATTCGGCAGTGAGATCGGCTCTGCCTGCCTGATCATTTTGCTGACGGTCGGTTTGCTTTCGAGCACCGTTCCCAATATCCCGTTGGTAGTGGCAATGGTGCCGATTGTTGGCCAATACGCCATGGGCCAGGGGTGGGCTACTGCCGCGCAACTCAACGCCGGACACGGTGGCCTCCCTGCCCACACGATGCCGTTGTTCTACGCGATGATGTTCGGAGCAACTCTGGGCGGGAATGGCACCATCTTCGGAGCTTCGTCGAACATCGTCGCGGCTGGGATATGCATACAGGAGGGACGTCCATTGGGCTATGTCGAATTCGCTCGCTTCGGAATACCCACGATGATCGTCCAATTGCTGGTCAGCGCAATCTATTTGAAACTCCGCTTCCTTCGATAGCGTGACCTGGCAGTGTGCTTTGCGAGAAGCCGTCTCCGCTGCCACAAGCCTCGCAAACGTCCGTCGGCGGGTTTCCGCAGTGGTGCCGGTGCGTGGTCGGCCGCCCGTCTTGTTTATCGGCGCTTCAGCGCCGACCACTGTAGTTCAGGCCTCCTTCCTGAAGATCAGAAGTTCGAGCACCAGAACGACGATCACGGAGCATACGGTGAGCGGGATATCTCGAAACAGGAGCAGCGCCAATGCGCCTGGGCGCCAGGCATAGGTCACGCGCCAGAATCCCAAGGCGACGATAATAGCCACCCCCACGCCCAGAGTCACCACGATAAGAGTTCGCACCTTCATGGTACGTTAGTCTTTCCAAACTGCTCGCGTCCTCGTTGGTTCTGACACTCCGGATCCTGCCTTGTGCGGAATTCAGCCATGAATCGGACTTTGGTCTGATAGAGCACGCCAATCGAATCCGTCAGATATTCGGCTGGGAGGAGAAAGATCCTTTCGAATCGCGCTTCGCTTCGAGGTGCGAGTATGTTGAGGCGCGGCACTGAGGTCCGTTGCAGCGAACTTGTCGATTCCGGACGATGCAGACCGCCGAAGTGTGACTCTGACTGACGGAAGGACGGCTGCCATAGACACAGAATTGAGAGCGCTGCGAATGCCGTGCTCGGGCGGTTCAAAACGCCGCTTTCGAGTTGGGAGCGGCGATGCGGGCCGTGGGCAGCGTCATCGCGGGTAATGTTGCTATCGAGCGCCGCGATGGGCTGAGTGGCCGGCGCATTTCGTGGCCGAAATTGGCAAGGAATTTAAGGCCCGGACAACGTGATGTCTCTCCAAGCGGTTTTTCCAGGTTTACCGGCAAAGATCTTGATTGCAGCGGACAGGCTGGCGCTGAAGTTGGGGGTCTTTCGCCGTCCAATTCGAGCCGAAGAGCTAATCGAACGGGCTCGTCGCCGCACGGGCCTCACAGATTTTGGCGATTGGCAGTTCGAGGTGCCGCTATCGGTTCTCCTGGAATCATATGAGACCGAAGCCGACTTGAGCATCTTCGGGCGCATCGGCACACGCTGGGACGTGCTCCGATTCCTGACTAATCTTCTTCGCCTTCGCGATGAAGAACTCAAAGATCCGTCGATTCTTGATGAACCGATCGAGCGCCCGATCTTTATCCTCGGGTTGCCACGCAGCGGGACGACATTCCTGCACAATCTGGTTGCGCGAGATCCGTCGAACGTTGTGCCGCGATGCTGGCAGACGCTTTTTCCGTATCCCATAGCCGGAATGGCCTCCGACACGACCGATCAGAGGGCAAAACTCACCGCGCGCCAGTATTCTCGCTTCCTGTTGCTGGCGCCGGAGCTTCCGAGCCTTCATCCGCTCGAGGCCGATGCCGCACAGGAATGTATCGAGATAACCGGCCACGTGTTTCGCAGCCTGCGCTTCGATACTACCCATCACATTCCCTCGTATCAGGCATGGCTCGATCGGGAAGGGCACCTGGAGGCATATCGATTTCACAAGCGCTTTCTGCAGCATCTTCAGCATCAGAACGGACGTACTCGATGGGTGTTGAAGAGCCCGGACCACATCTTCGCGATTGATGCCCTTCGCGCGGTTTATCCGGACGCATGCTTCGTGTTTGTGCATCGCGATCCAATGAAAGTACTTCCGTCGGTGGCACGCCTCACCGAGGTATTGCGTCAGCCCTTCTCACGCAACATCGATCGCATCCAGATTGGGCGACAGGTCAGCGAACGATGGAGGCTCGGAGCGCGGATGCTCATCGACGCCGCCGATTCGTTGCGATCGATGCCTCATCGCGCATTTCACGTTCGCTACCCTGAGTTGATCAAGGACCCTCTCGGCACACTCTCCAGTCTGTACCGGCACTTTGGACTCACGTTTGATACGCGCGGCGAAGAGCTTTTTCGGCGCGCGATCGAGGAGCGGCCCAATGGCGGCTACGGTCGCAATTCGTATCGATTCGAAGACTACGGACTGAACCCCGCAACGGAACGGCATCGGTACTTCTCCTACGTGGCGCGATTTGGGGTACAAACAGAAATCACCTAGAATCTTCGCGAAGTCTTTCATACCTCGACGCTGCCAAACCGCCGCCCTCGCATCGCATGCAGTCCTTTCCGGGTTCGCCTATCAGCCCCGACACCGACAAGGTTGAGCGGACTTGGTGCACCTTGACAATCGCGTAGCCGGTCACATAATACGTAACTATAAGGTTACATATTCTGCGACGAGTGGAACAATTCCCTCGCGAGCCTGGCTCTACGAGGAAAAAAACGCAAAGAAAGGATCGCTCATGGAGCTTTACGTTCTGCCTCCCTCTCCACGCGCTTTCAAAGTTATCGCACTCAAGAATCATCTCGGCCTCGATTGTGAAACGCGGATTGTCGATCTCAGCAAGGGCGATCAGCTTGCTCCGAGCTACGTCGCGATGAACCCAAATCGCAAGATGCCGGTGCTCGAGGACGATGGGTTCGTGCTCTGGGAGTCGAATGCGATTCTCTGCTATCTCGCTTCGAAACGCCCGCGGAGTGGACTCTGGCCCTCCGATCCCAGGGGTCAGGCGGATGTATTGCGCTGGCTTGCCTGGGAGAGCGCGCACTGGGATGCGGAATCGTGCGGGATGGTCGGTTACGAGAGAGTCTCTCGGGGCGTGCTCGGTCTCGGACCTGCCGAGCCTGCCTTCATCGCGCGCGGCGAAAGCAACTTTGCGCGCTTTGCCGCCGTCCTCGACCAGATGCTCTCCGGCCGCCGATGGCTGACTGGCGATGCTCTCACGATCGCGGATTTTGCGGTTGGCGCATGGATTCCGTCGGCTCAAAACCTGGCCCTTCCCGTCCAAAACTATCCGGAAATCACGCGCTGGTATGCGGGACTGGAGTCTCTGCCTGGCTGGCGCGCGTCGATGGTACCGGCGCCGGGTGCGCGCGAATCCGGCTGAAAGCCGGCGGCCTCGCGGCTAATCCTCGCCCTAAGCTGGTATAGTGCGGCGCGATGCGATTTTTTGCCTGGGCGCCGGCTCACAGGGTTGCGCTGGCGAGAATGTTCTCGGCGCTTCCCGATTTCGCGCTGGCCGGATTTTTCGCCGTTACCTGGCTTGCACCTTACGCGTTCGGCACTCATGCGCTTGAGCGGCTCGAACTCATCATGCTGATGGAGTTCATCATCGTGCACTCCTCCGCATTTCTCGCTTTCGCGATGACGGCGCCGCGCCGGCGTATCACCCGCCTGGGCGCGGTTATCGGACTTGGACTTTTCTACACGATGTTCGTCGGTTCCTTCGCGCTCTCGTTCCATACCTGGTCGCCGCTGGTTTCGTTCCGGGCGCTGCTGGTTAACAGGATGCTCTCGGTCGTGATGGGGCCCGCGCCGCGCGAGGGCGACCTGGATTTCATCGTGGTGGGATGGGCCACCGCGGTGGCCTGCTACCTCGGATTCGTGTTTCTGACCTCGATCGCTTCGGTGCCCCGCCTCGGCATCACCGACGCGGTGCAGGCGGCCCAGCCGGTTGCGGGAGGCGGGCTGTGGGCTGAGCAGCCATGGCGCGTGGCCGCGTTCGGCGCGTTGTACTACACAACTATCGCGATCACCGAACTGTTCGGCGTGGGCGCACCCTGGGCGCATTGAGCGGCCTCGCTCACGGCGCTTGATTTATTCCGCGCCGGGAAAGTGAAGCGTGAAGCCGCCGTCCACCAGGATGGTCTGTGCGGTGAGGTAACTCGCTTCGGGCAGGCAGATAAGGCAGGCGACCGCCGCGATCTCATCGAGGGTCGGCAGCCGTTTCATCGCCGATCGCTCTTCGCATCGCCGCTTGAACTCCTCCCACGTGATGCCGAGGTAGCGCGTGTAGAAATGCGCCGAATCGGTGTCGATGTATCCCACGTTCAGGCCGTTGACGGTGATGCCGCGCGGGCCGAGCTCGAACGCGAAGTCGCGCACCATGCTCTCCAGCGCGGCCTTCGCCGCGCCGAGCACGCCATGCCCCGGCAGATTGCGAATCGAGTCGATGCCCGAGACCATCAGCACCCGCCCGCCGTCGGGCATCACGCGCGAGACTTCCTGCACCGCGGCGACGAATCCCCCGACACTCAGGCTGAAGGTGCGCTGGATGTTGTGAGGTTTGGTTTCGAGCAGCGGCTTGAACGCGGTGGCGGCGGCATTGGCGATCAGGATGTCGATTTTGCCGAATTCCGACGCCGCCCTCGCCACCATCGCGCGCACTTCGGAATCGTTTTCGAGATCGGCCTTGATAAGAATCGAGCGCGGCGCGATCGCGCGGACTTCCTCGAGGGCGGAGGCCGCGGAATCTTCGTCACGCCGATAGTTCATCGCGACCGTCGCACCCATCGCCGCAAGGCGGCGCGAGATCGCGCGGCCAAGTCCGCGCGTCCCGCCGGTTACCAGAGCGGTCTTGCCATTCAGATCGTGCATGGCGCGAAGCTTAGCACGACCGGCCGGGTTGCGAATTCCCGTAGAGCAGGGATTTAAGGTCGAGGCGGATCGGACTGCCGTCCCCCGCCACCGTGCGCGCATTGAAATCCTTATGCTCGATTCGCACCGTCAGCTCCGCGTCGCTCAAATCGGCCGGGGTTGAGAACGCCACCCTGCCGGACTCGGGCGTGATCGCTTCGCCGATAAGGCGGCCGCCTCGGCCCAACACGGTGACCTGCGCGCCGGCGACGGGAGGATGCTCTCCGTCGGGCAGATGGTCGTTGTCGGACACGATTACGCGAAGACTTCGCAGGTCGCGCGCGCGTTCGCATTCGACCGCAAGGTCGCGCAGATAGATCATCGGTTCGGCGAATACGCCCTTCAGTCCCGCGGCTTCCGGCTCGCACGCCGGATTGGCTTTAAGCTCGACCTTCTGCGCGGCCATCCCGTGATCGGAAGTAACCACGAACAGCGTCGAGTCGAACAAGCCGCGCTCGCGCAGCATCGCGAAAATCCGCGCGATCCGCCGGTCGGTGCGATACAGCGCCTCGCGCAGGCCGTCGTGATGCGGCCCGTAATCGTGGCCCGCGCCGTCGGTCAGAACAAATTCGTGGGCGACCAGGACCGGAGGCTTGTCGCCGCAGTGATCGAACAGATTGATTACCTGCGCCATCCCGCGCACGTCGATTATTTCCTCGCGATGCATCGCGGGCAGATTGTCCGCCATCCATCGCGGGCTCACGTCGTCCGACATCTCCTGGGTGAGCGCCTTGAGGCGCGCGCGATCGCCGATGATCCGGCGTTCGAAGACCGCGTGATCGGCACCCCGGCTTTGCGGCTCGTGAATCGAAGCGGTAATCGCGCCCGGGCCCAACACCCGCTTGAACGCCTCGTACAGCGTTTCCACCGCCGGGTTCAGATGATGCTCCATCTCAAAGATGTTGCCCTGAATCGGAACGGTCTCGCGATGCTCGCGCAGGTGAAAGGTCGGATTGACGACGTCATGATGCCCGCACCAGGCGCCGGTCATGATCGTCGAATGGCTCGGCCAGGTGATGCTTGGAAAGTTGACGATCGAACCGTGAGTCAGAAAGGCTGCGCGCTCGATGAGCGAAGCGATCGAAGGGATCGCATCGCGGTTGTTTTGCAACTGCCACGCCAGTTCCGTGTGCGACAACCCATCGAGCAGGATCAGGTACACGAGCCTGGGACGTTCGGAGGCGGCATCGATCAGATCCTCGAGAGGCGCGCCGTCCTGCCGCCCGAGCATTACGCGGCGCGGAGCGCCGTCCGCGCCGCGCCCGTCGATTTCCGGAAAGCGCATTATCCGCGCGATAGTGGGTGCGATATCGACGTGGCGCGCGGGCAACTTGTAGCTGCCGCGCCTGGCTCCGGGCCCCGCGAATGCGAGCGGTGCGCGCGATTGAACCACATCGAGCGCGCCGTGCTGGCCGGCTTGAATTCCATACGCATACGCTTTCGGACTGACGATCAGGTCCGGGCCGCGTGGACTGTCGAAGACCTGCGCAATGCGCTCGTACGCGTAGGGATGGCTCAGGACGTGCGGCTCGAAGAAGGCTTGATTCGGATCGGTCGCCTCGCAGCCGCACCGACGCGCCGCCTCGAGTTCTTCATCGATCGATGCAACCGCGAAGGGATCCTGATTCGCGATGGGATTTTCGCCGACTTGTTCGATTATCCTGAAGCTCAGCGCGCCGGTTCGATCCGCGCAGCGCTCAAATCGAATCATCCCGCGGCGCGCCCAGACTTCGTAAGCGCCGTCGCGAAAGGTAGCGACGAGATCGACTTCGTCGGCGGCACGCGTGTCCTTGAGCAGGGCCAAAATCGCGCGATCGCCGGATTCGTATTGATTGCGATCGAGTCCCTGCCCGCCGGGGCGTTCGGGTCCGCACAATTGCAGCTTCTGTTGTTCCATCGATGCGTATTCTGACTCCTGCTGTCACCAGGCGCAAAAGTGAAAATGCTGGGAGCTGTTCACGATGACGTCCGCGTTACGCTCGCAAGACCTCGTTCGATTGCGGCGCTCAACGATCATCCGCTATTGGTAGATCAATCTTGAAAGGAAATCTCCATGGCGTTGCCGGAAGAAGCATTTGAATCGAAAATCGGCAAGGGAACCAAGGTCTCCGGAAAGCTGAATTTTAGCGGAGCCACCAGAATCGAAGGGGAAGCCGAGGGCGAGATAACCGGCGAAGAACTCACTATCGCCAATGGAGCCGTGGTCAGCGCGCGCATTTCCGCCACGCGCGTGACAATCGCGGGTGTATTCACCGGCGAAGTGACCGCGCGCGAGCGAGTGGAATTGCTTTCCACCGCGCGGGTGCAGTGCACGATCAGCACGCCGAGCCTGGTGCTCAACGAAGGCGCGACGTTCGATGGCGATTGCCGGATGCCGCGCACCCGGATCGCCGCGTAAGAACTGCGTCGCACGCTCAAACGCCCGCCAGGTCCGCGCGGTTGCCGCGATTGTCGATGCGCCGCAGGATGCGCCCGGCGGAATCGATCTCGATCTCCTCCGAGTCTCCCATCCGCGGTTCGTAGGTCCACCTGAGGCCGCTCTGATCGATCACGCGCGCCGATTGCTTGTTGGATGCGGCCACGAGGGTGCCGGAATCGATCGTCGCCACCCTCCCGGTCCATCGCGTCTGTCCGCGGGCGCGAATATGCGCGAGGGTGAGCGCGCGAAAGATGACGAAATCCGCATCCACCTCTCGAAATCTTCCCAACTTCGCTGTAACCGCGTTGCGTCCCCCCAGCGCGCTCACGCTGCCGCGCAGATATTCCTCGCCGGCTTCATAAGCGGCATTGCGCGAGAACGGTCCGCGCGCGTATCGGACCCGCACCCGCACCACAAGACCCTCGTCCGAAACTTCGGCCTCGACCTCGTTGCGGCTGGAACCATCGGGCGCACGCCTCGATCCGGAAATCAGGCGCCCGTCGAAGGTGATCTCTTCCAAGGCAACAAGTTCGCCTCCGCGGCGAATTTCATAGCGATAGGGACCCGTGGGTACGATCATCGATGTCCGTAAGCTCGCCCTCGTGCAAGAGCATCGCTTGCCGACACGAAGTTGTCTAACGGCGGCATCCAGCCAACCTAATCGGGCAGACGCGGGCGAACAAGGATCGCAACGGCGAGGCGTTAAAGATTGACACTCGTGATCAATTTTCGAGCTCTGGCTTCACGCTTCCGAAATGCGAAAACGACCCTTTGCAATCTGCACAGGAGAGATGCTAAGTGAAGCCACAAAAAAAGCTAGGATATATCGCATTTAAATAGTGATTCTTAACGTGAACCCGCACTAATGCGGAATCTATGGCTTTACACACATGAAATAAGCTAGGATAGGATGAGATTGGGGGGAGGCTTTGACAGCTCCATGCAACAACCAACTAAAGTGCTCACAGTAAACGAACTCGCCGACTACCTGCGCGTCCATCGCTCCACAATCTACCGCTTGCTCAAGAAGGGACTGCTTCCGGGATTCAAGATCGGGAGCGACTGGCGCTTCAACGTGGAGATAATCGACGAATGGAGGATGAAACAGGGTGAAGTCATCCTAAATGATGACAAAGAGATCAAAGGCAACTGAAGTTGCCCCTGCTCGACTTTACTTCGATCTTCAACTTCGCCCCCCATCAATCACAATATCCCGGGGCCTCTGGCGCTCTGAACCGTATCTGCGGTATCTCCTGCGCGGTGTGACGGCATAGCCCCGATTATCGTTCGCGATTAGACTGACCGGTCGATGCCGACCGAAGTTTCGAACAAGACTCGATTCTTTACCGAATCCGTGATCCGCGAGATGACGCGGCGCGCGCTCAAGTGCGGCGCGGTCAACCTGGCGCAGGGTTTCCCGGACTTCGCCGCTCCGGTGGAGCTCAAGGAAGCCGCCAAGCGGGCGATCGACGAGGAATACAACCAGTACGCGATCACGCACGGCTCGCCGAACTTTCGCCGGGCCATAGCCGACAAGGCCCGCTCCTACAACGGTATCGCCTGCGACCCCGATCGCCACATCACGGTGACGTGCGGCGCGACCGAAGCGATGATCGCGACGATGCTCGCGGTGATCAATCCGGGCGACGAGGTCGTTATCTTCGAGCCGTTCTATGAAAACTACGGGCCCGACGTCATCCTGGCAGGCGCGACGCCGAAGTATGTCGCGCTGAGGGACCCCGACTTTTCGATCGATCGAGCCGAGCTTGAGGCGGCTTTCAGTTCGCGCACCAAGGCCGTCGTCATCAACACTCCCCACAATCCGAGCGGCAAGGTGTTCTCGCGCCCGGAGCTGGAGATGATCGCGGCGTTGTGCAATCGCTACGACTCGCTGGCGATCACGGATGAAATCTACGAACACATCGTCTTCGGCGGCGCGCGCCACGTTTCGATTGCGACGCTGCCGGGTATGGCCGATCGAACGGTGACGATCAGCGGTCTCTCGAAGACCTACTCGGTAACCGGATGGCGGCTGGCTTACGCGATTGCGAGCGATCGGATCACGTCGGCAATCCGCAAGGTTCACGATTTTCTGACCGTCGGCGCGCCGCATCCTCTGCAGGAAGCCGGAGCGGTGGCGCTGCGGCTGCCGGAATCCTTCTACGTGGAGTTGTCCGCGATGTACGAACGTAAGCGCGCGATGCTGTTTCGCGCGCTCAGCGACGCGGGCCTCGACTGCAGCTCGCCGGCGGGCGCCTACTACATCATGGCCGACGTCGCGCATCTCGGATTTGCCGATGACTTCGCGGCGGCGGACTTCATGCTCGATGAGATCGGTGTCGCGGCAGTCCCCGGATCGAGCTTCTACAGCCGCCCGGAACTGGGAAAGACCAAGTTGCGCTTCACGTTCTCGAAGAGCGACGAAACGATCGCGATGGCGGCAGAGAGGTTGCGGCGGCTTCCCGATCGGGCCGCGATGCGCTGGCGGGCCTGACTCGCGCGCTCAGGTCCTTCCGCCGCGGACCATTCTCAGCCGCGGCCGCTCGATTCCGCCTGAGATATAAACCAGCACGGTCCAGATGCTGCGCGTGATCGGATAGCAGACCAGCACGCTTGCGACCGCAAGAATCGAGATGATGATCCACTGCGCAAAATCGGAGAGCGCGGTGGTCCAGGCAAGAATCGCCCACGCGACCAAAAAAACCGCCGTCGCCACCGCGTAGTCGAGATACATCGCTCCCAGCGATTCTCCCGGGTCGGCCCAGAACACTACGTTACACTGCGGGCAGTTCCGGTTCATCCGGAAGTGCGAGGCGAAAATCGACCCGCACCCGCACACCGGGCATTTCCGGCGAATCGCCCGCGCAATCAGAGTCAATCCGCTCTCCTGAACAGCCATAACTTCAGATTATCCCATCCCAAAGAATGAGGCACGCGCGTGCTCTCGATGCCGTCCGCGCCGATGCTTACGGGGCGCCATCGAGCTTCGGCGCCGGCGATCCGGGGGCCGAAGCGTATCCGTCCGGAAGGTCGCGAATCGGCGTAATCCGAATCGCGCAGATTCGTCCGCTCGAGAATTTTTCCATCGTGGGCCGAAAGAATCCCGCGCGCGCCGCCAGGTACTTGGCCGGATACCCGCCCACGATCCGGCTTAGATCGGATTCATCGGAAACGATTTCAGCCTTGCCCACGAACGCTGGCCCGTCCGCCTTTCCGATCCACACAATCGCCGGGCTTCCGCGCCGAATCCGCCTGGCCTTCCAGCTCGCGGGTGAAGTCTCGATCAGCACCTGGTTGCCGGAGCTGACGACAAACCATACCGGCGCGGGCTTGCTCTGATTGCCGTCCTTGCGGACCGTTGCGATGTAGACGAGGCTCGCGTTCTGAAGCGCGGCGAGATCGCGCGTCGAGGTTTCGGACCGCGCGGCGATGGGCGCGATCAGCAGCGCTGTCAGCAGGAAGAATGTTTGGGAAGCCGCCGCCCTGTTCGCCAATGGTCGCATCGCCCGCCTCCTCCGCCCGGATCGAAGTTTTCAATCGCCGAGAAATCTGCGGCGCACGAAAACTTCGCCCAGAAAGAGCAAAATCGCAAGCGGCAGCAACATCGGCGACGCATCGCGCCGAACCGTGATCGATCCGCCGCCGTGCGCGGCGACCGCGGAGGGAGCCGCGTCGTACGCGCCCCTGGTGGCCTGCGCGAGCCGTTCGAGCAGCTCGACGTTCGCAGGCCGCAGCCTGAGTTCGGCCGCGTCGGACGGAAGCGCTCCCGGTGATGCGAAATCGCGCTGGGTGAGAACGCGTTCGGTATCGCCCGCTTTCACCATCAGCGTCGCAACGAATTTTCCGCGCGGCAACGGACCGACTTCCCCCGTGTACAGCGACGCATCACTCTGCGTCATCGGCACATCAACGGCGCGGCCCGGACCGGAGATTCTGCAGACGAGATTCGGAACCGGGCTCGTGTCGGCCTTCTCGGCTTCGATCGACAATGCGCCGTCGCTCCCGGTGTGAATCCTGAGCGCGAACGCTCCGGGTTCTCCTTCGCGCATCGTCCAGGTCACGAGCTGCGACCAGAACTGCGCATACCGGTCCCATCTGATCCAGCTCAGAGTCGCAAGCGAGTCGGGGTCGGCGGCGAACACCGCGGCCCGGCCCAGCCCGTACTGCCAGGCCGCAAGCAGCGGCGCCGATTTGTCGCCGCGCGAGATGCGCAGAGGCACTTGCGCGCCGTTTTTCGGAGCTGTCGTCGCGTAAAAGTCGATGGGCGGGATGCTTTGCGCGTCGATTCCGGTCAGGATCGCGCTGGGAGGCCCGGCCTGCACGCTGGTCCGGCCCTGCTTGCGCCGATTCATCGCCTCGCGCGTGAGCCCCACCAGCAGCAGCGGCAGCTTCTCGATGTCCTGGACGCGGTAGAAGACGCCTCCCGTCGCCTGCGCGAAATCCTGCAGCAGGCGGAGATTGGCGAGATCGGGTCCGATGCGGATGGTCGAAACCGGGATGTGCTCGTTGGCGAAATCCGAAATGAGCGCGTCGTGGTCGTGATACTGCCGGTTGGTATCGCCATCGGTAAGCAGGATGATCTGGCGCACGGGGATGCCGCTTTGCAGGATCTCGCGCTGCGCTATTTCGAGCGCATCCTTGAAGTCCGTCCCTCCGCCCGGCTGCAGCCGCTCGATCCGGTTTTCGAGTTCGGCGCGATCTTCGCTGAGCGGCTGGAGATGGCCCAGCACGTAGGGCTGGGAGTCGAACGCGATGACGCCCGCGTAGTCGGTATCGTCAAGCTGGCGCAGCAGCGCGATCGCCGCCTGCTTCGCGTAGCGGATCCGCTCGCCGTCGCGCACCGCCGGGTAGCGCGAGTCGTAGCTCATCGAGTTGGACCGGTCGATGCACAAATAGACGGCAATCGGCTCGCGCGAGGGGGGCGGCGGCTGCGGCTCGAAGTTAACCGGCAGTGTCTTTTCCATCTCGCCCCCGCGGTAACGATCGTCGCGCAGCGCTTCGCCCGTGACCACGAGCCCGCCGCCAAGTTCGGAGACATAACGATTGATCGCGTGTTGCACGCCCGCGCCCAGCGACGCCGCCGGCGCATCGTCGAGGATCACAAGCTGATACGGCAGGTAGTCGGCCGCGCGGCTGGACAGGCTGCGCGGCGAGACGAGATCCACCTGATAGTTGCGCGCCTTGAGAGCGCTCATCAGGCTCTCCGGCCGGGTCATCGAAGCGACCAGGATGCGCGGCGGCTTGCTGACGGAAACGGCGGTCTCAGCGCGCGCGTTGATTGCGCTGAGCGGCGGCGCCACCGCGATTTCCGCGCTCATCAGGTATGCGCCCGACTTGTTAATCTGGTAGGGCAGCTCGAAATGGTTGAGTCCGGGATGCAGTCCGATATGCTGCCCGCCAACCGGCTTGCCGTCCTTCAGCAGCCGCAACTGCGCATCGACGGGCCCGGGCGCCTCGCTCTCGATTTCGATTGCAAACACGAATTGTTGTTCGGCCCGGATGTTCTCCGGAGCGTGAAAGTCGGTCAGCGCGACGCGCCTGGCCTCGGAAGGCGGAGGCGGTGCGGCAAAAATTTTCACCCCGTCTTCCGCCATCGCGGGAATTTCCTCGGCCGCGTCGCCGCGCGTCTGGTTTCCGTCGCTTAACAGGAGAACCCGCTTTTCGCTTTCGGGCGAAAACAGGCTGCGCGCGGCGGTGAGCGCCGCGGCGATATCGGTTGCGCCGGGATCGGGATGCACGACGGGATTGCTGACGAGACGCGGGTCGGAAAGGGGTGCGGCGAGTTGCGCCTCGCGCCCGAACGCGATTACCCCCATCCGGTCCTGCGGCGACATCGCGCCCGCCACTTGGCGCATCTTGCGATACATCCAGTCGCCCTGATCGCGCGCAATCGATCGCGACTCGTCCAGCAGAGCGACAACCTCAACGCTGCGCGCGGAAATCGTTCCGGTAATTCGCAGACCCGCAACCAGCGCGACCAGGACCACGAAAAAGCCGAGCCTGAAAATCAGCGACGCGGCTCCGGCCAGCCTGAGCCCGCGCGCAAACGCCGCCACGGCAGGATAGGCCACCACCGGCGCGAGCACCAAAAGCCACAGCGCGGCCGGATGATCAAACATGGCCGAGTCCCCAGCGCGACGCGTGCCGCAGCAGCACCGCCGCTTCGATCACAAACGCCGCCATCGCCATCGCGGCAAGAATAATCAGTAAAGGCTGGACCTCGCGCGGACCGGCGCTGTTCGATGACGCCGCGGAACCCGTCGCGCGAGCCGCGGGCGCGGACGCAGCCATCGCCAAATCCGATTCCGATGCGTCGAAATAGTTCGCGAAAACCTGCACCGTCCGGTTGCCCGATTCGATCGTGTAACGTCCCGATTCCAGCGGACGAAGCCGCACCCGTCCCCACTGGTCGGGCGTGGCGGTGCTGGCCGCTCCGCCAGGAGCGGTAATCGCGGCGGGGCCCGTAACCGGGATGTTGAGGTATGACCCCGTCGATACGATCTGGAGGTTGGCGGGAGCCATCAACCGCTTCATCAGATTGACCGTAATCACCAGCGCGTCGAGGCGATCGGGGTCGAGCAGCAGGCGGTCGCGAACGTCAAAGGCGAGGATCCCTATGCGGCCGCCCGGAACGCTGCCGATTGCGGCGATGGGAGCAAGATCATACGTCCCCGGTCTGGTCCCCAGCGCCAGCGTGTCCATCCAATCCGGCAACGACAGAGTGCGAACCGCGGGAACGACCGCGCCCTGCCCGGCTTCATCGCCGCGGTCGCGCGCCGAGTTCAGGACCGCGGGACCCGCTTTCGCGGAAACGGCGAGTCCGGGAATTCTGGCCGCGGGCGGTATAGCGGCGGGCGGATAAATCAGCAGCACGGACGCCGCCGGCACGCCTGGAAAATAGCAATCGTGCATGACCGCAAGATCAAAGGGCCGGGCGCCATTCGCGTGTGAGTCGAATTTCGCCGGATCGGCGGTTTCGATCTGAAGGTTGGGATTGACCGCGATCAGCACGCGCGCCAGATCCTCGCGCACCGCGGCATCCGGCGATAGCACCAGGATGCGGCCCGCCGCGTCGGTCTGCCCGTATGCCCATCGCCGGTTGTCCGCTTCGATAGCATCGGGAGTAAGAATCTGGGCGGAGATAAGACCGCGCTCCTTGAGCGGCTCAAATCCGACGACCATCTGCTCGCGCGGCGCGAACATCAGCGTCTGATGGAACACTTCGCGGTCCGCTATTTTGATCTGCAACTCGGCCAGGCGAGGTTTCAAAGAGAAGTTCCTCAGCACCACCCGTCCGCGCGACGCATCGAGCGTCCCCGGATCGAGCGACACGATCGCGACGTTGTCGTCGCCGTGCGCTGCCCGATGGACGCGGACCTGCGCCGTCGTCCCCGCGTCCGCGATCGCGCGCTGCGAGGGCGGACGCTCCGTGAAC
Organism: Pseudomonadota bacterium; assembly: GCA_021323675.1. Taxonomy (GTDB): domain Bacteria; phylum Desulfobacterota; class Binatia; order Binatales; family Binataceae; genus JAFAHS01. The sequence continues at coordinate 12,183 of JAJPKP010000016.1, read as the reverse complement.
AGGTCGATAGTTGAAGCGCCGCGCGCTCTCATCATCGCCGCTTCCAAAGCGGAAGCGCGCGCCGGAACGGCGTACGGCTTGAGCGCATCGATGGTCTTGCGCACGGAGGCGATGTTGCGAGTCTGCGGAGCGGCAACCTGCGCCTCGAGCGCGTACGTGATCACGCTGAATTCGTCGCCCGCCGCGGCGTCATCAATAACTCCAAACGCCTGCCGCTTCGCCTCTTCGAGGCTGGAAGTGCCGCTGGTTTTCGCGCTCATCGCCGCGCCCAGGTCGAACACCAGCGCGTGGCTGCGTCCATGATGCGCGCGCACGGGCGCCATCACGTAGAGTCCCGCCACGGCCAGAACCAGCGCGGTCAGAGCGGCTATCTCGAGCCAGAACAGGAGATCGATGCGCACATGGCGCATCCGCGCGACCGGCGCCGGAACCTCATCGAACAGCATCAGGCTCGAAACCGCTATAGTCGGGCGCGATCGCGATCGCAGATAAATGAAAACGAGCACGCCCAGGGCGGCCGCCCACAGCAGATTGATGGGGTTCAGAAAGCCCATGGCGCTTAACGCACCACCCCGAGCGCGGGCAGTTCTCGCTCCACGAAGGGCTCCAGGCTGCCGGCGCCGAAAGCATGCGCGTATGCGATTCCGCGGCTGTTGCAGAACTCGCGCACCGCGCCGGAAAGCTGCTCGACCTTGCGGCGGCATGCGGCGGCGGTCTCGGGTCCGAACACCGTCTCGCGCATCTCGCCGCTCTCCGCATCGCGGACCCGGTAAAGTCCGGGCGGATACGCCCCGTTGGACTCCATCTCGCCCATCACGTGGATCGCCTTCACCTCATGGCGCGCGGCGATGAGCCGCGAGAGCGCGTCCTCGTAGTCGATGCGGTTGACGAGGAAGTCGGAGATGATCATCACGATTCCGGCGGGACGGCGCTGATGGAGCAGCGAATCGACCGCGGCGCCAAGCCGCGTTTCGCCGCCGGTGCGGACCGCGGCGACGAACGGCTGAAAATTCAGATAGGACTCGCGCCGGCGATGGAACGGCGACAGGTCCAGTTGCATCTCCCCGCGGCGCATCGCAAAGGCGCCGATGCGCACGGCGTCGTTGTCGTTCATTCCGACGTAGGCGATCGAGGCCGCGATCGCGAGCGCCAGCCCGAGCTTGTCGTCGCGCTCGGGAAACGCCATCGACCCGCTCGCATCCACCAGCATCGTCATCTCCACCTGCCGCTCGGCGCGAAACGTGCGGATCGCCAGTTCGTCAAGGCGCGCGTAGGTATTCCAGTCGAGAAAGCGGAGGTCGTCGCCTTCGTTATATTCGCGGAAATTTTCCGGCTCGATTCCGAGCCCCTGCACCCGGCCGAGCGTGCGCTGTCCCGCGCGCACGGTGCGGGCGCGCTTGATGCCCAGAATCAGCCGGTCGAGTTTTTTGAGAAACTCAGGCTCGAACGCGCGCGCCTCGAGCATTGCGGCTACCTCAGGCGCGGACCGTCCGAACCGATTTGATCACGCGTTCGACGATCTGCGCCGCGTCGATTCCGTCGGTATGGGCGGCATAGTTGAGCATGATGCGATGGGCGAGCGCGGCTACCGCCACGCTCTCGATATCTTCGCGGGCGATATTGGCGCGGCCGTCGAGCAGCGCCCGCACCTTCGCGCCCAGAATCAGCGCCTGCGCGCCGCGCGGCGACGATCCGAACATCACGTACCGGTTGACCATCTCGTCGTGCAGCGACCGGGCCGAATCGTTCACGAAGCGGGAATGATCCGGCTGCGTTGCGCGCACGATTCGTGCCGCGTATTGCTCCATCGCGGGCGCCGCAATCACTTCGCGCACGAGCTTCTTGAGCGCCTCGACGCGGTGCGGCGCTTCGTCGCCGTGAAACACCGGCGAGACTTTCGCCTCCTCCGCGCCGGTGGTCGAAGAGATGATTCGAACCAGGTTGTCCTCTTCCGGATAGTCGAGCCGCACCTTGAACAGGAACCGGTCAAGCTGCGCTTCCGGCAGCGGATAGGTCCCTTCCATCTCGATCGGATTGAGCGTCGCCATCACGAAGTACGGCGGCTTGAGCGGATAGGTGGTGCCCGAAACCGTCACCTGCAGCTCCGCCATCGCCTCGAGCAGCGCCGATTGCGTTTTCGGCGTCGCGCGATTGATTTCGTCGCCGAGCAGGATATGGCAGAAGACCGGGCCGGGCTGAAACGTGAATTCTCGCCGTCCGTCCTCGCCCGTCGCGATTACCCGAGTGCCGGTAATGTCCGCCGGCATCAGATCGACCGTGAACTGGATACGGTTGAAGCTCAGGTTGAGCGCAAGGCCGAGCGATTTGACCAGCGTGGTCTTGCCGGTGCCGGGAACTCCCTCGATCAGGACGTGTCCGCCAGCGAACAGCGCGCTCAGAAGCTGCTCGACTGCCTGTTCGTGTCCGATTATCGCTTTGTGTATTTCCGACTGGATACGCCGGAAGGTGCGTGCGAAGTCCGCTACGGTCGGCGTTTCAAGCGCGGCCTGGGTCTCTGTCATCTCTCGAATACTCGCTGGATTGTAGTTCGGTCGTCGGAAGGCACCTCGGTGCGCGCGATCGGCTCGTCCGGCTGCTGGCGGGCGTTGAGGGGCGTATGCACCTTCGGCGGCAAATATGCCTGTCCAGCGCCCTTGGCACCGTGGTCGACGGCGCGCGCTTCGATCGCGATCTCAAAGCCTTCGGTGCTCATCCGGGTCTTGGAGGCTTCGCCAAACAGGCTGTCCGGGTCGGCGCCGATCCCGTGCATCGATCCGCCGTTGCTGGATTGTTCGCCGCGCAGTTGATCGTCGTCCTGCGCCTGCTTGCTCGGATCGTCCGCGGCCGCGGATGCGTCCGCGCGCTGCTTCAGATCCTGTCCGCCCTCGCCGTTCTCGCCGGCGGACGGCTGCGCCTGCGGTTCATGGCGCGATTCATCGATCGGCGGAAGGTCAGGTTCGTTGTCGTTGGAGCCGTCTTCGCGCTTGAACTGGCCGGCCTGATCGCCGCGGCGCGAGTCGCGCCGCCACGGATCGGCCCCGCGCGGATTGGTCGGGTCGAGTCCGGCGCCGTTGTCGGCGAGCCTGAGCGTGAGACGCTGCTTCTGTTTCGAATCTCCGCGCAGGCGGCTTTGCATGTTGCCGGCAAAGTTGCGGGCCCGATCGACCAGACCGCCGAGCTTGCCGGTGCCGGAGTTGTCGGGCGCGACGCCTTCACGCGCGAGCTTCTCACGCAGACGCGCCATCGTCGCCGCATCCGCCTGAATGTCAAGTCCATCGTCGTCGCCGGGCTCGGCGGGACGAAGATGAAGATCGTCGAGATCGACGGTGATATCCGGAGCGCCCGCGTTTGCCGCCATCTTGAGGCTTCGATGAAAGCGCGCCAGCGGCACCATCGCCGCCGCAAATATCATCGCCACCACCGGAGCCCACCATGAGCGGGCGATTCGATGGCGCTCGATTCTCGACGGCGCAAAGTCTTCGCGCCGCTCGAGGGCGTCTTCGACCAGGTACGACCAGAGCATCCCGCGCCGGCGATTCGAGAACGTCTCGACGATCGTGGTCAGCCTGCCCTTCAGGCCCGCGCGTTCGTCGGCGAGGGCCGCGGCGCGCACCGCGTTCGATCGCCGCCGCCATCCCGACCGTATCGAAATCCACAGCGAACAGATCGCCAGGACCGCAACGACGACGGCGACCACGAGGAATTGGAGCGGAGACAGCAGCGCCGCGGCGGCGAAAATGGCGGCGGTCGCGGCGATTCCGATCGCCGTCACCAGGTAAAAAGCATGCTGAAAAGCAAGCCAATTCAGCCGTGAACGCAGGCTCGTGACCTGGTCCAGAATGATATCGAGCTTTTCCTGGGCTCGCGGTACCTGAACGGAAACCGGCATGTCGATAAGCGAAACTTTAATCAGACTAACCAAGCGCATCAGACCAGGCAATGCGGAAATCTCGCGCGCAAGCCGATACGGAAAGCCCAGTATTGACGAGGCTTTTTGCGGCTAGAACGTCCATCCCACGATGGACTTGAGGAACAGCCCGTTGCTCGCGCGAGTCACCCCCACGCCCACTCCCAGATTCAGCTCGAGTTCGGGAAGAAAATCGAAATTGAGCGTGGGCACGATGAAATGCTGCTGATGCTGCACGCCGGGCATCGACGAGATCGCGCCCATGTCGCCGTAATATTCGACCGCGGGCGAAACCCAATCCGTAAGCCGAAAAACCGCTTCGCCCGACGGATCGAACTGCACGCCCTGATGAGTTCCCGAGCCGCTGAACGGCTTTTCGAATGCGAAGTTGCCGACCAGCATGAAGCGGCCGAACTTCTTTTCGACAATCGGACGAATTTCAAGCGTCAGCGGATTTTCCTCGGCCTGAAACCGCATGTATTCGAGTTCAATGTTGCCGCCGATCTCGAGCGGCCAGCTTTCCGATTGCGGCACCCCGAAATGCAGCTTGCTGCGCGAGCCCGCGTATTCGTAGTGCCCGTCGCTGAGCTTCGCGGTGCACAGGTATTGTCCGACTTCGAGCCAGGGCAGCACGCCGTAGGTCCCTTCCAAGGTTTCGTGAACCTGGTACGGATCGATCGCTTCCTTCGCCCATTGTCCGGTCGCCGTGGTGGTGCTGTTCGAATGCAGCTCGAGGGTCAGATGGTGATACGGCGCGGTTTCGACCTGGTAAATCTGAATTTCGTAAAAGTCGATTGCACAGGCGCGCTGCCCGAAGACCAAAAGCGCCGCGCAGGCGGCGACTGCCGTGAGAACGCGAGCATTCATGCGCCCGATTCCGCCGAGTGCCCGCGGCGTTTGCTAGTCGCCGAGCCCGGCATCCTCGCGCGCGGCGAGCGCCAGCGCGGACCAATCGAGATCGGCGCGCCCCATCGCGAGCGCATGAAGGAATCGATCGCGCAGCAGTCCGGCCGCCGGCATCGGCGCATTCGCCTCGCGCGCGGTGCTGAGAACGATCTCGATATCCTTGAGCCCGAGCGGCAACCGGAATCCGGCCGGAGAATGGCGCCTGCTCGCGATCGCCGATCCGTATCCTTGATAGACGGGGCAGGCGAACAACGTCTTGCCGAGCATCGCCGCCAGCGCGCCGCGATCGAGCCCGCTCTTCTCGGCCATCGCGAACGCCTCGCCCATCGCCTCCATCGCCGCCGCAATGAGGAAGTTGCCGCAGATCTTGGCGACGTTGGCGGCCTCGGGCATCTCGCCAAAGTCAAACACCCCCTGCCCGATCGCGTCGAACAGCGGCTGGGCCGAGGCTTTCGCGGGCGCGGGACCCGATACGCAAATCCATAGCCGCTTCGCCGCGGCCGCATCCGGACGCCCGAAAACCGGGGCCGCTATCATCGTAGAGCCGGCCTTCCGATGAAGTTCGGCAAGCTTGCGCGTGGTCGCCGGCGCGACCGTGCTCATCGAGATGTGAATGCCGCCCGGCCCGAGCCGCTCCGCGACCGCCGCCTCGCCGAGCACGAGTTCCTCGAGCGCGGCGTCATCGGCGACCATCGTGATGAGGATACCGCCGGGTTTCGCGGTATCGCCCGCGCTCGGCGCGACGATTGCGCCTTTGGCGGCGAGCGGCGCGGCCTTCGAAGCCGTGCGGTTCCAGACGATAACGCGATGACCAGCCGCGATCAGATTGGCCGCCGTCGGCAATCCCATCGCGCCAAGACCAACAAATCCGACTTCGAGGCTCATGGCCCGAAGCTTACCACGCGGAGATCGCCCGCAAGAACAACGATGGCGAAAGTCCCTTCAATCGGTCACTCCCGATTTTTCCCCGCCGCGAACGAAACGAAAGCGGCGAATCGACGTATATCTTTCTGCATCCCGAGGATAGTGTGAATAGTCCGGGGGAATTCCGACGAAGCCCACCAGCTCCGACATCCGACCTACGACGGGAATCCCGGGGACCAGAGCGACGAGGAAGAGGAAGAGCAGAAGAGCCGCCCCAATTCTCACCATAGGCAATTTGGGCTTACTCAGAAACGGTTCGCTGCTCATGCTGTTTTTCGAGGGCATCTTGCGAACCTTGCGCAATCGTGGAGGCTGAGATGAACCCTGTAACTCCTTCAGCGCGATGCTGCCATATCATTGTGGTGCCGAGTCATGAAGTAGCCTGTTTTCGCAACTAGTTCGAACAATTTATATCCAAGTCGAATGAACCTGAATCCGGAGCGAAGACTCAGAGTGCGCAAGGTCGAGATTGAACACTCGTCGCAAATGCAGCTGTTCGCGGACACAATCATCGTTCGAACTTTTGCATACGGTTTTCCACAGAACGCGCATCTCGGTTCCTCCTCGGCGGCGCTTTCCGGTGACATATGCACTTTCACGGCCGACCGCAACCCGGCAACCATGGCCTCAAGGTCTCGCGGCAAGGGCTTTAGCGTCTCCAACTCCGAGGCTAGCTCAGAAACAAACTCGTCGGGACTCGCCTTGTACTGAGAGGCCGCCTGGAGCAAGATCGAGAGCGCACTTCGTAGTTGGCTATCTTTGGAGTTCATTTTTAGGGGTCCTCTGCGCGCCGAACGATTTTCATTCTGTTTGGGGATACCAGGAAGGGGGCCGCACTCCCGCGCTGTTGTAAGTATCGCAAAACGCCTTTGGAAGAATGACCCAAGGCATAGGCTCCATATGAAGCCACCACGGCAGAGGCGGTTCCCACGGTTCGAAACGATTCAGTGGCGTAACTTTTTCCCTCTCCGGCTTCAACCTCCGCCCGGAGGTCCAAGGATTGGTATAGCGGCCCGAAGGTCCCGGTTCCTTCCAAACGTGGTCTTCTGAAACAGCCAATACTCCCGGCGCTGCTAACTGGAACTCAACGCGTACCGGCCCCCCTCCGTCCAAACCTCTTGATTTCTGGTCCACCTGATCGGTCTGGCCGGCGTCGTTCAATCCTTCCGGGCTGTGCGCTGGGGCGTGCATTTCCCAGGGGATGCTGGGGCCGCCGCTGAGAAGGTCCGCGATAAGAAAACCTAGTTAGGTGAGTCCCCCTACCACGACGCCCGCCGGACCCGCCATCGACGAGGTAATCCCGACGTCGAGGCCGCGCGCGCTTGCGCTTCAGCCCGAACCTTGCAAACACCGCGTTTCAGACGTCAATCGACAATTCTCCGGGTGTCGGTCTGTGGTTCGCCCTCACATTTTTGCCCCCGCGGCGCGTCTTCGCTGCGCGCATTCAAGGACGACCTTAGCGAGCCCTTCACAATCCACGATCTGAAAGAGGTCTTGTTCGCGCAGGCAAACCAGCTGCCCGACAAGTTCGTCTTCGGCTAGCCCTTCGACGTGATCGATAGGATAGCTACCGTACTTGCAGTAGGACCTCGTGTCTTGAAAGTACCATCGTTCGCCCTCGAGTCCTGTGTCGAGATTTCTCTCGACAAAAAAGGATGGGGTCAGGAACGAGGAAAAGTCCGTCTTGCGAATCCTGAGACTCCTGATCCGCATACCACGTCATGAAGTACAATTCGCCGACTTTGAACTCTCTCATATTCGGGCTCCCGACCGCGTCGTACGCGTCCAGGCCTCGAAACCTCATCGAACCGATAAAGCGGCTCGCGCGATGAATACGTGCCATCAAGGTTATGACACTGGCACATCTTCTTCTTACAATTGTCCGTGCTATCGACATCCACAGGGCGGCTGCTCGCTACACTCGCACTGCCGCCCGCCCAATTGCTTATAGCCCAGTAATCCCAAGCGGCCCTTCCTGCCTATGAATCCGAAATCTTGAATATAGTAGCATCGTTTCAGGCCCTTGCCTTGAGCGGCACATTCTGCGGCGCAGATGCTGCGGTCTAGCCACCCGCAAGATACTTCCTTGCGTGTGCCGAGAGCTTCCGTCAACGAGACAGGCGTGAAGGTTCCCCCGCTCTGACAGCCGCCGTTTAGCGAGACATCTGGCTCGCGGAATTCTGAGACCAGCTTCTGGTCGACCTGATCGGTTTGGCCGGCGTCGCTCAATCCTTCCGGGCTGTGCGCTGGGGCATGCACTTGCCAGGGGATGCTGGGGCCGCCGCTGAGCAGATCCGCGATAAGAAAACCTAGTTCGGTGAGTCCCCCTACCACGACGCCCACCGAACCAGCCATCGACATTTTGATTCCAATGTCGATGCCGAGAACGGTGGCCAACTCGGCAGCCCCAGCGGTCAACCCCGCCGCTCCCATTCCCGCAGCGATCGAATAACAGGCCTGATCGCTTACGTTGTTGAAGGTCCACATAAATCCCCCGCCCCCGCTGAACCCCGGAATATCTGTCGGCGAACTCGGATTGCCCGCGCTTCGGCTCGAAGTCGCTCCCACCTCCGAAGCCGGCCGGGTCAACTGCAGGGCTGCCCACTGCGTGGGGACGGCGATAACCAGCTCGTTGAAGGTGCAGGCCTCCGGACCGACCGCGTCTTGGATGAAATTGCTTTCGCTGTCGATGGCTTTAACCCCCAGTTCGGCCGGATTCTCCACGAAAATCGGCTGCAGACGGTAATTGCCGGACCCTGGGATTGCAAAGAGTGGAAGTGTCCGCAGCAGCCAAGCGATGTTGTCGATGAGGATATCCTCAAGCCCGAACGCTGCGGTTGGGCGAAGAATTGCTCATGGTGTCGCACCTGTTCGGTTCGATCAGTGTCGGCTGGGTCTAAATGGCAGCATGCCTTACGCCGCGACGCCTGCTCTCGAGGCAGAAAAAGAGCCCAACAATGACACCTCCAGTCAGCCCTGAGGCTGCACCAATCAGCGCCCAGAGAGCCGGATTCTGGTCGCTTAGATCGAGTATGCGAAGCGAGCCGTAGAATCCGCCCAGCAAACCCGCTCCGACGATTGCGCCCAGGACAGCGGCGAGGGGCAGATAGTTCACAACTGTTCGAGGATCCTGTGGGATGCGCCGCTCGAGCACCAGCCACGCAAGGAGACCGACGAACGGCGACCATAGCCCTAGCGGAATCAATGCGAAAGGATACAGATAGAGCACGGCACGCCAAAGGGATGCTGTGGCGAACGCCGAAATCTGGGCGCCACCTTGCAGAGTCGCGTAGACAAACACCAGCTCGCCTACGAAGGGTGGAATCAGGAGCGCGACCACAAGCTCGAACCGCCTGTGTCGAACCAAGCGATAAGTTATGGCACTTCCTATTATCGGTATCGCGAAGAGGAGCCAAAAATGCAGGGGAATCAGGGCAATCTTTTCCATACCAGCCGTCCCGGAGTTTCAGTAAAGCGAGCTACACGACGGTGAGAAGGCGGCAGAGAAGTCCGCTAGATGAGTCAGCGCTCCGCAGGTCATGTAGCAAAATATGTGGGCCTCCGTTCTGCACGCTCCACTATTCGGACTCTGAAAGCATCTCTTTTCGAATTCGAGCAGGCACCCTCGAACACAGTTTGCAGGACCGCTATTACCAAACGCGCGGCAGCAGTTGCCGGCGCTACAAGAGTACTTGTCCGACCCTGCACTCTGCGTACATTCGCTATCATATTGCGAGCATGCACTCGGGGGCGCAGGCTGAGGTTTCGTTAGAGGCTGCGTATCCGAAATTGTCTGGGAGGAGGATGCTTGGTTCACCTGATCGGTCTGGCCGGCACGCTTCAATCCGTCGGGGCTGTGCGCTGGGGCGTGCATTTCCCAGGGGATGCTGTGGCCGCCGCCAAAGGGACCGCCGAACGGATCGAAGCCGAGCACCTTCTCCAACAAGACAGTTGCCAGCCCCGCGACCCATCCGAGCCACGATGTTCCCGGGCATAGTGCGATGCATTCGCACCGGCGCACCGCTATGCGGAGCGTCTTGCGGCATAATATTGCGCCAACGCATTTGCACCCCCGACCATCAGCAGCGGCAGCCAGACGTAACGCGGCACGAATACCCAGCGAAGCAAGGCAGGCTGGGAGCGAGCGATGCATGGTACGCCGATATCTTCAAAGGCATGCGCTACCACGCAGGCTACTGTGGAGCGTTGCCACACGTACAGCAGCGTCAGCAGTAGCATCGCAGGCGTTCGTCGAAGCGCCAAGGAGATGTTTCGTCCGGGAGTGTGCACGGTTGCGGAAATACAAGTGAAGATACCGCTTCCTTCCCGTGTTTCCAATCAATCTCTCTGTCACGTACGCACGGCTTGCAGTTTCTCAAGGACAACATCGGCGGCGATGACCAGATAGTCCAAGCGCCCGGGAACCACAAACACTTGAGATACGAAACGCCCGGTGCGAGCCCGCGGAAGCAGGACGCCACCGATGTTGAAGTTGATCGACAAGCGGGAGCCAAGCGTGCGCGATTCACAGAACGGGTACCAATTACTCTCTTCGAAGTCGACGAACTCTACAGAATGAAGCACTTAACAAGACGGCAAACGCGATCGCGTTGATCTTTGAGAGTAGATTAACGCTAGAGCTCAGGCCAGGATGGACCCAAGAAAGGATGCTAAACACAAAAAACAGGAAGGCACACACCACAGACCCGGCCAGTATCCAACGATCCGCAGATGAGCGAGCGCTACGATACTGGGAAATTGGCCAAATGCCCGCGGCTCCGACAATTGTTGCTACGTAACTCCACTGGTGTCTTACTACGAACTCGGCGACAGCCACGATTGGGGCCGAATCGAAATATGCCTGAGGTATCACGGGAATCGGCAGTAACTGCAGCAGAAATAGAATGAGCAAGGCTATCAGCCCACTCCGAACGGCCCAAAATGCGCGATGTTGAAGACACGTCATATGCCTCAAATAGATCCTGTGTGGCAATCTCGACTCTCCGAGTGACATCGCCGGGTACTCGACATCGAGTGGTACAGCCCCGTCCACACATCGTACTCCATCCGCTGATACAGGTACGGATACGAGTTCGGTGCGCGGCTCGCTCTAACCACTCTGGTAGGATCGTACGTATATTGTGTGGTGATCGCCCGGTTGTACGCATCGAACAGCCCGATCATCGATCCACCCACGTCGTGGTGCGATCATCATCCGCATACCTTACCACTTGTCATCCTCTGTACGCAGGATTCGTATTTGTCGAATAACCAGAGCATTCTGAAGGATTGTACGGACATCTAGGTTTTCTGGCGCCTTGTTTCGAGCCTCTCTGCACAGTGATCGGTGGGTACACTCTATGCCTATTGCCTCTACTGTGTGTGCGGGGGTGGTTGAGTCGGAATTCGAGGATGAAAGTCGTGCAGTCGCATACTCGTGATGTTCACCAACCATCCGTTGGGATATCCTGTCCAGTAGGAGCTGCCGGCCTTAGCACCAGCCTCTTTCGGATAGTAGAAGGTCGCTTCGATATCTACTGTTTCGTGATCGAAGAGGGCGGTCCATTGCCTCCGCAGAGCTCCATCGGTTTTACCAAAGTCGAGCGAAATCGCATTCAACGTATTGAATTCCTGTGCGTCATACGGGCTCAGGAAAAGCTCATTTTGTTCGAATCCAAGCAGAGCATAACCAGTCACCAACACGGCTTTCCCATCATATTGTTGCGGTTCGGCTATCAGCGACACCAGAGAGACCGCTTCTCGTCGAGAGCCCTTGGCGTCTGTAGCTGCCAGAGTGCTGATCCAGGCCAGTGAAAAGATGGTCACGAGTATCGTTACCGCAGTCGCTGGTCGTTTCAATCGCATACGCACTTCATTCTCTCCTCACCGTTGCAGAGCAACCGGCGGACCGTCACCGCCGGAGTATCTGTAGATCTCGCCTGGCGGTGTAATGTAGTAAAGGGGTCTGTGTAGCGGATCCAGCGCAACAAAATCTCTGTCTCGCGGCGAAAGCAGCTCCGGTACGCCACCTTCGCATGTGGCTGGATGTGTGTGATAAGTCGCGACAGCGCTACCTGGGACGGAAACCCGTCCCCCATATGGGCTGCCGACGTCAACTGGATTGGTGTATGTGTATCCTGTCCCTGCGCGCACGACTGTCCCGAACGATTCGTTTCCCGTCTTTCGGGAGAGTGCCAGAGCGGCACGCGACGCGCCTCTGACGGCATCGTCAATAGTGTGGTAGACAGGATTCTGATCCACGGAATCTTGCCATCCGACCCTCACCAGTCCCTCCGGACTATGGCCGGGGTAGAGTAACTGGTAGGGGATGCTGGAACCGCCGCCAAAGAGGTCGTCAAAGAAAAGAGCGAGATCGACCGCCAGAGCCACCGCCCCGCCGACGGGCCCCGCGATCCATCCCAAACTCTCACTGAGGCCGAGAACGG
>JAJPKP010000006.1 GCA_021323675.1 Pseudomonadota bacterium | reverse complement strand
AGCAGCGTCAGATAGTGCCCCACCATCCGCCGGATGCTCTCCGCTTCGTACAGCTCCGTGCTGTACTCCACCGCCCCTTCCATCCCTCCGTCTTCTCGCTCCGTGAAATAGATGGAGAAGTCGAATTGCGAAGTTCCGGTGTCGAGCTCCTGATGCGTGAGCCGCAGGTTTCCGAAGTTGAGCTGCGGCATCGGATGGTTCTGCAGAACCATCATCACCTGGAAGAAGGGAGTGCGAGTGAGGTCGCGCTCGGGACGGAGCTCCTCGACCAGCTTTTCGAACGGCACATCCTGATGCGCATACGCGCCCAGCGCCGTCTCCCGCACCCGATCCACCAGCTCGGCGAAGTTCGGATCGCCCGAGAGATCCGTGCGTAGCGCAAGCGTGTTGACGCACAGGCCGATCATCCCCCACAGCGCGCGTTTGCCGCGATTTGCGATCGGACTGCCAACGCATACGTCGGTCTTGCCGCTGTAACGGCTGAGCAGGACTTTCAACCCGGCAAGCATCACCATGAACAAGGTGGCGTTTCGGGTTCGCCCAAGCTCCTTCAGTTGTGCAACGAGGTCGGGCGGCAAATCGAAAGGTTCGCGCGCACCGCGGAAGGTCTGAAAGCGCGGCCTCGGATGATCGATCGGCAGATCGAGAGGCTCGATCTCATCGCCGAGCCGAGACTTCCAATAGGCGAGCTGCCGCTTCAACTCGTCGCTGCCCGACTTCGCATGCTGTTCGATTGCAAAGTCCTTGTATTGCAGCGCGAGCGGTCGAAGCTTCGGCGCCACTGCCGCGGCGATGGAAGAATAAAGAGAGCGCAGCTCGCGGATGAAAATTCCCAGCGACCAGCCATCCGCGATCGCATGATGGATCACGACCACGAGCCGATGACTGTCAGATGACAGGCGAACAAGCGTCAGACGCAGCAGAGGACCAGACGCCAGATTGATCGGACGGCGCGCCTCCTGCATCGCGAGGCGCATGCTTTCGTCGGGCGATGCGGCCTCGACCGTCCGCAACGATACGCCGGCATCCGCATCGACGGTTTGAACCGGCATCCCATCGACCATCACGATGCGCGTGCGGAGAATCTCGTGCCGGTGGACTATGCCGGCGATGGCGTTTTGGAGAACCGCGACATCGAGCGGGCCCTCGATCGCAAGCATCGAGGCGAGATTGAAGACTGCGGTTCCGGGAACGAGTTCCTCGAAGAACCACATACGCGACTGAGCTGGAGATAACGGATACGTCTGCAAGCCAACAGCGGCCGTGCCTCGCGTCAGGCGCTGATAAGTGGGCAATCGCCGTGCGCGCACTATAGCTGCTAGTGGATTTGTCTGTCTAACTGTTGTTGAAACATGCGGACGATAAATCGTAATTGACTGTTCGGGTCCTGGACTCGCCGATAATGACGCACAGCGACGCAGACCTTTCGGTTCGTCAAACGCTGGTTCGGTACTATTTTGTTTGGCTAATTTACTCTTTTGCGGGCGCGTTCCTCTTCGGTGTCTATCCCCTTTTTCTGCGTTCGAGGGGCTTAACACCGTTCCAGATAAACCTGGTCCTCGCGACTTACTTCGCGGTCACGTTCTTCAGCGATACCGCTACCGGCGCATTCGCCGACCTGGCAGGGCGCCGCGTCGGTTTCGTCATCGGATGCGTTCTGCGGATCATCTCCTTCATTACGTACTTTTTCGCGCACAGCTTCTTGCTCTTCGTGATAGCCGAAGCGATTGACGGCATCGGAACAACCTTCGGCAACGGCACGATCGATTCGTGGGCCGTCGATCGGCTTGACCGGTCAGGATTTGCGCCAAGCAAGGACTCCGTGTTTGCCCGGGGTTCGCAGTTCGCAAACCTGACCTTCATGGTTGGCGCGGTGATTGGCGGGTACGTCGCCGACCGCGACATCGCGGCGCCATGGCTTTTGGGCGCCGGCGGATACGTTCTTGCGGCATTTTGCGGCGCGGCAAGTCTGACCGGAGAATCGGAGGAGATCGGAAGAATCTCGCTCGGCGCGATCGCTCATCTGATTCCAGCGCGGCTGCGGGACGGCGTGCGGCGCGGCTTCAGTAATCGCGCGATTCTCCTGCTGAGCATCGCCAGCGCGATCATCGCCGGAATCTGGATACCGATTGCGGTTCAATGGCCCGCGTATTTTGAATCCGGTTACGGAATCGGGGTGCAAATTGTCGGATGGGTCTTCTCGATCTTTATGATCGGCCGGATTGCCGGCGCGCAAATCGTCATCAGGCAGGGCCCTCATCCGGCGCGGCGCGCGGGATTGCTTGCGCTTGCCGCTGCCGGAATCGCGATCGCGCTCTTTGTCGCCGCATCGGGCGGCATCCACACGAATCTGGTGCTGGCGTGTCTGTTCGCCGTGAATCTGTTGTCAGGGGTCTCGCAGCCTCTCGTCCAGGCATGGTTCAATGAAGAAATCGACGCAAGCGACCGGGCCCTGCTGCTTTCGTTTCAAACCACCTTTGTTACGCTCGGCAACGCTCTCAGCCTGATTGTTAATGGGCTTATCGTGAGGCGATGGGGCCTGATGGTTGGATGGTGTTCGCTGGGATTCATTAGCTTCGGCGCGGTCGCGTGTTTTGTCGCCCTTCGCAAGCATCCGCTCGCGGGCGCTCAGTCGGGCCGCGGCAAGCCGCTGCAATTTCGCCGGGTGGCAAAATCGGGATGATCGGCCGCGCGATCGCGGATGGAGAGGTTCACGTCTGGATCGCGCCGATTGCCGCGACCGAACCGGCGGCGGAAGAATGCGGCTGGTCGCTGCTGGATGCGAATGAGCGGGCTTCAGCCGATCGATTTCGCGTAGCACGCGTACGCCTTGAGTACATCGCAGCGCACTCATTGGCGCGCATCGCGCTTTCGCAGTACGCATCCGTCGATCCGGCCGCCTGGCGCTTTCGCCGCGGCATACACGGAAAGCCTGAAATTGCCGGGCCCGCCGGAGCGGAGGAATTGCGCTTCAATCTTTCGCACACGGAACGACTGGTGGCCTGCGCCATCGGGCGAAGCGAGGTCGGTATCGACGCCGAAAACCTCGGCCGGCGCGTCAATGCGATCGACATTGCGAATCAGTTCTTCGCCGCCGACGAAGCACGAAGGCTGCGATCGTTCGACGACCTCGAGCGGCCGATCCGTTTCCTGGAGCTATGGACGCTCAAGGAGGCGCTGTCGAAGGGTCTCGGCGCTGGATTGGGAATCGCACTCGACCGTTTCGGATTCGAGATGGACGAAAGTTCCCGCTACCCGAAATTCCCGCGGATAACGGCGGCTCCGCAGGCCCCCGAAGCGGCACAATGGGGCTGTGTTCTCCTCCGCCCCCTTCCTTCGCATCTGGTCGCAGTCGCGATGCCGCATCTGCGGACCATCGAGCTTCAGTGGCAGAGCATCCCGTTCAGATAGAAAGCCGCGGGCGCCTGGTTCACTCCACTGTATGCGGCGTTGAAGCCGATTCCGGATTGGCTTGCGCCGGCTGCGATGGCCGAGTTCCACGAGGCGTTGGTTAGCGTCACGTTGCGGCCGCTCTGGGAGCCGTTCGCGTTCCATGCGCCGCCGCTCAGAGTCTGGTTGCCCGGCCATGCCCACGTGAGGCTCCATCCGTTGATCGGCGTGCCCCCGCTATTGGTCACCGTCAATGCCGCTGTGAAGCCGGTGCCCCAGTCGTTGCTCACGGTGTAGCCAACGTGGCAGCTCGCAGCCGGATTCGGAGTGGGCGTGGGAGACGGACGCGGGGTCGGAGTCGGCGTCGGCGCTGGAGTCCGGGTCGGGGTTGGAGTGGGCGTCGGCGTCTGAACAGAACCGTTCGCGCACAACGTTCCGTTTAGATAGAAGACAGCGGGAGGGGTGTTGGTTCCGCTGTAGATGGCGTTGAAGCCGACTCCGCTCACCGATCCACCGGCGGAAATCACCGGGTTCCAGGAAGCGTTGCTGAGCCGAACGTTGTGGCCGCTCTGGGTCCAGGATGCGCTCCACGCCTGCGTGATCATCTGGTTGCCTGGCCACGCAAATGCGAGCTGCCATCCGTTGATCTGCGTCGCGCCGGTGTTCGCTATCGCGACCGAGGCGGTCATGCCGCTGCCCCAATCGCTGCTCACGCTGTATGCCACGCGGCAACTCGTTACCCCGCCTCCGGGAGTCGGAGTCGATTTGGGCGTGCCGGTAGGAGTCGGGGTCGGCTTGGGTGTCGATGTCGGAGTCGGCGAAGCGGTCGGGGTTGGAGTCGCCGATGAGCTCGCCGCCTGGATGCTTGCGAGCATCCGCTGCTTCAATGCACTCACCGGCGTGGAATCGTAGCCGTTATCGAGCAGGGCGTAGCTGTCCTCGCCGTTGAGCGCCCAATAGGTCCAGTTGATTTGAGGATTTGCCTGCATGAAGGCGATCAGGTTCTGGAACCATTGTCCCTGCGAGCCCGCCGCGGTGTTCTGCAGATCACTCGTGTTGTTGGTTGTGCCGAATTCGCCGAGCCATACTGGCGCGACATTGTTCAGGCTCAGGTAGGCCCAGTATTTCGTCCAGACCTGCTCGAGGCTTGCGGGAGTGGTGCCGGCGGTGAACCATCGCTGCGCGAACAGGTTGGGACCGTAGTCATGCGCGGAATAGATGAGCTGATTGGGCACGGAGAGCACGACCGGAGAATTCGCGGCGCCTTCGAGATTTCCGCCCCACCATCCGCAATCACCCCCGTAGCAATCGGTTCCTTCAACCGCGATCAGTAGATGGGGATTGATCGCGAGGATCGCGTTGCCCGCGCGTTCGGCGGCGAGATGCCAGTCGTTGGCGGGCGTGCCGCAATCCCAGCACGCGCCGCCGCTTCCGCCGTTGTGGGGCTCGTTGCGCAAATCGAAACCAACGACAGTCGGGTCGTTCAGGTAGCGCCGCGCGAGCATCGTCCAGTCCTGAATCCATGCGCTCTCCGGATAGGCGGCGGTGTACCATAGTCCGCTGTCTTCAGCGCTGTTGCCCGCTTCGGATCGGTGGTTGTCAAGGATTACGCGCAGGCCGATCGCGCCCGCCGCGTCGATTACCTTGTCGAGAATCTGCAGCGAGTTGAGGCCGCGAAGATCGGTGTTGATGGGGCCGCTTGCGTTCGAGTAGCCGATGTTTGACGGAACGACGGGCTGCTCGATCATCTGGTTCGAGAAAGGGATGCGCACAACGTTGTAGCCGTTGCCTTTGATGGTGCTCAGGATCGACTTGTAGTCCTGCGCCCACAGGCCGTGCGCCACTTCGTCCGTGGTTTCAAAGCCGTACCAGTTGATGCCGGCGATTCGGACCGGCTGATTGCTGGAATCGACAATCTGGCGGCCGTTGGTATGCCAGTAGCCCGATGCCTGGGCGGCGGCCCCTCCTGGAGCCATCACAATGATCAGCGACGCCGCAATCAGGAGCAGAAGGGCGCGCTCAGAAGAGGAATTGGCGATGCTTGCGCGTCGAACAAGTCGGACCATATGCGAAGTCTCCGTAGGCTGCGCAAGCGGCGGGACTGCTCAACCGCATTTTCGCATCCGTGAAACTTTGACGTAGAAGAAACAGGCTGCATTCAAACCAATCGTGAGTGACGTTCACGATTTCCTGGAGATTAAAATGCCGCAAGGCCGAGCCTTCTTCCACAAATTCTTTGACGCCAACCGATGAGCGATAGTGCTATTAAGTTTCTAAAAATTACTTGCAGTAGCAGACGGCAACGTGATACGGCGGGACAAAGGGGGTGCGCTTATGGCTCTCCGGCCGATTGTCGTCTTGACCATCAGTGGCAGCCTTCTTCTTGCGCTGCTTTCAGGCATCTCACGCGCGCAGAGCGCCGATAGCGCGGACCAATCGACGTCCTGGGCGCCGGCGGCAATTTCGCACGCACAGCGGATGAAAATATTTCCGGACGTCCGGCGCTCGACGCAGACGGTGCCGCGCGTGATTCCCAAGCTGAAAAGCTATAGCGACCCCACCGGCCGCATCTCGACCTTCCAGTCAGCACGAGAAACCGTGACCGCGGACAATCCGTTCTTTCAGAACCTCGGCACCAACGACCGTACCTGCTTCACCTGTCATCAGCCGGAGACCGGATGGACGATCAGCGCCGCGTCGGCACAGGCTCGTTTTGCCCGGAGCGAAGGAACCGATCCGCTGTTCCGCCTGTTCGACGGCGCAACGTGCCCGAGCGACGACGTCTCGACGCAGTCGGCGCGGAGCACGGCCTACAAGCTTCTTACCGGCAAGGGGCTGGTCCGAATCGGTCTTGCGATTCCGGCCAATTCCGAGTTCGAGGTCTCGGCGGTAAGCGATCCGTACGGATGCTCGACCAATCCGGTTACCGGTCTGACGAGTCCAACCTCCGGAATTTTGTCCATGTACCGCCGCCCGCTGCCGGCCACCAATCTTGGATTCGACACCGCAATCATGTGGGATGGGCGAGAACCCTCGCTGGCTCATCAGGCGCTCGATGCGACGCTCACCCATGCGCAGGCGAACGGTCCCGGGCTTACCGCCGAACAGCAGGCTGAGATAGTCAATTTCGAAACGGGGCTGTTTACGGCGCAGAGTTTCGACAACCAGGCGCGATCGCTTCGCGCCCGTTCGACCCGGTTGACGCTGACCGATCCGGTTGCGGGAACCTCGCCGCTCGATTGCAGGCAGACCTCGGTGCCGCAGACCGGAGGCCCGCAGTCGCTCTATCGCCTGTTTCCCGATTTCTTCGCCGGCATCAACGACCCATTCGGACTTGACCCCTGCCCGACGCCCTTCACCGAGGATGTCTTCGATATCTATTCCTCATGGGCGCGGCTGTCCGGGAATGGGCAGGTCAGCGCGTTCAGGAGGTCGGTGGCGCGAGGCGAAGCGCTGTTCGACAGCAAGCCGATCAGCATCACCGGCGTCAGCGGGCTGAACGATGCACTTGGAAAGCCTACGATCTCCGGTGTGTGCGGCACCTGTCACGACACGCCGAACGTGGGCAACCATTCGGTTGCCACGCCGCTGAATATCGGGATCGCGGATGCCGCTCCGGCGGGAGGACTCGATGCGTCGGAGTTGCCGGTCTTTACGCTGAAGTGCACGAGTCCCGCAAGTCCGTTGTTCGGACAGAGCTTCAACGTGACCGACCCTGGCCGCGCGCTGATCACCGGCAAGTGCGCCGACATCGGGAAGTTCAAGGGACCTATCCTGCGCGGGCTTGCCGCTCGCGCTCCCTACTTCCACAACGGGTCGGCCGCGACGTTGTCCGACGTCGTCGAGTTCTATGATCAGCGTTTCGGGATTGGCTTTAGCGACCAGGAAAAGCGGGACCTGGCGGCTTTCCTCGCGACGCTCTAGCTTGCGCCAGCGGCACCGTTGCAGATTGAAGCCCGCGTCCGCGACGCGAAAATACTGCGTGAATTGTGCCGGGCGTCATATGTCCGGCCAGATTGATCTGTGAAGAACAGCAAATTCCGTTGCGCGCCGATGCACTATCCGGCCACGGCTTGAAGGAACGGCGCGCCGAGCCTCCCCGCAGTTTTCCTTGACGGGCGGCACATGTGCGGCTAATGAGGGGCGCGTGGGGCGGGCCGCAAAAACGTCGATCATCGCAGCGTTCGTGTCAGCGGCAATTGCGCTGGGAAATTTGCCTCTCGTGCTTGCCGATTCCGCCTCGGCTGAAGCCGACAGGATGATGTCGGAGCGATGCGCGGTGTGCCACGGCGAGAACGGCGACGGCCAGGGTCCGAGCGCGGAGAATATGAACCCGCGGCCCAGGAATTTTCACAATCGGCAGTGGCAGAAATCGGTGAGCGACGAGACGCTCGCGAAGGCTATCGTCTATGGCGGTCCGGCGGTGGGTGTCAGCGCCGCGATGCCGGCAAATCCTGATCTGGCCGGTCAGCCCGAGCTGGTCGCGGCGATGGTCAAGCGGATTCGCGCATGGGGCAAGTGATCGAAAATCGCAATTGGGAGGAAGCACCATCATGAGAAGACGGGAGTTCCTCAAAGCCGGCGCGCTGGTGGTTGCCGGCACCGCCGCGGCCGCATCGGGTGTCGCGACTATCGCGGATGCGGCGGCGGGCAAGCCCGAGCTGACGACCCTCCGGCCCCATCAGGGCGAGACGCTTCTTGCGATGACGCGGCGCATCTTCCCTCACAAGCAGCTCGACGATGCGCCCTACTGGAACGTCGTGCGAGACATCGATACGGCGGCGAAGTCCGATTCTTCGGTCGCAAAGCTGATCGCAGAGGGAATCGAATCGCTCGACGCGCAGGGCCGCCGGTTCATCGAGCTTGCGGAGAAGGAACAGACCATCGCGCTCAAGCGAATCGAAACGACGGCCTTCTTCCAGAAAGTCCGCTCGATAGAACTGCAGACTCTCTACAGCGATCCTTCGGTATGGAAGGTTCTCGGATATCAAGGACCCGCCTACAAGTACGGCGGATATATCCATCGCGGCTTCGACGATCTGGCGTGGCTGCCAAACCCTCCCGAATCCGCCAGCCCGAAACCCGCCTGATGGAGGACGCGGATCATGCCTCGATACGATGCCAATGATGATTCGGTCGTGCTGATCGTCGGCTCTGGAGCGGGCGGAGGAACGCTGGCCAACGAACTCTGCCGCAAGGGCCTGAAAGTCGTCCTGCTCGAAGCCGGGCAACGCCAGTCGCCGGCGACGTTCCGCAACGAAGAATGGTTCGCATTCAACCAACTGGCGTGGCTCGACAAGCGCACGACGTCAGGAACCTGGCGCATCGCGAAGGACTTCCCGAACCTGCCCGCATGGATTTGCAAGACCGTGGGCGGAACGACCGTCCATTGGGCGGGCGCATCGCTCCGACTGCAGGAACATGAATTCCAGGCCAGGACCCACTACTCCGGCATCACCGGCGCGAATCTCATCGATTGGCCGCTGACCCTTGCCGAGCTCGAGCCGTATTACGCGAAAGCCGAGAACAAGATGGGGGTGACGCGCACCAACGACATCCCCGGGCTGCCTGGCAACAACAATTTCAAGGTGATGTACAACGGCGCGATTCGGGCCGGATACAAGACCGTGCATACGGGCCGGATGGCGATCAACAGCCGACCGCGCGACGGACGGTCCGCGTGCTGGCAGCTTGGCTTTTGCTTTCAGGGATGCAAGTCGGGGGCGAAGTGGTCCACGCTCTACACGGAGATTCCGGCCGCGGAGGCTACCGGCAAGCTCGATTTGCGAACCGAGTCGATGGCGCTGCAGATTCAGCATGACGACCGCGGGCGGGCAACGGGCGTCCTGTATGCCGACAAGGACGGCAACCATCAGTTCCAGAAGTCCCGGATCGTCTGCGTCGCGGCGAACTCGATCGAAACGCCGCGCCTGCTGCTGAATTCGCATTCGACGATGTTCCCGCACGGGCTGGCGAATTCGTCGGGACAGGTCGGGCGCAACTACATGCGGCATACGACCGGATCGGTCTTCGGCGTCTTCAAGCAGCCGGTGCACATGTATCGCGGCACGGTGATGGCGGGAATTATCCAGGATGAAGCCCGCTACGACCCGAGCCGCGGCTTCGCGGGCGGTTTCGAGCTGGAAACCATCTCGCTCGGCCTCCCATTCGCGGCGGCGTTCCTGAACCCGGGCGCGTGGGGCGAGGACTACACCAATCTCCTCGAGGGGTACCCGAACATGGCGGGGATGTGGATCGTCGGCGAAGACCTTCCGCAGGAGACCAACGCCGTCACGCTTCATCCGAGCGAAAAGGACCAGTACGGATTGCCGATTCCGAACGTGCACTACGACGACCATCCCAACGACCTCGCGATGCGCACGTATGCGTTCAAACGCGGCGCGGCCGTGTACGACGCGGTCGGAGCTACCCGAACTGTCGAGGTGCCTCCCTATCCTTCGACCCACAATCTGGGAACGTGCCGCCAGAGCGCAAAGGCATCGGACGGCGTTTGCAACAAGTGGGGCCAGACCCACGACGTGAAAAACCTGTTCATCTCGGACGGCAGCCAGTTCAGTTCGAGTGCGGCCGAGAATCCGACGCTGACGATCGTGTCGCTGGCGATCCGGCAGGCTGATTACATCGCGGACCAATGCTCGAAGCGCGAACTATGAATGATGCGCGCCGATTCGCGCCGAACGATTTCCGCCCTGGTCTGCGTTCTCTGGCTGATGAGCGCGGCGCCCGCTTGCGCCCATCGCTTCGGCGGCCCCAACGATCCGTGCGAGCGCAAGCTCGGCGCATCGCTGCTGCATATCACCCTCTATCAGCCCGAGTTCGACCCCGATGCGGAGTATTGCGACGAAGTTCCGCGCGAGGGAAATACGGTGTTTGTAATCGATACGATGGGCGATGAGTTGCGCAGAGTGCCGATCGGGGTGCGGATCTTTGCGGTTGATTCGGCCGGATCGCGCCGGCTAGAGCGGGAGATTGCGCCGGCGATCTATCGCCGCGGCGTGGTCGATACGCAGTTGAATCTGGCCGAGGGAAACAGCTACCTGATGCAGGTATCTGTCCGTCCGGAAAGTGCTGAAAATCCGGTTCAGTATTCGTTTCCCATTCGCGTCAGACCGTGGTATCGGGCTTTGGTGATGCCATGTCTGCTGGTACTGGGGGTGCTGGCACTGGTGGCTGTATCGGTTTTTCGCTATCAGCGCTCCGCAGCGCGACCCTCGGCTCGCCGCCGCGCCGTTGCCGTTCGGCTGGCAGCGATGGCGCTGCTTGCGGGGATCTTCATCTGGGGTTGCCGTTCCTCAGCGAAGGAGACGGCTTCTCTCCCCGACGTTCAACTGATCGATGCGCACGGAAATCCGGTGGCTCTGAGCTCGCTCAGGGGCAAGGTCGTCCTGCTCGATTTCGTTCACGTGGGATGCCCCGGGGTTTGCGACAACCTGATCAACAAGTTTGGGCAGGTGGCGGACGCGCTTCGGCCTGAAATGGGA
Organism: Pseudomonadota bacterium; assembly: GCA_021323675.1. Taxonomy (GTDB): domain Bacteria; phylum Desulfobacterota; class Binatia; order Binatales; family Binataceae; genus JAFAHS01. The sequence goes on along the minus strand of JAJPKP010000006.1, from coordinate 42,372 downwards.
TCGGGGCTGGTGCTGGTGACTGTCACCAACGATCCGGAGCACGACGGGCCCGATCAACTGCTGAAGCTTGCTCGCGACCGGCAGGCGGACATGAAGGGATGGCTGTTTCTTACGGGGAAGCCCGAAGATGTTGACCGAGTAATTTCAGCGTTCGGAGTGGATAATCGGCGGCTGCCCGACGGATCGCCGAATCATATAACGCGCGTGTTCGTGCTCGACCGGGATTTGCGCAAGCAGCGCGAGTACGCGGGTATGTCGATGGATTCGCGGGCGGTGGCCGCCGAAATCAAAAGCGAGGTTGAACGCGGAGGCGCTTGAGTCATACGGCGTCCGCTTGAAGTAGGCCCGGATCGCAATCCGCGAGGAGTGCACATATGGCTGGTTCATCGGCGCGAAAAATCGATGCCCCCATCGAAAAAGGCGGGGCTGCTCACGGCACCGAGCGCAATCCGACCGACTGGATGGTCGGATGGAACTCGTTGTTCTGGGGATCGGCCCTGGTGATGGGCGCGAACGTCTTTCTGTGGTTTTGGGACTACAAGTACGCGTTCGTCGCGGGGCTCAACTCGGCTAGCCCCGAATTCACGCTCTACTATCGAACGCTCTTCTGGGGCGAGTTGATCGTGCTGGGCGTCTTCACCGGTATCTGGTACGGATGGCTGGTTCGTACCGGCCGCCAGCTTGCCAATCAGCCGTTCACCCGCGCCGAAGAGGTGAGAAGGATCGCCGTCCTCTGGAGCATCATCGGGGTCACCAGCCTCTCGATCTATATCGAGGCAAGCTTCTGGCCGAACTGGGACGGCGCGTGGCATCAGACGCTGGTACGCGACACGGCGCTCACCCCGACGCACATCCCGATGTTCTACTTCTTCTTCCCGCTGTCGGTGGTGCTGGCACTGGGCGCCTATCTGTACGGGATGTACAGGATTCCGGCGCTCTATTCGCGCGACAAGGGTTTTCCCTGGTCGTTTTTCCTGCTGATCAGCGCGGCCGTGCTGGAATGCATGGAAGTGGCGTTCAACGAGTGGGGCCATAGCCTGTGGGTTTCAGAGGAATTCTTCTCCGTGCCGTTCCATTGGCCGTTCGTCGCCTATGGATGGCTTGCTGCCGGGATGTTCGCGGTGTGGGGCGAGACAATTCTGCGCCTGTTCGAAATCGAGAAGGCTGAAGAAGAAGCAAGCGGGCAACCTCCGGCGCGGGCGCAGGCGATCGCCGACTGAGGGCTTGGCGGAAAGCAGGTGTGGCTATGGCGGCAGGAACTACAACGGCGGGGGAACGCCAGCGGCGCCTGGAACTGCGCGCGCTGCTGAACAAGAAATACAAGTGGATCGATCGCAAGTGGGACCTGGTGTTCTGGATCACCGCGATCTTCGTGGTCGGCGGCGCCGCCGACATCACCAAGCAGCTCTTCGCCGGCGACTGGGATTTCTGGACCGACTGGAAGGACCCGCAATGGTGGCCGGTGATTACCGCCTTCGCGACGATCATCATCCCGTCAGCCCTCCAGTACATCCAATGGGTGGCGTGGCGCTTTCCCACCGGCGCCACTTACACGGCGGTGTGTTTTTTCATGTGCGCGTGGGTCGGCAGGTATTTCCAATGGCATGTGGCCGAGAGCTATCCGCTCAGCTTCGTATGGCCGATCTCGATTGTCGGCGCGGCCATCATCCTTGATTGGATTCTGCTCAAAACCCGAAGCTTCATCCTGACTTCGTTGTTCGGGGGGCCAATTTGGGCGCTGCTGGTGTGGGCATTCAACTATGTTCCGCTGGCGGCGTACCTGCAGCCCGCCCATTTCATGAATCACGTGCTCACCGTCGCCGATGTGCAGGGAATCGTCTATATCCGGTCGCAAACACCGGAGTACCTGCGTCATATCGAGCGCGGCGCGCTGCGCAGCTTCCTTGGCGAGACTCAGTATGTCTCGCTGGTGTTCGGAGGCACGGTCGCGGTGGCAGGCTACTGGATTGGCCAGTTTATCGGGCGCTACCTCGCCGTGTGGCCCATCCGCCGTTATATCAAGACGCTGTAACCGTCGTGCGAATACGAACAGGAAATCTGATCGCGATCGCATTCGCCGCCGCGGCGGGCGTGGCCGCATCCGCCTCCGCCGCATTCGCGCATGGCGGGATGGCCAGTCCGGATGAGCTGGGCCGTCCGCTGGCCGCATCCGTGGCGATCGCGTTCGTATGCTACTGGGCCGTGGTCCTGTGGCCTTCGCGCGCGGCGCGCAACGCGGACCTGCCCTCGCGAAAACCGCCGGCTCGCCGCCGGCGTTACCCTCGCGCTGCCGGCGCCAACGGCGAGGCGCGAGCCGGCTCGCTCAAGACCATGGGGAGGGGGGAGCGATGACCAAGAAGCGTCGTCTCACCTGGATTGCCGTACTGGCTATCGCCGCGTTCATCGCTCCGTCGAAAGCGTTTGCGCACGGCGAGGCCGGCGATGAGCCGTTTCTGAAGGATCTCACCACCGCATTTTACGACGTGAGCATTTCGCCCAAGGCTATTCACGTCGGTGAGCCGGTCACGATAACCGGGACCGTTCGGATCCTGGACACATGGCCATACACGCTCGATCCGCCTCAGACCGCGTACATCACACCGGTTGTGCCGGGGCCGGTGTTTGCGCTCGAGGATCGCGTCATCAATGGACAGCCCGCGCCCGGTTCGTTCTTCGTCGAGCGCGGCGGTGTTTATCAATTCAAGATGGTGATGGTAGGGCGGGAACCGGGCCGATGGCACGTGCATCCGGGGATCGCGGTCCAGGGCACTGGAACGCTGGTCGGGCCCGGCGAATGGGTCGATGTCCAGCCGGCGGTGGCGAAGTTCACGTTTCCAGTCACCCTGCTCAACGGAAAAGTGATCGACCTGGAAGGCTATCAAAGCAGCTTCGTATGGTGGTGGTCGTTCGCGGGCTTCCTGATCGGCGTGGCGTGGATGCTCTACTGGACGCTCAGCAAGCGGACCGTCACCAACCTGGCGGTCACCACGCAGATCGGCATCAACGAAGACGCCCCTGACATCGGACTTATCACGCCGCGCGATCAGATGTGGATGAACGTGCTGGCCGGACTGACCATCGCCCTGCTCATCCTCGGATGGTTTTACGCGGCGACCCGCTATCCGGTGCGGCTTCCGCAGCAGACCGACTGGTTCGCGCCGCGCCCGCTCGAGCCCGACCTGAAACTGGCCGAGGTGCGGCCGGAAGGCGCGACCTGGAACGACGGAACCGACACGCTGGTCATGAAGGTGCAGGCGAAGAACGTCAGCGACTCGCCGATCACGTTGAAGGAGTACGTGATGGGAATGACGACCTTCGTGAACGGTGGTCCTGACGCGCAGGCACAGGCGGGCCCCCACGAATACGTGGGGCAGCTCGAGGTCGAGCCGAACGGTCCGATCGCGCCGGGCGAGACGAAGGAACTGACGCTCAGGATTGCGAATCCGATCCTGAGCGAAGAGCGCCTGATTCCGACCCGCGACCCGCAGCAATTCATCGCGGGCCTGCTGCGGTTTGAGAAGGCGGGCGGCGGCGAACAATTCGCGGTTGTTCGCATCAATGTCATTCCCACGCAATTCAAGGCGCAGTACATTCCAGGATTGTAAAATCTCTCAGACCAGGCATAGACGGGAGAAGAGTCCGATGCAGCTTCTGCACACGATGATCCGGGTCGGCGATCTCAACGAGTCGCTCAACTTTTACTGCGAAAAGCTCGGCATGAAGCTCCTGCGCAAGCAGGATTTTCCCGGCGGCAGGTTCACCCTCGCCTTCGTCGGCTACGGCGAGGAAAAGGACCACACGGTCGTCGAGCTGACCCACAATTGGGACACCAAGAGCTACGAGCTTGGCACCGGCTTCGGCCATCTGGCGATCGGCGTGCCCGACGCCTACAAGGCGTGCGAAGACCTGAAGAAGAAAGGCGTGAAGGTCGTTCGCGAGGCGGGGCCGATGGCTCATGGCACGACCGTGATCGCGTTCATCGAAGATCCCAACGGCTACAAAATCGAACTCATCGAACAGAAACATTCGTGATTTTCACAACCGGATCATCGAGCCTTCCGCGGTCTCTGCCCGCGAGCGCTGATTCTTTCTGCCGGCTCGCGCGTCCCTGCGATTGCTGTTTGCGATCGCCGTGACGCGCGGATCCGGCTGCGTTCGCCTGCACACCGGTCGGAAGGAATCCGGTTATCTCCGTCGAGGAGTACGCATCCATGAGTAATCAAATTGTTCCGTTCAAAATTTCCGCCAGCGACGACCAGCTCGAGGATTTGAAGCGCCGGCTGCGCGCCACGCGATGGCCTGAGCGCGAATGCGTCGATGACTGGTCGCAGGGACTGCCGCTCGCGTATGCGCAGGAGGTCTGCAAGTACTGGCTCGAAAAATACAACTGGCGCGATCGAGAGGCGCGGCTTAACCGTTTCCCCCAATTCAAAACCGAAATCGACGGCCTCGGCATCCATTTCCTCCACGTCCGTTCGCCGCACGCGAACGCGATGCCGCTGGTGGTCACGCACGGATGGCCCGGGTCAATCGTCGAGTTTCACAAGGTCATCGAACCCTTGACCGATCCCACCGCGCACGGCGGCGACGCCTCCGATGCGTTCCACGTGGTGGCGCCTTCTCTGCCGGGCTACGGCTTTTCCGACAAGCCCTCGCGCACGGGATGGAACGTACAGCGAATCGCGCGGGCGTGGGCGGAGCTGATGGCGCGGCTGGGCTATCGGCGTTACGCCGCGCAGGGCGGCGACTGGGGCGCGATGGTCACGACCTGCATCGGAATTCAGGATCCCGCCAACTGCATCGGCATCCATCTCAATATGCCGATCGCGCCGCCCGATCCCGCCACGTCGAACGATCTCACCGAGCGGGAGAAATCCGCGATCGCCGGGATGCAGCATTACAACGATTGGGACTCCGGCTATTCAAAGCAGCAAAGCACGCGCCCGCAGACGCTTGGCTATGGCCTGGCGGATTCGCCCGTCGGCCAGATGGCGTGGATACTCGAGAAGTTCTGGTCCTGGACCGATTGCAACGGCCATCCGGAAAACGTGCTCACCCGCGACGAGCTGCTGGACAACGTGATGATGTACTGGCTGCCGGGGACCGCGACTTCCTCGGCGCGGCTCTACTGGGAAAGCTTCCGGAACATCCCGATGGACCCGATTAACGTGCCCGTAGGATGCTCGATCTTCCCGAAAGAGATTTTCCGCACCTCGAAGCGATGGGCCGAGAAGCGTTTCGCGAAGCTCGTGTATTTCAACGAACTCGACCAGGGCGGGCATTTCGCGGCATTCGAGCAGCCCGAGACCTTCGTTCGCGAAGTGCGCGCCTGCTTCCGCAACCTGCGCTAGCCGGGCGCGATAGTTTCGGAAGGCGATTGGGATCGTCCGGCGGGGCGTCAGTGCGGTGTCCGCACGCCGCGTTCGAACATCCGGACCAGCAGGTCGCATAGCTGATCGACGTTCATCGATCCGTCTTTGCGGAACCACTCCGGCGTGTAGTTGGCCGCGCCGATTGTCAGCATCCGGAGCGCGCCGCGGTCGACCCGCGCATCGAGCTCTCCGGACTTCATCGCCGCCCGAATCAGATCGTCGAAGAATCTTCCATACGCTCGAAACCGGGCGTTGACTCGCTTCCACATCTCGCCGGGGACCTGTCCGATCGATCGGGACACCGCGCGAGCGTAGTCGCTTTCCACAAGCTGGAACTTGAGATGCGCGCGGAGGGCAGCCTTGAGACGGTCGAGCGGCGCGGCGCCGCTTCCTAGCGCATCGACCACCGCGCGCACGCGCTCGAATGAAAGCCTGACGCCTTCCTGCAGAACCTGTTCAATAAGATCTTCGCGCGACTCGAAGTGATAGTAGAGGCTGCCCGGCTGCGTGCCCGCCTCGTCCGCAATCTCCAGCAATTGGGTGCTCGCGTAGCCGCGCCGGGCCAGCACCTTCGCGGCCGCATCAAGAATCTGCTTGCGCTTGAGCTCGCCGCGCGGGCTCATCTGCGGCCGCTTCGCCTGCGCATAAGCGCGCAATGCCTTCATCGCCATTGCCGGCACCGTTCAGGCGTCTTCGGCCTGCGCAAGCAGACGGTCGAGCGCCTGGTGGTAGAAGGACAGGGCCGGTTCGATTTTGCCGTACACCACTTCGGCGAGCGCGCCGGATGCGAGCGCCGCATGGATATTCGCCATCATCGGAAAGTCTTCGTTCTCCGTCACCTGCAGCAAAAGGTCGAGGTTCTTCTTCCAGTGCTTTTTGGCCGACTCGGTCTCGGGAGGCTCGGGCGCGTACAGGCTGGTCGCCACCAGGCAACGGTCAACGCTGATCGGTGTCACCCGCCACAGCTCCACGTGATCGAGCTGATGAGTCAGAAGCGCGTTGGGCAGCAGGAAGTACTCGACGGTCGTATGCGGCAGCAGCAGCCGCTCGGCGGGAGGCTTCTCCGCCAGCTCCCTGTCGATGCTCCTTCGGAAGTTGACGGTGCGCTGATGGAGTCCCCAGGTGTCCCAGATGGAATTGCGGTCTTCGTAGTAAGGCGCGATGCTGCGGCGGTGCAGCGCGGGGATATGGTAGGGCTCGGCGAAGGTGTCGATGATCAGCTTCCAGTTGAATTTCCATTCGCGCGTGCGCGTCTCGAAGTGCGTGTAATCGGCGAGACTGTACTCCGCGATCTCGGTCTGCATCCCTTCCAGCACGTCGTCTACGGAAAACGCCGCGCCTTTCGAAACGCGCGCATAGATGAGTCCGTAATGCTCCGCGACCGCCACCTCTCCGAGCCCGCATTTGTCGCGCGGAACGTCGTCGAAGCCCGGCTCCTGCGGGCGGGAGAGCAAGGTTCCATCGAGCCCGTAGCTCCACGCATGATACGGACAGACCATCGCGCGGAGTCCCCCGCCGCGCCCTGAAAGCACCGGCGCGCCGCGATGGCGGCAGGCGTTGACAAAGCCGCGCAGCGAGCCGCCCGGCTGGCGAACGACCGCGACCGGCACGCCGCCGAGCGACGCGGTCAGGAACGATCCGGGCTCGCGGCATTCGCAGCTCAGGCCGATCGGAACCGGACGATCGCGAAACAGCACCTTCATCTCGCGATCGAAGCGCCGGGGGTCGACGTAGGCGGCGGCGGGGTTGCGCATACTTTCGGCGGCCACGTCCGTCCATTTGCCGCTTCGGAAACCCAGATAGCGTTCGATCAATTCGCGCTGCCGTTGCGGGCGCATCAGCTCTCAACACTCCAAGAGAATGTTTCTAATTCTAAATCGGATTAGACTTGGCGGGTCAAGTGCGCTCCTCTTGACAGCCGAACCCGCGCGGCGCGACAAAACGGCGAGGCGGGCGCCAGCCTGCCGGGAGGTCGCCGGCATGCCCGATCTAACCTTTGGAATTTTCGATCATATCGAGCGCCGCGAAGGCGAGCCGCTGAATCAGACCTACGAAGGCCGCCTCGCGATGCTGGAAGCGGCCGACCGAGCCGGCTTTTACGCGTACCACCTGGCGGAGCATCACGCGACGCCGCTCAGCATGGCGCCGTCGCCGGGAATTTTTCTCGCCTCGGTCGCGCAGCGCACCCGCCGCCTTCGGATGGGTGCGATGGTCTATCTGCTGCCGCTCTACAACCCGATCAGGCTGGCGTCGGAAATCTGCATGCTGGACCATCTGAGCGGAGGGCGGCTGGAGATTGGCGTCGGGCGCGGCGTTTCTCCCTTCGAGCTTGCGTACTTCAACGTGCCGTTTATGGAAAGCCACGAGATCTTCGAGGAATCGCTCGAAGTGATCGTCGCGGCGCTGCGGGAAAAGCGCGTTACCCATATGGGCCGCAGGCACCAGGTGCGCGGGTTTCCGATGGAGCTGCACCCGAAGCAGAGTCCCAACCCTCCGTTCTGGTACGGGACTTCATCGCCCGATCGCGCCGCGTACGCCGCCCGCCGCGGGATGCACATGATCGCGCTCGGTCCGGCCCGCGCGATAAAAGCCTCAGTCGATCGCTTTCGCGAAACCTGGCAAGCAAGCCGCGGCGACGAACATCGGCTGAATCCGATGGTCACCAATCCGTGGTTCGGCGCGGGACGGCACATTTACGTCGCGGAGAGCGACGCCAAAGCGCTCGAGGAAGCGCGGCCCGCGTACAGGATCTTCCACGACAATATCCAGAAGCTGTGGCGCGATTTCTTCACTACCACGCTGCATTTCACCAACGACGTGGAAGTGGCGCACAAGACGGGTGCGGCGATCATCGGATCGCCCGCGACCGTGCGCCGGGAAATCGAAGCCCTCGCGGCTCAGACGGGCATCAACTATCTCGCTCCGGCAATCGCCTGGGGCGGCCTGTCGCACGAGCAGGCGATGCGCTCGCTGAGACTTTTTATCGATGAAGTGATGCCGCACTTCCGCGGCGATTCGGAAGCGGCAGCCGGCCGCGCCGCCGGTTCATGAAGCCGCCGGGGCGATGCCGAGCACGGCCATCGCGCTCGACGCCCATCGAACCGCCAGGCTGCGCGCGTTGTAACTGAGTGGAATCAGGTCGCTGTCCCCCAGTGAACGCGAGTCTATGCGTTGGTCCGGTGAACCGCCAGGCCGCGTTGGCGCGGGCCCGCCTAGGTTCGCGCCGGCTCGCGAATCAACATCCAGTACCGGACATTGCCGGTGGGCTCGACGCCCTCGGACATGATTTCGAAGCCGTGCTTGCGCAAGAAAGGCACCATCGGCGGCACGATGGTCTCCGCGTAGCAACGCACCCTGCCTTCGTCGGCACGAAGCAGAACCGGGCGAAGCAACGAGCTTGCGATTCCCTTACCGGTATGGGCAGGGTCCACGTCGAGCCTGGACGGCAGGAACCAGTAGGGTTGTTCTATCTTCTCCCGCTCCGCGCCCAGCAGCCGGTCGACGGCATAGACACCGCCGAGAGCTTCGCGAAAGATGGCGGACAGTTCGTGGACTCCGAACTCGACCGCCTCTTCTTCAACCGGTTCGGCCACATGAGGAGGAATCCATAGCGCCAGTCCGACCACCCGATTGTCGATCGAAGCGACCCACGGCTCGCCGTGCGCCAGGAAATAGCGGACCACCCGCAGGTAGCCATCGAGATAGGCGCGCCTTTGCTCCTCGCTGGAATCGATTCCGACGGCCTGGAGTTGATCGACAAACACGCGGGTCATCAGGTCACCCGCGCCGTCCACCTGGTCTTCTCTAAGTCTGACGATAACGGTTCTTTCCGCCATTGGCAGTTGGGGGCGCTTCCGCAAGCAATTTTTCGCACAGACTCGCGGTCCGCGCGATGGGCGAGCCGCCGGTCCGTTGCTTCCGCCCCCCGAAAAGGACCGCCCGGCAGAAATCTACCAGCGAAATTCACTTAGAGCGAGACACCCCGAGCGGAACTTCCCTTCACAATCTGTCACGTTCCTGAGGCAAAGCGGGCGGTTTGCGGGCTTTCGGTGGCGGTCCGCCCCTCGCCGCGCCGTCCTCGTCAAACCGGGCCCGCTTCTACTAGCATGAGGGGCGGGTGGGTTTGCGCGCCGCGCTTTTGCGCCGATTTCGCGCTTCCAAATCGTCACCCCGGCCGGCACCGCGAAGGGAAACCGCTCGGACATGGAAACTGGTGAAGCCAAGTCGCTGTTGATTGCGAACCGCGGAGAGATTGCGATTCGCGTGATGGAGGCGGCGGCCGCGCTCGGCATGCGCGCCGTCGCGGTCTTTTCGGAAGATGACGCCAACTCGCTGCACGTGCACAGGGCGGACGAGGCGATTCGGCTCAGCGGCCTGGGCGCCGCGGCATACCTGGATATCGATCAAATAGTTAAAGCGGCCGCCGATGCCGGCTGCGATGCGATCCATCCCGGCTACGGATTTCTGAGCGAAAATGCGGCGTTTGCGCGCCGATGCGCCGAAAGCGCGATGGTCTTTGTCGGGCCCCGGCCCGAGTTGCTCGAGCTTTTCGGAGACAAGGTCCGCGCCCGCGATCTGGCGCGCCGATGCGGCGTCCCGATCCTCTCAGGCACCGGCGGCGCAACCAGCCTCGCCGATGCGAAAGCGTTCTTTCAGTCCGAAGGCGGAAGACCGGTCGTGATCAAAGCCGTGGCGGGCGGCGGCGGTCGCGGAATGCGTATCGTCAGAAGCCTCGATGGTCTCGAAGAGGCGTACGCGCGCTGCCAGTCGGAAGCCAAGGCGGCCTTCGGCAACGGCGATGTGTATCTCGAACGGATGATGCCGATGGCGCGGCATGTCGAGGTGCAGATTCTCGGCGACCGCGCGGGAAGGATCGCGCACCTTTGGGAACGCGAATGCACCATCCAGCGGCGGCATCAGAAGCTCATCGAAATCGCGCCCAGTCCCGGAATCACCGAAGCGCTGCGGATGAAGCTGATCGATGCGGCAATCAGGATTGCGCGAAGCGCGGGGTACGAAACGCTCGGCACCTTCGAGTTCCTGGTCGGCCCCGACGGCGAAGATTTTGCCTTTATCGAGGCCAATCCGCGCCTCCAGGTGGAGCATACCGTCACCGAGGAAGTTACCGGAATCGATCTCGTGCAGGCGCAGATTCAGCTTGCGTTCGGCGAGTCGCTGGAAGCAGCCGGCCTCCCGGATGCCGAGCCGCCGCGGCCCCGCGGATACGCGATAGAATTGCGAGTGTGCGCTGAGTCGATGGGACCGGAGGGCGGCGCCCGTCCCTCGAGCGGAACCATCGGCGTCTTTGAGCCGCCGTCGGGCCAGGGGATCCGGGTCGATTCATTCGCATACGCGGGCTACACGACCAATCCGCGCTTCGATTCATTGCTGGCAAAGCTGGTTGTGCACTCTTCCTCACCGGATTTCGCGGATGCGCTGCGCAAGGCGTCGCGAGCGCTCGGCCAGTTCCGTATCGAGGGGGTACAGACCAACGCCGCCTTTCTGCGCGCGGTGCTGGCGCATCCGGATTTCTCCGCAAATCGCATCCATACCGGCTTCATCGAGGAAAAAACCGCCGACCTGGTCGCGTTCGCGAACGCGCAGCCACGCCCCGCTTATTTTGAGAAAAGCTCGGAGAGAACCACGGTCGGAGCCAGAATCGACACCGTCGATCCGCTCGCCGTCCTGGTTCACGGAAAGTCGGGCGCAGGAGAAGCGTCGGCCGCGGATGGCATTGCCGCTTCGGCCGCAGCCGGACCCGACGGCGCCATCGCGGTGAGATCGCCGATGCAGGGTACGATCGTCTCGATCGACGTCCGCGAGGAGGAATCGGTCGCCGCCGGCCAGCAGCTCATCGTCATCGAAGCGATGAAGATGGAGCACGTAATCCAGGCTCCCGTCAGCGGCATCGTGCGCGGCATCGCCGTCGCGCAGGGCGATACCGTGCCCGAAGGATGCGCGCTGGTCTTCCTCGAGGAAGCCGAGGTCGGAGCGGCCGTGGCCGCTCGAACGTCCGGCGTCGATCTTGAGTACATCCGTCCCGACCTGGCGGAGGTCGTCGAGCGGCACGCGCTCACGCTGGATGCTGCCCGGCCCGAGGCGGTGGCGCGCCGGCGCAAGACGGGACAACGCACCGCACGCGAGAATATCGAGGACCTCTGTGATCCGGACTCTTTCGTGGAATATGGCGCGCTTGCGATCGCCGCGCAGCGCCGGCGCCGCACGGTGGAAGACCTGATAAAGAACACGCCCGCCGACGGATTTATCACCGGCCACGCCACGATCAACGCGGATCAGTTCGGCGCCGAGCGCGCGCACTGCGTGATCATGGCCTACGACTTCACTGTGCTGGCCGGCACGCAGGGCCATCTTAACCATCGCAAAACCGACAGGATGATCGAGTTCGCGCGCGATTTCCGCCTGCCGGTGGTGCTGTTCGCGGAAGGCGGCGGGGGACGGCCGGGAGATACGGACGGACATTTTCACACCCGCACGTTTTATGATTTTCCGCGGCTGAGCGGGCTTGTTCCGATCGTCGGGATCGTTTCGGGGCGATGCTTTGCGGGGAACGCCTCGATGCTGGGATGCTGCGACGTGGTGATCGCAACCCGCAACTCCAATATCGGCATGGGCGGCCCGGCGATGATTGAAAGCGGCGGTCTCGGAGTTTTTCGCCCCGAGCAGATCGGCCCGATCGACGTGCAGGTGCCAAGCGGCGTGGTCGATATCGCGGTCGCGGACGAAGCCGAAGCGGTACGCGCGGCTCGCAAATATCTGTCGTACTTCCAGGGATCGTTGAACGAGTTCGAGTGCGCCGATCAGCGGCTGCTCAGGAGCATCGTGCCCGAGAACCGGCTGCGAGGCTACGATATCCGCAACGTAATCGGGACCCTCGCGGACAAGGATTCAGTGCTCGAACTGCGCCCGCATTTCGGCCGCACCACCATCACCGCGTTCATCCGCATCGAAGGGCGCGCAATCGGAGTGGTGGCGAACAATCCGATGCATCTGGCGGGGGCGATCGACAGCGACGGCGCGGACAAGGCCGCGCGCTTCATCATGCTGTGCGACGCGTTCGACATCCCGATCCTGTATCTGTGCGACACGCCTGGAATCATGGTCGGCCCCGAGATCGAAAAGACCGCGCTGGTGCGGCATTCGTCGCGGATGTTCCTGGCGGGCGCCAATGCCAGGGTGCCGTTTCTCACTATCGTGCTGCGCAAAGCCTATGGGCTCGGCGCAAACGCGATGCAGGGCGGAGCGCCCGATGTGCCCAAGGCGATGATATCGTGGCCGACGGGCGAATTCGGGCCGATGGCGCTCGAGGGGGCCGCCAAGCTCGGCTATCGCAAGGAGCTTGCCGCGATCGCCGACCCGATGGAGCGCCGCAAGCTGTTCGATGAGATGGTCGCGAAGATGTATCGCGGCGGCAAGGCGCTCAACAACGCGAGCCACTTCTTTCTCGACGACGTGATCGATCCGGCCGATTCGCGCCGCTGGGTGACGGCGCTTTTGCGATCGACTCCGCCGCCGCGCCCGCGCGAAACCAAGAAGTATCCGTTCATCGATAGCTGGTGAGCCGCGCGCCGGACTTCCGCGCCTCGCCGGACATCGCGCTTCGATGGAGGTAGCCCATGAACAGCACCGCGCAACCGATTGTCGCGATCATCGGCGCCGGCGAGATGGGCGCGGCGGTGGGCCGCCGGCTTATGATCCGCGGCGCACGCGTCGTTACCTCGCTTCAAGGACGCAGCCGTGACAGCGCGGCGCGAGTGAGCCGCGCGGGCCTCGAGGTTATCGATGACGACGCGGAACTGGTTCGCGACGCCGATTTCGTGCTGTCGATCGTCCCGCCTGCCGCCGCGCTTGAGGTGGCCGAGCGTTTGCAACCGGCGCTGGCGCGATCGCGAAGCCGGCCGATCTTCGCGGATTGTAATGCGATCGCGCCGGCGACCGCTGTGCGTGCCGGCGAGCGTCTTGCGGGATGCCGTTATGTCGATGCGGGAATAATCGGAGGACCGCCGCCCGAACAGATTGATTCGCCGGGCCCGCGCTTTTACGCATCGGGACCGTTCGCGCGCGAGTTCGCCGCGCTCGGCGGATTCGGGCTGGACATTGCGGTGCTCGATGGCCCGATCGGCGCGGCATCGGCGCTGAAGCTGAGCTACGCGGGACTCACCAAGGGGATAATTGCGCTCGGGAGCGCGATGGTCGGCGCGGCGGCGCGGGCAGGGCTTGCCGATGCGCTTTCAGCTGAACTCGCGCGCACGCAGCCGCAGATACTGGCGCGCCTGGCGCGCGGAATTCCCGCAATGTTTCCCAAGGCGCACCGCTGGGTGGCTGAGATGGAAGAGATAGCCGCGTTTATCGGCGGCGGCGATCGCGGCGCCGACACCTATCGCGGCATCGCCCGCATCTACGAACGCATCGCCAGGGAAAGATCCGATCGCGACGCGCCGGGCGACATTCAAGCGCTTCTCGATTTCTGCGCCAGGGCGGCGACAAGCGCCCGGGAAAAGTAAGAAACGATTGCTTGACAATGAGCGGGAACGGCTGTATTTAACCAATAGGTTATCTAACTGCGGCGGCTTCAACCGATGCTCTCCCGAGCGTCCGCCGCAATCTCCGCCAAAAGGAGCCAGACATGGCCGATGTAATCGAAGCGACGCGGGTTCAGGATCGCGACCGTGTGCTCGTAATCACGCGCATCCTTGACGCGCCGCGGAGTCTCGTTTTCAAGGCATGGACCGAACCCGATCATCTGGCGCATTGGTTTGGTCCGCGAGGATTTACGCTCACGTATTGCCAGACCGATTTGCGGCCCGGCGGAGCTTATCGTTTCGGCATGCGCTCGCCTGAAGGCACCGATCACTGGCTTCAAGGCGTTTATCGCGAAGTCATCGAACCCGAAAAAATCGTATGCACGTACGCATGGGCGGACGCGAATGGCAACCCGACCCGGCCCGAAACGATCCTGACGCTGACGTTTGCCGATCACGAGGGAAAGACCAGACTGACGCTGCATCAGGCCCTGTTCGAATCCGTCACCGCCTGCGACATGCATCGGGAGGGATGGACGAGTTCGCTTGACCGGTTCGAAGAGTACGTTTCGAGCCTCTAACCGGAATCGCGCGAGACAGGAGCAACATGGAAGCAGTTCAGGAATTTTACTCGGGCAGCGGCCCGATGGTCGCTCCGATTGCCGAATTCGGGGCGCTCCCCAAAGGCGTAGCCGCCCTGCGCGACGTCATCCAGGGCGTGATGATTCACAGCGACATCGCGCCATGGCTTTACGACCTGAAGCTCTCGCAGCATCGCCAGGACGACAAGCATATCCGTCCGGTCTCGCGGATAGTGGCCCGGATCAAGGAGCTGTCGGATCAACCTTTGACGGCGGCACGCAAACCGGCGGACCGGATGGCCTGCGTATGCCGGCATTTCTCATTGATGCTGTGCGCGATGCTGCGCCAGCAGGGCGTTCCCGCGCGGGCGAGGGCCGGCTTCGGTTCGTATTTCAACCAGGGCAAGTTCGAGGACCATTGGGTCTGCGAATACTGGAACCAGGCCGAGTCGCGCTGGGTTCTGGTCGATGCCCAACTCGATGCCGTACAGCGCAAGGCGTTCAGGCTGGATTTCGATCCGCTCGACGTGCCGCGCAACCGGTTTATCATCGCCGGCGATGCGTGGCAGATGTGCCGGTCGGGGCGCGCGAATGCCGACGACTTCGGCCTCTCTCCAGCCCATATGCAGGGACTGTGGTTCATAGCAGGCAACGTCCTGCGGGATCTGGCTTCCCTGAACCGGATGGAGATGCTGCCGTGGGACGTATGGGGACTGATGGTTCTCGATGACGCCTCGCTCGGAGAGGAAGCCCGCACTCTTCTCGACCAGGTATCGGCGCTGACGCTGGCCGGCGACGAAGAATTTGCGCGGATGCGAACCCTGTACGAGAGCGACGATCGCCTGCGCGTCCCCGACACGGTCTTCAACGCCCTGCGCAACGTGCCGGAAAAGGTTGCCGCGCAAATGCGAGCGCGCTCGCATTGATGCAACGCTCAGGCGGTGCCGCTTCGCAGAATCCCCGCTTGTTGAAGCTGCTCGACGCGCTCCGGCGGGTACCCGAGAAATCCCGTCAGCACTTCGCGATTGTGCTCGCCAAGCATCGGAGCGTGCAGTTCGAGCCGGTCGGGGAAATTCGAGAAGCGCAGCGCAAATCCGGGAACGTCGAAATCGCCCAGAATTCGATCGTGCACCGTGCGCACGGTTCCGCGCTGGCGCAGGTGCGGATGCTGGGTGGCCTCCGCGACCGACAGCACCGGAGCGTGAGGCACGCGGTATTCCTTGAGCGCCGCCATCGAGGCGTCGTCACTCGGCATCGACTGGAACCATCCTTCGATGATCGCGACCAGTTCCTTGAGATTCTTGAGACGGTCCGCATTCAGCTTGAAACGGGGGTCCTGCGCGAGCTCGGGCCGATTCATCGCGCGGCAAAGGCCGGCGAACTGATGGTCGAGCGGAGCGATAATGATGATATAGCGATCGCGGGCCTTGAAGAGACCGGCGGGAACCGCGTACCAGGAATGAAGCCCCGATCGGGTCGGGCTGATCGCGCCCTTGGTCAGGCTGTACGTTTCCACCGCCGCTTCGTGATAGTGGAAGTAGGTGTCGAGCAGCGACAGATCGAGATATTGGCCCTGTCCGGTACGCTCGCGATAGAGCAGCGCGGCGCAGATCGCTCCCATCGCATGCGCCCCCGTGCTCACATCGCCAATCGCGCTCATGATCACGTACGGCGCGCCGTCCGGCTCGCCGCCCATCGAGACGATTCCGGCATACGCGGCGCCGAGATAATCGAACCCCGGCTCGTGCGCGAGGGGGCCGTCCTGCCCGAACGCGGATATCGAGCACATCACCGCACGCGGGTTTAGTTCCCGGACCGTGTCGTAGCCGAGGCCGAGCCGCTTGATCACGCCGGGGGCGAAATTCTCGACGACTACATCGACCTTGCGGACGAGGTCTTTGGCTATCGCGAGTCCCTCGGGAGTTTTCAGGTTGACGCAGATTCCGCGCTTGCCGCGATTGTGCTGGACAAAATAGCCGCTGCGGCCGTTGATAAGGATCTGCGCGCCGCGCGCGGGATCGCCCGCCGGCGCCATCTCCAGCTTGATCACCTCCGCGCCCATCTCCGCCATCATCAGCGTGCAGGTGGGTCCGGCAACGATCTGGGTGAAGTCGAGGACCTTGTAGCCGTCGAGGACGTGACGATGCGGATTTGCGCCCATAATCGTCCCTCCAAAACCGCGCGCGAACCGACGATGGTTTTGAAGTTCTCTATAGCACTGAATCGCTCCCGCGCGATCACCCGGCATCGCATTTTCTTTACAGCCCCGGCGAGACCGGTTTGAACCGCCAGAAGCCCGATTGCTACAGTCTGCGGTGCACTGCGGATGTGCACGGGCGATGCTGAAGGTTGCGGATCGATGGTTTATGCAACGATCGATGGCGGATGGGGTGACCCTGATATGGGAGCCGCATCTGAGCCAGTTCATCCGCTGCAACATCTGGCACGTCCGCGGGCGCGATCGCGATTTGATCATCGACACCGGGTCGGGCCTGTCGCCGCTGCGTCGCGAAATCGCTGATTTGACCGGCCGCCCCATCGCCGCGATCGCGACCCACTACCATTACGATCACGTCGGAGGCCTGCACGAATTCGACGAACGCCTGATTCATCCGGCGGAGGCGCCGCGGATGAATCCGTACCGTGAGTTTCATTCGGTACGGGTCAGCGAATTTCCCCGCTACTATCATCAATATCTTCCGCCCGTCGGGTCGCCGGAGGACGACCTGATGCTTGACGCGCTTCCTGCTGAAAACTGGGACCCGCGGCACTACGAGATCGTGTCCACGACCCCGACGGGTCATCTGGCCGAAGGCGACGTGATCGACCTCGGCGATCGCGCCTTCGAAGTGATGCATCTGCCGGGCCACTCTCCCGGGAGCATCGGACTGTGGGAACATCGCAGCGGAACTCTGTTCTCAGGCGACGCCATCTACGACGGTCCCCTGCTCGACATGCTCCCCGACAGCGACGTGCGCGATTACGTCCGCACGATGACGAGGTTGCGCGCGCTTCCCGTCACCGTCGTTCACGGCGGACATGAACCCAGCTTCGGGCGCGACCGGATGATCGCGATTATCGACGAGTATCTTAAGGCGCCCGGCGCCTGAAAACCGAGACCATCGCGGGCGCCGATGCGCGTGTTTCAACGCCGCGAAGGCGGTTTCCTGCGCGCTTCGAGTTCCTCCAGGGTCGCGGGCCAGTCTTCGCGCATCAGCCGCGACAGGGCGCGATCGGCAAGCAGACGTCCCTCCGTCTGGCATGGCGCGCAGTAGTTGGTCTCGTTCGATGCGTACCGGATGCGCTGCACCCTGGCGCCGCATCGCGGGCAAGGCTTCCCGTAGCGGCCATGCACCGCCATCCCGTCGCGAAACGCGGTGACTCCTTCCGGGAATTCGCCTGCGCATTGGTCACGCAGCCGATCGGTCCACTCGATCAAGGTCGTGCGGGTGGCGTCGTAAAGCCTCGCGACTTCGTCGGCGGCGAGCTTTCGCGTCATCGCGATCGGCGACAGGCGCGCGCGATGGAGGATCTCGTCGGAATAAGCGTTGCCGATTCCGGAGAAGATGTGCGGATCGGTCAGTGCGCGCTTTAGTGTATGGCTCTCCGATTTCAGCGCCGCGCCGAACGCATCGAGGCTGCATTCGAGCGGCTCGATACCGCCGGCGTCCAGTGCGCGAAGGTTTTCCTCGCCCGAAGCCACATGCAGGGAAGCTCGATGTTGCGTGCCGGCTTCGGTGAGGGTCAACACACCGTGATCGAACTGAAAGGTAGCCAGCGCGCTTTTGCCGGCAATCCCGCTCGTTCCTTCCTTCCAGTGAAGCCTGCCCGCGATCTTGAGATGCAGCACGAGCCAGAGTCCCCCTTCCAGGCCGATGGCGATTTGCTTGCCGATGCGCCGTATCTCGCGAACGGGCCGGCCGAAAGTGTCGCTCAGCGGCGGAATTGCGGAGCGGAGCAGAAAAGGCCCTTTCACGAAGACGCGGATCAGCTTGTGTCCGGGCAACCGCTCGCGCAGCGCTTCGACATATACGGTTACGTCAGGCAGTTCGGGCATAGGTGCTGCGATTCCCGCACGTTGGCCTTGCGCCAGCCGATCGCCGCAAGGCGAAACCATGATAACCTCGGGCCCGCATCAAATGCACTTCAGACAGGCGCCTGGAGGTGATGGGCACATGAACTACTTTCTCGCCAAGACGGAACCGGGAACGTATTCAATCGATGACCTCGAGCGCGACAAACGTACGTCATGGGACGGCGTTACCAATCCGCAGGCGGTGCGCGCCATCCGCGCGATGAAACCGGGCGACCGCGTGTTCATCTATCACAGCGGAGGAGTGTCAGCGGTAGTGGGAATAGCGGCAGTGCGATCCGAGCCGCGCGACGACCCGAAAAACCCGAAGTCGGCGATCGTCGATCTCGAATTCGCCGGGCGCGTCGCGCCTCCGGTTACGCTCGCGGAAATCAAGCAATCGAAGAAGTTCGATGACTGGGCGCTGGTGCGCCAGGGCCGCCTCTCGACGATGGCGGCGCCGGAGAAGTTCGTCGAATGGATGCGCGAACGGCGGCCCCAGGCGAAGATTTGAAACACACCGCGGACTAGTCTCCGCACCGGAACATCCTGGCGGATGGCTTTACGAAGCGGCCGCGGCGAAGCCGCAACGCCTGCCATCGCGTCAATCGTCTTTCGGGCGTACCGTTGTTCTGAGAGGATGCCTGACAGGGCGGAGTGGCACGAATGCGCGACTCTTACAACGTCCTGCTACAGCGCGTGCCAGCGGCTGCCGGCCGGATTTCCGCCCTCGCACGAACTCGGCGCGTGCGCCGGGCGGGCATCGCGTTCGGCGCCCTGTTCGCTCTTTTCAGCATCGCCGGCTTTCTGGTCGTTCCTCGCACAGTCCGCGGCATCCTCGCCCAAAGCATTGCTGCATCGATCCATCGGCGCGTATCGGTAGGCCGAATCCGGTTCAATCCCTACACGCTCCGGCTCCGGGTCAACCGCCTTGCGATCGAAGATCGGGCCGATGCGAAGCGGTTCGCCAGCATCGAGCGACTCGATGTCAGAGCTTCGTGGATGTCCGTATTGCACCTGGCGCCGGTCATCACCGAACTCACGGTGTCCCGGCCCGCGATCAGCATCGTTCGCAATCCGGAAGGCGGATTCAACTTTTCCGATCTGTTTGAATCCAAATCGACCGCTCCGTTCGAGCCACCCAGATTTTCCGTGGCCAACATCCGCGTCATCGACGGAGACGTTTCGTTCGACGACCAGCACGCCCGAGTCCGCCATTCGATCGGAAAGATTGACCTGAGCATTCCTTTCATCTCCGACATGCCCGGAAAGATCGACGTGATGGTAAAGCCGATGCTGCGGATGCAGGTGGACGGCACCGCGGTGAGAGTCGCCGGCGTCTCCAGGCCCTTTGCGGGGAAGCTCGAATCGGCGCTGAGCCTGAACTTTCACCGTATCGATCTGACGCGATTTGTCAGCTACCTGCCGAGTTCGATCGGAATAAAGGTTCCGTCGGGCGCGCTGTCGCTCGAGTTGATGCTGCGATTCAGCCAGGGCGAGACCGGGCCGCATCTGGCGCTGAACGGCGCCGTCGCGGTCGATGAACTCGACGTGCGCGATTCCTCGGGCGCGCCGCTGCTCGCGATCGATCATGGCGTTGTGAAGATGTCGGAAGTCGAGCCGCTCGACCGCATCGTCTATCTGCACGAAATCGCCCTGATGGGACTCAGGGCCAATATCGCGCGCAACCACGACGGCGTGACGAATTTCGCGATGCTGGCGGCGGGTGCGCCGGCAAACGCGCCGGGCGCTCAGGCGGCCAAGACCCCGCCTTTCGACGGAGGAATCGAGTCGATTCGCGTGGTTGGCGGCACCGTGACCGTGAACGATCTCAGCGGAACATCGCCGGCCGATGACGCGCTGGAAGCGATCAACGCCACCGCCACCAACGTCAGGCTGAACGCGCAAGCGCCCGGCACGTTTCAGCTCTCGGCAAAAGTCGCCAGCGGAGGCACCATCGCGGCTCATGGGTCTCTCAATCTTGCGAGGTCGGATTTCAGCGCCGAATTCGCGGTCGAAAAGATTGGCCTGCCGCCCTTGCAGCCGTTCGCGCACGATGCGCTCGCGGCGACGATCGCATCCGGACAATTCGCGACGCACGGAACCATTCATACGCATTTTGCTGCGAACCATTTCGATATCCACGTGGAACCCGCCGATTTTTCCGTGGACAACCTGGCGCTTGAGCCGGCCACGGGCCGCGACCCTGCCGTTGCAATCGCGCACGCCGGGGTTACAGTCGGCAGCTTCGATCTGGCGGACCGGCAGTTCGATATCAAGGAAATTCGCACCGATGGCATCAGGATCTTTGCGGAGAGAGATCGAGGCGGAAAGCTGAGCCTGACCGAGCTGGTCCGCAAGCCGCCTGGCGGCCTCGGAATGAGCGCACCGAAAGAGGCGGAGCCCGGCACACGGGCCGCGCCGGCACGGGCTTCATCCGCCGAAGCGCGATGGAACGGGCGGATCGAGTCAGTGGCGATTGAAAACAGCGATGTGAATTTTCGAGATCGCGCGGCCAGGCGTTTCGTACGCATCGAGTTCAAGCCCCTGAACATCCACGTCAGGGACATTTCGACCGATTTGGCAAAGCCGTTCGCGATCGAGCTGGACGGCGTCCGCAATCGCAGCGGCTCGTTCAAAATTGAGGGCACGGCCGCTATCGAACCTCTCAACGCGCACTTGCAAGTCGATACGCAAGGGCTGGAACTCGCGGAGATCTACGAGTACGCAAGCACGAATCTCAATGCGGAGCTGACGCGCGCGGCGCTTTCGGTCAAAGGCGACCTGCAGGTCGCGCGCCTTCGCAACGAGCTTGCAATCAAATACAGGGGCGACGCGACGGTCGGCGGGCTTGCGATGACCGACAAGGTGACGGGCGACGATTTTCTCAACTGGCGCTCGCTTGCCGTCAGCGGAATCGATCTGGCGATTGGCGACGGCAAGCCCAGGATCCAGGCGGAAGATGTGGCGCTGTCCGATTTCTACGCGCGCCTGATTCTGAACAGCTCGGGCAAGCTGAACCTGAACGACATCATGAGCAGCCCCGCTGAGCGGCCCCGGTCGCTGACGCGCGAACAGGCGGAACCCGCCGCTCAGCCGTCTCCCGCGGCTCCCGCGCCGCGTCCGCTGGACGCGGACATCACGATCGGCCAGGTGACGTTGAAGGGCGGGCATGTCGATTACACGGACAATTTCATTCGGCCGCACTACTCCGCGGACCTGAGCGATATTGCCGGATCGATCGGCCAGTTCGGCACCGCCAGCCAGGAGCCGGCGCGAGTTGACCTGCGCGGACAGGTGAACGGCAGCGCGCCGGTGACGATGGGAGGATCGATCAATCCGCTGACGCCGATGGCGTCGGTGGACCTCCGCGCGAAGGCGGAAGGAATCGAGCTTACCGGGCTCTCGCCGTATTCCACCAAGTACACCGGTTATCCGATTGTCCGGGGAACCCTTACCGCCGATGTGCACTATGTGCTGAACAACGGCGAGCTGACGGCGAGCAACCATCTGTTTATCGATCAGTTCACCTTCGGCGATCGGGTGGAGAGCGCGACGGCGACCAATCTTCCGGTGCGGTTCGCGGTTGCGGTGCTCAAGAATTCGCGCGGTGAAATCAATCTGAACATCCCAATCTCCGGTTCGCTTTCGGATCCGCAGTTCAGCATCAGCGGCGTCATCTGGCAGGCGTTCTTCAACACCATCAAGAAGGCCATCACGTCTCCTTTCAGCCTGCTGGCCGCGGCGGTCGGCGGCATTGGTGGAGGCGGCAATCAGGACCTCTCGTATGTTCCGTTCGAGGCGGGCTCGGCGACACTCGCACCCGAGGCCAAAAAAGGTCTGTCCACGCTCGGCAACGCTCTGCTGGACCATCCGGCGCTCACCCTCACGATTTGCGGAAGGGTCGATCCGAAGCTCGATGCGCCGGGGCTGCGCGAAGCCTGGGTCGTCAGTCAGATTCGAACCCAGAAACTCAGGGACGTCGGAAGCGGGCAGGACCCTGAAAGCATCGAGCTGACCCAGGCGGATTACGACAAGTATCTCTACCGGGCTTATGCAAAGACGAAGTTCCCGAAGGAGCGCAATATCCTCGGTTTCGCCAGGAAGCTTCCCCCGCAGGAGATGAAAAAACTGATGATCGCGAACGCGCCGATCGACGATGACAGCCTGCAGCGACTGGCCGATGCGCGCGCGAAGGTCGTGCGCCAATACCTGAGCGTGACCGTCCCTCCCGCGCGCCTGTTCGTGGCTGCGCCCAAGCTCAATGCCGACGGCATCTCGGAAGGCACGACCACGCGCGCGGACCTTTCGCTGCAGTGAAAGACAAAGGTCGCGGGATCCGGGAATTCAGGCCGGCAGGGAATATCGCACGCCGGTAAGCTGCTCGGAGATTTCCCACAGGCGGGCCGCCGTCGATGAGTCGCGGGCCGCTCGGCTTCGATCCACCTTGATGGGACTGCCCCACATCTCGCCAAAACCGTCCGGTCCGATGTAGTCGTTGCCGCGGACATCGGGCGCCGCGGCCGCATACAACGTAGGAAGCGCGCCCGCCGCGGCGCTTTGCGCAAACATCCGGTTGGCGACATTCATGAGCGCTTCCTTCATCGCCGATCCCGTCATCCTCGGACCGGCGGCTTGAAGATTGGTGGCGGCGTATCCGGGATGGCATGCGACGCTGATTGCTCGATGGCCGCCCTTTTCGAGCCTCCTTTGAAGCTCGGAGCAGAACAGCAGGTTCGCGAGCTTGCTCTGCCCATAGGCGAACCACTTGCGGTACCCGTGCTGCCAGTTGAGATCGTCGAAGCGAATACTGCCCATGCGATGGCCGGAGCTGGTCACCGTGACGATCCGCGCCCGGTCGGCCGCAAGCAGAAGATCGAGCAACAGGCCGGTCAGCGCGAAGTGGCCGAGATGATTGGTTCCAAATTGCATCTCGAAGCCGTCCGCCGTGCGCTGATAGGGAATGGCCATCACACCCGCGTTGTTGCACAGGACATCGAGCTTGCGATGAGCCTTTCGCAGCGCGTCGGCAAACGAGCGGACCGAAGACAGGCTTGCAAGGTCCAATTGAACAGCCTGTGCGGCCGCGCCGGGAAACGCGGCCTTGATTTGCGCCACTGCCGCATCGGCCTTGTCCATGCTGCGGCAGGCGAGAATGACGGCCGCGCGCTTACGGGCGAACTGGAGGGCGGCTTCGTAGCCGATGCCGCTATTGGCACCCGTGACAACGATGGTCTTGCCGGAGAGATCGGGCAGATCGTCGGCCGTCCATTTCGCCATGATTGCGGCGCCTCCCGTGGGTGCTCGAAATGCCACGAACCATAGCCCAGCGCAAAGATGGCGTGAAGCAGGAGCTTTGCCGCACGGCGTTGCGCCGTTGGCGCCGCATTTTCGCGGCGGAGCGGCTACTTCGCCGCCGGATAGAGGATCAGTTGCGTGCAGCGGAAGAGCGCGATGGTCTTGCCGCTGGCCTCCGAGACGGCGGCAGCATCCCATACCTGCGTGGTGCGCCCGCTGTGGACCATCGTGGCCTCGCACCGGATTTTTCCGCTGCGCGCGGTGCCGAGCAGGTTCGCCTTAAGCTCGATCGTCGTGTGACCGGTCGCGCCCTCGGGTAGCGCTTCAACCGTACCCGAGCCGCACAGGCTGTCCGCCATGCTCACGATCACGGCGGCGTGGATGAACCCGTTGGGGGCGAGAAAGTCGGGCCGCACCTCGATCTGGCCGACGACCCTGCCGGGCTCGGCGCTTACGATCTCGATTCCCAGCTCGCCGACCCAGGTGTTCTTCTTGAGATCGTTATGTTCGCGCGCCGTGGTCATGAGGGACTGATGGCCGGCGGTGCTGGTCGCGGGGTGAGGCCGAACGCTTTCGCCAGCAGACGATAGGAATGCAGGCGCGCCTGATGGTCGTGCGTGATGGTTACGATCATGACCTCTTCGGCGCCGAGCACACTGGCCATGTCGATGAGCTTGTCACGTACGTCGTTCGCCTCGCCGATAATGATGCGGGGCCATTCGCCGTTGTCGGGCCGGTCGGGACCCGATTTGGTCGCGAGTTCCTGAATCGCTTCCTCCACCGATGGAATCTGGGTCCGGATACCCTGGCGGATGCGCCGCCCAAAGACCCGCACGCTCGAGAACAGGCGCTTCGCTTCTTCCTCGCTGTCGGCGGCGATTGCGCCCAGCGCGAGGACGACGTGGGGCTTGTCGAGGCGCTGCGACGGCCTGAAGTGCGACCGGTAATATTCGATCGCCTGCCGTGTCGGCGTCGGATCGATGAAGTGAGCGAACGCGTACGGAAGTCCGACCTGGGCGGCCGCCGCGGCGCTCCACATGCTCGATCCCAGCATCCACACCTCCGGTTCGCCGGGCATGTCGGGCGAAAGCTCGATGCGGCTGAAGGGATGGTCGGGACGAAAGCCGCGGCTCAGAAAGGCGAGCAGCTCCATGAGCTGGCGCGGAAAATCGTCCTCGGTCGGCTGATGCTCGCGGTCGCGCCGCAGGGCGAAGGAATCGAGCGGGCTTCCGCCCGGCGCCCGCCCGATTCCCAGATCGATTCTTCCCGGATAAAGCGCGTGCAGGACCTTGAACTGCTCGACCACCTTCATCGGGCTGTAATGCGGCAGCATCACGCCGCCCGATCCCACGCGAATCGACGAGGTTTCGGCGGCGACCCGGGCGATCAGAATTTCGGGCGCCGGGCTCGCAAATGCGGCGGTCGCGTGATGCTCGGCGATCCAGTAGCGATAGTAGCCGAGTTGATCGGCCATCCGCGCCAGCTCGATCGTGTTGCGCAGCGCCTCGGCCGCGGTGTGCCCGGCCGGAACCGGTGATTGATCGACAATCGAAAGTTTCAAGATCGCGTACCTTTAGCTGAGTTTGCGACAGATTGAAAAGCGTGAAAAGCCGCCGGAAAGAGCAAACTCGTTCGAGATCCTTCGTCGAGCGGCCCGGGTTTCTGACTCCGCACCCCATGCGCTAAATTGCGGCATTCCCGATCCGCACCGAAAGCGAGGCAAGACAAGCACATGCGCCTGAGAAATCGCATAACCGAAATGCTCGGCATCCAATACCCGATCATCCAGGCCCCGATGGGATGGATTGCGCGCGCGCAGCTCGCCTCCGCGGTATCAAATGCCGGCGGCATGGGCATCATCGAGACTTCTTCGGGCGAACTTGGCGAGATTCGCGACGAGATCAGGAAGATGCGCGAGCTTACGGACAAGCCGTTCGGGGTGAACATCGCGCAGGCCTTCGTGCGCGACCCCAAAATCGTGCAATTCGTAATCGAGCAGAAGGTCCGTTTTGTCACTACCTCGGCGGGCGATCCGCGCAAGTACTGCCGCGATCTCAAAGCCGCGGGACTCACGGTATTTCACGTCGTCCCGACGCTTGCCGCGGCTCTCAAGGCGGTCGAAGCGGGAGTTGATGGGCTGGTCGTGGAGGGCGGCGAAGGCGGCGGTTTCAAGAACCCTCAGCCGGTCGCATCGATGATACTGCTGCCGCTGGTGCGGGAAAAAGTCGAGGTCCCAATCATCGCGGCCGGCGGCATCGCCGACGGCCGCACGATGGCGGCGGCGTTTGCCCTGGGCGCCGAAGGCGTACAGATGGGCACCCGGATGGTATCGGCGGCGGAATCTCCCGTGCACGAAAACTGGAAGCGCGCGATCGTCAACGCCGCCGAAACCGACACCGTCTTCCTGAACCAGTTCTCGAAGCCCGCCCTGCGCGCGCTGCGCACCGCGCGCACTGCCCGCCTCGAACGCGAGCCGGGACCGAATATCATGAACGAATTCGGCCGCGCGAAGGACCTCTACTTCGGGGGCGACATGGAGGCGAGCATCGCACTATCGGGCCAGGTCTGCGGCCGTATCGATTCGGTCAAGCCTGTCGCCCGAATAATCCGCGAGACCGTGGATGAGTTCTTTGCGACCGTGAACGGCCTCTCCACCGCCTATGCCCGCTAATCCACGCGCGATTTGAAGAACCGGCGCCTGTCGAGAGGGCAGGCGCCAACGCCGTCTCTCGAGGCCGAGCGTAGATCGTCAGGACGCAGCATCGCTCCGCCCTGTTTCATCTGCCAACTTGCGGGCGTGTTGGAAATCGACCGGCAATCGCGCAATCACGATTTCTGTTTCTCTCCATCACGCGGCCGAGTGAAGCCCGGGAGATGAGCACGATGCTGCTGTTCGCGGCGTCATCTGACCGCCGGCGCGCCATCGATTAGAGGACGCACCCCGCCGGTCTCAATTGATTGCGGGCGCGCAAGTCATCTTGCCTGTCAGGCATCTCGCTTGCATGGTTGCCTGTCAGGCAATTTCTGGCGCGTAACCCGCGGCGCCGATGCAGGGCGGACACGCGCCTCTGGAGGAACGACCGATGGGCGAACCGACCGGATCGCTGCGCAAGGAGTGCCTCAATTTCACCGGACTGACCGCCATGGCCATCGCACTGATCTCGCCGACCATGACCGCGGCGCTGATCGTCCCGCTGATGTACAGCAGCGCCGGCAATGCGAGCTGGATGGCGTACGCGTTTGGAACGGTGATGCTTCTGTTTGTGGCGCTCAATCTCAATCAGTTTGCCAGGCGCTCGAGCGCGGCAGGCTCGATGTACGGCTATACGGTCATGGGACTGGGACCCACCGCCGGCAATATCTCGGGATGGTGTCTCATCTGGGCCTATCTGTTTATCGGCACCGCCGGCATGACCGGATTCACCATCTTCGCGAGCACCCTGCTCGAAATGATGGGAATACATCTGCCGCATCTGGCGCTGTTCGCGGTGTGCGCGGGCAGTATCTGGTATCTCGGCTACAAGGACATCCGGTTGTCGAGCGGCTTGATGCTAGTGCTCGAAGGACTCTCCGTCGCGCTGATCCTCATGCTCTGCATGATCGTTTTGTTCGGCGGCAAGAGCCCGATCGATACGGCTCAAATCAAGCTCGAAGGCGCTTCGTTCTCCGGCCTGGCGCTTGGAGTCGTGACGGCAATCTTCAGCCTGGTCGGTTTTGAATGCGCGACCGCTTTCGGCGAGGAAGCCGTCGAACCTCTGCGCACCATTCCGCGGGCCGTGATCGTGAGCCTGCTGATGACAGGAGCGTTTTTCGTCCTGGTCTCGTATACCGAGGTCCTGGGCTTCGCCGGCTACAAGACCACGCTGGACAAGATCGATGCGCCGCTGAACGTGCTGTCCGACATGATGCGGGTGGGATGGCTCAAGGCGCCGATCTCGTTTGGCGCGATGGCGAGCTTTTATTCGCTCGCGCTGTCCTGCATGAATTCGGGCGCCCGCATCCTTTACCCGATGGGCAAGCTCGGCGTCCTGCACCGCGCGATCGGAACCGCGCACGAGACCAACGAAACCCCGCACGTCGCGGTGACCCTGATGTCGGCCCTGATTTTTCTGTCGCCCGTAATTCTCACCGGGGTCTTCAAGCTTGAAATCCTCGACGCCTTCAATGACGCGGGTACCCTGGGCGCATTCGGATTCCTCGGCGCCTATTTCCTGATCTCCATCGCGGCTCCGGCGTACCTGGCCAGACGCCGCGAGCTTGGACCCGCTGGCCTCGGCCTGTCCGTCGCCTCGGTCGTACTGCTGATGGTGCCCGCGGTGGGCAGCGTGTACCCCGTCCCGTCGTGGCCGGTGAACATCTTCCCCTACATCTTCCTCGGCTACCTCGCGATCGGCCTCGGATGGTTCGCGATGCTGCGCGCCCGGCCCGACTTCGCGGACAGAGTGCGCGATCGCGTTCATGCGGAGCACGCGCCCGCGCCGGTCCTCGCGCTCGCGACTCCGCCGTCGCCGGTTGAGACGCGCGACAAGGCCACGGCCTGAGCGGCAGGAGGAGAGTATGACGCAAAACGAAGCGAAGTCCGCCGGCTCGATCGTCGCGATGTGGCGCTATCCGGTGAAGTCGATGATGGGCGAGGAGATCAACGCCAGCGTCGTCACCGAACGCGGCCTGCTCGGCGATCGCGCATACGCAATCGTCGAGCAGTCGAGCGGCAAGGTCGTGAGCGCGAAAAATCCGCGCAAATGGCCCGCGATGTTTTCCTTCCGCGCCGCGTACCTCGAACCGCCCGGGATGCACGAGGTCATTCCGCCGGTGCGGATAATGATGCCCGACGGCGACTGGGCCATCAGCACCCAGAGCAATCTCGACAGTCTGCTCTCAAGCGTGTTGGGGCGCGGCGTCTCGCTTCAATCGAAGCCTCTGCCACGTCCCAAACTCGAGGAATACTGGCCCGACCTCGAAAATCTGGCGCATCGCGAGGCGGTCACCGAGGAAGCGATGCCGCCCAACACCTTCTTCGACGGCGCGGTGGTTCACATCCTGACCACCGCGACGCTGAACGAGTTGCGCCGCGTCTATCCGCAAGGGACTTTCGAGGCGCGCCGCTTCCGTCCGAACCTGATCGTCGCGCCGCCCGATGGCCAGGAAGGTTTCGTCGAGAACTCGTGGGTCGGTTCGACCCTCGCAATCGGAAGGCAGGTCCGTCTAAGGATCACTTGCGCCACGGGGCGCTGCGTTATGACCACGCTCGCCCAAGGGGATCTTCCCCGAGACCTCGGAATTCTCAAGGCCGCTCTCAAGGCCAACGCGGCGAACGTCGGCGTGTATGCGACCGTCGAGCGCGGCGGATTGGTCCGCACCGGCGATGCCGTGACGGTGGAGACACCAGCGTAGTTTGCGGTGCGGAGTCCTGGACTCCGCCCCCTGAAAATCACCAGGAGCGAACGACGAATGAGGTTGCCCGACAGGCATGCTAGATGTTAGTTCACTCCCGATGGCGGCCGGGATGGAAAAGCCGCTCGGGCGTGTTCTTACCTCGCTGGGCGCGCAGCTCAAGGCTTTGCGCAATCAACGCGGATGGACCCTGGAGCGCTTAAGCAAACTCACCAAACTTTCGGAACCGTATCTGTCGCGGCTGGAAGGCGGGACCCGCCAGCCCTCGCTTGCGGCGCTGATCACGCTCGCTCAGGTCTACGAGATTCCGATCCGCACTCTGCTTGAGGGCGACGGGCAGACGATGCCCCCATGCCGCGTCATCCGCTCGGGCAGCACTTCGACACGAATCGCGAACGGGCTCGCCTATCGGTCGGTATCGGGCGGCGGCGCGCTTACCGGTTTGCAGGCGATGGAGATGCGCATTCCGGCGAACCGGCACAACGACAAATTCTATCGCCACGAGGGCGAGGAGTGGCTCTACGTCATATCGGGCGCGCTGAACCTGATCTTCGAGAACGAGCAACATTCGCTGCAGCCTGGCGATGCCGCCCACTTCGACGCGCGCACACCGCATCGCCTGGCCGCGATCGGAAAACGCGACGCCGTCGTGCTGCTGGTCGCCTCGACGCCGGTCCATTCCAGTTAAGGTCGCATGAAAACCGCAACCGCCATTCGCCACGTCCACTTTGAAGACCTCGGAACCCTGGGAGCGATCCTCGAAGATTGCGGCTACCGGGTCCGCTACGCCGACGCCTGCGTCGATGACATCGGCGCGCTCGATCCGACCGCGGACAGCCTCGTCATCGTGCTCGGCGGACCCATCGGAGCATACGAGGAGAATCTCTATCCCGTTCTGAAGGACGAACTGAAGCTGCTGGAGAAGCGTCTCGCCGCAAGCCGTCCCACGCTTGGAATCTGCCTCGGCGCGCAGTTGATGGCGCGTGCGCTCGGTGCGCGAGTCTATCCCACAGGCGGCAAAGAAATAGGATGGGGGCCGGTTACGCTTACGCGCGAGGGCCGCGAATCCGCTTTTCGCCGCCTCGGCAAGGACAATATCGCCGTGCTGCACTGGCATGGAGATACTTTCGATTTGCCGCGCGGCGCGACCCTGCTCGCATCGACGGACTTTTGCCGCAACCAGGCCTTTTCGTGGGGTGCAAGCGCGATGGCGTTCCAGTTCCATCCCGAAGCGACCGCCGCGCGCCTCGAACAATGGTTCATCGGTCATGCCTGCGAGATCGCCGCCGCGAAACTGTCGGTGACTGAACTGCGCGCGGACACCGCGAAATACGCGGCGCTGCTCGAGGTTGAAGCGCGAGAATGCTTCGGTGAATGGCTGAGCGTGATCGGCTGAGAACCGCCTCAAAATCAGGTCATCAGCAGAATCACCAAACCGCCGGCGACGATGAACCCTCCGCCGAGGACTATCCGGTCATCGGGAATTTGGCCGAAGATCGCCCACGAAATTGCCTGCGAGACCAGAAAGAAGATCGCGATGTAAATGCCCATCAGGCGGTTGAAATCCAGCCCGCTGGTATTGACGAGCACGCCGTAGGCAAACAGGATCAACCCGCCTCCCACCATCCAGTATCGGGGTCCGTCCAGGCCCAACCGCACGAGCGCATCGCCGCCGACCTCGAGCGCGGCGGCGACAATCAGGATGATGAGTACTTTTGCTGCCAAAGGTTCTCTCCAGGAGAAACGATCGATGGTCCATCATTCTGAACCGGATGATCGCGCCATCCAATGGCGCCGGCTGCAGCGGCCGCAAATAATCTGTCGATCGGCTTGCGGGCGGGACGAGCGCCGCGGCCGACAGCCATCGAAAAACGGCATGCCAGCCAGCACTTCTGGTGATGCTGCCGGATTGAATCATGAGATACTCAGTGGCCGTGCCCGCCGGAGTGGCCGCCAAATCCGCCGTGCCGGGGTCCGCCCGGATGGATTCCGTGACCGGGGCCAATCGGTTTCGGCGTGTGAATTTTTCCGATTTTGACCGGAGGATGGCCGCCGATCACGCCGTATCCTCCCCGGGGAAGCCCCAGCCCGTAGCCGTACCACGAGGCCCATCCGCCCCAGAAAAACGGGGTCGGCACCGCGCCGGTGAAAGTAGTCGCGATGAGCCCCTGCTGGGCGGCGCTTGCTTCGGTTTCGGAATCGGCCTGGTACTGCGCGAGATCGTTCTGATGCTGGAGCGCTATCTGGTAGCGGTCCGCGGCCAGTTGATCGCCTTCATAGAGGCATTGGCAATAGTCGGGATCGTAATACCAGAATACCCTTCCTGAGACGCTCTCATATTGATTGAGCGTGAAGGTTGGAAGGTGCTCCAGATCTTCCGAAGGCACATCAACCGGAACTTTCGTGAACCCGGCGTCATCGAGCATCGCTTCCGTACTGCGGACGCTCTGTTCGTCGTTGGTGACAGTCGCGCATGACCAGCAGAAGGCGCCGGTTGCGAAGAGCGAGAAAACGGCCAGCAGAGCGCGGTTTCGAAGCGAGTTCATCTTTTGATCGAACCGGCTCTCTCGATTTAACGCCCGGAGCGCATCGAGAACCAAGAGGCGAAATTTGTGCCTGTACGGAATCCGGCGAAATTGCGAGGAGGTTCCGGCGGATTTTGCGAATCCGCGCGACCTCCGGAACCCCGGCAGCGCGGTTCGGACCTCTCGCGATCAGCGCGCAGCGGTTGCGCTGGCAGCCTGGCTGCGGGCGCGAGCCAGCAAAAGCGCCTCTTCGGCGGCAGGGTATTCCGGGTCGTAGAAGCTCATCGCCGAGATCTTCTGGTCGGCCTCACGCTCTTCCGCCGCCGCTTGTCCGCGATCGATCGAGTCCGGCGTCTGCGCGCTGTTCGCCAGCACCGTCATCGCGCCATCCTTCACTTCGGTCAAGCCGCCGGAGATAACCCACGACTCGACCGGCCCGTCGGGACGCTCGATTCGCAGCACTCCGGGCAGAAGCGAGGTGATGAAGTTGATATGCTCGGCAAGAACACCGAACTCTCCGAGAGGACCGACCGCGACGACCTGTCGCGCTTCGCCTTCGAAGACCACGCCGGTCGGAGTGACCAGCTTCACTTTAAAGCGTTCAGCCATCAGCCTTCCCGCGCGAGGCGTTCCGCCTTTTCGCGCGCATCGTCAATCGTGCCGACCAGCAGAAACGCCTGTTCGGGAAGATCGTCGCAGTGACCGTCGAGAATCTCCTTGAAGCCGCGCACGGTCTCCTGGCGCGCCACGTACTTGCCCGGGATGTTGGTGAAGGGCTCCGCGACGTGAAACGCCTGGGACAGGAAGCGCTCGATACGGCGTGCGCGCGCGACGACGAGCTTGTCCTCGGCCGACAGCTCTTCCATCCCGAGAATCGCGATGATGTCCTGCAGATCCTTGTAGCGCTGCAAAATCGCCTGCACGCGGCGCGCCACCGTGTAGTGCTCGTCTCCGACCACCTGCGGGTCGAGAATTCGCGAGGTGGAAGCGAGCGGATCGACCGCGGGATAGATTCCTTTCTCGAAGATCTTTCGCTCCAGCACCACCTTCGCGTCGAGGTGAGTAAACGTGGTCGCCGGCGCCGGGTCGGTCAGGTCGTCGGCGGGGACGTAGATGGCCTGCACCGAGGTGATCGCGCCTTTCTTGGTGGTTGTGATTCGCTCCTGGAGCTCGCCGATGTCGGTGCCGAGGGTGGGCTGGTAGCCGACCGCGCTGGGCATGCGTCCCAGCAGTGCCGACACCTCCGAGTTCGCTTGCACGAAGCGGAAGATGTTATCGACAAAGAAGAGAACGTCCTTGCCCTCTTCATCGCGGAAGTATTCCGCCACCGTGACACCCGAGAGCGCGACGCGCGCGCGGGCGCCGGGCGATTCATTCATCTGTCCGTACACCAGCGCGG
This sequence comes from Pseudomonadota bacterium, assembly GCA_021323675.1. Lineage (GTDB taxonomy): Bacteria > Desulfobacterota > Binatia > Binatales > Binataceae > JAFAHS01. The sequence continues at coordinate 9,191 of JAJPKP010000006.1, read as the reverse complement.
TCTTGGCAAGAACGCCGGATTCATGAAGTTCGCGGTACAGGTCGTTGCCCTCGCGGGAGCGCTCGCCCACGCCGGCAAACACCGAAACGCCGCCGTGCTGTTTGGCGACGTTATTGATGAGCTCCTGGATCGTGACGGTTTTGCCGACGCCCGCGCCGCCGAACAATCCGATTTTGCCGCCGCGCGAGAACGGGCAGATCAGATCGACCACCTTGATTCCGGTCTCCAGGATCTCGACCTCGGTTGCCTGCTCATCGAACGCCGGAGCGTCGCGATGAATCGGCATCTTCTTGAGCGCCTGGATGGGGCCGGCTTCGTCGATCGAATCGCCGGTTACGTTCATCAGGCGGCCGAGCGTTCCGGGACCCACGGGAACGGTGATGGGGGCGCCGGTATTGTCTACCGGCATGCCGCGAACCAGTCCGTCCGTCGTATCCATCGCGATGCAGCGGACGGTGTTTTCACCAAGATGTTGTTCGACTTCGAGGACCAGGTTGCCGGGCTGGTCGCTAATCGCCGGGTTGGTCACGCGCAAAGCCGTCAGGATCGGGGGAAGCGATCCGTTGGAGAACTGCACGTCAACCACGTTGCCCAGCACCTGACTGATGCTTCCTTGCTGTGTCTCGCTCATATGGAAAGACTCTTCCTCGGCTATCCGCGCAGCGCTTCCGCGCCGCCGACGATATCCATCAATTCCTTGGTGATCTGCGCCTGGCGCGCCCGGTTCATTTCCAGGGTGAGCGCGTTGATCATTTCAAACGCGTTGTTGGTGGCGCTGTCCATCGCGGTCATCTTGGCGCCGTACTCCGATGCCTCCGCTTCGAGCAGGGCGTGGAAGATCGATGCCTCCAGATAGCTTTTCACCACCACCGGCACCAGTTCGGCGGGACTCGGCTCGATCAGGTAGTCGAGGGGCGCAGCGGTGTCGTCGGGTTTTTTCTCGATGGTCTGGACGGGGAGCAGTTGTTCGCAAACGGGTTTCTGGGTCAGCGCCGACTTGAACTGGGTGTAAACGATGGAAGCCTGGGAAATCGCGCCCGACTGGAAATCCGCGAGCATCCGCGCCGCGATCGTCCGCGCCAATCCGATCGTGGCAAGGCGCGGCGCGTTGTTGATGCTTTCCACCGCGATCGGCGCTTCGGTTCGCCGGTAGTGATCGACGGCCTTTTTTCCGACCGCATAAAACGCGACGTCGAAACCGTCATCCTGCAGGCTGTGGAGCACTTCTTCGCCGGCCCTGATAATATTGGTGTTGTAGCCGCCGCACAGTCCGCGGTCGGCCGCGATAACCGCGACCAACGCCTTCTTTTCCGCGTTCTGCGCCGGCGCGAGATCGATCCCCTGCGCATTCAGCAGCGAATCGGCAACCCGCGCGAGAGCTTCGCTGTAAGGCCGCGCGGCGATCAGGGCCTCCTGCGCGCGCCGGAGGCGGGCGGCGGCGATCAGTTTCATGGCGCGCGTAATCTGCTGGGTCGATTTGACCGAGGCGATGCGCCGTCTGATTGCCTTGAGTGACGCCATACTTTGCGGCCGGCCCCGGTTCTAGGCGGCGGCTCCTTTTGTCTGCTCCGTCTGGAAGAGAGCCAGATACCCTTCGATCGCGGAGGCAAGCTTCTTGCGGAGCGCGTCGCTGAGCTCTTTCTTTTCCTTGATCTCCGAAAGCAGATCCGCGTGGCGCGCGTCGAAGTGCGCGAACAAACCGCTCTCGAATTTGGCCACCTGCTCGAGAGCGAGCTTGTCGAGGTAGCCTTCATTCGCCGCGAACACGATCAGCACTTCCTTTTCCACCGGGACCGGCTCGTACTGGTTCTGCTTGAGCACCTCGGTGATGCGCGCGCCGCGGTTCAGCAGGCGCTGGCTCGACGCGTCCAGGTCCGAACCGAACTGCGCGAACGCCGCCATCTCGCGATACTTCGCCAGATCGATTTTCATCGTCGATCCGACCTGCTTCAGCGCCTTGATCGAGGCCGTGAAGCCCACGCGCGAAACCGACAGGCCGGCGTTGATCGCCGGACGGATGTTGGCGTTGAAGAGGTCGGTTTCGAGGAAGATCTGCCCGTCGGTAATCGAGATGACGTTGGTCGGGATGTAGGCGGCGATATCGCCGGCCTGGGTTTCGATGATCGGCAGAGCGGTGAGGGAGCCTCCGCCCTTTTCGTCGCTCATCTTCGCGGCGCGCTCCAGCAGGCGCGAATGCAGATAGAAAACGTCGCCCGGGTAGGCTTCGCGGCCCGGCGGGCGGCGCAGCAGGAGCGAGAGCTGCCGGTACGCCTGCGCGTGCTTGCTGAGATCATCGTAGATGATCAGCGCGTGCCGGCCGTTGTCGCGGAAATACTCGCCCATCGTGCAGCCCGTGTAGGGCGCGATAAACTGCAGCGGCGCGGCTTCCGACGCGGTCGCGGCGACCACCGTCGTATATTCCATCGCGCCGTACCGGTTCAGCTTTTCCACCAGTTGCGCCACCGTCGAACGCTTTTGCCCGATCGCGACGTAGATGCATTGGCAGTTCTGCCCGCGCTGGTTGATGATCGTATCGATCGCGATCGCGGTCTTGCCGGTCTCGCGGTCGCCGATGATCAACTCGCGCTGGCCGCGCCCGATCGGCGTCATCGCGTCGATTGCCTTGATGCCGGTCTGCAGCGGCTCCTTAACCGGCTGGCGCACGATGATTCCGGGGGCCTTCAGCTCGATGCGGCGGTTTTCACTCGCCTTGATCGGCCCCTTGTCATCGATCGGCTGGCCGAGCGAGTTGACCACGCGTCCGATGAGCGCGTCACCGACCGGCACTTCGACGATCCTGCCGGTGCGCTTGACCTCGTCGCCTTCGCGGATGGCCTGCGGATCACCGAACAGGGCGGCGCCCACGTTGTCTTCTTCGAGGTTCAGCACCATCCCGTAGGCCTGATGCGGGAACTCGAGCAGCTCGCCCGCGGAGGCATTCTGGAGGCCGTAGATTCGCGCGATGCCGTCGCCGCACGAAAGCACCCGGCCGGTTTCGCGCACCGCGATCGAGCCTTCAAAGCCCTTGATCTCGCTCTTTAGTATTTCGCTGATTTCCGAGGGTCGAATGTCCGCCATAGGTTTAATCGTCCGATCAGGCGTGCCCGGCAAGCTTGAGCTGCGCCTCCGCGAGCCGCGCCGCCAGGCTGCCGTCGTAAGTCTTTCCGCCGAGCTCGGCAACTACGCCGCCGAGCAACTCCTTATCGACCTTGATGGTCGGAATAATCTGTTTCCCGGCAATCGCTTCCAGCCCCGCGACCACGCGTTCGACCTCCTGGTTCGAGGGCTGAACCGCGAAGGTGAGAGTGGCGCGCTCGCGCCCCAGCATCTGGTCCACCAGATCGCGGTAGGCTTCGGCGATGGCGCGGACTTCCGCGATGCGTCCGTGGCGCGCGACGACGACCGCGAACGATCGAAGCGGAAAACTCAGTTCAAGGCGCTCCGCGATTTTCGCCATCGCCTCCTGCCGCGCGGCCTGGCTCAGCTCCGGCGAGGCAAGGCGAGACTCGAGGTCGGGAGAATCGACGATCGCCGCCAGGCGCTCGAGTTCGGCGCCCCACTTCTCGACCTGCGATTTTTCCGCCAGCTCGATCAGCGCACGCGCGTAGCGTTTGGCGACCCGCGAACCCTTCATCGCTGCGCCTCCTGTCCGAGGCGATCCATAAAGCTGCTCAAAAGCCGGCTCTGATCGGCCGTCTCGAAGTGCCGCGAGATAAGGTCGCGGGCAAGCCGGGCGGCCACAGCCGCGAGATTCTCGCGGACGCGGCGCTGCGCATTCTCGGCGGTCGCGGCGGCGGTCAACGCCGCGTCGCTTCGGATTCGTTCGGAATTGGTGCGCGCGAGTTCGGAAACGCGGCGCAACTGGAAAGAGGTCTCCGCTTCCAGGTCCTGTCGCAGCTTGGCAACTTCCTGCTCGAGGGCGGCAATCCGTTCCGCCGCGGCGCGGGCGAGCGCTTCGGCTTCCCTGAAAGCCTCTTCAGATCTGGCGAGGTTGGAATGGATGAGCGAAGCGCGATTACTGAAGAATTTGCGCAGGTACGGTCCGGCCGCGTACGCAAGCACGAACACGAAGATGAGGAAGTTGACGGCGAAGAAACCAAGTGTGAGCCACGACCCATGGTTCTCGGCTTCTTCTGCCGCCAGCGCGACTGACGGAAAAAACGCCGCAAATGCGATTGCGGCGGTTGCGATCCATCGTTTCATCGTCGTCAATGGCTCGTTCCGCCCCCGTTCAGCGGACGGCCAAGCACCCGTTCAGCAAGCTCAGCCGCGAGCGTTCGCCCCATCTGGTCCAGCTCGCGTTCGGCGGCTTTAAGTTCGCCCTCGATCCGCGTTCGCGCGGCTTCGAGCGATGCGCGAGCATCGGCCTTGGCCGCCTCGAGCATCTGGGCCGCTTCCGCCTCGATCCTTCGCCGCTCGGCCTCGCGATGTTCCAGTGCTTCGCGGCGGGTGGCATTAAGCCGCTGCTCGCGAGCCTCATCAGCGGAGCGTGCTTCCTTGAGGAGCTGTTCGGTGCGGTCGCTTAAGCTCCTAAACCGCTTTTCTCGCTCGGCCAGCAGGTTCAGAAACGGGCGAAAAAACAGCCGGCTGAATATAAACCAGAAAACCAGAAAGGAGACAATGAGAACGGCGAAGGTCCCCCAATTGGGCGGAATATGCATGACTTACCGCATCTCTCCCGGCATCTCGCGGACCTCGGTCGCCGCTGAGGCCATCTGCTCTGGACAGGGATTTTTCGCGCCCCTCCAGGGGGTTTTCCAGTCTGACGTCATCGTGGGTGAATCGAACCGGGGAGGCTATTGCGGATGGCCGCGAAGATCAGGCCTGCTTCTGTCCTCCGGAAGCCGCCTGCACGGCGATGCGTTCCTCTTTTGCTGCTACTCTCTCTTCCTTTGGGAACACGGTGACCTTGCGATCCTCGCGCGCCCCTTCGGGTTGCATGGTGCAGTGGCCTTCGAACAGCGCCCCCTCCTGAATTACCAGCACCGGGGCCGCCAGATTGCCCGCGACTTTAGCCGAGGGACGAATTTCGATCCGCTGCGATCCGGTGATGTCGCCGCTGACCTTGCCGGCCACCACGATCGACGCGGCCCGAATCTGCGCGGTTATCGTCGCCATCTCCCCAATCATCAGGCTTTCCTTGGCAACGATCTCGCCGTCCACTTCTCCGTCAATTCGCGCGGGCCCTTCAAACGAGAGCTTTCCGCTGATCTTCGATCCGCGATCCAGATAAGCGCGTCCCTCCGGCGTTGCCGGCGCCGATGCGGATCGAGGCGCGGCCGGCGATGCCGAGGCAGCCTGCGGCGCGGCAGCTGAGCCTGTCGACTGCGGCTGAGAATTCCCAACGCTGGAGGATTGGACCGGCTGTATCTTGGGTCCTTTCTCGGGCTCCTTATTAAATAACGCCATTGGAAAGATTGCTCCTTGGCAGGTCGGAAATCTCCTCGATGTCGCCTATCAGAAATCGAGCTTAGGCAAGCCTATTAGCCAATGCAAATGAGAGTGTCAAATTGACTCGATTGCAATGCACAGCGCGCCGGCCTCGCCGGCCTCCGCCATTCGTCGCGCCTAAAGGATGGCGGCAAAAAAGGTGAAAGAACCTCTTATAGCGTGTCTCCGGCGATGGCTTCCCGCATCCGAGCAAGCTAGCTTGAGACCGCAGGATCATCACTCCCTAAGTTCAGGCTTCATTGGACCAGCCTGATCGGGATCAGGCAACCGAGGAGTTGACGCGTATGGCTGCGAATCTGGACAAATATCTCGACCTGTTTCGCGACAAAAAGGCCTTCGCCCACATCGCAACCGTCATGTCTGACGGTTCCCCCCAGGTCACTCCGGTCTGGATCGACTATCGGCAGGGCCGGGTCGTCTTCAACACCGCGCGCGGAAGGGTAAAGGATCGCAATCTCAAGAAGGGGGCAAAGGTTGCCCTCTCCGTCATCGATCCCGACAATCCCTACCGCTACGTGCAAGTTCGCGGCGTAGTTGCGAATGTGACCGAAGACGGGGCGGTGGAGCACATCGATGCGCTCGCGAAGAAGTACATGGGCGTCGACAAGTACCCGTTTCACTCGCCCAAGGAAAAGCGGGTGATTTACGAGATCGAGCCGACTTCCGTGCAGGGAATGGGCAACAACTAAAGCCGGCCCATCGGAGGCGGCGCTTCGACCGTGGTTCCACAGGTCGATCCGCATTGCGGGCAGACGTACTCGTACTTGTCGCCTTCGGGCAGGACGAGCAGCAGCCGCTTGCGCACCGGCACCGCCCGCTTGCATCGCGGACACGCGAGCAGCGTCGCTTCCATCCGCTCGAACGAAGGTCGTCGCTGCTTAGCCATCGCCAATCAAGGATAATCGGCGACGCGCGCAAGGGGCAAGATTCCCAAAGCAGCGGCCGCCGCGATGGATCAAAATCTTCGCTAAGCTTAAGATTTGGCTTTACGCGATGAACGAACGTGCCAGCGTAGGCTGCCGTCCGCGGGTCTATCTTGAGACCTACGGATGCCAGATGAATATCGCCGACTCGCAGACGGTCACGGCCGTGCTGCGCCGCGCGGGCTACGACTTGGCGGAAAAGGCTGAGGATGCCGACGTAATCCTGCTCAATACCTGCGCGATTCGCGAGCATGCCGGGGAACGCGTGCTCGGGCGTCTAAGCGACCTCGCCCGGATGAAGAATCGGCGTCCGGAAATCAGGCTCGGGCTGCTGGGATGCATGGCGCAGCACAATCGCGCGGCGCTGGTAGAAAAAGCACCCCATCTCGATCTCATCGCGGGACCCGACAGCTACCGGCGGCTGCCCGAGATGATCGGGCGCGCGGGCTTCGATCCCGCGGTTGACGTGCGTCTGGACCGCGCCGAAACCTACGCGGACATCACGCCGGAGCACGACGGCTCGATTCGCGCGTATGTGACGGCGATGCGCGGATGCGACAAGTTCTGCGCGTTCTGCGTGGTTCCTTATGTGCGCGGACGCGAGCGCTCGATTGCGCCGGCCGACTTGCTGCGCGAAATCGCGGAGCTGGCCGAACGCGGAGTGCGCGAAGTCGTGCTGCTCGGCCAGACCGTGAACGCGTACCGCTTCGGCGAGGTCGATTTCGGCGCGCTGCTCCGGATGGTCGCGCGGGTCGCCGGCATCGAACGGATCCGCTTCACGTCGCCTCATCCGAGCGACATGACCGATTCGGTGATCGACGCGATGGCGTCCGAGGCGAAGGTCCAGCCGTACCTCCATCTGCCGGTGCAATCGGGGTCAAATCGAATTCTGGCCGCGATGGATCGCGGTTACACGGTCGAGGAATATCTGCGATTGGTGGAGCGTCTGCGCGCGGCGATTCCGTCGCTCGCGCTCTCGACCGATATAATCGTCGGTTTCCACGGCGAGGAGCGGCGCGATTACGAAGAGACGCTCGCGCTGATGCGCACGGTTCGTTACGACCAGGCGTTCACCTTCAAATACTCGGTGCGCGAAAACACGCGCGCCTACAAGCTTGGCGATACGGTCAGCGAAGAGGAAAAAAGCCGCCGCCTCGCCGAAGTGATCGCGCTTCAGGAAGCGACCTCGCTCGAACTTAATCGTGCGAGTATCGGCAGCGTGTTTGCGGTTCTGGTCGAAGGCCCCGCGCGGCGCGGCGAGGGGATGCTCTCGGGCAAGACACCCCAGTTCAAGACCGCAATCTTCCCCGCTCTCGGTGCGCGTCCGGGCGATACGATCAAGGTGCGCGTCGAGTCGGCCACCGCGCACACGCTGATGTGCGCCGCGGTCTGAGGTTTCGCTGTTCCGTTATCGGGGGCGAAGCCGCGTTCCCGGCATCCCGCCGAATCCTCATCATCGCACGTACACCGGATTCGACAGGATCCATAGATGGTCCCTTCGAAGGGCCTCCAGCCGGTAGGTTCCCGGCTCGGCGGGCGCGTACTCGAAGTTCTGTGCGTTTTCCGCCGATGCGACCTCGTTGCCGTCACGAAGCAGGACAATCTTGTCCGCCTGGGCGGGAAGTTCGGCCTGAAGCTTGAGGGTCTGCGTAAGCCGCACCTCCTCGCCCATCATCGTTTTCGTCTGGCCGTCGCGTGCGAAGAACGCGAACTGGCCCACGTAACCGAGGATATCGAAGCTGACATAGACATGACCGCGCCTGATCGCATCGACGACCGGATCCACCGCGCGCTCGGAGGCGAGCACGTGGGTCGTATAGAAAAGGAATAGCTGCTGCAGCGTTCCGACCTTCGAGCCGGCGACGCTCATGTCATCCGGCGCACCCATCCCGGCAAGCAGCGTCACCCGCCCCCCGGAGGCGAGTTTGTCATAGATCGACAGGTTTTCATCCGGCCGGGGCGCGAGGTCGAGCAGAAACCGATCGGTCGAGAGAAAGAACGCGCGCCAATAGAGCGTGCCGGGACTCTCGGAGGTCCACGAATCGCGCTGGTTGTACACCTCGATACCGTCGGCCAGCGCATAGTCGCCCGCCGATCGGAACTTTGAGGGCGCCGCGGCGATTGCGACGCCGCCCTGCTCATGAATCGCGCCGACCAGCTCGCTCGACGGTTTGGAGGGATCGATCGGCTCGCGCGGATTGATCGCGACGATATCTCCGCCGTCCACGGCGAACGATGCGCCCGGAATGAACAGAACCGCCGAGGTAAAGCCGCCCACGCCGTAATCGCTCTCGCCGCGGCGGGCGCGGTCCGCGAGGACTACGAAATCGATTTGGGCCGGCTTGGAAAGGTCAGCCACCGCGGGCTGATCGAGCTTCGCATCTCTGATCCTCAGATCGATGACGCCGCGATAATCGCGGAATTCCGGAAACTCGAGCGCGGGGCTGATAAAGCGCCCGGGCGGCAGCTCAGTGGTGGGAAGAGGCGCGCTGCATCCGGCGATGCCGAGCGCGGCGGCAATAAGAAGACATCGCAGTTTCACGGGGTTTCAGAGTACCAGAACCGGAGCCAAATCCTGAGATTCCGGGGCCTTGCGCGATTACGAGTGCGGCGGCGATAAGCCCGGCGAATCGGCCGGCTTGGCGGGTCCGATCGTTTTCGGTTGACTCTGGACGGATTCAGACCTAGTCTCGGTAGACTAAACCTTAGGAGAACTATGGAAATTCGAGTTGAAGGCTCTCTCGACCAGGCGATGCGGGTGCTCAAGCGCAAGCTCGCGAAAGAGGGAGTGTTCAAGGAAATGAAGAAGCGGGCTTT
>JAJPKP010000022.1 GCA_021323675.1 Pseudomonadota bacterium | reverse complement strand
TCCACGATTGCCGCCAGGGTCGAGGCAAAGATTACGCCCGGTCTTGCCGGTTTGTCGGGCGGGAATTCCTTGTTGATATCGAAAGGCAGCCGGTCGTGGTGAATCTGTCCGAAGTGGAGCGCGAGATTTCCCGCGATCCAGACGATCAGGACCGCTGCCACCGTGACGATCAGCTTCCTGCGAGTCATCATCTCCGCGTTATTTCTACCGATGCCCGCGCCGCAAGCAAACGCAGCGCCTTTGCTGCATATGGCTCCGAACCGGAAGCCGCATGCAAGAGCTTGCGGCCTGACAGCGCAGGCATCGAGGCGCTAGACTGGCGAGCAGCGCTGGAGGCGACGGTCGCAACATGAATTACACGCGTATCTATGCCGACCCATCCGGAGAATCGCACCTCGAGGACGTCGAGCTCGAGATGAAGCCCGCGGATCATGCATCGTTGATGTCGGAGTTGGTGGCGGCGAAAGGCGTGGTCTTTCGGGAAAGCCGCAGCAGCGAATATTTTATCGACTGGCACAACGCGCCGCGCCGGCAGTTCGTGGTCAACCTGAGCGGTGAGGTCGAAATCGAAGTCAGCGACGGCGAAAAGCGCCGATTCGGACCGGGTTCGATCCTGCTAGCCGAGGACCTTACAGGAAAAGGGCATATCTCGCGGGGAGTCGGTGACTCGACCCGGCGCGTGCTTTTCATCCCGTTGAGCGAGCGATGACTACAGCTTCCCGAGTATCCCGCCCAATAATCCGCCGGATTTCTTCGGTACGTCGGCCGGCGCGATGAGACCGACGGTCTCCACCGGCCTGCCGCCGGCGATAATCTCGGCGGTGCCTATTTTCTGTCCCGCCTTGATGGGGGCCGGGACAGATGAGGGAAGCTGATAGGAGATCTTGACGTCCTTGGGAGCGGCACCGCGCTTCGCGAATACCGCCGCATCGCCGGCGAATACCGGCGTCATCGCCGGTACGGCTCCGTTCGCGACCGCCACGGTTTGCGTGGCCGCAGCGCCTTTCTTGACCACCTCGGCCATTTGATACTGGGCGAATCCCTCGGACATCAGCTCCGCGGCTTGCTTGAAATTGGTGAGTTTGTGGGGAGTGCCGAGCACGACGGCTATCAGCCGAAGATTGCCGCGCTTCGCGGTCGCCACGACATTGAATCCCGCCTGATCGTAAAATCCGGTCTTCAAACCGTCGCATCCCGGATAGGTGCGAACAAGGTGGTTGGTGTTGCGCAGCTCAAACGTGCCGCCGCGAAAAGGCGTTGTGTCAATCGAGGACCATCGAATCACGTCAGGATATTTGAGCAATTCGCGGGCGAGCAGCGCCTGGTCATAAGCGCTCGCGACGTCCGCCTGCTGGCCGGGCGCGGGTGGGAGGCCGTGAACGGAATAGTAGTGAGTGTCCTTCATTCCGAGGGCTGACGCCTTCTGGTTCATCATCTGGACGAAGGCATCGGTCGATCCCGCCACGTACTCCGCGACGGCCGCCGATGCGTCGTTTGCGGAATGTACGACGATCGCCTTCATCATGTCGTCGAGCGAAAAGACCTCGCCCTCTTTCAGGTAAACCTGCGAACCGCCCATCCTGGAGGCTTCGCGCGAGGTGGTGATCTTGTCGGTCAATTTCAGGCTGCCGTCATGGAGCTTTTCCGCCACGATCAGCATCAGCATCATCTTGGCGAGCGATGCAGTCGGCCACGGTTGATGGTCATTTTTTTCCAGGATGAAGGTGCCTGTAACGGGTTCCATGACCGCGGCTTCCGCGTACGGCCGATCGGCGGGAGTAGGGGAAGGCGCCTTCGCCGATGACGCGACGGGGTGGGAATGACGGCGCGCCGCAACCGCCGGCGAAGGCCCGCCCGCCAAAGCCGACGCGATGGCCGCAATTGAAAGGGGAAGAATCAGAACACGGGAAGAACCAGACCGAACCGGACCAAACCGCCTCTCCATAGCACAACCTCCCAGCAGACGTCCTCCTACAACAACATCCGCTTCGAGGCGCGCTTGGGCAATAGGGCTAGAAGCGGTCCGCTGTCCAGAAAAGCGAACGGTCGTCTCGAAACATTTCAAACGCGGCTGCGGCCGCGCGATCCGGCGGCAAGCCGAGGCGTCTTCCGAGTCGCTCGGGCGAGATCACCCGCCACATGTAGTTGTTGTCCTGATGGTAGTTGACGGGGCATCCAGCCTGCGCCAAGCGGCTTTCGAACTGCTTGTCATGGGCGGTATGCGTGATCAAAACGCCTGCCGGGGCTGCTCCGGACTCTTCGCCAAGCAGGGCGCCCCGTCGATGGTCTCCGCGCAGGCGGTGGGAGCATGGCGAGGCGGCGGCGGTTTCGCCGAGATGACGGAAGAGGGTGAGCAGGGCGTCAACCGCACCCGGCCGATACCCATACTCCATCACCATCGCCACCCCGTGAAACCGGCTTACGCGAAGATAGGCGACCGGGGCGTCGTCCTTGCGGGCAAGGATGAAGTATTCGTTGGAGCCAGGGCGGTTCGGCTGGTTCGCCGCGAAGATCAGATTGCCGCGCCAGTCTTCTTCGTCGCGGATCGCCGCGACATTGAAGCGCCCGGTATAGGCATCGTGAATCGCCCGTATGGCGCTCAGGTCTCTTGCCGCATCGAAGACATCGATCTCGCAGTCATCATCGACGCGAATGCCGGCGGCGCCGGTCAGAATCGTGAACTTGCGTGCAACCTCGCGCCAACCGAAGCGATTGTAGAAGCCGAGCCGTTCCGCGAACAGCAGTGAGACTTCGAACCCTTCGCGCTCCATGGCTTCAATCGCAAGCCTCATCAGGTCCGAGGCCACGCCCTTGTGGCGGTAGTCTTCGCGCGTGAAAACGGACCCTATACCCCCCATCGGCGTGCGATGGCCGGCGAGGTTGATCGCGCGATCGAAAATCTGAACCGTGGCGACAAGTTGCCCGCGGTCGCGCGCGACCAGGCATAGCTCGTCGCGGAACTTTCGGTCGTTCTGATTGTAGAGGGCAAAGAATTCCCGGTCGTTGTACCACAGCGACAGGAGATCCAACACCTCGTCGCGTTCCCTGCGCCGTGCTGCCCGGACTTCCATCGGCTAGCGGATGTCGTAGTGGAGTTGGACGGGGCGCCCGTCGCGCATCACGGTGATGTCGAGCGCGGAGCGTGACTGGATGGTCGAAAGCAGGCCGACGGCTTCGGCCGGATTCTGAAGCTGCTTGCCGTCGATCGCGGTTAGAAGATCCCCGTCCTCGAGGCCGAGATCCTCAAACACCGATCCGGGCTCGATTTCCGAGAGAGTGAAACCATTGACCTTGCCGTTCTGGATGTT
>JAJPKP010000056.1 GCA_021323675.1 Pseudomonadota bacterium | reverse complement strand
TAAGCGTCCATCACCGCGCCCGACGTGTAACGCACACCATCAGCCACAAGCGATGCGGTGCGCGTCAACTGGCGGATATCGAGGGAAAGCAACAAGCCCTTGTGACCAGCGAGAGCGAGCCACCGACACAGAGACCGCAACATAGCCCGCGCATTATGCCTGGTGATCCGCGAGTAAATGTTCGCGTTCTTCAGCGGGCTGAGCATTCGCAGTTCACCCCGCAACCATTGCAGGATTGGCGCTACTCCCTCACCGCCATGTCCCGCTGGGGCCAAGCGATTGAGGCACAGCTGCATGACAGCAATACGAAAATCCTGTGCCATGCTGGTATCGTTCATCAAGTCGGCGGTGAGCCATCTGTTGAATTCGCGGCGCAGAATAGTAGCGTCCACCTTGTTGGCCTCGGCAATCTCCGTCAGAGCGACGGGCTGGCCTGCGCTGGGCCATCGGTATCCCTGGCGCTGGAATAGCCCTTCTACGAAACGCTGCGCATCCGCCTCCCAACTGATCTGTCGAGATACCGCGAAGAACACGTCTTGAATCATGTGAAGCTTGGCCGTGGCGCTATTGATATTGATCAAGACAAGGCCGTGTTCTGCGGCTCGGCCAATCAAGTCCGCGTTAAGGGCGCCAATGCTAGCCTCGTCCGCGACCAGAAACTTAACCGCAGCTCCACCATTTACTATGAAGTCGCAGAGGTATTCCTTGTCGATCAGCTCAAGCCACTCTTTTAGCTTCACGGCCATGGTTCACTCCTTGTCGAACCTGATGCCGACGTAGATCTTCTCGACGCCTTGCTGATCGACTACGGTCAGCCGCTGACCAGTGACCTTCGTACCGGTCGCGGCAGGCAAGGCAAACCGCCGCCCGTCTTTCGTACGCAGGTCGGGTTGCCTGTCGAGCAAGTGGATGTCGCGTGCGAATTCCTCCTTCGGATATTCGCGCTCGGAACCCGGCAACAGCGTCAGGAGTTCATATAGCTTGATCAATGGCACTACCGGACCATTGCCTCGCACCTCCGGCGTCCACTCACGCAGGATTCGGCGGTCGAGCCGGGAGTATGCGTCAAATAGAGTGTCTAGGAGTTTCTGCTCGTTGAAGCGCTGTGGCCGCTTTTGTCGCTCCAGCAGCACCCTAACCAATTCACGCGGCCTCAGACGGCGTTCTGGTTTACGATCCACCATCACGGCCATGTCTTTGGCCGAAAGAGTTAGCAACATCGGAAAACAGTAAAGACGGCCGTCTCGCTCGAACAGCTTTAATCCGGCACGGTCGGCTTCCTGCAGCAGCTCTCTCAGATATCCTCCTTCCGCGAAGGAAGGCTCAACTTCGAATTTCCACGAGGAATCCGCACTTGCCATTTCTTCCGCGAATCGCTTGGCAGCATTGCGTCCCTCAGCAAGGCTTCTGCTCAAATCGCGAAGTTGACCGACCTTTGCACCACTCTGGGCCTTTTTGAGCTCAGCCAATGCAACTTTTGCGGCCTTGGAGGCCGCCGCAAGCTGGTTCTCGAGAGCACTCAATTCCTGTTCAAGACTCGAAGCCATTACGTCATCCTTGCCAGTTCTGTCGAACCATTATCCCTGTTCAGCGACAACCGCTGTCGTCCAGTCTGCAATTGTCAAGACGCTTATGTTGGCCGATTCTTTACCGCCAGCCAGCAGACGAGACGGATTTCGTCTTCGTCGATTGGCGGGAGCGGTGGAGCCGGCTTGAACGGTTCGAGGCCGAGTTCCTTGACCTTTGTCGCAATCGCGATTGAGGCCTCGGAACCCTTGGCTCCGTCAAGGCAGTCGCGAATCTGGCGTTCAATTCGCGCACCCCACGGCGCCTCGATAGACTCGATGAGCCGATCAACCTGCTCCTGCGTAAATCCCGGTGGCGGATACTTCCGAACGTGATCAGCCGCCGCCTTCATCCCCGCCTTGACCCGAGGCTGCAAGTTCGCGGGGTCAGTCGCGAACTTCCACTCCTCGAAGATGTCGCGCCGCGCACATTCCCAAGCACCATACGCGGCTTCCCGAGCATTATCCGGGACGTGGCGTGGAGTATCGTCTTTGCACGCGATCAGTTTGAGACAGCCGAGGGTGTCTTTGACAATCGCGTCGCCATCGGCGGGCACGAATCTCAGAAAGACACGCTCTCCCACCTTGGCACAGAAGAAATGGCCGGTCGTGCGGCCATTGATGAACCCCGATCCCGCCCCCCAGGGCAGTTCCGTGATCGCCTTTTCGCCGTAGCGCTCCAAGCCCTTGCGGAGTTCCTGCCGGTACTCCTCGCCTGAGTGCGCGAAGGGATCTTCGCCTGCGTTTTCAAGGATGGTCGCGTCTTCGTTCTTGAGCTTTTCGATCTCTTCGCGAGTCTCGGCAAAGACCTGCTCGCCGGTCGCCGCTCCTGGGATAACCTCGTGCTCGACGCCAATGCTCGCCGCTGCCTGCTTGAGTTTCCTACGGATTCGCGATTCCAAGTCGAGCAGATCGTTCAGCCGTTTGTCGGGGAAGAAACAACGGACGAACACGTCACGATGGGGACTGCCGATCCTATCGATTCGTCCATGCCGCTGCACCAGGCGCATCGGGTTCCACGGCAAATCGTAGTTGATGATGTTCCGCGCCTGCTGGAGGTTGACGCCCTCAGCCAAAACGTCGGTCGTCACGAGGATATCGTAAAGGTCCTCGTCGGCTCCCGGTGGGGCGTCGCTCGATTCCGGCGTGAAACCAAACACCGCCCTCGCGCGCGAGATACCGTCGCGCGTTTCGTCGCCGACTACCGAGACCATTCGACCTCGATAGGCGGCGAGCCGGCGGTCGGTTTCGAGAACATTTCTGAGATGCTCGGTAATCCAATCGACGGTATCTGCGAAGTACGAAAAGACAATTACTTTTCG